>JARGOP010000110.1 GCA_029233965.1 Verrucomicrobiales bacterium | reverse complement strand
TCCCCGAGAGGAATCGAACCTCTATCTAAGGTTTAGGAAACCCTTGTTCTATCCGTTGAACTACGGGGACTCTGCGGAACGGCCAAAATACACGCGAAGCGTTTGGGCTCAAGCGGCAGTTATCAGAGACCGGTCGCTAATATTTCACACCGGTCAGCGTCGCCCACGCCTCCCATTTGCGTGCCATCCGCTCCAAGAGCGCGGCGTTTTCATCTGCACGATTCTTCGTCTCGGTCCGATCTGTTCCGAGCTGGTAGAGTTCCCAGCCTTTCTTTCCTCCTTTTTTCCAGACCAACTTCCAGTCGCCTTCTCTCACGGCGCGACTTCCGGCCCAATTCCAAAAGAGGGGCGCGGGGCGCTCGAAGTCGGCAGCATCGGATTTCAAGACCGGCACCAGTGAGATGCCTTCCTCCTGAATGATCGGCTCACCGTTTCTTGAAAGCGGATACTCCCCTCCCGCCAGTTCGAGAAAGGTCGGCATGAAGTCGATGATGTGGCCAACCGTGTCCGTGGTCGTTCCACCTTCAATCGCGGCAGGCCATCTCACGAGCAGCGGGGTGGCGACACCGCCTTCGTAGGTGGTCGATTTGTAATATCGGAACGGCGTGTTCTGCGCATAGGCCCAGTCGGGGCCGACATGCCCGTAAAACTCTGCGGGGCCAAACATCTGATCGGTAAGACGTCCTCCGGGCTCCTCGGAACAGGCACCGTTGTCGGAAAGAAAGGCGACGAGCGTGTTTTCCGCGATGCCCAGTTCATTGAGTAAATCGAGGACACGTCCGATCTCGAGATCCATGCGGTAGACCATCGCAGCGTAGACTTCCATGCGTCGCTCCTCCCAGGCGCGCTCCCCCGCAGGAATGCTCTCCCAGGATCGATTGTCGGGGTTCGGTCCCGGCTCGGGGAAAACCGCAGGATCGATCAAGCCCATTTTCACCTGCCGCTCATAGCGGGCTTTGCGCAGTTCATCCCAGCCCCCGGCATATCGCCCCTTGAATTTGGCAATGTCCTCCGGACTCGCATGCAGCGGATAATGCGGGGCCGTATGGGCGAGGTAGTGAAAGAACGGCTTCCCCGCTGCGGCATGACGTCGAATCGTCTCGATGGCGTGATCTGTGAAGGCGGTCGTCGTGAAAAAGTCGTCGGGGAATTCGGTCAGCCGTTGATCGTCTCTGCCGAAGAATCGCGTTCGGCCACCCTTGAAGGGGGGATCGGGAATCGAGGGGTCGAAAAAATTACAACCACCATCCCACAGCCCATAGCTGTGTTGAAAACCCCGATCCAGCGGGCGGTGCGGCGCCTTGCTCCCGTTGTGCCATTTCCCGCTCAAGCCCGTCAGGTAGCCGGCGTCGCCCAGCGCCTCCCCCAGAGTGACCATATTGCCGGAGAGCAGCTCGATCCCCTGCCCGCCATTCCTGGGATAGAGCCCGGTGAGCAGGCTCGCACGGGTCGTGGTGCACTTTGCGTTGTTGTAGAACTGAGTGAACCGTTTTCCCTCTTTCGCAAGCCGATCGAGATTCGGCGTCTCGATTTCACCGCCAAAAGACCCAATATCGGACCACCCCATGTCGTCCGCCATGATGAGAATGATATTGGGTGGATCCGAGGTGCCGGGATTCGCCCCCATGAGCGGCGCCCACGAGAAGATGAGAAGAACGATGAATATTCCGGCACGCATGAATCCATCGTAGCGGGTTCTGCGGTTTCACACAGGAACTCGATTGCGCCAACCGTGGATGTTTCCGCTGTTGCGACATCTGCCGGATTTCGATAGAGTCCGCCTTCATGAAGCGTTTCACTCCTCTCCTCGCCCTGCTCATGGCTCTCCCGCAGCTCAATGCGGAGGAGGCTACGGCTACAAATCTGCCACCCGATCCTTTCGGGTCCATCGATGACTTGCAAACAGCCGGCGATTATCCGGTCGAGGTTGACAGAACGCGTGGCTCTTTCACCCTCGATGCCGCCGATGGTCAGTACCAGCCCGGCAGTCACTTCGCCAACTGGTTCTGGAATGCAAACATTGAGCGCTGGGGAAATTATTATGTGGGACTGCTGTATGATTCGTCCCGCCCCAAGCTGGGTGTCCAGGTAAAGATTGGGGAGTCAATTCTGAAAGGCTACGCGCCGAGAACCAATGCGCTCATGGCAAAAGAACCCATGATCCTCGGAAAGGCTTACATTCCGAAACCGGGTGAGTATGGTGTCTCAATGCTCACCGGCGATCAGTCGAATGTTCCCGCTTTCCAGGTCAAGGGGTTGCATTTCCGTCCGGCACCGGAAAATGATCCTCACGGCCAGTCGATCGACGGGTCCATCATCCTCGACGCCGGGAGCGCGACGACGTATTCCGAGAAGATGCGCTACGAGCCGAAGGAGGAGAAAAACTGCCTCGGCTTCTGGACCGAAGTCGAGGACTGGGCGGAATGGGTTTTCGACGTGACGACGACAGGTAAGTTCCAAATGAGTGTGTTCTACGGCTGCGGCGACGGTGCCGGTGGAAGCGAGGTCGCCCTCTATCTCAATGACCAGACCCACGGGTTTACCGTTGAGGAAACCGGTGGGTTTCAGGAATGGAAAGAGCTGGATCTCGGCACAGTCAGTCTGGATGCCCCCGGAAAAAACAAACTGGCGGTGATCCCGAAAAGCAAGGGTGCTAAAGCGATCATGGACATTCAGAAAATCGTTCTGACGCCTAAATCCTAAGGTGCCTAAGGTTCGCGGTTGTAAATCCATGGAGTGGCAAAAGCCTCTCACCGCGTTTCCGGATCAACTCAGCCCCGTTTTCGTTCGGGACTTGAGGCAGGTCCTTCGGTCACCTTTGATCGTCGTCTCGTTTCTTATCCTGCAGATCACGGTTCTCGCGATTACCGGACTCGAGCTTGCCCTGCTCCGGTTTACCGACGGCAGTATCTCCGCTCCGTTTCTCTCCGCCGCCTTGTCCAGCTTTCTCACGATTGGTTTTGGAGTGGCCCTGCCCTTGACCTCGCTCGGCGCCCTGCAACCGGAAATAGGAACCGGAAGAAATATCGAACTGCTTCTCGCCGCCTCCCTGTCGCGATGGAAAGTGGTGAGGGGAAAATGGTTCACCGCCACTGCCATGAGCCTGTTACTGCTGATTTCCATCACTCCCTACCTGACCGTTCGCTACTTTCTTGGCAGCGTCGATTTGATCGGGGCCATAGAGGGATTCTTTTCCAATCTCACCATCAATGCGGTGATGAATGCCATCGTTATCGGGGCGTCCGGCTTCCGGAGCTACATCGCCCGCGGGCTTTCGATTCTGTTTTTCGGGGCGATGTTCTCAATCAGTATTTCAGTGAGCCTTGCCTCAACGTCCGGACCATCTCCGGTGCAGAAGCTGGTGGCTGTCATCGCAGGCTCGGTGATCCTCGTCCTGGCGATGCAGGTTGGACGTGCGCGTTTGAAACTGTTCTCCACGCCCGAAAATCCGCCTTCGACGAGTGGCATTTTCGTGATAGCCCTTGTTTTCCCTTTCCTTCAAGGAATCGGCCTCGCGTCCGGCGGAGTGATTGCTCTCATGATTCTCTCCCTCTTGTGGCTCGCGCTTGCATTCCTCGTTGATCGCCCGCATCGACCATCTTACAGATATCGAACCTCCAGTTCCCCAGCCTGACATGCCGAATTCCAGTCTTTACTCCTCGATTAAGAACGCATTCGCGAGCGCCGGCTGGGCATTTGCCGAAGTCGCGGAACAGGAAGTGATCCGGGCCGGGTTCGAGGCCCATCACACTCGTGTTGATCTTCACGTGCAGGCTTTCGAGAAACTGAGCACGGTTTCGGTAGTCTCTGAATCGACCCACCAGACTTCCGATCCTGCGAAACGGGAACGCCTCGCCGAGCTCGCCATGCGGGTGAATCAAACACTGACGGTGGGAAATTTTGAAATGGACTGGGAAGCCGGTCGCCTCATGTTCCGACTCAGCAATATTTTTTCGACGCCGGAGGGCGATCTCTCGATCATTCAGGGCCTGATTCACAACACGGTTGGGGAAATGGATCGCATTGCTCCACTGGAGAGCATGATTTTTCAGTGTGACGGTCCTGCTCTCGCAGGACTGAATCTGAAATCTCTCATGCAGCGGGAAGACTTACTTCCTCCGGTGGAATCAGCCGATGATTCCCATTAGATTTTCTCCCTATGGACTCAGACTATCCGGTGAACGAACGGATCTTCATCCTGAAAGGTGACGACAGGCTCGGCCCGTTTGAGATCGATGAAATCCTCGAGAAACTGGACGAGGGAATGCTGGGACTTGATGATGTCTGTCTTCGTGAAGGAGCCGGAGAAACCGAACGCCTGCGACAGATACTCGACTGGGAGGAGCCGGAGCCGGCCCGGATTGCCACTGATCATTCCAGCCCTGATCCCGATGATGAGAACGATGCGGAATACGAAGAGGAAGGCGCTCCTCCTCAACGGCGCTCAAACAAGCCTCTCTATCACGGGCATCGTTCGATGGTGACGTTCCCACTCGCCTTTCCCGGCCTTGTCGGCGGCTCGATCGGAGCGGTCTGGCTCTACCCGGCTGATCCCGCTTTCACCTTTGCCGGAATCACCATCGCAGTCCTCTCGCTGGCCTACCTCAGCCTGATGCGCTACACGCGGGAATATTTCATCACCGAGAAGCGAATCGAACTCGTCACGGGATTGATAGCCCGGAGTTCCAAGGAGGTCAGGATCACTGACATCCGGGCGGTCAATATCTCCTGCAAAGGCTTTGCCGGAATGATCGGCGTGGGAACGGTGGATTTCTTCACCATCGGCGACAGTCCCGAGGTCAGCTTTTCCCATGCCTGGGCAGCCAAAGAAATTAAGTCTCTTGTCAGGAAATTACAAGACTCTTCCGGATAGTCTCAAGCGACCGGAACCTGAACCGCCTGGAAAATCCGGATCGAAATCCAGATGATCGGAAAAATCATGAGCCCGCAGTAGACCCGGTTCACGAGAGTGGCGTAGTGGGACCTCTGGAGTTGCCGCCGGTAGCGTTCCGCAATCCAGATGAACGTCAGGAGGAGAGGAATGAAAAGTGCGGTTGTCATCGAGTTACCCGGGATCACCGCATTCCCGATTCCAGTGTAAGCCAGGGTAAGCCCCGTCATGAAGAGGATGAACAAAAGCATCCAGCGTGCACTGGCTCCACGCACCCGCCAAACCTCTTCGTCTTGGTGCCGCATCGCGAGGCGATGAATCACCGCCACCACAAAAAACACAAAAAACCCGTAGAACAGAATCCATCCGCTACGACCGAGGACGCTTGATTTCAGCTGTTCGACCGCCCCATCCGAAGCTCTGGATGCGAGGCTTGCGAACCCGTTCTCCCTGACATAATTCACGATCCCCGGACGGGTGAAAAAGGTGAGCGTTTCCAGCGCCTCACTGTTTGAATAAGTCTGCTGGAATCGTGATGCCTCAGCCCCGCTGTCCATCCAGACGAAGTAGTTCTGATAGGAGTGCCACGGATTTCCGAATCGTTCATTCGCAAAACTCAATCTCGGTCCGGCGACGATCAGGAAGGCCGTAATGAGCATCGCAAAACCGACGAGTTGGTTGGAGTTTACCCAACCGGACTCACTTTCACCGGACTTCCGCGATCGCCTGGCTTCAAAGATAGATCGCACAAAAGAAACCAGCAGAAAAGCAGTCACCAGCGGCCATACCGGCGGCCTCACGAGATAGGTTAATCCCAGAAAAACCCCGAAGACGGCATATATCCAGAGCCTGTTCTGGCGAATCAAGGTGAGACCGCACAACCAGGTCAGGACCACCAGCAGATAGTAGACAGCGTCAGGGCTGAAAAAGGCGGATCTTTCGAGGATCACCCCGAATCCACCCATCAGAATGATGGCGGCCGACCCGGTAAACGAAAATGCCTTCGCCGCAACCATTCCGAGAAGAATCATCAAAGTGCATGACAAAACGAGATTCACCCACTTGCCGCGCAGGAAGAGCTCATCAGGTGGAAGCGACGCAAACGGACTCATGAGCCATGGCCAAAGCGGCTGTACGATTCCGTCAGTGTAGTGAGGCAGAAGCTGTGTAACCCGATTCGCAATCGCCTCATCTGAGGCCCCCGGCGCGTCACTACTCGCGACAGATTGATAGACAGATTCGATATGACCGGACTGTGCGTTGCCTAACCTCGACGCGTTCTTCTCGATCACGAGAATGGACCCGAGAAAGAGGTAGGCCCAGGTGTAAAGCATCAGAAAAACGAGGAACAAATACCATTTCCCCCATGACTTCCGGTTCCTCGAAGACATCTGCTCCGACGCTTCAACTGATGCTCCGGGTATCATGATTCGAGGTCCTGTTTTCCAATCCGTGACTCGGAATCGGCAAGACGGATTTCGGATTTTTTATAATCGATCAAACCCGCAACCCGCTTCGCTGCTGATACCGAATCCCCGGTGATGTAGAGATCAACGCTGCCAATACCGGCTCCCGGAAAGCCTTCCAACTTCGCGGCGGCGACCGTCCGCAGAATGAGTCGCTTAGGTTGAAACCAACCCGAGACATACTCCACCGACTCAACTTCTCTGTACTCGAAACTGGTCGACTGGAGCGGATTCTTACGAAATGCGCGATCCTTCTGCTTGAACTGGAGCAACACTTCTGTCGCCCGACACAGCAACTTCCCTTCGACCGCATCATATCCCATCGCGTCACCCGCAGGATTCTCGAAAGAAACCGACAATTCGTCGAATACCGTCAATAGATCACTCACTGGTTTGAATCGTTATTTTCGCGATACAGCACTTCAGTCAGAAGACCCGGCAAAACCATCAGTTGTTCCGTTTCCGCAGGCTCTTCCAGTTCAAAGCGAAGTCCCAAATGCGCTGCGGGCTGAATCCCCCGAACGAGGCAGGTCCAACGGTCCCCTTCGCCCGAGGTAACTTGGGTCACGCCGGGAGAATGGTGACTTTCCAGCAATCCCCACGACGAAGCTGAACTCAAGGTAGGCCGACCTCCCTGTCCTTCCTCTTCATCCGCCCGATACAATTCATTTCCCAAATCATCGAAGAAAACGCAAGATCTCGCGGAGAATTCATCCCGAAGGCGAGCCGCTAAAAAATCAAACCGGAGTCGCAGAGATTTCGGCACAGATTGCGGAGGGCCCACTTCTTCGATTGCGCTGGACACCTGATCATCAACCGCAGGCACTGCCGAAACCTCAATCGGATCTTCTTTTCCATCTTCAATCTGCTTCCCCTTCAGGAGATTTCCCGAGTCAACCTGCTCCCGCGCATCCGCAAGTGATTGTACCGCCCGCTTTGCATCCTTACCCGTTAACAGTTTCGACTCAAACGGCTCAGAAAGTGAGAGGGCGTCTCCGAGGAACCGGGAACGAGTCTCTTCACCGCAGGATTCAGGCATATCTTCAATGACGATATTCTGAATGATTTCACCTTCCTCGATTCGATCAGGATCTTGAGGCAAATCCGGCGATACATCATCAAAGCCTTCTTCATCGGCCCGAATCACGTCGCCGATCGAAAATTCATTCATTGAATCAAGTTGGTCGAGGGGTATCCCCATTCCCTCCCCAAGAAGAGGAGAGGAAATAAGCAGGCCGGGGATGGATTCTAACACAACCTCATTTTCGGACTCCACTTCGG
>JARGOP010000109.1 GCA_029233965.1 Verrucomicrobiales bacterium | reverse complement strand
CAGAAGCAGAAGCAGAAGCAGAAGCGCCGGAAAAACCGGCGGAGTAATTCGGCAAACCGTGGCTGCATCCGTGAGAATGCAGACCGTCGGTGTTGTTCCTCGAGCTACGCAGGGTTACGAAATAATATGGTGCGCCGTAAGGATACGGTGCACCGCCGCCCGCAGCTCACTGGGGGCGTAGGGCTTTGGCAACACGGCCCGGAAACCGAATGCTTCGGGGTTCGCCATCGCCGGAGCATCAGAGTAACCACTCGAAACGATTGCGAGGATGGAAGGATCCATTTCCGTCAGCTGCCGCATTGTCTCAACGCCACCAAGTCCATTTTCAATCGTGAGGTCGCAGATGAGCAGGTGAAAACGGGCGCCTTCGTCCATCGCTTCCCTGTAGACCGAGATTGTGTCGTTTCCATCCCTGGTCTCGACAACTTCATGCCCGGCCCGGCGCAGGGTTGCGGCCATGAGCCGTCGGATCGGGGCATCGTCCTCGAGGATGAGAATGCGGGTGCCGACAAGAAAGTTGTCCGCCTCGGTTCCATTGAGCGGTCCGAGTGCAGGCAGGTCGAGATTCGCCATCGGAAGCTCCCCGCCTGAAGTTTTGTCAAGTTCCCCTTCGGTTTCTCCGGTCGGGCGTTTTCCAAGAGGGGCGCAGAAAGTGGCGATGGTCCCTTTGCCCTCTTTTGACTGAAGTTGAATGAATCCGGAATGCGCCTTGGCGATGGATTCGCAGACAGTCAGACCAATTCCACTCGCGTTGTTTTCCGGGCGGGTTGTGAAGTAGGGTTCGAAGACTTGATTCAGGGCTTCCGGCTTCATCCCGTGTCCGGTATCGATGACCTCGATGAGAAGGTGGTCCTCTTTCATCGGCGAGTGCGAGCCCTTGATCGCTTTGACTTCCTCCGGTGTAATGCGGGCGCTCCTCACGATAAGGATTCCTCCCTGCGACATCGCGAGCGCTGAGTTCGCGATCAGGTTCTCGACGAGGCGACTGACTTGCGCGGGGTCGATATTTGCAATCAGTTCGGGATCGGCTCCCTGAAACTGATATCGAATCTCGGGATGCTGAATGCGGTGCTCAGTGAGGATACGACGAATCAGATCCGAGATGCGGGTCTGCTTTCGAATCGGACGCCCGCCCTGAGCGAAGGTCATGAGCTGCTGCACCAGTCCGGTCGCGTGCGCTGCCGCGGCCTGGGCTTCGCCGAGGAGGTTGTGAAGTTCGACGTCGTCCGGCTGGCGTTCCCGGGCGAGGCTGATATTTCCGGTGATCGCGGTGAGGCGATTGTTAAAGTCATGCGCGAACCCTCGTGCGAGGAGGCCAAGTCCCTCGAGTCGCTGCTGGCGTAGAGATTCGGCATCCTCCTGCTTGCCGGAAGTGATGTCGGTGAAAAGGGCGAGCACGCCGTCTTCAGTGCGGTAGGAACGCACTTCAAACCAGAGTCCGCGAGTGGAATCGTTGAACTCGAAGCGATTGCTCCGACCAGTCGCGAGAGGCCGATGCAGGGGCTCGTCATAGTTCTCGAATTCCCCGGTCGAGAATCGGTCCCAGAAGGAGAGACCGACGAGATTTTTCCCGTTCCCGAAGAGAGAAGTCGCTTCGCTGTTGGCGTAGCTCACCTTTCCCGAGGTGCTGATCTTGACGAGAGGATCGGTGACATCATCGATCAAGGGGGGGATCGCCGGTTTGGCCTCTTCGGGCGTTGAATCTACCGCGGCAGGAGACGGGGCCGAAAAACCGCTCGATTCGCTCGACGGCTTCCGATGGCTGATGAGTTCGCGAAAAGCTGGATCGCTGGAAAGGGCTGCAATTTTCTTCAGAGCGTCGGCCCGTGCCGGAGGAAGGTCAGTGCGCGGGGCCTCTGGGTCGAATGACGCCGGGACGGCCTGATCTGACGGGGAATCGGCTGATGCTGCCGCTGAGCGAGTCAAAATGGTCATGACACCGAGGACTTCGCCTTCGTCCGAGCGGATCGCCGAGGATCTTTCGGAAATTTTAACAGATTCCCCGGATCGGTTTCTGATGCCGGTCACAGCTCCGTCCGTTTCCGTGAAATCGAGGACTTCGCTCTGCGGTTTCTCAATTGCCTCCTCGCGGTTCCAGCCGGAGAGCTCCTGAGCCGCACGATTGAGATAGGCAATGCCCCCATCCCGATCCGCGACGACGACGGCCTCCGTCAATTCCTCGGCAACCGCAGAAATCCCGGGCAGCTTTGCGGCAAGAGCTTCGACCGCGACGCCGCGCTCTGCGACGGCGTCGAGGCATGCGGCGAGTTCAGCATCACTGAACGGCTTTCGAATGAATGCGGCCGGCTTCGCTGCACTGGCCTGCTCGTAGACGGCATCCTCGGAGTAGCCGGTGACGAAGATCACGGAGACGCCGTGTTTTTCGCGAAGTTCTTTCGCGAGTTCCACTCCGGAATCCGCATTGCCGAGGTGGATATCAATGAGAGCGAGATCCGGTTTTACGTTCGTAGCGGACTGTCTCGCCTCATCGATGTTGCCTGCAATACCGCTCACGGGAAATCCCCGGCGATGCAGGATCGCCTCAATATCACGCGCCGTGACGCCATCGTCTTCGACGATGAGGACTTTCAGGCTGTGATCGGAGGAGAGGTCCATGGAGGAGGGGTGGCTTGTAGCCTGCACAGGCTAGCGTGAAAACTCTGATATTTACAGACGAATTTCCCGAACTCTCACAGCGATTTTCGAATTTAAGAGCTAACGCCCTGTATTCCAGCGTTTCATTGCGGAAGGTTAAAGATCCACCCGCGGTGTGAATCGTTGACCGTGCCGGACATCTGACCGCCCATTTGAGCGATGAGAAGCTTGATCGTCTCCGTCTCGGCTTCAGGGAAACGGGAGGACTGAAGGTTTTCTGCAAGAAATTCGAGAAGAAGTCCGTCACTTTCTGACGGGGCGAAAGAGAACTGGAGGCGGGGAGTTGAGCCCTCCATTCGGTGTGCGATGACCAATCGGACCAGTTCACCGATGAGAAGTGCCATTGGTGTGAGACGACTCATGCTCACCTCGAGATTGTCGGGACCGTTCAGGAAAATAAATCGTTCGCCGGGGCCGAGTTGCAGCAAGCGGGCCGCCTCGTCGCAGACCTGACGAATCAGGGATCCGACGCGGAGGGGATCTCCGTTCGGAATGGCGCAGGCGAGTGAGCGGAGGCGAAGTTGCCATTTTACGAGACTCTCATCATTCATCGCATCGTGAGATTCGATGCTGAAGAGACTCGTGACCATTTGCAGCTGGTTGCGAAAATGGTGCTGTGAATGTTCAGCAGGGAGCCCTGTTGCATTTTCCCCCGATTCACTGATGAGGATGGCGAAAGTGACCGGTTCGCCGGGATCGGAGAGTGAGCAAATTTCGAGAGTCGTTTCGATCGGTGAGGAGTCGCGTCGCTTGATCGTACCCCGGAAGGCCGATGACTTTCCGGATTCCTGACCGGTCGGAAGATGCTGGGCAACCAGCATGCAGGAGGTTTCGTCGAGCAGTGCCGTCAAAGGATTCCCAACGAGATCATTGCCGCTGTCGCGGGAAAGTTCTCTCACTGCCGCATTGGCCTGAAGGATTTTCCCGTTTCCATCCGAGATCACGGCAGGGCGACGCATGAAATCGAAGGCGCGGCTCAGATGGAGCCTTTCCTCTCTCATCCGCCGTAGTTCGGAATCATTCCGAACTACGGCGAGGATCTGACCATCACCGGCTGAGGAAAGAGTCACGGCAAACTGCACCGCCTCCCCCTGCTGGCTGAGGAGATCGGCATGAACGATTTTTCCGGCGTCGACCAACCCGCGTTTCGGGTCTGAGAGCAATTCGCCGAGCGCGGGCCAGATCGCCGCGACTTTCTGCCCGCGCCACGAATCGAGCATTTCGAGTTCCTTCCAGGGATGAGGTGGTGGAGCAAAATCGGCTACGGTAAGGTCTTCATCGATCAGGAAAATGAGATCAGGAACGGCATCAAGAAGCGATTTCGCTTTTCGAGCAACAAGTTGGAGTCGCTCCGTCTGGAGGGCCACGTTTTCTCCTCCTTCGCCCCCGGTGAGGTAGAGTAACATGGATGGATCCCCGTGTGTTTCGCCGATGGGGTGAAAAGAAAGCCGAGTCACTTTTTCGGATTCCCGGGCCCGGATTCTGACCTTGAGAGAGGTGGGGGCATCGCAGCTGTCCGAATGCAGAAATTCAGTTTCAGCTGACTGCAGGATTCCAGCATCTTCAGGATGGAGAAGTTCGCTGAAAGCCGTCATCCGAATTTCCCGGAGAGAGAGATCTACGAACTCAAGAAATGCAGGGTTGGCATCAATGATCCGCCCGGTGCGGTCAGTGAGGACGGCACCGTTTGCAGTTCCGGCGAACAGCGCCCGAAACTTCATCTTCCCATGCCGCTGGGCTTCCTGTGCGCGAAGAGTTTCGGTGACGTCCTGCAGAATGATCGTGATTCCGCCGTCGCGATGAAGCGAGGAGCGGAATTCCACCTCCCTGAGTTTTCCGTTGAGGCTGCGAAGAGAAAACGTCCGCGTCAGTTGATTTCGCCACACGTGTTCGCGAAATGAGTCGACGACCCGCTTGCGGTGTTCGTCGTTTGGACAAAGCGAAGTCAGCCATGCTTCGATGCCACCGGCTTCGCGGACCGTAGCTCCCATCATTTCGCGACAGAGCGCGTTTTCATGTTTCAACTCCTGCCTCGGTCCCAGCACGATCAGTCCGAAAGGAAATTGGTCAGCGAGGAGCTCCCAATTTAGCGGCCCCGTCGATGATTCTTCGACGTTGGAAACCGGGCTGACGTGATGAGAGACGGTCGGCTCGATAGGTCCGGGTACACCAAAAGAGTTCGGATTACGATTCAATGAATCGCGACCCGTCGACCCGGGCTTTTCGCCAGTTGGTTCGTGGATGGACAAAAACGGTGCAGGGAGCGGAGTGGAAGGTGAGTTAGTTAAGAAAACTTAATCAAATCCTGCAAGTGAATTATTGCCCTTCAGCCCCTTCATTTTCATTACCTTGGCGATTTACTCCGATTTGGTGCCCTGATTTGACTTCATGGCCGGCAAAAAGAGATAAACCACGAGGCCGATGCCCAGGGTCAGTAACCCGTAGAGGAACTCGGTGGTGCGGTCTTTCAGCTGAAACCAGAGGACGTAGGAGCTGATGATCGCAAAGAGAGCGGGGGTCACGGGAAAGCCCCAGGCGCGATAGGGACGGTGGATCTCCGGACGTTTGATCCGCAGATAAAACACACCGATTACGACCATGAGCGATGAGATGGTGAGAAGCGCCTGCACGTAGTTGATGAGCTGCTCAAAGGTCGCCGAAAGAAGGAGAATCATGACGATGACGCTCTGCACGAGAATGGCGATCGCAGGAACTCCGTTTCGATTCGCCCGGCTGAGAAGACTGAATCCTTTGTGGTCCCTGCCGATCGCGGCAGAGACTCGCGGGCCGGCCCAGACCATCGAGCTGATCGAGGAGATCAGACCGAAACTGATGAGGATTCCCATCGCGACGCTGCCTTTCGGACCGAGGAAGGTTTCGGCGGCGATGAGCCCCACTTCGGCTTCGCCGGCCATGTCTTCAATTGGAGTCGAGTAGAGAAAGGAGGCATTGATAAACAGATAGAGCGCCGTGACGACCGCGGTTCCGATGAGGAGGGCGAGAGGCACGTTTCGTTCCGGCCTTTTCACCTCATCCATCATGTAGGTCGCAGCATTCCAACCGGTGTAGGCGTAGAGGACATAAACCAATGAAATCGCAAACGGACCGGACGCGATGAGGTCGAAATCGCCTTCCGCGGGAAGAAATGAAACCGGCTGCCGCGTTCCGAGAACGAAACCGAGAAGGCCGAGAACAAGAATCAGCGCGACTTTGCCATAGGTGAAAAGCTCCTGGAACTTCCCGATGAAGGAGATTCGGCCGAGGTGTATCAGCGTGACGAAAATGACCACAGGGATTGAAAAAACGAGAACGTAAAGACGGAGCTCCAATCCGAAAACCGGAATCAAGCGCTTCATTTCGAAAATGTTTCCCAGGTATTCCCCCATCAAACTGGCATTGAGTGCGATAGGCGCTGCGAAGCCAACGGTGACCGAGATCCAGCCTGCGAGAAATCCAACGAAAGGATTCCACGTCTCGGAGAGAAGGTGATATTCCCCGCCCGATCTGGGAAACATCGAGGCCAGTTCCGCGTAGCAAAGCGCCCCGCAAAAGGAAATCACCCCGCCGATGAGCCAGAGGAGAAGGATCGGGAATCCGGAAGGGATGCCCGCTACCTGAAAGCCGAGGCTTCCGAAGACGCCTGTGCCAACCATGTTGGCGATAACGATCGCAGTGGCAGTGAGAAGGCCGACTTTAGCGGCCGCCGCAGAAGTGGATTGAGTCATGCAACAGATTCGGGATGAAGAAGAGAAAGACGCAGCAGCGCATAGTAAATTGAATCACGCTGGATCGAGTGACACAGATTGTAAGGCACCTGCTTTACCATTCAGTAAACTCAGTTTTTCGATGTGGCGACATTTAAAGCGCGCCTGTCGGGAGCGAACCGCATTCGCGGGATTGTCGGGGAGTTGCTTTACCGCTGTGATACAGTGCATGAGACCGCTTTTCTTTCTCGCTTGTCTTGCGCCCCTTTGCGTATCGGTCGCTCAGGAAGTGCCCGGCGAATTTGTGATGAAGCGTTGCGAAATTCTGCCTCTGGCCAATCACGAAGTTTCTCTCAGGATCGACGGAGTCGAGAAAGCCCGCTGGCACTCTGGTGAAGACTACCCGCGTCCGTTCCTTTTCCCTTTCAATGGTCCCGCCGGCGTTTCGCTCACCAGAATGGGACATCCGGGAGCAGAGGATCATGATCACCACCAGTCCATTTGGTTCGCACATCATGATGTTGAGGGCGAATCCTACTGGAGCAATTCTGCAAAAACCAGTATCCGTCAAAAGCACTGGTATTCCTACGAGAACGGCGATCTCGAAGCGGTCGCCAGTTTCAAAACGGGTTGGTATAATGAGACGGGTCTGGAAATGATCGAGCAGGATATTGTCGTTGCGCTCCGCCCCATGGAAAACGGGGAACACGCACTGGAGATTCAGACCACACTTCGCCCGGCTTCTGGCCGGGAGACGACGGAGTTAGGGAAAACGAATTTCGGAATTTTAGCGGTCCGGGTTTCGGACACGCTATCTCATCGCTTCGGCGGGGGGAATCTCAGGAACAGTAAAGGCGATATCGGAGAGAAAAATATCTTCGGCAAGGCGGCCAAGTGGATGGACTACTCAGGTCCCGTTGTCGCCGGAACCGGTACGGAGCGGGAAACCGTTGTGGAAGGGATCACCCTCTTCGATCACCCGGAGAACCCGAGGTATCCCTCCAAGTGGCATGTCCGCTCCGATGGTTGGATGGGATCGTCCTTCTGCATGGACGAAGGCATCACCCTCTCCGGTGAGTCCCCGTTGACCCTGCGGTATCTGTTGCATGCCCACCGTGGAAGTTACGACGAATACAGGGCGGAAAAAGTCGCCACTGCCTTTTCAGAGCGACCGCTGTTCGTGATTCGAAAACCTGAGCGTTCCCACAAACAATGGGAAACGGTCCGGAAAAAATGAATCCACTCACTGCTTTCCTAAACATACCGCGTGCGAGTGTTTGACTGAGGTGTTGCAGGGATTGGAAACGCCAAAATCGCGTTTCAGCGTAATTTTTAAG
>JARGOP010000033.1 GCA_029233965.1 Verrucomicrobiales bacterium | reverse complement strand
CGTCCGGACGCAGTTTCGGTGTGGAGGGACGACATTGAGGAAAAAGACTGGGAAAACGAAACAGAATGAGAGAAGACTGCTGGCATGAAACGCATCGCCACCCTCGGACTTCATCACGACCACGTCTGGAGCAACCTTCAGCAGCTTCAGGAAACCGGTCAGGCCGAACTCGCCGCCGCCGCCGACACGGACGCGGAGCTGCTCGAAAAGTATCGCGCCGAGTTTCCCGGGAAGACCTACGACTCTTACGGGGCGCTCCTCGAGAATGAGACACTCGATGCCGTCTACATTTTCGGCAGCAACCGTCTCAGCGAAGATCTCACCGTGATGGCCTGCGAGCGCGGGCTCCACTGTCTCGTCGAAAAGCCAATGGCATCGACTCTGGCCGGTGCGGAGCACATGATCGCCGCCGCTGAAGCGGCCGGGGTCAGGCTCATGATCAACTGGCCCTTCGCCTGGTGGCCGCAATTGCGACACGGAATCGCGATGGTTCAGGCGGGAGAGATTGGTCAGCTTTGGCAGGTCAAATATCGCGCCGCCCATCAGGGGCCGGTTGAGCTGGGTTGTTCCTCCCAGTTCTGTGAATGGCTCTACGATGCCGAATTGAACGGAGCCGGCGCCCTCATGGACTACTGTTGCTACGGAGCCGTCCTCGCCGATGTCCTGCTGGGACGACCGAGCTCCGTTATCGGCACAAAAATCAGCACTGGCCTGAAACCTGACCTCAAACTCGAGGACAATGCCATCCTCGTCCTCAGCTACCCGCATGCGATCGCCACGACCGAGGCAAGCTGGACGCAGATTGGAAAGCTTTCGTCCTATGGAACGACACTCTACGGCAGCACCGGAACGCTGATCATTGAACCGGACAACGAAGGGCTCATCATTCTCGCCACCTCAGAGCATCCCGACGGGATCGCATTGGATATCCCCGGGCAACCGGATCACCTCACCAATTCGGCGACCCACTTTCTGGCCGCGATCAGCGATCCCGGTTTGGAGATCCACCCCCTGTGCGACGCCCGCCACGGACTGGGGGCGCAATGGATTCTGGAAGAGGGAATCAACCACTCGTAGTGGGCGATTACGCCGCTTCGGCCTCGTCGTCCGGGTCTTTCTTCTTCTGTTGAATCACCCTGGGCTCTTTCGTGCCTTCGACGACTTCACGATCAACCGTGACCTGGGAAAACCCTTCAAGACTCGGGGCGTCATACATGACTTCGAGCATCAGTTTTTCGAAGATGGACCGGAGCGCACGGGCACCGGTGCCGCGATCAATTGCTTCCTCCGCCATCGCGGCAAGACCGTCTTCCGTGATATCGAGATCGACTCCATCCATCGCGAGAAGCTTGCTGTACTGTTTCACCATCGCGTTCTTCGGCTCGGTGAGCACGTGAATGAGTTCCGCGATCTTGAGGGGGCGGAGCGTTGAAACAATGGGAAGTCGTCCCACAAACTCAGGAATCAGGCCGAAGCCGTGAAGGTCTTCCGGAGCGACATTGCGAAGTTGCTTCTCGATATCGCTTTCGCTCGCGATCGTGGTGGTTTCCTCACCAAAGCCGAGGACTTTTTTGCCGAGACGACGACCGACGATTTCTTCGAGTCCGACAAAAGCGCCACCGCAGACAAAGAGGATTTTCTCGGTATTCACCTGAATGTATTCCTGCTGCGGATGCTTGCGCCCCCCCTGCGGCGGGACATTACAAACGGTGCCCTCGAGCATTTTCAAAAGCGCCTGCTGGACGCCCTCGCCGGACACGTCACGAGTGATGCTGACGTTCTCGGTTTTCCGTCCGATCTTATCGATCTCATCGATGTAAATGATGCCCATCTCGGCGCGCTTCACATCGTAGTCGGCGGACTGGAGAAGGCGGAGGATGATATTTTCGACATCCTCGCCGACGTAACCGGCCTCCGTTAAAGTGGTCGCATCAGCAATGCAGAACGGAACGTTGAGCACCTTCGCGAGAG
This sequence comes from Verrucomicrobiales bacterium, assembly GCA_029233965.1. Lineage (GTDB taxonomy): Bacteria > Verrucomicrobiota > Verrucomicrobiia > Verrucomicrobiales > DEV007 > Arctic95D-9. The sequence continues at coordinate 54,079 of JARGOP010000033.1, read as the reverse complement.
TCTTGGCGAGAAGAGTCTTTCCGGAACCGGTCGGCCCGATGAGGAGAATGTTGCTCTTTTCGATCTCAACGTCCTCGAACTCGGAAAATTTGCCGTGAGCGCGAATTTTCGCGGGCGCGGAAAACTGCTGGAGACGCTTGTAGTGATTGTGAACCGCAACCGAGAGGACCTTTTTGGCATGCTCCTGACCGATCACGTATTGATTCAACTGCTCAAGGAGCTCTTTCGGCTTCGGCACGCTGAGTTCGGTCGAGACTTCCTCTTCATCTTCATGAAGCTCCTTTTCGAGAATGCCCTGGCAGACATTGATGCAACCGTCGCAGATGTAGACACCGGGACCGGCAATCAGCTTTTTGACTTCCGCATGGCTCTTGCCACAGAAGGAACACATCGTGAGGTTGGACGCTCTTGCCATGAATTCTTGAAGGTTGCGCGACCGGCGTAAATTCGAGGGACGCTGCAGAGGGTTGGAAAACTTACTCTATTCATCCGGCATGTAAAAGCCAGTCAGAATTTAAATTTTCAGAATTATAAAAGTTTTTCTAATAAATTAATAATTTCACCAGTCCCATTCAGGGTGTGATCGGCTTCGATGCCGATCGCCTTTTCGCCTTTGATCCGAATCGTCCCCGCGAGACCGGCAGCCTTGCCCATTTCGATATCGCGGTCGGCATCCCCGATCATCCAGGATTGACTCCGGTCGATGAAAAAGCTTTCCGCAGCGGAAATGACCATGCCGGGATCCGGCTTCGGCGGAAACGGACAATCATCGGTCCCGGTGTAAGCGTAAATGCCGTCGAAGGATCCTCCGACCTGCGCGAGTTCCCGTTGCATTTTCCCGTGAATTTCATCGAGATCGCGGAGCGTCATGAGCCCTTTCCCGACTCCTTTCTGGCTCGTCACGAGGATCGCGAGCCATCCGTTTTCCCTGAGCCAGGCCAGTGCCCCGGGAATGCCCGGATTGAGGTGAAAGTCATCCGCTTTCAAGACATATCCCGCCCCCGGAGACTGATTCACGACTCCATCCCGATCGAAGAAAACACACTTCCTATCGCTGACGCGGGCACTCACCTGCGCCCAATCCGAAGCGGTATCGACGTCGATTCGTGATGGCAGGAGATGCGTCTTCAGGCTGGCCGACGCCGCTGCCGCAAGGCTCGCATCCAGGGTCGTGGATGCGCTCCAGGGAATCTCGCGGAACAGGCATGGCTGCAGAGACTTCATCGCCAGAAGGTAGTAGCCCCCGTCTTCGGTCGGTCCGAAGACCACATCGACGTCGGAATCCAATTGCTTCGTGACCTCTTCGAAAATCCCGGGATCAAGGTCGACGCAATCGGTCCCGACAATGCTCAACGCAATGCCGGGATATTCCTCGAAAAATGCTCCGGCGGCAGTTTCGAGCCGCCCTCCCAAATCGCCATTCACTTGAGGAATCCAAAGCACGTCTCCCCTGAAAGCAGTGAGATAGGGAGCCAGCCACGAACGGACTTCGGCTTCCTTTGCGGCAGGATCGAAGGCGATCGCGAGCACCTCGCTGCCGCTGTTTCGGCACTGCTCGAAGACCCTCGCCACCATCTGGCGGTAGGCGATCAATGCCTTTTCGTCTCCGAGTCCGGCTGCGAGCCGTGTTTTGACCCGACCGGCTTCCGGAAGCTTGAGGAAAACGATAATGGCTCGTTTCATGACGAAGAGACTCCTTGAAAATTCGTGCGTGCCCCTCGCCGGACGAGGTGGAACTCGCCCCTCCAGCTGCCCCGTGCCGGGAAGCAAGTTCCACCCTGGCCGCAAAGACTCCGTCGAACCGCCCTGAACACGACAACAAAATCCAGTCCGGCCATCACGCTTCCAAGGGCAGGGAATAGCTCTTCACCAGAGTCGCGTCACCGGTGAAACTGACGTGATTGAAGGGAATCGGCCCGCCCGGCAGGAAGTCACAGAAATCATCTTCCGGACCCGCAGTGAATTCACAGGCGGGACTGGAAACACCGGAATGAAAAACCCCGCCGTGAAAAAGCTTCAGCCCGCGGTGAAGATGCCCCGTGAAGACACCCCGGAGCTGACTTCCGGCCGCAGCGAGGAGCCTCTGTTGAAACGCAAGGCCGTTCCGCGTGAGCAAGTGCTCGTCAATCCATTTCGACCCGACGGGCACGAGCGGGTAGTGCAGAAATATGGCGACCGGTTTTTCCCCCGTGATATCCGAGAGGACCGCCTCAACCTGATTCTCACTGAGAAATCCGTGGGGCCCCTCCTCCGGCGGCACCCAGCCATCCATGACATAGAACTGAACTTTCTCTTTGATCGTTCCCCCGATGCGATAGCAGAGCTGATCCGCTGATTCCTCAACGAGAGAGGTGTGCTCGCCAAAAGTCAGCGCGTCCCGCATCATGGAAACGTCGTCGTGATTTCCTGTCGCGTAGTAAACCGGGGCTTTGAGGTCGGACAATACCTCCTGCGCAAGAGCGTAGGCCCCGGGATCGGGATCGTTGGCAACATCGCCGGTGTGAACGATGAAGTCGGGTAGAAACGGCAACGCGTTGATCGACTTCACGAGCGCTTCGGTGCGGGCGCAGGAATTCGCACCACGGATGTCAAGAGACCGGTCCGGGCCGAGGTGGGTATCGCTGATATGGATGACTTCCAACACGGCTTCGAGTCAGTTGGCAGAACTCTCTTCCCGCTGGTGCGAAAGCAGCCAGGAGTAGAGTTCCGGATTGTTATACGTGGGAGTCCAGGAATCATGCCCTGTTTCCGGGTAAATCGTGAATTTCACCGTTTCGTTCCCGAGCCGCTTCAGGGTATCGACAAGACGCCCGGACTCTTCCAAGGGAACCACATGGTCGGCCTCGCCGTGAAATGCCCACACCGGCAGAGTCTTGATCCATCTCATTTTGTAGGGAACGCCGCCTCCGCAAACGGGGGCTATCGCGGCGAAGCGATCCGGTGCTTCGCAGGCAAAGTGCCACGTTCCATACCCCCCCATGCTCAATCCTGTCAGATAAATCCGGGAGGAGTCAACACGGTGCTTCTCTTCGAGGGAATCGATCAACTCCAGGACCGGCTGCCCGGTCCACCACTCGTTCTCCGGACACTGAGGCGAAGCGAGAATAAAGGGAAAGTCCGTCCCTTCAGCAACCCGCTTCGGCGGGCCGTGCACTGCCACTTTCGACAGATCACTTCCCCGCTCTCCTGCTCCGTGCAGAAAAATCACGAGCGGCCACCTGCGGGTTGCGTCCGCATCATAGTCATCGGGAAACGAAAGCAGGTAGTCGAGAGCCAGCGTTTCGGTGACTTCCTTTTCAAAGCGCTCCGGAGTCTGGTCAGCATAAAGCACCGGTGAGGCGAGGCAGAAAAGGCTAAGCAGGTGGATCAGGGGGGATTTCCGCATGGAAAATCCTAGCACTCCCGTCTTTCCCCGCCACCGAAATCAGCGATTTTCGTGAGCCCGTGAAATTTGGAAATCACGTTGATCTCTGCCCGATCCTCCCCGAATCAGTACTTATGAGCGAACACAAAACCACTCTTGAATGGAAACGCGGTGATCACGGCTTCGGCTACAAAGACTATCCACGAGCCCACCAGTGGAGCTTCCCGCGCAGCGGTCAATCGCTTCGTGCCTCAGCCGCGCCCGACTACCTCGGGGATGCGGATTGCACCGATCCCGAAGAAGCGTTTTCCGCAGCACTCACGAGCTGCCACATGCTGACCTTTCTCGCGATTGCTTCGATGAGCGGTTTTATCGTCGATTCGTATCGCGACAATGCCGTCGGTCACCTCGCCAAAGCTAACGACGGCAAGCCCTGGCTCGCAAAACTGGAGATGCATCCGGAAATCGTTTTCTCAGGTGAGAAGCAGCCGACTCCGGAGCAAATCAACACGCTGCATGAGAAGGCTCATCACGAGTGCTTTCTGGCGCGTTCCGTGAAGACGGAGATTACCTGGGTTTGAAATAACGGAGCCCCCGAGGACCCAAGCTCGCAACAACAACGAAAGCCGAAGCCGGAAATTCGGATTTCAGTGCTTCGGATTTCTCTGGGGAGCCGTGTGGTTTGTCATTCGACGTTTTCGCGGCCGGTTCGTCATTCGACCTTCACTTCCCCCTCACCGAGAAGAAAGCGCTCCTTTCCCTTCTTCCAGTTTTCAAACATCTCCTCCGCCTTCTTTTCCTGCGCATCGTCGAGGATCTCGCGCATTTCCTCGAAGGCCTTTCCGGTGATGGCAATGTCGGCATCGACGTAGACTTTCCGGCGCGCGTAACGCTCGTCGAGAGCCGAAAAAGCGATCGGACGGATTTTCTCAATCTGCTCGTCCGTGAGCTTGAGCCGGTTGGCAAGATGGTTCAGGACAAACTCCTTCGATTCCTCGTCCCGCCAGCCTTCGCTCAAAGGGACCACCTTCACGAGAAGGAAAAACAGGACGAAAGCCCCGCAGAACACCCCGACAAGGAAAACAGAAACGAGACCACAACCGGCCTTGAGCTTGGTTCGTTTGGCCATGCGTTAAAGGAGATCACCGGGAATCAGGAAGGACCATTGCGAGACCACCCCGCCCAGTCCCTCGGGCAGAAAATCGGAATGTTGAAACCCGAGAAGAACAAAGGCGATAAGGAGAAGCGGAAGGCAGGCGATCGTGAACCGCCACGAAAGACGCCCGATCAGTTCGATTCCGGAAGGAGCGGAATCGGCTATCGCCGCTTTCAGGCAGGTCTCGAACCCGAAGGAATTCGGCTCCCCGAAAGGCTCGTGGCACCGGGCCCGGGCAACGAGGGTTTCAAACGGAGTATGCGTCTTCATTATCGTTCCAATCCAAGTTCATCAAAATGGGCCCTCATTTTCTTCCGGGCACGATGGGCTCTCACCTTCACATTCGACTCGCTCCAGCCAGTCAACTTCGCGGTCTCTTTCACCGACAGTTCCTCCAGATCGAGTAAAGTAATCACGGTCCGGTCTTTCGCCTCGAGCTGATCAAGGAGGAGGGACACCGTTTCCCACGCCTCCTGACGGGAGCGGGCCTCATTCGGCCGCGCATCGTGATGGTCGCGGCTCTCCTGCGGATCGACGAGTTGCTCGAGCTCGCGGCGGCGGCGGTTTTTCCTCAAAAAATCGTAGCACCCCCGAACCGTCACTTTCATGAGCCAGTGTTCAAAGGGAGCATCCGAGCGGTAGGACGACAGCCCCTTCCAGATCTTCAAAAACAGATCCTGCGTGAGGTCCTCCAGTTCACTCTTTGACCGGGCAAACCGGGAAGCCGTGCTCCAAACCCGGGCATGGTAGTGCTTCGCGATTCGGAGGAACGCGTCTTCATCCCCGGATTTCGCGCGAGCCACCCATTCAGTTTCTGGCAGGTCGGTCTCCACGTCGTATCGGGTTCCTGTCGGGTCGAAAAAAAACATTGGCCGGTCGGGCTGTGACAGAATGCTCTATTTCCAAAGACGAAGCAATCCTGCGAACGGTTACATCGCCGACATTGATTGCGCCCTTGCTCTATCGGTCTTTCCTTGGCTTACTACGCGCCATGAAGAAACTCTCCCTGTTTGCCGCTCTTTTCGTCCTCATGGCAGCGCCTTCGTTGAAGGCTCACGAAGCGGCTACCGATATGGCTGACGCCGCGAAGCTCTGGCTTTCGATGCTCAGCGAAGAGCAAAAGGATCTCGCGACATTCGATCTGACCGACGAAGAGCGCGAAAACTGGCACTTCATCCCGAAACCCTTCGAAGGCGAAGGCATGCGGGGCGGGCTGACGATGAAAGACATGAGCGCGGATCAGAGGCATCTTGCCTACGGCCTTCTCAGCACAGGCCTGAGTCATCGTGGTTATCTCACCGCCCTTCAGATCATGAGCCTCGAGCAGGTCCTCTGGGAGCTCGAAAACGACCCGAAACGCGACACCCTCATGTATTACGTTTCGATCTTCGGGGAACCCGGTTCCAAGGCCTGGGGCTGGCGCTTTGAAGGACACCACATGTCGATGAATTTCACCATCGCCGACGGCGTCGTTGTTTCCGGCACACCGAACTTCTTCGCCTCCAATCCCGGCGAAATCCTCGAAGGCCCCCGCAAAGGGCTCCGCGTTCTCGCTGCGGAAGAGGATGTAGCCAGGGAGCTCGTCCAATCACTCTCTGACGAGCAACGGACCAAAACCATCGTCGAAGAAAAAGCGCCCCGTGATATTCTCACCGCAGCCGAGCCGACCGTCAGCTCGCTGGGTGATGCCGGCCTGCCCTGGACAGAACTCGAAAAAGAGCAACGCCAGAAGCTCCGCACTTTGATCAATGTGTATGTGAACCGCCTTCGTCCCGACGTCGCTAAAGATGACCTCGCTGCGATCAAAGAGGCGGGCTTTGACAAGATCGTGTTCGCCTGGGCCGGCGGCATCGAAAAAGGTGATCCTCACTACTACCGCGTGCAGGGACCCACGTTCCTTCTCGAATACGCCAACACGCAGAACAACGCGAATCACGTCCACGCCGTCTGGCGCGACTTCACCGGGGATTTCGGTCGCGACATTCTCAAAGAACACTATCAGGCGCATCATACCGCCGAGTAAATCAGAACGATGTCTGACCGTTTCAAAGCGGAAACCGAGGAAGATCTCCGGAGACTTCGCAAGATGCTCCGCAAAGTCACCTCGGGTGATGACGAAACGGTGCGTCGGCGTCTTGCACAGAAAGACGAGGCCCGCATCCTCGATCTGGCCTGCGGCGATTGTCGCGAGGCGGAAGTGTTGACGGATTTTATCGCCGACCTCAAAGGAGAGCGGGACGAAAGCGTAGTGAAACTCACCGGGATCGACGTTCGTGCCCGGGAAATCGCCGATGCCAATCTGCGTTTTTCGGGGAAGAAAGGCCTTCCCGGAAAACCGGGAAGGAGGGAATTCGATTTCTTCACCGGCGACGCAAGCAAGCTCGACGGACACGAGGAGCTGGGTGAAGAATTTGACCTCGTCTTCATGCGCCACCAGAACTACTGGAACGGGGCAAAGACTTGGGAGGAAATCTACGATCAGGCCCTCAACAAACTCGATGACGAGGGACGTCTTATCATCACGAGCTACTTTGACAAAGAACATCAACTCGCGCTCGAAGCGATCCAGCGACTTGGCGGGGAACTGATTAAGACGGAGTTCAATCCCGAAACCCGCGAGCTTCAGACCGAAGGCAAGTCCGTCGATCGCCACGTCGCGATCTTTAAGCGGAAGAAGTGAGTCGCCCTCCTTTCCGAATCGAGTGGGCATTGCGGCCGGACTTGCCGGGCGGTAAAGAATTGCCCCTCTCCGGACTGCCGCTCGAAACCCCGCGGATTTCCCCTTTCTCACTCCAGCGTAGCGCAGTATCGTAACCTTCAACACATGAGTGAACTTTTCATCATTCTCGGCGTTCTCGCCTTCTCTTTCGGACTGCGCAGCTTCAAGATCAAGTTCCTGCGCAAGCTCGGCGCGGTCGGCATCCTCGCCGCGACTTTTCTCGCCTTTTATCTGCCGACCCAAAGCATCATCGCAGGGTTCGGAGGGCTCCTCATGTGGTTTCTCCTTCCCTGGGTCGAACTCCTCACCCGGATTCGCCAGCTCCGTCTTCCGGTCGATAAGACCCTCGAAAAAGCGACCCCTCCCAACACCTCCAAATTTCCCGACTTCCTCGAGCTGACCTCTGAAGTGGAGGACGCGGGCTTCGAGTACGTCTCCGACAACGGATGGGAATGGGACGGCATGAATCAGTTCTACCGGATCTTTTATCATCCCGGAAAGAGGCAACAGGCCGCGATCTGCTTCACCGAGCAGGATGGCATCGCCTGGGCATGCCTCACCCTGACTTCACGCCGCGAAGACAAATTCACCTACCGGACAACCAACCTTCCTTTCAGCAATCCGATGAAAGCAGCCCCGGATGTGCTGTTGCGGCAGTCTCCTGAATGCGAAACCTTCCAGGAACTCCTCGATGTCCACGACCAGTGGATCGATGACCTCGCCCTCGAAACGACCGATTTCGTGGAGGAGGACCCGGAAACGCTCACCCAGCTCATCGAAAAAGAAACGGGACGCCAAATCAAATACAACCTGGAAAGCGGGCTGATCCGGCTTGCGGAAAAGGCCGGAACCTTCCGCTACTCCTGGCGCGGACTTTTTTATCTCTACTTTCAGTTGGTGAAAGACATGGTGAAGATGTGCTGAGCTGCCCGCAGAACTTCAGCGTAAAGTCATGTCATTTGTTTTGAAATCCCCTGTGCCCCGCATCGATCAGGTCGGCGTCGAAGAACGCGCCTCGACCTTCCAGAAGCGATCCATCAAAAACGAAGCAAAGGCGATCGGCCTGAAACTGGCAGTCTCCATGATGGACCTGACCACCCTTGAGGGCGCTGACACGAAAGGGAAAGTCACCCGCCTCTGCCGGAAAGCCCGTCAACCGATGGCGAAACGCTACCACTGCCCCCCCTGCGCCGCAGTTTGCGTCTATCCGAATCAGGTCGCACACGCCGCGAAAGAACTCGAAGGGACCGGCATCCCCGTCGCCTCGGTCGCAACAGGGTTCCCCAGCGGACAATACCCTCTTGCCCTGAGACTCGCCGATGTGAAGGACGCGGTGAACTCCGGCGCTCATGAAATCGACATGGTCATCAGCCGCGGTACTTTCCTCGAAGGCAATCTCGCCGAAGTGAGTGACGAAATCTCCGCGGTCAAAGAGGCCTGTGGAAAGGCCCATCTCAAAGTCATTTTCGAAACCGGAGAGCTGCAGACCTATGATCATGTCAGGCTCGTGAGCCAACTTGCGATCGAGGCGGGAGGAGATTTCATCAAAACATCGACGGGGAAAGTCTCCCCTGCCGCGACCCTTCCGGTGACCCTCGTCATGCTCGAAACGGTACGGGATCACTATCTCGAAACCGGTCGGCGAATCGGCGTGAAACCGGCCGGGGGAATCCGAACCGCGAAGGAGGCACTGCAGTATCTCGTCATGGTGAAGGAGACGCTCGGCGATGACTGGCTCTCCCCGGATCTCTTCCGGTTCGGGGCCAGCTCACTTCTCGGAGACTTGGAGCTCCAACTCGCCAAACTCATCGACGGCAATTATCAAAGCGCTGACTACTTCTCCAAAAGTTAGCCCAACGTCAGGATGGAAAGAAAAAAACATCATCTCAAATTCGGAAGCGCATTTGACTATGCTCCCGCCCCGGAGACGACCCCGGTCGCCCTGAAGAAGCAGTACGAGCTTTTCATCCATGGCGAGTTCGTCGCCCCCGCTTCAGGCAGCTACTTCAACTCCATCAATCCGGCGAACGGAAAACGCCTTGCCCGAATCGCGAAGGCCGACCACGCTGACGTGGATCGCGCCGTGAAAAGCGCCCGGCAGGCGTTCGGGAACGTGTGGGGCCCGATGGATGCGGCGGAACGGGGAAAGTATCTCTTTCGTATTGCCCGGATCATTCAGGAAAAATCGCGCGAACTGGCAATCCTTGAATCGATGGATGGAGGCAAGCCGATCAAGGAGAGCCGCGACGTCGATCTTCCTCTCGTCGCCGCCCACTTTTTCTACTACGCGGGCTGGGCCGACAAGCTGAAGTATGCCTTCCCCGGGAAAGCCCCGGAACCGCTCGGCGTTGCCGGACAGGTGATTCCCTGGAATTTCCCGCTTCTCATGGCCGCCTGGAAAATCGCCCCGGCGCTGGCCTGTGGCAATACCGTTGTCATCAAACCGGCGGAAACCACCTCCATCACCGCGATGCACCTCGCGGAAATTTTTCAGGAAGCCGGTCTACCTCCGGGAGTCGTGAACATCGTGCCCGGTGCCGGCGACACCGGCGCCGCGCTGGTTGAGCATGAGGGAGTGGATAAAATCGCGTTCACCGGTTCCACGGCGGTTGGAAAACGCATCGCCCGGTCCGTGGCCGGAACCTCAAAAAGACTGACGCTCGAACTGGGCGGAAAAGCCGCCAATATCGTGTTCGACGACTGTGCGATCGATCAGGCCGTCGAGGGGGTCATCAACGGAATTTATTTCAACCAGGGGCACGTCTGCTGCGCCGGGAGCCGCCTCCTCATCCAGGAGTCCATTCACGATGACTTTGTCGCGCGGCTGACTCGCCGTATCGAAACGCTTCGTGTCGGTGATCCCCTCGACAAAAACACCGACATAGGGGCGATCAATTCAAAGGCGCAGTTGAAACGCATTCAGGAGCTGGTCAAGACAGGGGAAGAGGAAGGGGCGGAATTGCACAGTTCCTCCTGCCCGCTCCCCGACGAAGGCTTCTGGCACCGGCCTTCTTTCTTCACCGGTGTGACTTCGAGCCACCGCGTCGCGAGAGAGGAAATCTTCGGGCCGGTTCTCAGCATCATGACTTTCCGGACCCCGGCGGAAGCGGTCACCCTCGCCAACGACACCTGCTATGGTCTCAGCGCCGGAATCTGGACCGACAAAGGAAGCAAAATTTTCAGCATCGCGGATCAACTGAAAGCCGGCGTCATCTGGGCAAATACCTTCAACAAGTTCGACCCGACGAGCCCCTTTGGCGGCTACAAAGAAAGCGGCTTCGGTCGCGAAGGAGGCCTCCAGGGCCTCGCCGCCTACGTGAAATAACGGATCACAGATTCCCGGGAAACAATCGGATGTTGGCGACAGTGCGGAGCTTCTTCATGAGCACCTTGATCGTCTCGACGGTTCTCAGGTTCTCGAGGTGATGCCGAATCTCTGTTTCGACCTCCTCAAAAGTAACCGGTCGTTCCGCCTGACGCTCCTCAACCTTCACCAGATTCCATCCAATTGACGTCCGGAACGGCTCGCTGAGTTCTCCCGCTTTCAGGGCAAATACCACTTCCGCAAAGTCATCCGGAACCCGGTCGCGCGCAAACCAGTTCAGATCGCCTCCCCGTTTCTTCGTCCGCAGGTCTTCTGAAAATTCCTCTGCAAATTCTTCAAAGGTTCCCTCCCCTTCACCGATTTGCCGATGAATTTTTCGAATGAGATCTTCGCGGGAGTCATCATCGTTGATCACGGTGCTGAGGAAAATATTTCGCGCCCGGATTTTCTCCGGTTCCACGAAGCCCTTGCCGGTCTCGCGGTTCGATTCGAACCATTCGCGAACCTCCTCATCGGTGACATCAATCCCCGGAGCAATTCGCTTTTCCAGCCATTTTTTTCTCGACCAGATTCGTCCCAGTTCAGCGATTCGCTCTTCCGGACTGAGATCCTGAAGGCCTGATCGTTCTGCCAACTCTTCGGGGGAACCAAACTGGGCCTCCCAGGTTTCGATGAATTCAGCAATCTCTTCGTCGGAAGCCGTAAACCCTTCGCCGTCGGCATACTGCTTCACTAAGAGATCATCAATGAGCGACTGAAGGACACCCCTCCGGATCATCTCGAGATTCTTTTCGGGGATGACGTCGCTTTCTTTCCCCCGTTGGTAGAGATGCCGGAAGACCGCCACCTGGAGCTGGTCCTGCGAAATCGGCTCCTGATTCACAAGCGCCACCCACTGATTCTTTGCCGCCGCCTCCTCGATCGTGTTCTGCCTTGCCGAGAAAGACTGCCGGAGCGGACCCTGACAAACCTTTAAATCGAGGAAGAGATAGAGCAGAAAAACCGTGTAAAGGACGATGCGCCAGGGGAAACGCTTCATCGAATCACTACGGTCAGGCGACCAGCGATGCCGAGGTCTTGAGACCGAGGTTCGCGTAAATCTCACGCGTCGCGTGAGACTGGTTGAGCGTGTAGAAGTGAATGCCGGCGACGTCATGCTCGAGGAGGTCGGAGCACTGCCCGGTCGCGTAGTGGATCCCGACTTTTTCGACAGCTTTCTGGTCATTCCCGGCGCGGGCGAGAGCGCGGAGCAACTTTGCCGGATAACGGGCTCCCGCAGCGAGATCCGCCATGCGGGCCATTCCGGAGGTAGAGGTCACGGGCATGATTCCGGCGATGATCGGGACGTCAATGCCCGCAAGCGAGCAGCGCTCCCGGAAGTCGTGAAAGTCGTCATTACTGAAGAACAGCTGAGTCACGATGTAGTCGGCCCCTTCATCGACTTTCGCCTTCAGATAATCCATCTCTTTGAGACGGTTCGGTGTCCCGGGATGCCCTTCGGGGAATCCGGCAACGCCAATTCCGAAGCCGCGGGAATCCGCGTGCCCTTTGAAATTTCGAATGTAGCGTACGAGGTCGGCCGCCCGTTGGAATGCATCGTCCTCTTTCCGATAGTCCGTCAGATCGCGAGGCGGGTCCCCTCCCAGGGCCAGAATATTGCTGACACCCTCTTCCGCATAGCGTGAGAGGATTGATTCAATGTCGCTTTCCTGATGACACACACAGGTCAGGTGGGGGATCGGATCAAGTGAAGTCGTTGTCTTCAGGCGGACAACAAGGTCATTCGTAAGCTCGCGAGTTGAGCCGCCAGCCCCGTAGGTCACGCTGACAAAGGCAGGCTCATACGACTCCAACTCGGAAATCGTCTCATAGAGAGCCTCGGAGGCTTTCTCAGTTTTCGGTGGGAAGAATTCGAACGAAAACGTCGTCTTCCCTTGCGCCATGATGTCCTGAATATGCATGTGGCGGCTACTGTCGCACGAAATCCGGAAGACGGCAGTGATTTTTCCCCCCGATTTCCTCAGTGGGTCCGTCGCTGCCGATCGCCTCGACGGGGCAGCCATCGACCGCTTCGAGACAGAGCTTCACCTCATCTTCGCTTAGCGGCTGCCGGTGGACAAAGGAATGAGCGCCCTCATCGTCCCGGGTGAAAAAGTCCGGTGCGTTAAGACGACACATGTCGCAGTCGATGCACTGGTCATCGACGTAGAAAGCTCCGGGAGTGTTGTTGGGGTATCGGTCCTCGTATTCTGCCATAGTGACGGATAGATACGCCGCCCTCTCACTTTTTCTTTCCGTCGGGCCAATGTTTTTTCTCAAGAGCGATCCGCTCCTCTTCCGTGAGTCTTCCGGGCTCGCGTGAACCGGGACCGCTCTCCAGCTTCACAAGGCGGTCCCCCAACTCGGCACGGGCGGCTTCAACGTGCTTCATCATCTCAGCCACTTTTTCCGGCATCGCTTCGGCAAGGTTTTCCGTTTCCCCGATATCCTTACTGAGATCATACAACTCAAGACCGGATTTGACATTTTCATACTGGATCGGAAGCCCGTCACTGGTGCCCTCACGACCTCCCAGGGTTCGGTAGGTATGCGGAAGAACCAGTTTCCAGTCACCGCTCATGACGGCCTGCAGTTCATTCTGCTTGTAGTAGACCCAGTAGGCATCGTGAGGATTCTTCGCGCCCTCTTCCCCTGAAATAATCGGCCAGACGTCGAGACCGTCGATCTCTTTCTCAGGCAGGTCCGCTCCGATCAAATTCGCGAGGGTCGGGAGGAGATCGATATTCATCGCCGGTGTGTCCGTCACCGTCCCCGCCGGAATCGTTCCGGTCCAGCGCATGATGCATGGCTCACGATAGCCACCCTCCCAGGACGTCCCCTTGCCTTCGCGAAGCGGCCCGGAAGAACCTGCATGAGTCCCGTAGGAAAGCCACGGCCCGTTGTCACTCGTGAAAATGACGAGCGTATTTTCGTCGAGGCCATTCGTGCTGATCGCATTGAGAATCTCTCCCACCGACCAGTCGATTTCGGCGATGACATCCCCGTAAATCCCATTTTCAGTCGTTCCGGCAAAGCGATCACTGACATAAAGCGGAACGTGGGGCTGCGGGTGGGGCACGTAGAGGAAAAACGGATTCTCGCGATTCCGGTTGATGAAATCCACGGCCTTCGCCGTCAGCCAGGTCGTCATCATTTTCTGATCCTGTTCATCGGCATGACGCAGCCAGTCGTTGCCTTCGATCAGGGGAAGGGGCGGAAAATGCTTTGCCGTCGGGTGCATCGGCCACATGTCGTTCGAGTAGGGAATCCCGAAGTACTCATCAAATCCATGATTCAGCGGGAGAAACTTCTCGTGATCGCCGAGATGCCATTTGCCGAAGATTCCGGTGGCGTAGCCTTTCGATTTGAACACCTCCGGAAGCGTTGTCTCCTCCGGGTTGATGCCGTGAGCGCTGCCCGGTCCAAGAGCTCCATGCATTCCGAGACGATTCGGATAGCAGCCGGTCAAAAGACCGGTCCGCGAAGCGGAACAGACGGCCTGCGCGGCATACCAGCGGGTAAAGATGCGACCTTCGGCGGCCATTTTATCGAGATGCGGCGTCTCGTAGCCTTCCGCACCGAAGACGCCGACGTCACCATAACCCTGATCGTCTGTGAAAACGATGACGACATTCGGAAGACGGGAGTCTTCGCCCTGAACCGAAGCGTTCAGAAAAAGTGAGAGGAAGAGGAAACAGAAGATGGCGGATTTACTCATAAGAAACATTGGAAATTCGAGAGTGAAGTTCCTATCATACTGCCCCGTCCCATGCGACAACGTAAACACGGACCACCCTCTCTCCTATGGCCTCACGAACCTTACTTTCACTTCTCGTTCCGGTCTTTCTCGCCAGCGGATTTTGTACGACAAGCGCCGAAGCTCAGTTCGGGTTTCGACCGAACCGAACCTTCGATACCCTCCGCCGCCAGGAAAGACGGCAGCTCTATCGCCCGAATGTTCACATCACGAGAGATGCGAGCGGCTCCCGCACTTTCAAATCCGGCGCTTCGATTCCCTATGCGTATCGAACGAGGCAGGGCTTTGTTTCGAAGATCGAAATCCGTTCGGGGCTGAAGGTCATGAAAACGATCCACCCACCCGTTTCCTCAGCGGGCCGTGGTCGCTTTACCCTGACGAGCGCCGACTTTGCGAAGGCAGGCAAAACAGGATCGAAGCTTAAATTCAAACTATGGGGATGGCAGGGACGCCCCGGCATGCAGAGCGTTCACGGCGAATCGATCAGCTACACCCTCATTCCCTGACCTCACTTTTCTTTCATCATGGAAATCAAAACCGACTCGTACGAACAGCTTGGCAAGTTCTACCTCGGCCGCGAATATGACCTCGCCGGGAAGGAACTGGAGGAGGATCTCGTACTCTACGACTCAAAAGACCTCGTCACGCACGGCGTTGTCCTCGGCATGACCGGTTCCGGTAAGACCGGACTCTGCATGGCTCTTCTCGAAGAAGCGGCGATGGACAACATTCCCGCCATTGTCATCGATCCAAAAGGAGACATCGCGAACCTGCTCCTCACGTTCCCCAATCTCGCCCCGGAGGATTTTCGTCCCTGGATCAACGAGGACGATGCGTTGAAAAAAGGCATCACTCCGGACGAGCACGCCGCGAAGACCGCGGAAATGTGGAAAAACGGGCTCGCGAGCTGGGGGCAGGGCCCGGAGCGCATTCAATCCTTCCGCGATAAAGTCGATCTGACCGTCTATACGCCGGGATCGAACGCGGGGCTGCCGGTTTCGATTCTCAGCTCCCTCGATGTTCCGGAGTTTGAAGTCATCGATGATGCCGAAGCCTTTGCCGAGCGCATCGAGTCGACTGTTTGCAGCCTCCTCTCACTTGTCGGGGTCGATGCTGATCCGATTCAGGACCCGGAGCACATTCTCCTTTCGAATATTTTCAGCCACGCCTGGCAGGCTGGACACGGAGTCACTCTCGAAAGTCTCATCCGCCATATTCAGGTTCCGCCGTTTGAGAAGATCGGCGTCATGGATCTGGAGACCGTCTGCCCCGAGAAGGACCGGCGCGAGCTCGCGATGAAGATGAATAATCTTCTCGCCTCCCCCGGATTCTCAACCTGGCTCGAGGGCGAGCCGCTCAATATCAAGCGCATGATGCACACGCCGGAAGGCAAACCGCGCATCTCGATCTTCTCCATCGCGCATCTCAGTGACTCAGAGCGCATGTTCTTTGTCTCCCTTCTCATGAACCAGATGCTGGGATGGATGCGATCCCAAACGGGGACCACCAGTCTCCGGGCACTCCTCTACATGGATGAGATCTACGGGTATCTTCCACCCTCGGCAATGCCTCCATCGAAAAAGCCGATGATGACGATGCTGAAGCAGGCCCGCGCCTTCGGCCTTGGTGTTTTGTTAGCAACACAGAACCCTGTCGATCTGGACTACAAAGCGCTTTCCAACATCGGAACGTGGTGGCTCGGTCGACTCCAGACCGAGCGGGATAAGGCGCGCGTCCTCGACGGACTCGAAGGAGCCACCTCACGCAATGACAGCGGATTTGATCGCGGTAAAATGGAGCAACTCCTCGCCGGCCTCGGGAGTCGTGTCTTTCTGATGAACAACGTTCACGAAGATGCGCCGGTCGTCTTCCATGTTCGCTGGGTCATGAGCTATCTCACCGGTCCTCTCGCACGTCGCCAGATCAAGAAGTTGATGGATGGAAAACGTGCCGAAGTCGAAGCGATTCAGGCAGCCACTCCCACCCCGGAAGCCGAAAGCCCGAAGCCTGCCAGGGCGGAGAAGATGCGTCCGCGGCTTCCCCGGGGTGCCCGGGACTTTTTTATTCCGGCAGGTCCCGACGTCCCGCCCGAAGAAATCAACTACGTCCCTGCGGTGATTCGAATCGGCGAGGTCCGCTATCAGGACGGCAAGAAAGGGATTTCCGGAACGGAATCTGTCGCCATGATCAACAAGATCGATCCGGATTCCGGAGAAGTAAACTGGTCGCAGGATCTTGCTTTGCCGAATCAGATGAAAGTCAGCCAACTCGGAAACGAACCGGTCGATGGCGCCGCATTCTCCCCGCTGCCTCAGTCCATGCTGGATTCAAATCTCTGGACCAACCTTGGCAAGGAACTCGTGGACTACCTCTACGGAAACCATACCATCACCGTCTTCAAGAGCCCCCTCACGGGCCAACACTCCAATCTCGGTGAAACCGAGGGCGAATTCCGCGCGCGCCTCGTTCACGCTGCTCATGAGATCCGCGACGAAAAAGTCGACGAATTGCAGGACAGCTACGAAAGGAAAATCAAAACGATCGAAGATCGCATTGCCCGCGCCATGGACACCGTTGCAGAACAGCAGGCCCAGGCAAGCAGTGCGAAACTCGACACTGCGATGAAAATCGGCAGCACGATTCTGGGAGCCGTGTTAGGACGGAGCATCAGCACAAAGAGTCGTAGCGCCATGTCAGGCGCCTCCCGGGCCTGGAAAGAAGATCGCGATGTCGCGAGGGCTAAAGAGAAAGTCGAGGATTATCAGAAGGATCTCGAAGATCTTGAGCGCGAATGCGAGGAAGAGGTCGGGAATCTCAAGGAAGCCATGGATCCCATGAACGAGAAACTGGAGACCCTGAGCCTTTCCCCTTTGAAGAAAAATTGTTCCGCGAAAGCCGTCGGGATCGTCTGGATGCCGTATCGGGTGAATCCTGAACCACAACTGGGCGCCGCGTGGTGAAAGGCCTGAAGGCCTCACTCCAATCCATCCCGACGAATGTCCGGGCGAACCGATCATTTGCGCCAGCTCGATAAGGCGCACCTCTGGCATCCTTTCACCCAGATGAAAGGATGGACGGAGTCGGAGTATGATCCGCTCATCATCGCCTCGGGGAGCGGCGTCATCCTGACCGATACCGAAGGGAATTCCTATCTCGACGGGAACAGCTCTATCTGGACGAATATTCACGGGCACGGCCATCCCACGATCAATGCCGCGATCAAAAATCAGCTCGATCAAATCGCTCACTGCTCGGCACTCGGGTTTTCCAACGAAGCAGCGATTCTGCTCGCCGAAAAGCTGGCCGGCCTTTTCCCTGAGAACACCCTGACCAAAGTCTTTTTTTCCGACAACGGCTCCACCGCGATCGAATGCGCCTGCAAAATGGCGATCCAATATCGGCAGCTCTCAGGGCAGGGAAACCGCAACAGCTTCATCGCCTTTGGCGGTGCCTATCACGGCGACACGATGGGGGCCGCCTCACTCGGGGGAATCGGCGTCTTCCAGGATCGCTTTTCCGCGAACGGCTACCACGTCCACCGCATTGAAAACCCCGGGGAACTCGAAGCCCTGCCTCCCGCGACGCTTGAGTCGGTCAATGGCCTTATCATTGAGCCGCTCATTCAGGGGGCCGCCGGCATGCGAACCTGGCCCGCGGGAATGCTGAAATCACTGCGCGAGTGGTGTGACCGCCACAACATCTTCCTGATTCTCGACGAAGTGATGACCGGCTTTGGTCGCACTGGAAAAATGTTTGCCTGCGAACACGAAGAGGTCATCCCGGACTTCCTCTGTCTCGCGAAAGGTCTCACCGGAGGCTACCTGCCTCTCGCTGCGACCCTGACCAGTGATCGCATCTACGATGCGTTTCTAGGAGAATACGAAGAACTGAAAACCTTTTTCTACGGCCACAGTTACTGCGCAAACCCGCTCGGATGCGCCGCCGCGCTGGGAAGCCTGCAAGTCTTCGAGGAGAAAAACGTGCTCGAGTCGCTACCCTCGAAAATTGAGACCTTTGCAAGTATTCTCAGGGAAGTCGTGGATCGCTGCCCTCATTTCGGTGAACTCCGCCAGGTGGGCCTCATCGCCGGCATTGACCTGGTCGATGCCCGCTCAGGAGAAGCACTCGATTGGAAAGCGGAAACCGGAGCCCGGGTTTGCCGGGCCGCGCGAAAGCATGGCCTCCTCACGCGCCCCGTCCGCGACACTCTGACATTGATGCCTCCACTGGCGATATCTGAAAACCAAATCAGCCGGGCCATCGACGCACTCGAAAAAGCAACGCACGATGTGCTTGGCTGAGAGTCAGGGCTTGCCGGACGATAGCAAATCGCGCCTCCCCGGATATCGGCATCGGGAACGACAGGAATCACTCCTCCCCGGGCTCACGAATTCACGCGTGCGCAGGGAGATGAGACTTTTTGCCGCCTGCTAAGCCCGGGCCGGAGAATCAGCAACCGCAGCCGCCACCACCGCAGCAACCACCTTCTTCCATGTCTTCAGGCTCGGGAAGACGACCCAGTTCGAGAGTCTTTCCAACCGTCTTGGAAATTTGAGCGACGATTCCGTTGAGAGTCTGTTCGGCTTCCATGAACTCCCCCGTGACCGGATCCGCTTTGAGTGCTTTCAGCTTCTCATCGTAACCGGCGACGTCTTCGTCAGAGAGAAGACCGGCCTGCTGCTTCTGATGAAGCGTTTCACCCAATGCGGCGAACTCTTTGTAGGACGCCTGCGCGTCGTCGTTCCTGAAGAAGGTTTCGATCTTGCTGACATTCTCCTGATACTCTCCGGACTGGAGAATGAGCGTGCAGAGCTCACGGGTTTTATCGAGAATTGCTGAGTTAGGGGAGAGGACTTCCATGGGCTATCTATACGACACTTTTTTGAACCCCTCAAGAAGGGGTTCGCAGAGAGCGGAACGGGATACCGTGACGCGGTAGCTTCTGCAAGACCGACGCAGGCAACTCCGGAAGCGAAGTGAGAGGGCTTCTCCGATCGCGTTTTGAAAGCTCACGGGAGGCGGCATCCTTGAGTTCCCGCCAGCGTTCATCCCCTCCCTCCGGAGCGTAGGTGATATGACGAAGCAGGCTCAACCACTCAACGAAGGCCCGCTCCACATCTCCGGCACCGAATTCAAGTTGAGTCGACTGTGACAAGAGTCGAAAAAGTTTTCCCTCGAACATCAGGGAGAGGACCTCTGCCGCGCCTTCCCCATATTGAACCGGCAGCCCCAGACGCAGATACCCTTCGTAGTCGACCGCACCATGAGCCTGGCGACAGGCCGCCGCAAGACGTTCACTCCCAACGGACTCGACAAGGCGATCAGCGCCGGGCACGGAGTCCAGCTCAAACCGGTGACCGGCCCGAAGATTGGCAAGGTGTAAAATAATCTCATCGACCGGGTAATGCGGGTCCTCCAGTGCCGCCGCGATCGCAAGTCCCTCTCCCCCTTGAAACAAACTGAAGAGAACGCCCCGCTTCGTCGGGATGCCGGCTTCATCGATGAGGCGAAGCTTTCGCCAGGCATGGGCTGCAGTTCCCGGGGCGGTTTCAATCACTTCGCCGGACTGCTCGTCGGTGAAATGCGTAGTCGCCTCAATTTCGAAGAGGCGGGTCTCCGGACGACAGAGCGGAACGTCACTGGAATCCAGGTAGACCGCTACCTCCGCGTCACGAAAATGCCCCGTGAGATAGAGGTTCCGGCCCCGCTGAACGAAGCCCTCCAATTTTGCAGGTGCCATCGAAGGAGCAATCACGTCCGGCAGCAAAGCCTCGATTTCCTCTCTCCCGTAGCCGGAGCGCTTCCCGCTTTCCCCGACCACTTTCCGGGTCGATTTGGTGAGAAGAAAGTTTCCGGTCTCAGCCTCGGTCGCCACCGCCATCTCAAGGCCATAGCGCCGCAGTCCTTTTCCTTTGCCATCGAGACGACAGAGCCTCGCCCTGGCCGGGAGGAGACTGGTGATGAGATTGCTGTCTCCTTCTGCGGCCCGATAGCTCCCACGATTCCACGTCAGCGCATTCGAAAGCGGGCAGGTGGAATCCCTTCCCGGGCGAACCGGCTCCCATTCACCGGCCGCGTTGCGGACTTCTTTCCGGGTCGGCTTCAACCCGAAGAGAGCGGCTCCTTCCGCTTCCCACTCCGCCCCGGGATCGCGAAAACCAAGATGAATTTTCTGGCGGGAAAAAAGCCGGTCACGCAGCTCGCGAGCCGCTTCCACAGGCGAACTGCCTGATTCCGCCGCGAAATGCATCCGGCGAATCAGGGTCGGCCAATCCAGCTCATTTTGACGGTGAAGCTCCAGAGGATGCGCATCGTAGATTCGCGGACTCCGATCGCCAACGATGACATACCCTTTTTTGTCCAATCCGCGCCTCCCCGCCCGGCCAAACATCTGGAGCAATTCGTCAGGACTCACCTCCCGCTGAAACGGTCCATCCTGATAGCTCGTCCCGGCAACAAAAACGGAGCGCACCGAAAAGTTGATGCCTGCCGCAAGGCCCATCGTGGCCACGATGACATGCAATTGTCCGGCCTTGGCAAGGGGCTCCACGACCGCGGCCCGCTCCGCAAAACTCAACCCGGAGTGGTGAAAGGCCACCCGCTTCTGAATGAGTCGGCGAACATCAGAGGAACAGATCACGTCAAACTCACGGCCGCCTTTGAGCGGGTCATCCTCCGGCAGAACTTCCGCGATCTTCCAGGCGATTTTCTCCGCGGCTCTGCGATGAGGCGCAAAGATCAGGAGCGGCCCGCAATCCGAGAGCAGGGTGTTGATCGCGAGCCGCTGCCAGAAGTTCCGATACTTCCCCGGTGCGGTCCGGTGAAAAGCCTCCACCGGAATCTCATCGAGCGGCACAGGTCGGGTCTTCGTCTCAACATGACAGACGGGACGCCCCAGTCGCGTAAGCCATTCCTCAACCCGCTTCGCATTGCTGACGCTGCCACTCATGAGGAGCAAACGCGTGTCGGCAGGGGCAAGGGCGACCGCTAACTCGTAGTGCAGCCCCCGCCGGCGATCTCCGATCATTTGATATTCATCAATCACAAGCAGCCACGGCCCCTGACCGGAAAGAAACCGCTCCCGCTGCGTTTCGAGGGTCGCGACGATCACGGGAGCATCGAGATTCTCCGCGAGGTCTCCGGTGGCGATTCCGACGTTCCATCCTGCGTTCCTCCACTCCCGCCACTTATCGTTCGCGAGGGCGCGCGTCGGGACAGTGAAGACCGCCTGCCGCCCCTGCGGATGCTGCTTTCCTTCATTGGCGAGCAGTTCGAAAATGAACGTTTTCCCCGCACCGGTGGGAGCGGAAACAATGACGTCGTTTCCGTCACGGACGGCCCGAATCGCCTTCTGCTGCCATAGATCGGGGAGCCGCAGGTTCACCTGCAGCCCTTCCAATGCTTCTTCCAGTCCGCCGAACATGACGGAGATACTACGCCTCAGAAGGTCTGGAGGACGGGATCAAGTCCTCGACCTCCCTGCGGCGGAATCAACTCAGTTTGCCTGTGTGGCTTCCTGATTGCGCGCCGGAATCGGCACCGTCTTGTCCCGCTGCATCGGAGTCGCCTCGGATATGTTCACGGGCTGGCCGGTTTTGGAAATCGCGATGAGGTCCTGCATGATGTGAACCGTCTCGCGCTCATAGGGATCAAACTTGTGAGGATACTCGAGAGCTTTGTTGTCCTCTTCTTTTTCATCCTCTTTTCCGCGGGACATTCCGCTCAGATCCTCTGCCGACAGATCGTCACGAAGAGTGAGATCTTCGTCCCGGAAATTGTCCTGAGTCAGCTTGTAGATCGTGAAGAGGTCCTTCTCCTCTTCACGGATTTTTGCGAACCGTTCAATCCGCTCCTCTTTCCGGTCCTCGGCTTCCTGCTTGTCCTCTTCCACTTCGCGCTTCCGCTCGGCAAGATTCAGCGAGATCTTGTTCTCCTCAATCCGCTTCTTCTCCTCCTCGATGTCCTTGAGAATGTATTCGAAGGCCTGCCCCGTGCTGACCCGACCGGCGGATGCCTGACTCAGAAGGTCGATGGGGAGAGGGTTCTCGAAAAAGGGCTGGTAGCCCGCCGGGGGAATGGGCTTCACATCAAGCGCAAATGGAAGCGTTGCCTCGCCGATTTCAGCGATGTCCAGGATCGAGGGCAACTGCACATCCGGAACCACTCCGTCACGCTGGGTTGAATAGCCATTGATGCGATAGAACGTCTGAATCGTCAGCTTCAGCGCCCCCTGCTGGTTCGTCTCCCGATTGAAGGGAAGGACCAGTCGGTTCGAAAGAACCGGACGGAGCTGCTGGACGGTGCCTTTGCCAAAGGTCGATCCGTCACCGACAATCACGGCACGTCCATAGTCCTGAAGCGCGGCCGCAAAAATCTCGGAAGCACTCGCGCTGGCATGATTGACAAGAACGATGAGAGGACCGCCGTAAACCGCCTCAATATTGCTGGAAGCCTTCTGCCCTACGCGACTGCGCGAATCGACCGCCTGAACGACCGGCCCGCGTCGGATGAAGAGCCCCGTCATATTAATCGCCTCTTCGAGAGATCCCCCACCGTTATCACGGAGATCGACGACCAATCCGTCAATTCCTTCGATGGTGAGACGTGTAAGCAGATTCATGACATCAGTCGTCGTGCTCGTCGAACCACCGGCCATGTCGGCGTAGAACGAAGGAAGCGTGATCCAGCCAAGTTTCTGATCTTTGCCGGTCGGGTCCTGCGTCTTGATCAAATCCGCCGTCGCAAGACTGTCCTTCAAATCGATCTTGTCACGCTGGATATCGACAAGTTTTACGCCGCTCGTCTTTCCGGCAGGGACGACCTTGAGGCGAACCTTGCTTCCGACCTCTCCACGAATCAAATCGACGATGTCAGAGAGCTTCATTTCGACGACATCGACAAACTCACCGTCTCCCTGGGCTACCCCGATGACACGGTCCTTCACTTCAAGGTTCCCCCCCTTGAAAGCAGGACCACCGACGACGAGTCCCTCGATCGTTGCTCCACCCTGATCTTCGTCCTTTTGGAGCATCGCGCCGATTCCGGTGAGGGATTTGTTCATCCCAATCTGGAAATTGTCATACTGCTGCTGTGAGAAATACTCAGAGTGAGGATCGTAAGCCCGCGCGATGGCCTTGATGAAAAGGGTGGCGACATCCTCGGTTTGATTTTCATCGACCCGCTTCTGAATCCGGTCGTAGCGATCCGAGACTTTTTCGTAGATGGATTTGCCGGCCTCTTTCTCAGCCTCCTCAGACTTCTCCTCGATCGGCTCCCCTTTCTCCAGCTTTTCGGCCCGCTCCTCCGCTTCCTCCTCAGCCAGGGCATCCGCAATGAGCTTTTCACGAATGAGATCGCCTTCAATCAGGTTTCTCCAGAGTTGGTCATGCGCTTCCCCGGCGGGAGCCCAATCGAGGTCCTTGCGGGAGATCTGGACGGTGCGATCTGAATCATAGGTGAAGGTCTCAGGCTTCGCGAGTTTCTGAGCCATCGTCACCCGGCTCGCGATGCGCTCCTGATAGACCTTGTAAATCTCATATGCAGCGGGAATCGACTCGTTTCTCACCTGATCATCGATCGTTGTCTCATGGCGGGCCCGAAAACCATCGACATCCTCTTTCGTAAAATAGATCCGGCTGAAGTCCAGCATCTCAAGGTAGCCTTCGAGAACGCGGGCCGACATTTTGTCATTGAATGGCTCCTGCAGGAAGTGCTCTTCCTCCAGCATCTGAACGACTTTGTAAGCAAGGTCGCCGGACTGAGTCTCAGCGCGGAGGATTGAGGTTCCCGAAAGCGCAAAAGCGAGCAGGAGAAGGAGGAAAGGCAGGCGTTTGAGAGACATAAGAGAGAGGCTGAGTCTGAATTGTCAGTGATCGGTTTCCCTTCGAGGGGATTCGGGGAGAAACCCTACACTGTTAAGATAACGTGGAAAAGCCTTTTGTCAGACGCAGTGAGGGCCTTTTCGAGGTGCGGACGGCATTGCATTACGAGGCCTTTTGGCGTATCGGCCTGTCATGGAAACACAGACTTTCTGGCGGTCGGGCGCGTTCAAAATCCTCGTCTTTCTGTCGGGGATCGTGATTCTTTCCGCCATTCTCGCTCCGCCGATCTACTTCGGAGGCAAGCATATCGTCGCGAAAGGATGGCTCGAAGGCGGATTCCTTGAAGGCCTGAACGGTTCCCTGGATCGCGCGAAGTTCTCCCGTTACTTCAATCGCGCCGTGCTTGTCAGCGCCCTCCTTCTGCTCTGGCCCACCCTGAAATGGATGAATGCGGGGCGCCGGGAAAAGGTCGGGATCAAAGCATTTCTCCAACTGGAGCCGAATCCCGCGTGGTGGCGCCATTGCCTTCTCGGCTTTGTGGTGGCGGGGGGAACGCTCCTTCTGCTCGGCGCCTTCTATCTGCATCAGGGGTGGTATGAGTCCCGCGACGCCGGCAAAACCCTCGCCAGGATCCTCCTTCAAGCGGTTGGAACCGGCTTCGCCGTGGGATTCCTTGAAGAATTCGTCTTCCGTGGTGCCCTGCAGGCGGTGCTCGCGAGGGTTTTGAAGCCGATTCCCCTGTTCTTCACAATCGCCGTTTTCTTTGCCGTGATCCACTTTTTCAACGCGCCTCCCACTCTCGAAATCGGTCCCGTGACCTGGGGAACCGGCTTCTGGATGGTCGGCCGGATTTTTCAGTATTTCTTATCGCAGTTTGCGGATCCCTATTTCCTGCTCTCGGAGTTTGCCGTGCTCTTCGCGATCGGTCTCGTTCTGGGATACACCCGCATGAAGACCGGATCGCTGTGGCTCGGCATTGGACTGCATGCCGGCTGGGTATTCGGGGTCAAAACCCTGAGCCCGATGACATCGCGGGCCTTCGAACGGGCCGAAATGATGCCCTGGCTCGGTGACACCCTCCGGGTTGGCCTGGTTTCCACGCTCGTGGTCCTTCTCACCGGACTCGGCGTCTGGCTTTTCCTCCGCAAGTCGCCCCGGGATCCTTTCGCCGAACACGAAAAATGAGTCGATTCGCGCACTGGCGTCAGGCGGTCGTGGGATGGATTTATCCGCCTCAATGCGGCGGCTGCGAAGTTCCGCTCTCCTCACCGCGCCAGCTCGAAAAACCCTTTCTCTGCGAAGACTGCGAGGACAAGCTGGTTCCAATTCCCGAAGGATACTGCCCTGTCTGCGGGCAGAGCTACGATACGCCCGTCGGGATGACTTTTCGCTGCGGCAACTGCGGGGATCGCGAGCTTGCCTTCGATTTTTCCGTGAGCGGATATCGCAGCACCGGAGAGGCACGGCAAATGATGCACGCCTACAAATACGGGAAGCAACTTCATCTTTCACGACTCATGGGACAGCTCATGCAGCGCGTCTGGAATGACACCCGGCTCCATGAAGTCGATTCCTGGCTTGTCGTCCCCGTACCACTGCATCCAAAACGGCAACGGGGCCGGGGATTCAATCAATCCCATGAAATCGCCCGCGAATTTATCCGGAATGCCCCTCCGGGAATGGACCTGAAGCTGGAACCGCTGTTGAAACGGACCCGCCATACCGTCCGTCAGGCACAGCTGGATCGACGGGAACGGCTTGGCAACCTCCGGGGTGCCTTCGGGATCAGGAAAAAGCTGAGCGAAGAATTCGTATCCAGACATGGGGTTCTCATCGTCGATGACGTCATGACTACCGGAACGACGGTCTCCGAATGCGCTGGAATTTTAAGGAGCGCCGGAGACGGGGTTTCAGCCGAATGGTCCCGTATCGTCGGGCTCTCGGTCCTTCGCGGCTGAGCTCCGGATCGAGGAAATTGGTTGTGAAAAAGCCAATTCTCGCTAAGCTTGGGCATACACGAACTGCCGGAGTGGTCCGGTTTCAGCTACACGAACATACCCTACCCCCCCGGCTTCCAACCATGGGCATCTTTAAAAAGCGCTCGATCGCATCACTTGGGAAGAAGAAATCCGACATGCCGGAAGGCCTGTGGAACAAATGTCCCTCCTGTGGTGCGATCATCGATGAAATTACATTGAAGCAGCGCCACCGTGTCTGCACGAAGTGTGATCATCATTTCACCCTCACCTCGCAGGAACGCGTGCAAATGCTGCTTGATCCGGATTCCTTCGACGAACTGGACGCGACCCTCGAGCCAATCGATGCCCTCGGCTTCAAAGGTTACGGGGACAAGATCAAGGCCAATCAGAAGAAGACCGGCCTCAAAGAAGGTGTTCTCACCGGCCGTGGCACGCTTCTCGGCAACCCGGTCACTCTCAGCGTGATCGATTTCCGATTCCTCGGCGGCAGCCTCAGTTCTGCGGTTGGAGAAAAACTCACCCGTGCCATCGAAACCGCGACCGAAGAAAAGCGCGGCGCGATCATCATCAGCGCCTCCGGCGGAGCGCGGATGCACGAAGGTATTCTCAGCCTCATGCAGATGGCGAAAACGAGCGGTGCCCTCGCCCGTCATCATGCCGCGGGGCTCCCCTACATTTCTGTTCTCACTCACCCGACCACTGGTGGTGTCACCGCCAGTTTCGCAACTCTCGGCGACATCAACATGGCCGAGCCGAACTGTATGATCGGTTTTGCCGGTCCCCGCGTGATCAAAGAGACGACCCACCAGGATCTTCCTGCCGGCTTCCAAACTGCCGAGTTTCTTCTCGAGCACGGGCTCATTGATGTGATCACCCCGCGCTCGCAAATGCGTGAGCGTCTCGGTCAACTGCTCAGCTACATGTTGCCCGGGCAGGGTGCGACGTGAGCCGACTGCACAATTCAAAGCCCGAAGCAAAAAAGGTGGCTCCGGAGACAGGTCGCATACAGATTTTCCGGCTTACAACCTTTCGTTCCATCAGAGGCAGGCGGAAATCCTGTCACGGTGAAATGCGTTTCGGTTCCTGGGCCTGTGCCCGGCGGATACTCTCTCACGCAGAGAACGCCTTCACTTCATCGCCGCGATCTCCCGCACCAGCGCGGCACCGTGATACACCAGTCCGGTGTAGACCTGCACCAAGCTGGCTCCCGCATCGAACTTTGCTCTCGCATCAGCCGCCGTCATGACGCCGCCGGATCCGATGATGGCAATCGTGTCATCCATTTCACTTCGGAGCAGGGCGAGGATCCCGGTCGCCTTTTCAGTCAACGGTGCACCGCTAAGTCCACCCGCTTCTTCCGCATGCTCGTGCCCCTGAACCGCACCTCGCTCAATCGTCGTGTTCGTCGTGATGACTCCATCGATCCCGGTTTCGGAAAATACCGCAGCGAGCGATTTCACCGCATCGTCCGCGAGATCGGGAGCGATTTTGATCACAAGCGGGACATGTTTTCCATCGAGCGCGCTCTTCAACTCTTCCCGTTTTTCCTGAAGCCTGAGAATCAACTCCCGGCAGGTGGATTCACTTTGCAAATCACGGAGACCTTTGGTGTTTGGTGAGGACAGATTGGCGGTGACATAATCCGCCGCTTCGTAGACGCCTTCGAGACACTTCAGGTAATCATCAATAAAATCCTCGTTCGGGGTGTCCTTATTCTTGCCGATGTTGATCCCGAGGACGCCACTGAATCCTTTTTTCGACTGTGCAATGTTTTGCATCATCGCAGGAACGCCCGGATTGTTGAATCCCATACGATTGATGATCGCTTCGTGCTCCTTCAACCGGAAGAGGCGGGGCTTTTCGTTCCCGGCCTGCCAGAGCGGTGTGACCGTTCCCACCTCGACGTGACCAAACCCGAGGTGACCGAAAGCGCTGATCGCCTCGCCTTTTTTGTCCATCCCCGCAGCGAGCCCGACGCGGTTCGGAAAAGTCAGGCCCATCACTTCAATTTCGCGGGACTCAACAGGGTCAGATCCTGCATCCAACCCTGTGATCTGCCCGAGAACCCCGAAGGCGTCAGCGGTTTTCATCATCGCGAGGGTCGCGTGATGCGCAGCTTCGGCGTCGAGGGAGAAAAGGATCTTGCGGGCAAGCGGGTAGAGGTCGGGCATGGAAGGAGATAGTGAGGTCGAACAAGGAAAACACGAATGGGTTGGAATGAAACCCGAAAATGCCAGGGAAGCCTCCGAAACGGGCCGTAAAAACTCTGGTTTGCCCCGGAGCGTAATTTACCGGACAGTACTCTCCCCATCCTATGAACCGCATTGTCACCGGCGCCGCCTGTTTGAATCAGACCCCTCTCGACTGGGAGGGTAATCTTCGACGTGCCGCGGGCGCCATCGACGAAGCCCGGGAAAGAGGCGTCGGCTTTCTCTGCCTGCCCGAACTCTCAATCACGGGTTACGGATGCGAAGACATGTTTCTCTCGCCGGAAGTCGGGGAGGAGGCGATGCGGTCGCTCCTCGCGCTCGCTCCGAGGTGCAAAGGCATCGTCGTGGCAGTTGGCCTCCCCGTCTGGTTTGAAAGCTGTGTCTTCAACGCTGTCGCCGTAATCGCAGACGGAGAAATCACCGGATTGGTCGCGAAGCAGAACCTGGCGGGGGACGGACTCCATTACGAACCCCGTTGGTTCAAGCCGTGGACCGAAGGTCAGGTCGAGCGAATGGAGATAGATGGCAGGAAGGTCCCGATCGGCGATCTCGTGTTCGACATTGGCGGCGTCCGGCTCGGCTTCGAGATCTGCGAAGATGCCTGGGTCGCGAATCGTCCCGGCACCCGTCTCGCCCGTCGCGGCGTGGATCTGATTTTCAACCCCAGCGCGAGTCACTTTGCCTTCGGGAAACAGATGGTCCGCGAGCGATTCGTCCTCGAAGGATCCCGTGCCTTCGCCTGCGGCTATGTTTACGCCAACCTGCTCGGCAACGAAGCGGGGCGCGTCATCTACGACGGCGGCACCGTGATCGCCTGCGGTGGTGAGTATGTCGCCGAAGGAAGGCGGTTTTCATTTCACGACTCTATTCTGACGGCGGCAACGATCGATCTGAACCTCACGAGGCTGCACCAGGCCCGCCAGGTGAGTCATCGTCCCATTCTCGGGGAAAATGATGACCTCACCGTGAAAGTCGATTTTTCACCCAAATGGAAAGGTCCCTACACGACCGAATTCAGCCATGCTGATCTCGCCGCCGATTCGAAAGAGGAGGAGTTCACCCGCACGATGGCGCTGGGACTTTTCGACTACCTCAGAAAAAGTTACTCCGGCGGGTTCGTCGTCTCTCTCAGTGGCGGCGCAGATTCAGCGGCAACGGCGGTGCTTGTGAAGCTGATGGCCGACCTCGCGATGGATGATCTCGGCGAGGAGGGGTTTCGAAAGAAGCTGGGGCATATCCGTTTTGATGAGCGTCCCCTCATGACCCAGTTGCTTTCCTGCGTCTACCAAAGCACCCGGAACAGTTCCGAAACGACACGAAGTGCTGCCGAAACAGTCGCAAAGGCAATCGAGGCCGACTATCAGGAATGGGACGTCGATGCGCTCGTGGAAGGCTATCGTGCCATCGTCGAAAAGGGAATCGGTCGCGATCTGACCTGGGAAACCGACGACGTGGCCCTGCAAAACATTCAGGCGCGCGTCCGGGCACCCGGGGTCTGGATGCTCACCAATATTCGCAATGCTCTGCTGCTCTCAACCAGCAACCGATCCGAAGCCGCCGTTGGCTACGCGACGATGGACGGCGACACGAGCGGCGGACTCAGTCCCATTTCAGGCATCGATAAAGCCTTTTTGAGGCAATGGCTCGTCTGGATGGAAACGGAAGGGTGCCAACCGGACATCCAACCCGTCCCTGAGCTGAAAGTCATCAACGTACAGGCCCCGACCGCTGAGCTGCGCCCTTCTGAAGACAAGCAGACGGACGAATCGGACCTGATGCCCTACCCGGTTCTCGATGCGATCGAAAAACTGGCGATCCGGGACAAGAAACTGCCCATCGAAGTCTGGGAATTCATGTGCGAATCCCATTCCGGGTACGAGCCGGAAGTTCTCAAGGGATGGGTCACCAAATTCTTCCGCCTCTGGAGCCGGAACCAATGGAAGCGTGAGCGCTACGCTCCCGGATTTCACCTCGATGACAAAAACCTCGACCCCAAAACCTGGTGTCGTTTTCCCATTCTCAGCAGCGGGTTTCAATCCGAGCTGAGGGATTTGGAAAAGGCCTAGCAAGAGGCCGGGGGGCGAAATACCCAAATACCCAAGAGGCTCTGCGGGAATTTTGGAGCGTAGGCCACAGATTTCGGATTTGAGATTTCGTCATTCTTTCGGTTTTGGGTTGTTCGTCATTCCAGGACTTGCGCCAAAAATTTATTTTGTAAGCCTTAATAATCAGGGTATTCTAATTATTATGGTAACGAACCAAAATGCGGCTGGGTATAGCCTCGCTGATTTTAAGTTTGCCCTGCGAGCAAGGTGGACTTCAGTGGTTCTGGTGGGCTCAATTCTTCTTGCGGGAGGAGCCTATCTAACTATTAAGAAACCAGTGAGTTACCAGGTCAGCTCCCGCCTCGCTTTCGTCGAAAAACCGGGCGAGGCACCGGTATACCGCACGATCACTGACGTTCGCCCGATCACCCCGACTGTTCGGACTCAGGCCCGGGCAGAACTCATGAGTGGAGTTCTCTTTCTGAAGGTGATCGATAAATACGGCCTCATGCAGCGATGGAATCTGAAAAATCGCCCGGATACGCTCAAGAAAATGAAGCGCCTTGTCTCCGTCGTTCTCCACTCCGGTGGACGGAACGGTCGAGATCACCGCACGAGACACCACTCCCGAAGGTGGAGCGATGCTGGCCAATGCGATCGCGGATGAGTTCGTCGATCAGAAGGAACTGGAAGCACAGCTCGAGGCCGAAGATCGAATCCGGAGTTTGAATCTGGAACTGGAAAGTCGGCGCAACACCGTCGCCGAAGTTTCGTCGCAGCTCAGGGAACTGAGTAAACTCTCAGAAAAAAGCTCTGACCGAAGTGAACAACTTCGCGAGGATCTCGTTCATCAGTCGCATCTGATCCGCTTACTCGAGGCCCGGCATCAACTTGCCGTGGTCGAACACCGGGAAGCCCGCCCCGCAGTTTCGATCCTCACTGAAGCTACCGACGACGAAGCCGAATTGGTGACGGGGCGCTGGTATCTACCTGCCGTCCTCGGATTGCCCGGGATTGCTCTCGGCGTGGTTTTCGTCGGCTTGTTTGCGGTTCGGGGGGCTCCACTCCAGGTCGCCACCGATCTGCGCGACACGCTTGATCTCCTCCTGATCGGATTTGCGCCGGTGCCGTCTGCTCCGCTCGCAAAGCTGAGCCGTGCCTCCGACTCTATTGTTGAACCTTACCGCTTCCTCCGGAACGCGATTCAAAAGCTTCCTGCCGGGGATTGTTCCATGATCAGCTTCATCTCAGCGGACCCTGACTCGGAGTTACCAAGTGTCATCAGCAACCTCAGCGTCATCATCGCGGAAGCCGGTCACACCGTTCTTCTCATCGACGGTGACCTCCGGAATCCTCAAGTCTATCGACAATTCGACGCGGCGAATCACCCCGGCCTCTCCGACTATCTCACCGGCGAAATGAGGCTGGAAGAAACTGTCGTGAAGACCCGGAAGAACAATCTCTGGTTCA
This sequence comes from Verrucomicrobiales bacterium, assembly GCA_029233965.1. Classification (GTDB taxonomy): domain Bacteria; phylum Verrucomicrobiota; class Verrucomicrobiia; order Verrucomicrobiales; family DEV007; genus Arctic95D-9. Next base: position 22,194 of record JARGOP010000033.1, on the reverse strand, counting down.
TGCCGAGCGGTCCTCCACGTGAAGATCCTTCCGGACTCTTCGCCGGGAAGCGAATGGAAGATCTCATCTACGACATGAAGTCACGGTTTGATTACCTGCTCATCACTTCCCCCTCGCCCCTCTCCTACTCCGAGGCCGGGATCGTTTCCGGCATCGTCGACCACACCATCGCGGTGACTTCCTACAAGCGACATTCCGGAAAAGTCCTCAAACAGCTGAAGCAGGCCCTCGAGTCATCAGGCGGGCTTCTTTCCGGCATTGCTCTGAGCCAACGGCTTGAATCTCCAGGACAAAAAACCGCATCAAAACCATCACCAAGATCAGAGAAGGCAAACTCGGTGAACTTTGAGCGCCGCGGGGCATCCGCGAAGAGTGCACGCGAACGAAACGACGAAAAACCGCGGCGGATCGAGCGACAGGCTTAGTGCGCGCTGGTTTGCTTGGGAAATTCAAGATCAGGGAGCTGAATCGCCGTCCCCGTTCCCATCAGACCCACCCCGGAAAATCGACCCGAAACCCCGCCGGCTTCGATCTTTCCGGTCCAACCGGCGATCACAGGGGTGTCCCGGAAGAAGTTTCACCCCTTCGGTTTCGGCCTTCTCACCAAATGGGGGAAAGGCGGCCTCGCAGGACGTTCTTCCATCGGATCAAAAAAGCGCATGTTCTCTCCGACCCGATCGTGGTCGCCGATATCGGCTCTCACTTTCTCAGCAAGTTGGAGGAGACTTTCGAGCACCTCGGGGTTTTCCCCCGCTACGCTTCGGGTCTCGCCGGGATCGCTCTCGAGATTGACCAGAAACGGTTCCGCAAAGCCCTGCCAGTCTGCTGCCGCGATATGATTGTTCCGCGAAAACGGTCCGAGCCATGGAGGGTTTGGCGGTCTCGGGAGATGGAGCTTCCATTTCCCCTGACGCACCGCCTGAAGGGAGTTGATGAAATAGTAGGCGAAAAACCGATTTTCATCGGCCTCTTCAAAGTCTCCCGCAAAAAGATGACGGATATCGACTCCATCGATAACGCGATCAGTCGGAGCCTCCGTGCCGGCGAGTTTAGCGAAGGTTGGGAGGAGATCAATCGTCGCCGCAATCTTGTCGCACTCGGTGCCCGCCGGGACGCGGCCCGGTGCCCGCAGAATCGTGGGTACGCGAACACCACCCTCCCAGGTCGAGACTTTGCCGCTGCGAAGCTCTCCGGCCGACCCTCCATGATCCGAGGGAAGCGTGCCGTCGAGACGATCCTTGTTCTTGATCAGCCACGGTCCATTATCACTCGTGAAAAGAACATAGGTATTTTCCGTGAGGCCAAGTTCCTCTAACTTATCAATAATCCGGCCGCAGTTGTAATCGATCTCCTCCACCGTATCCCCGTAGAGCCCGCGAGGGGACTTCCCTTTAAACTCCGGAGAAGCGTCGAGGCGCGTGTGGACCATGCTGTAGGGGACATAGGCGAAAAAGGGGCCGTCTTTGTGTTTTTCAATGAAGCCGATCACATCATCGGTGTGGCGTTTCGTGAGCATTGACATGTCCGCTTTTTCTTCGATTCGCTCCTCATTGCGATAGAGATCCACATATTGATCGTTGCTCGAAGGGGTGCCGAAGAAGTAGTCAAAGCCCTGATGATTCGGCATTAACCCGGGGTGAAAATCCGTTTGGGAATGCCCCGCCATGTCCCACTTCCCGAAACAGCCGGTCGCATAGCCCTTTTCCTTCAGGACCTCGGCGAGCGTGATCTCCTTCGTGTGCACCACGGGGTGAATTTGCTTTTGATTCCCCTTTTCGGCGACACGGAGAGGGTGGCACCCCGTCATCAGCGCGGTCCGCGAGGGACCGCAAATAGGCTGCGCGTAAAAATGAGTGAAGCGCATCCCCTCCTCCGCGAGCGCATCGAGACGCGGCGTCCGAATATCCGGAGACCCGAAGCACCCGAGGTCCGCATACCCTAGATCATCGACAAAAAGGACGACGAAATTAGGAGGTCGATCAACACCTGCGACAGGCGCAACGACAAAGAGCACTGCGAGGAAACCGGCGAGAATTCGCTTCATATCAATTCGGGCAGCTAGGAGGAGGGCAGCGAGTTCGCTGAGCTGGGATTCTCCCCGGGAACGCTGAACTCCTCCACTTTGTGGCGGATGATGTGTGGAACAATCGCGCTGAGGACAACGTCATTCCCCTCATACGCTGTCGCCAGAACCTTCGCTTCACGATGCAAGAGGGCGACAAGGTCCTGCCTCGCCTGGGGAATTTTCAGCGTAAGCCGGGCGACACGGTCCACCATCATTTCGCAGAGGCGTCCGGTCAGCTTGTCGAGCCCTTCCCCGGTGACGGCGGAAATGAAAACGGACCGCTCGTCAAAGTGACTCTTCAATTCGTGAATCCGGTCCAAATCATCGGCAATGAGATCGACTTTATTCAACACTGTGATCATCGGTTTGTCCGCGGCACCGAGCTCGCGCAAAACGGATAAGGTCGTCTCGTGAAAATCGAAAATCTCGGGAGCACTGGCATCGAGAACGTGAATCAGAAAATCGGAAATCACGGCCTCCTCAAGAGTCGCCTTGAAAGCCTCAACGAGACGGTGCGGCAGATTTCGAACGAATCCCACCGTGTCCGTCATCAACAACGGCTGGCCGTCCGGCAGCTCGATACGCCGGGTCGTGGGATCAAGCGTCGCAAACAACTTGTCTTCGGCGAGGACATCCGATCCCGCGAGAATGTTGAGGAGTGAGCTCTTTCCCGCATTAGTATAGCCCACAATCGAAGCCTGACCGATCCCTTCATCGGACCGCTGCTTTCGCTGCGTCTGGCGGTTGCGGCGCACCTCATCGAGTTCCGTCTTGATCCTCTCGATCCGCTTCCGCGCAAGACGGCGGTCGACCTCGATCTGCTGCTCCCCTTCACCCCGGGCCGCCCCTCCGGACCCTCCTCCACCAGAGCCGCGCTGGCGGTCAAGGTGACTCCACATCCGCGCGAGGCGCGGTAGCGAATACTGCATGCGCGCCAGTTCCACCTGGAGGCTGGCCTCCTTCGTTTGGGCCCGCATCTTGAAGATATCGAGAATGACTTCTTCACGGTCAATCACCGTCAAATCTCCGGCTTCCTCCCAGGTGCGCTGTTGCGAAGGGAGCAGTTCATTATCGAAAATGATGCAGTCAGCATCGTAGTCGCCGGCTTCCTCAATCAACTCAAGGGCCTTTCCCGAGCCGGTCAGGTAACGCTTGTTCCTGTCCCTGACAAAAACACACCGTGTTGCGACAATACCGATACCAAGAGTCGTCACCAACTCCTCCAACTCTTTAAGAAGGTTTTGTGCTTCCGCTTCGTCGGAGCGATCAAAGTAGGCGCCTATGAGGAAGGCGCGCTCTACCATCTGCGGTTTATCCCGGGTATCAAACATCAGGCAAGGAGCTCCTTCAGCGTGGCAAAATCTTTCTGAATCGCCTTCAAAACCGCAGGAACGATTTCAGGATCCTTGTGGCCGAGATATTCGACATGGAGACTGATCGGACCGGAAAATTCACTCTTTTTCAACTGGGAAAAGAAGGAATGATCCACCGCGCCTTCGCCGATTCCGCCCCACACGAGCTGGTTGTTTTCCCACGCCGGCTCCTTCACATAAATGGTGTCCACGTAAGGTTGGATCCGGGCGAAGTTCAGCGGCCAGGCTTTCGCCCCTTCGACTGTGGCATGCCCGATATCGAACGCGACCCCGACCTCTGAAGGATCGAATTCGTCGAAGACCTCCGCCATGTCCCAGATCGGACCGCCGAAGTAATTTTTCCCGGAGTGATTCTGATACACCGGCTTCATCCCCAGTTCATTGGTGAGCGCAATCAGTTCCCTGAGACGGGGGCGAAACTCATCCATCTGGGGGGCAATCGGCTTTGAGAGATCGTACTTGTAGTAGCCCATCCGGAAGCGCTTCACCCCGAGGTCGGCAGCGACTCGAAGCACCTTTTCGGTATGTTGCTCTTTGCTGACTTCGTTGATCGCGGAAGTCATGAGCGTCAGATCGAGCCCTTCCGCTTTGAGTGCTTCGACCATTTTGGGGAGATCCTCTTCGACCCGCTCCGGGAGGACATGTCCTCCGGGCCTGACCGGACCTTCAATTCCGTCGAATCCCATCGCGGCGATCGCTTTTGCCATCTCTGCATAACTGAGGTGCTGGAGCGGCTTCGTGAACGTGCAGAACTGGAACCTGCTTTTCTCCTGCGCAAAAAGGTTCGAACTCAGGAGTGGCGAAAACGCCATGGCAGCAGGCGCGAGCTTCAGGAGATCACGGCGACGGGGAAGTGAGGATAGACTCATAGACGTATCGTATCGGCGCTTGCCGGTCTCGGCAAGAATTGAGATACTCGCAGACACGTAGTGTCTCAACTCATGAAATTGCCAGTTCCAACCCTTGTCATCCTCTCCGCATTTCTCGCGATTTTTACACCCCATTCCACCGCTCAGGTTATCGGCGGCGGCGAGGGCTGGTCGATACGGGGCACCGACCCGATTCAAATCTTCTATGGCGATCAACACGTCACCAGCTACGAATCCGGATATGAAGCAGGGAAACCCTTCTTCTACCCGATCAATGGCCCGACCGGTGAGAACCTGACTCGTCACTGGCCGATGAAGGAAGGCTTCGAAGACGAGCAAACTGATCACATCCACCACCGCGGGATGTGGTATGGGCTCGGCAATGTAAACGGTCTCGACTTCTGGCACTTCCCGCTCGATGAGAAAAAACAGGATAAAACTTTCGGGTCAATCCGGCACAAAGGGATGAACGGTGTCACGATGTCGAAAGATACCATCACGTTCAAAACCAATTCCGAGTGGCTGGCCTTTGATGAAGACACGAAGCGGGTCATGTCAGACCGTCGTGAATTTCGCCTCTTCTACGACGGCAGCGGCTCGCTCGTGATTGACGTGACCCTCACCCTCGTCGCCGATGCCGGCGACGTAACGATCAACGATGACAAGGAAGGCGCCTGGTCAATCCGTACTATCCCAACGCTCCGCCTCAAAGGGGAGCACGCGAAAGGGGATGCCATCAACAGCGGGGGCGTCGCCGGGAAGGATGTCTGGGGCAAGCGCGCCAAGTGGGTCGATTACTTCGGGGTGGACCGTGCCGGTAACGCCGTCGGTATCGCGATGTTTGATCACCCCTCGAACTTTCGTCACCCAACCTGGTGGCACGCCCGCGACTACGGCCTCTTCACGGCGAACCCGTTCGGCCAGGGACACTTTGAAAAGGGCGCTCCGAAAGAGGCAGGCAAGCATGTCCTGAAAAATGGCGAGGAGCTGACCTTCCGCTATCGCACCATTTTCCACAAAGGATCGCCTGACGATGCCGGGATCGCGACCGCCTACGAGGCATTTACCAGGAAGTAGGCGTTCCCCGCAGCCACAAAAAAGCCGTCTCGCCGGAACGGGACGGCTTTCACACAAACCCGGGTTCAATCGAGAGCGTTGATCACGCTCCGCCCCAGCTGCTGTAAACGTTCACGCGGGTTCCGTAGGTGGTGTTGTCGAAGATGACGCGCGCCGACTCGGCGGGGAGGCGAATACATCCGGCAGAGGCAGGATACCCCGGAAGATGTCCTGCGTGCACCCCGTAGGCACTTCCGCTCAGTCGCATCCAGTAAGGCATCTCGACTCCGTAGATCGTCGAGATTTTGCCAGTGCGAACCCGTTGCGTCATGTTGAAGCTCCCGCGGGGTGTCCACTTCCCGGGACGCGCTGTCGAAACCGGAGTATCCACCGCGATTTTTCCATCCACGAGGAGATAACCGCGCTGGTCTGCGATATCAATCACGACCCGGGTATTGCTCCGGGTACTCTGCGAAAGCACCATCGGATTCACTCGCGCACCACTCTTGCGGCGCTCGATCGAGGGCTTGGGCTTGAAGGCGTTCTGGAAAGAACTGCCGTTACGATCTGCGGAGGCAGAATCCTGGGTTGAAGTGCACGCCGAAAATATCGATGCCCCCAATATCAGGGACGCCGAGAGAGCGCACGAGAGTACTCTTCTCATTATAACTGTCTGTATCTGTGTTTGTGTGTCTGTGAACGTGGTGTGTTAAATCACGCCTACATAGAATATAACAGATGCGATCAGTTATGGAAATTATATTTTTGGTTTTCCGGTATTATTCGGAAGGAAGAGGTCTTTCCGGATTGGTATCCGACTCGTAATCAACGCCTTCCAGACCAAAACCGAAGAGCCTGAGGAATTCATTCTTGTATCCTGAAAAATCAGAAAGCTCCGAAAGGTTCTCAGTCGTGACATTTTCCCACGCTTCGGCAACCGCGCTCTGGACGTCGTCGCGCATTTCCCAGTCATCGATCCGAATCCGGCCTTTCTCGTCCAGCTCCGGAGCGCTCCCGCTGGAAAGATGATCCGCGAAAAGTCGCTGAATCTGCTCGATCGTGCCTTCGTGAAGGCCCGCCTCTTTCATGACCTTGTAGAGCAGGGAAATGTAAAGCGGAACGACGGGAATCGCGGAGCTGGCCTGAGTCACGAGCGCTTTGTTGACCGAGACATATGCGGTGCCGGCTCCAAACTGCTCATTCATCCTCGCCGTCGACTCCTCGAGATGCTCCTTCGCTTTTCCGATCGTTCCGTTCGTGTAAATCGGATAGGTGAGGTCCGGACCGATGTAGGAATAGGCGACGGTCGTGAATCCATCGGCAAGGACACCGGCTTCATTGAGCGCCTTGATCCAGAGTTCCCAGTCTTCGCCCCCCATGACCTTAACGGTGTGAGCAATCTCCTCTTCCGTCGCGGGCTCGATCGTAACGCTGTCGACCTCACCGGTATCCGTGTTGAGGTTCTTCTGGGAGTAGGACTGCCCGATCGGCTTGAGAACCGAGCGATAGGTCTCGCCGTCGGTTGGATCCGTCCGCCGCGGTGAGGCAAGGCTGTAAACAATCGAGTCCACCTGACCGAGGTCGGCTTTGATGGCCTCGATCACCGTTGCCTTCATTTCCCCGGAGAAAGCATCCCCGTTGAAGCTCTTCGCGTAGAGTCCGGCATCCGCAGCCGCCTTCTCGAAAGCGACTGAGTTGTACCAACCCGCACTGCCGGTTTTGCGATCCGTTCCCGGCTTTTCAAAGAAGACTCCGATCGTCGCGGCTCCCCCGCCAAAAGCGGGAACGATCCGCGAAGCGAGGCCATAGCCTGTCGAGGCTCCGATCACGAGGACCTTCTTCGGAGGATTCGCCATCGGCGGGCGGGACTTCACGTAATCGATCTGCGATTGAACGTTGGCGGCACAGCCCTCAGGGTGAGCCGTGGTGCAAATGAATCCTCTCGTTTTGGGTTGAATAATCATGTCGATATAGAGTCTGTGATTTCCCAGAGCGTTAGCAGGAGGAAGGCCGGAAAACAACCGCTTTATCCTGCCCACCGGGGGAAAAGAAAAACCCGCCGCCGAACGAATCGGCGGCGGGTTTTCGAAAAATCGGCTGGGGAACCGAATTACTTCAACTCCTGGGAGTGGAAGGTCGCCCAGTCGTCGAGGTTGTTCAGATTCACGGCATCTTTGATCGTGCCGTCGTCTTCGCGACCTGCTGCATCGAGGATCTCCTTGCGGGTTCCGTCGTCATGGATGTAACCGGTGATCGCTGCATTGAGCTTGTCAACGGCGTTCTGGTCAAGCGATCCGCCCTTCTGCTGGAGGATCCAGTTTTCAAGTTCGACGTAGGAAGGCTTCGAGTCAGCGATGAAGGCTTCGAAGTCAGCCTTGTCGATGCCGATGCCGTCGAGGACCATTTGGTCATAGCCTGCACCGATTGCAGGGTAGTCAGCATGAAGCTTACCGGCAGCGCCGAGAGAAGCCTTCATCCAAAGACGGGGGAGGTGAAGAACGCCGATAGGGCCTGCAGTTCCGGAACTGATGGTTGGGACAATATTGCTCATAGATTGTAATCGATTCTTTTGTAAATTCCCGACAGAGTAGAACCAGCCGTCGGGGGCCGAATGCTATAAGAGCCGGAAACGCTCTTCAATCATTTTTCATCCCTGAACCCGTGCCGTAATTGACTTATTTTTTTCGTAAGGACAATCAGTATTGGCCTTAAATTCGATTCGACCATCAGAAGACTCATGAGCATACAATTCAGCGACGCCTGCAAAGACATTTTTAAAACGGAAAACAAATGGATGACGATCCTCGGGCTCTCGGTCTCCATGCTCATCCCAATCGTCGGACCCATGGTCGCGATTGGATTTTTGCTACGGCGCTTTGCCCGCGAAAGACAGGGGAATCCGGCCGAGGACTTCGATTTCAATTTTTTCGGGGACTACCTCAAAATGGGACTTTGGCCGATGCTTGCGACGCTCGTTTTTTCTCTCGTTATCGTCCCGGTCGTGGTGCTCTTCAGCATTGCACCCGTGATCATCATTCCTCTCGCAGAAAACGGGAATGAGACCCTCATCATTATCACCGCGATCATCGGATTCGCCCTCTACTTCGCTTTCCTCGCCCTCTTCACTGTCTTTTCCTACCCCATCATGCTCAGGTCGGGACTGATGATGGATTTCAAATCCGGATTCTCCTGGAGCTTCATGAAGAGCTTCGCCTCGAAAGTCGGACTCAGCATGATCGGCTACCTGATCCTTCTTTCACTCATCGCAATGCCGTTGATGATCGTGGGATACTTTGCCCTCTTCGTGGGTGCGTACGTCGTCGCCGCCTGGATGCAAATGGCTATGATGCATCTCGTCTATCAGCACTATGACCTCATGGTCGAACGCGGCGGGGAACAGATTGAAATCAATCCCGAACTCACGAAGCCACTGAGCACTCCGCCGTTACCGATTCAGTCTCGTGACTCCGGAAACGATACCGGCGGCTAATTTTCCTCCCGGCCGTAGTCTTTCGCGGTGATGCCCATCTCGCTTCGGAACTGGGCATTCATCTGACGGGTTCCGCTGTAACCGCAGCGCCGTGCGACCTCTCCCTGAGCCAGTTCGGGCTCTTCCACGAGAAGCCGCTGTGCCTCCCGCATGCGAAGTCGGAAAATGAACGCGCGGGGAGTGCAGCCGAGGCTTTCCAGAAACGCATCTTCGAGCCAGCGGCGCGAGCGGGGTGTGGCATCGACCAGGTTATTCACTCCGATCGGCTCCTGAAAATGGGAACGCGCAAACTCGACTGCGGAGAGCAGATCAGGGTGATCCACCGCGAGACTGTCGGTCGAGGCGCGATCTTTGATTTCACCCGGTAAAACCACGTGTTCATCGCTCGTGAGGATTTTCCCCTGAATGAGTCGGTCCAGCATTCTCGCCGCCTCGAGCCCGATCTCGGCGTCGTTTCGCTCGATGCTGGTGAGCGGCGGGCGACAGGATTCACACGCGGTCGTATCATTGTTCACTCCGATCACGGCGACATCTTCCGGCACCCGCAGCCCGACCCGTTCGCAGGCACGAATCACCATCGCAGCCCGGGGGTCATGCGCGGCCATCACCGCAAAGGGCGGGGTCAGGGTTCCCAGCCAAAGCTCAAGCTCCCCCTGCCCCACATCCCACCGTGTCTTTGCGCTGAGCGTCCCCGGCACTTGCAGGATCGAACAATCGAACCCCTTCCGCTCCAATTCAGCGGAAAAACCTTTTTGATAACACTCCGAATACCAGACGTCGGCAATGCCATAGAAACCGAATCGCCGGTAACCGCGATCCAGCAAATGCCAGGCCCCCATTTTCCCGAGTTGCTCATAATCCGGCCGTACCCGCGGAAACGGTGTCTCCGCGAGGGCACCTGACAGATTCACGACCGGACAATCGAGCGACTTGAGCACAGCGATGTCTTCCGGAGTATTGGCAAGAGCGATCACTCCATTCCCTTTCCAGCCCTCCAGTGCCGTAGGCGAAAGGTAGTGAGTCTCCGGGCTGATGAGGAACCTCCAGCTCGTGTGACGCTCCGCATACTCGCGAATTCCCCGAACGACCCGCTCGAGGTGGGTGATTCCGACATTGATCGCGAGAGCGATCTCTAAGGGTGGGCGTCGACTCATATCTGCGCAAAACTGCACCTTTTTGCACAAAATGTCCATTGTGCGTTTTCAAGAATCCTCTGACCTTATCCCATGAAGCCAATCACAGCGTCGCTGACAGCCCTTTTCGCTTTCGCGATTCTCTCACTCGAGGGATCAGATCGATTCATTACTTTGAGCAATCTGCCGATGGGAACGAAGGAGGAACCTCTCGTTCTCCGTACCTACTTCCCGGATCCGGGACTTGGCCGTGAAGTCATGGCAAACCACGATTTGGGATTTCGGGCGCGAAAGTATTCGCCCGGCAAAGGGGATGTCGATGGCTTCGTCGATCCGATCCGCGGAATTCCCGGCGCCATTGGAGTGAACTTCGGCAGTGAACTATCCATCTGCTGGGACACCACCGAATGCCGACTTCTTTACGCGTGGCAGGGCGGATTTCTCGATATGACGCAATATTGGGGGAAACCGGAGAGCGGACGCCGCAAAGGATTCGACTATGTTCCCTCCCTCGTTGGTGAGCTCATCTACCTGGCTCGCGGCTCCCATCCGGTCGGAATTTTCGATCATTACACCGAAGCGCCAAAGCCGGTCTTTACGGGATATCGAATTGTCGAAGGCGTTCCTGAATTTTCCTGCCAGATCGGTAAAGCGACCATACGTGTCCGCATTGAACCCGGGGAGAAGCCTCTCGAAATTGTGAAGAAGTACACCATCGAAGGCGCCAAAGAATTCGGCTACTTCGAATCCGGTTATAAATTCAAGGAGGAAAAGACCGGTCCTGACACATTCACGATCACTCTTCAGGGAAAACCGGTCTCAAGCGAAGGTGCTGCGGATGAGGATCCTGATTACTCCACTGATAACCCCAACGCCGGCTGGGGGGAGGCACTCTACACAAATCTCGGCTGCTTCGCCTGCCACAGCAAAGATGGCACCCGGGGCCACGGCCCGAGCTTTGCGGGACTTTTTGGCGCGGAGAGAACCATCACCGGCTTCGACCGTCCCGTCACCGCTGACGAGTCCTACATCGAAGAGTCGATCGTGAATCCGATGGCCAAGGTCGTCGACACCTACCCGGCGGGCTACATGCCGCCCTATCCGATCGACAAAAAGCAGATCAAATCACTCACCCTCTTCCTCAAAACCCTTGCGAACGAATGAAGATTCTTCCCGTCCTCTTACTCGCCGCGTCCACTCTCTCCTGCCTCCGCGCTCACGAGCCCTATTCCATTGAAACGATTCCGTTCCCTGAGGGGGTTCCACCGGAAGTCGGCGCGATCGGATTCACTCCGTCCGGAGACCTTGCCGTCGCTCTGCGACGCAGCGACCTCATCATTGCCACTCCGCAGAAGGATCCGGCGAAGTTCGAATGGCGCCTCTTCGCAAGCGGTCTGCACAACGCCTGCGGCATGCACATCGTGAGCGATCACGAAATCATTGTGAGTCAGATGGCCGAACTCACCCGCCTCGTCGACACCAATAAAGACGGGCGAGCCGATCTCTACGAAAGCCTCGCCTCCCCCTGGGGCATGAGCGGGAACTATCATGAAACCAACCACCTCGTTCCCGACGGAAAAGGCGGTCACTTCGTCGCGATCGGAACCGCCTCACACAACGGCCCCGTGTTTTACAACGTGAAAGGCGACTACTCAAAAGTCGGTCGACGCGGACGGAATTTCTCGGCCGCAACCTGGAAAGGATGGATCCTCCACATCGACCGCGAAGGAAAAACAACCCCCTGGGCGAGCGGATTCCGAATGCACAATGGTATTTTGTTAGACAGCAAAAACCGGCTCTGGGCCGGGGACAACCAGGGCGACTGGAAGGCAGCGACTCCGTTTTATCATGTCGAGAGGGGAAACTTTTACGGCCACGTCAGCAGTCTCGTCTGGGATCCGGAGTGGAACCCCGCGATCGACCCCCTCGATTTGCCACTGGAGGAGATCAACCGAATGAAAACCCCGGCCGCGGTTCTTCTCCCTCACGCCGAAATGAACCGCTCTGCATCGGAGCCCGTGGAGATTCCGGAAGGCACCGTCTTCGGGCCCTACGGCGGTCAGATTATTCTTCCCGACAACAACGGGGAGCGCCTCTCGCGCCTCATGCTCGAGGAAGTGGATGGCGTCTACCAGGGAGCCTGCACTCATTTCTTCCAAGACAACGGATTGCGTCCCGGCAACAATCGCGCTGTTTTCAGTCCTGACAAAACCACACTATATATCGGGCAGACATCGCGGGGTTGGGGGCAGATCGCGGAGGGTCTTCAACGCATTCGCTACACCGGAACTGCCCCTTTCGACGTAAAAACGATGACGCTGACACCGTCCGGGTTTCGCCTCACCTTTACAAAAAAGGCCGCGAAAGGGGCCGAATCTCCTGAAAATTTTCAATTCTCACGACACCGCTACGAAGACACCGGAAACTACGGGGGCGACAAGCTCGATGAATCCGGGATCAAGATCCTGGACGTTCGCCGGGTCGATGACCGTACCATCGAAATTGATTTGGAGGACCTGGACGATGGCGGCTGGGTCTACGGAATGAAACTGGATGGTTTCCGGTCTGCCGATGACCAACCGCTCCGCACCGGCCTCTTTTACTACACCGTGAACCGGTTGAAAAAGTAACATCACCGGCCCGACCCGGAACACTTCCTTCCAGGGCAGGCACCGGCGAGACCGCTTCCCCGTTATCTGCACTGACAGAGCAGGCGGACCTGAATCGCGTCGGTGTTTTGAGGCTTTCCATAGCGATGGTTTCCTCAGAGAATAGCGTCATGCGTTTCGCCCTGCTCATTTCACTTTCTCTTTCACTGCCCGCCTCCCTGCTCGCGCAGAAGGTGACCACCCCACCGCCGACGAAGCCGCCATTGGTGAAGGCGGACCTCACAGAACTTCCCGGAGATACGGAACGCCTCGACCTTATTCTTCTCATTGGTCAGTCGAATATGAAAGGTCGCGGCTTCATGCCGGAGGAACCGCTCAACGATCCCCGCTTCGTCATGATGCACCTGCGGAACGACGCCTGGTATCATGCCCGTCATCCCCTCCATCTCACCGGAAATGCCGAAACGTTCAAAGGCCACGACAACGCCGGCGTCGGACCGGGTCTGGCTTTTGCGGAGATGATCGCAGCGGAGGATCCGAAGACCCGCATCGGACTCATCCCTGCTGCTCGCGGCGGCTCAGCGATCCGTCTCTGGAGCGAGACCGGTCCGCTCTACCTCGAAGCGATCCGGAAAACAAAACTGGCTCTGGAACAGGGGCCTGCAGAGAAGACCCGGCTTCGTGCCGTGCTTTGGCTCCAGGGAGAAGCGGACTCGAAGGTGACAGCACTCCCCACCTACGCGGCCTCCTTGAACAATCTCGTCGACAGGCTCCGGGCGGACCTTGAGATTCCTGACCTTCCTTTCCTTGCCTGCACCATCGGCGAGATGCGACCCGACACCGACGAAGTGAAAAAGAGCGAGATGAATCGACTCCTCCTCGATCTCCCCGGGCAACGGGCCAACACCGCCTGCGTCGATGCGAGGGACCTCACCGGTCACATCGGTGACTCCGTCCACTTCGACACGGCAAGCCAGGAGGAAATCGGACGCCGATTTGCCACCGAACTCCTTAAACTTGAGGAAAAAACAAAGAAGTAGACCGATTTTTCTCCACATCCGGAACGACAGGAGCAGCGTTTCCATTCCATGAAAAAGAACCGGTTCATTTTCGTCGTCGTCTTCGCCGTTCTGCTCCAGGCCACCCGCTCGAATGCAGACTGGAATCAATGGCGGGGCCCGGAGCGGACCGGAGAAGTCACGAATGAAACTCCCTGGCCGGAGAAACTGGGCGGCGAAAATCTCACTCTGCTCTGGGAGGCGAAACTCAGCGAGGGTTACTCCAGCCCGGTAACCTCTGAAGGAAAGGTCTTCACCGTCGCCACGCAGGAAGAGAAGAACGAAGTCGTCAGAGCCTTCGACCTCTCTACAGGGGAACAAAATTGGAACGACTCGTGGAAGGGTGCGATGAAAGTCCCCTTCTTTGCCGCAAAAAACGGAAGCTGGGTGCGGAGCACCCCCGTCACCGGGGACGGCGCCATCTACGTCGGTGGAATGCGGGATGTTCTCGTCAAACTCGACACGAATACCGGTGACGAAATATGGAAGGTCGATTTCACCGAGCGGGAGAAAACCGAGGTTCCCTCCTTCGGGCAGGTCTGCTCCCCTCTCCTCGATGGAAACGACCTTTACGTTCAGGCCGGTCTCGCCGTGGCAAAGTTGAACGCGGAAACCGGCGAAACAATCTGGACCAGTCTCGAAGATAAACGCGCCATGTTCGGAAGTGCCTTCTCCTCCCCCGTCATCGCGACTCTGGGAGGGAAGCGCCAACTGATTGTTCAGGCGCGCCTCGCCCTCGCCGGGCTCGATCTCGAAACCGGGGCAGAACTCTGGACGACGCCGGTGAAAGCCTTTCGTGGCATGAATATTCTGACTCCCTCCATCATCGGAGACGACAAGGTCTTCACGGCCAGCTATGGCGGCGGTGCTTTTCTCTTTTCTATCACCGCCAATGGAGAAGGAGAATTCGCGGTCGAGCAGCTCTGGAATAACGAGGCGCTCGAGGGCTACATGGGCAGCCCGGTAATTCGGGGAAACCACGCCTATCTCCACGGGCGTGATAAAAAACTCCACTGCATCTCATTGGAAAACGGCGAAGCGACCTGGTCGACTGATGAGGAATTCGGCGAATACTGGTCGATGATCCATCAGGGTGACCGCATCCTCGCCCTCGATCAAAAAGGGGAACTGATTCTTTTCGATGCCTCTCCTCAGAAATTCAGATTGCTCGACCGCCGAAGCATTAGCAAAGATGAACCGACCTGGGCCCATCTCGGCATCGAAGGAAACCGCTTACTCGTCCGCTCCCTGAACGGGATTCACGTCTACGAGTGGAAGTGATCTCACTGCCTCAATGGCGTCATCTTTAGCGAAGTGACGAATCGGTAGAGATCCGATAGTTTTGCATTCCCATGATGAAACATTTCTCTCTGTTTTTTACTCTTCCCTTCTTCGCCATCCTGCCATTCGCCTCCGCCGACGAAACGCCCGGCACCTGGCCGATCAGCCGACTCCAATCAGAGGTCCCTGCTTTCTCAATCGAAGACGAAGGCAGGCCGATCCAGTCGATTCTTTACGCCGGAGAACCCGTCGATGGAAAACCCACCGAAGTCTTTGCCTTTTATGCCTCACCAAAAACACTGCGGAACCTCAACGAGGGACAGAAAGTTCCCGGCATTGTCTTGATCCACGGAGGCGGCGGCACCGCCTTCTCCGACTGGGTCTGGCTCTGGGCACAACGTGGCTATGCCGCCATTGCGATGGACCTTTCAGGTCGACGTCCCCCGGCACCGACTTTCCGGGCTGACGGGGGGAAAGTCCCCGATGCCAATCATTCCCGCGAGGACCGGGTTCGACTTGAGAAGGCCGGACTCGATCACACGCACGCTGAAAAGTTCGAAAGCATCGGCGGCACCCGGGACGACGACTGGCCCTACCACGCCGTCGCCAACGTCATGAAGGCACACACCTTGTTGCGGAGTTTTGCCGAAGTCGATCCTGACAAAACCGCTGTTACCGGGATCAGTTGGGGTGGTTACACGACCTGCCTCGTCGCCTCCCTCGATGATCGCTTCAAAGCCGCCGTCCCCGTCTACGGCTGTGGATTTCTCCACGAAGGCGAATCCGTGCAAAAGCCCTCCATCGATGCTCTTGGAGAACGCCGCGAGGCCTGGATCGCCGCTTACGATCCGTCAAGTCATCTCGGGAAATGCACCGTCCCCACGCTCTGGGTCAACGGAACTCACGACAAGCACTACGTGCTCGACAGCTACGCGAAATCCTACGCGCTCGTGCAGGCGCCCCGCACCGTTCGAATCGAACCCCGCATGCGACACGGCCATCAGCCGGGATGGGAGCCAAAGGAAATCGGGATCTTCGTCGATTCGCTTCTCATCGGGGGCACGCCGCTTCCAAAAGTCGGCGGGATGAGCATATCCGCCGATGGCGTCGTTTCTCTCCCGTATGAGTCGAAGGTTCCGTTGGTGAAAGCGGAGCTTCACTACACCAGCGACGAAGGTCTCCGGACCGAACGGAAATGGGAAACTCTGCCCGCTGTCGTCCAAAAGGGAAAAGTGATCGCTGAAGGGCTTCCGCCGGAGGCGAATACCTGGATTGTGACCCTGACAGACAGCCGGGACGCCATGGTGAGCAGCGAAGCAGGTTTCGCAAAGCGCTGAGTCTCAGATACGGCAAACCCGTCCCCGCTTCCGGGTTGTCGCAGACTTTTATCGTTCTGATTTATAGAACTATATTTTTTGATTAATATATTTTAAAAATATTTCAGCGGAGCGTTTTCTCACCATGCGACGGGAAAAAGACCGGCGCTTCATTCAATCACTACCGCTATCCCATGGAACTAATTTTCGACTTCCTCCGCCAATTTGCCTCGCAGTTGCAATCACCGACCTTGTCTTTTCTGATCGGGGGGGCTCTCCTTGCCGCCTTCGGCAGCAAACTGACGATTCCGAGTCCGATCTACCAGTTTGTCGTTTTCGTGCTTCTCATGAAAATCGGGATGAAAGGCGGCGTCGAGATCCGCGGAGCAGAACTCTCCGAAATGCTGTTGCCGGCAGCCATCTCTGTCGTTCTCGGCCTCCTCATCGTGTTTCTCGGCCATTTCATTTTTTCCCGATTGCCCGGGATCAATTCGGCAGACGGAACCGCAACGGCGGGTTTGTTCGGAGCGGTGAGCGCTTCGACCCTGGCCGCGGCCATCGTCATGCTGGAGGAGCAAAGCATGAATTTCGAAGCATGGATGCCGGCGCTGTATCCCTTCATGGACATCCCCGCACTCATCCTCGCGATCGTCCTCGCCAGCATCCAGCGGGAGAAGAACAAGGGAGGAGAAAGGAAAAAGGTGCACGCCTGGGCCATCGTCAAAGAAAGCCTGCGCAGCTCAGCCTTATCCGCCATGATCCTGGGCCTCTTCCTCGGACTTTTCGCGAGGCCGGAGACGGTGCTCGCGAGCTTCTACGAGCCTCTCTTCCGCGGGCTCCTCTCCGTCCTCATGCTCGTCCTCGGAATGGAGGCCTGGACACGGATCAAAGAACTCAAAGATGTCGCTCACTGGTTCGCCGTCTACGCCTTTTTCGGACCCATCGTGCACGGGTTAATCGCCTTCGGTCTCGGCTATCTCGCGCATCTCTGGGTCGGCTTCAGTCCCGGCGGAGTCGTCCTGCTTTCCGTCATTGCCGCATCCAACTCCGACATCTCGGGCCCTCCCACGATCCGCGCCGGAATTCCATGGGCAAACCCTTCGTCGTACATCGGTGCCTCAACCAGCGTCGGGACACCGGTCGCGATCGCAATTTGCATCCCTCTTTTCGTCGCACTTGCGCAGGTCGTTTTTGATCTCTAATCTCCAACTCAAAAGCCAGTCACCATGTTCTACCCAGCAAAAAAACTCGTCATTATTACCGAGTATTTCATCTCTGAGAAGGTCTGCGCCATCATTGAATCCTGTAACGGAAAAGGATACACGCTCGTCCCCATTGGCGGGAAAGGGATGCACCATCTTCACTCAACCTCAAAAAAGGCAACGGTAATCGAGGGCTTCGACAACCTGAAGATCGAGGTCGTCACGGTGGACCGTGCCGTGGCCGAAGTCATCGCGGAGAAGGTGCTGTCCGAGTGTTTCGAAGATTTCGCAGGGGTCATGTATCTCGAGGATGTGGAGATCTGCCGCCCGGAACGGTTTTAGTCGCAGGACGAGTCGATTACTTCTTAAAGATCGCCGCGGCAATCACCAGATCACCCGGCACCGTAATCTTCAAATTCGGCTCGCAATTTTCCACCAGCGTGACCTCCTCCCCGAGTGCCTCAATCGCGGATACTTCATCCGTGACGACGACACCGGCCTCAAGGACGGAGGCATAGGCACGCTTGAGGAGGGAAACGTTAAAAATCTGCGGCGTCTCCATCGCCCAGAGATCTTCGCGTGAAACCGCCCCACAGACATTGCCGGCACCGTCCGCACGCTTCAGGGTATCCGCGACACGATGCGCGAGACTGGCAGCCCGGGTCTCCATCGCAACCTCCCCGCACCGCGTGATCGCTTCCGGAGAAATCAGAGGCCTCGCCCCGTCATGGACCGCGACAAGGTCCGCTTCTTCGCTGACCCGGGAGAGCCCGGCGTTCACCGAGAGATGGCGCTCCGCCCCTCCCTGGATCGCTTCGACAAATTTGGTCACCCCGAGTCGCGAAGCATCGGCAGTAATCCCGTCGATTTTCTCCGGCGACGTCACCACGCGGATTTCAAAGACCTCAGGACAGAACTGAAACGCGAGAATCGAGCGGGAGAGGACTGATTCACCGGCAAGGTCTGCCGCGAGCTTGTCGAAGCCCATGCGACGACTGCTGCCGGCAGCGACGATAATCGCGGAAATTTTCATTTCTGATGACAAATCAGGTTGAGAACACGAACGGGCAGGATTGTAACAGAATAAAATGAATCAACGCCCGGAGAACTCGCGGGCATTCATTTCCATTCGTGGGAGCGCAGCGCATTCGTGTTTCTTCTCTCCCTATCGCGAAAGATCTCTTCCTGTGGGGAGTCGGAAGACGGGGCCGGAAAGAATAGGCAAGCTCTCAGCCAAGCTTCGCCATGACCGCCTGTGAAAGCGTCTTGCCATCTGCCCGGCCGGCCGTTTTCTCCTGCACCAGCTTCATGACCTGCCCCATCTCCTTGCGGGAAGTTGCTCCGACTTCGGCGATCGCGGCGTCGATGATCTCCGCGATTTTCTCTTCGCTCAAAGGCTCCGGAAGGTAGCCATTGAGGACCGCCATTTCCGCTTCCTCCTGCGCGACCAGCTCTCCCCGACCGGCGGTGGTGTACTGCTCGATCGAGTCCTGGCGTTTCTTCACCTCTTTGCGAATCACCGCAACGATTTCAGGATCCGAGAGCTCCGCATCTGCTCCGCCCTTTTCGATGGCGGCATTCTTGACCGCCGACCTCAGCATCCGGATTGTGTTCAGAGCAAGCGTGTTCTTCTCACGCATCGCTGTCTTCATGTCTTCCGTAATCTGTTGGGATAATTCGCTCATGCGTTAAGCTACGCAAGATCAACCATTTCGCGACGTAAAATCATCTGCCCCATGTCTTCTTCCCGCCCTCCGCTCAATCTCGCCGGTCGTATCTGGAAAATCGTGATGGGCCTCGTCCTCATCGGGGCGGGTAGTCTCTTCGTCTATTATCTCTGGGGTTCCTATGAGCGCGCCTCGACGATGGACTCCTGGGTGGAAACGCCGTGTGTGATCACCTCCATGGATGTCGATGACAGCGAACTCAATCAGCGCGGCATGACCAAATACGTCATGGAGGTGAAATACGCCTATGAGTTTGATGGCCAGAGCTACAGTGGGGATCGCATCAAGCGTCTCCCCACCGAGGCGAGCGATCCGAGAAAGCTGAAGAGGCACATTGAGAACTACAAAGCAGGCACCGCGACAGTCTGCTACGTCGATCCGGAATCCCCCGCTTCGGCGGTGTTGAAAAGGGACACGAAAGCGGCCCTGTATTCGATCTGGTTCCCGGGCTTGTTCATCATCGGCGGAGGCGGTATGATTTTGTCCGCTCTCTTTCGACGATCCTGATGAAAACCGGACTCCTCCTCGACCGCGCCTTTACCGAACATGATCCCGGCGATCACCATCCTGAAGCGCCGGGGAGAATCGAAGCCATCATCAATGAACTGACGGCTTCAGGCGTGGCGGACTCCTGCAAGCCATTGCCGGAGCGTTCCGTTACCGACGACGAAGTCCTCCTCGCTCACACCGACGGCTACCTGAAAACCGTCCTTCGGGAAATCGATGGAAGCTCGGGCCAGCTCAGCACCGGCGATACCAACTTCGGCCCTAACTCTTTGGAAGTCGCCCGCAAGGCCGCGGGGGGCCTTCTCGGTGCGGTCGATGGCGTCATTTCAGGAGAACTCCGAAACGCTTTCTGTGCCGTCCGTCCTCCGGGACATCATGCCACGCCCGACCGCGGCATGGGCTTCTGCATTTTCAACAACGCCGCCATCGCCGCCCGCTATGCGCAGCAGAAACACGGGCTCAAGCGGGTCGTCATCATCGATTGGGACGTCCACCACGGCAACGGAACCCAGGACATCTTCTACGAAGACGGAAGCGTCTTCTACTTCTCGACTCATCAGCACCCGTGGTATCCGGGCACCGGGATGAAAGAGGAAACCGGCAGTGGTCAGGGAAAGAACACGACCCTGAATACCCCCCTCCCCGCCGGCTCGGGCATGGCCGAAATCGAAGCGGCTTTCCGCGGACCTTTCACCACAAAGATGAAGGAATTCAAACCCGACCTCGTCATCATTTCCGCCGGATTCGACAGTCGGCTTGACGATCCTCTCGGGCAGCTCACCCTCAGCGACAAAGACTTCGCCAGCCTCACCCGGATCCTCTCGGAAATGGCGGGGGAATTTTCCGAAGGACGGCTCGTTTCCGTTCTCGAGGGCGGATACAACCAGGCCGGTCTCGCCCTTGCCGTGAGACACCACCTCGAAGCCCTTCAATCCGTCTGAGTAAAATGCGATTTTTCCTGTGCCTCCTCGTTGCCTCGTTCTCTTCGTTCTCCGGGGCAAACGCCGATGATCGCCCTAACATTATTGTCATCATGGTCGATGACATGGGCTACGCCGGATTGAGTTGCTTCGGGAATCCCTACTTCGACACCCCGGAACTGGATCGACTCGCCGCCGACGGGATGCGTTTCACCGACTTCCACTCCTCCGGCACGGTCTGCTCGCCGACGAGAACAGGACTCCTAACAGGGAGGTATCAACAGCGGGCCGGAATCGAAGCGGTGATTCATCCGGTCTCAGACCACCCCGAACACCGCAAAGGTCTGCAGCTTTCCGAGACCACCTTCGCCGAAGTGCTGAAGAAAGCCGGCTACACGACCGGTCTCATCGGAAAATGGCATCAGGGATATCCGCAAAACTCAGAGGACTTCCATCCGCAGAATCATGGCTTCGATGAATTCGTCGGCTACCACAGCGGCAACATCGACTTCGTGAGCCATGTCGGTGATCACTACAAACACGACTGGTGGCACGGGAAGAAGGAGACGCCGGAAGAAGGCTACACCACCCATCTTATCAATAACTACGCCGATGACTTCGTCCGGCGTCATGCCGGCTCCGGGAAACCGTTCTGCCTCTACGTCGCTCACGAGGCAATTCACAATCCAGTGCAAGTTCCCGGTGATCCGGTCCGACGTACCCTGGACGAGTGGACACGCTGGGACTGGCGAAATGCCACCGGGGAGGAGATCATCGAAAAGTATCGCGACATGACCCTGCCTGTCGATGAAGGCCTCGGTCAAATCCGAAAAACGCTCGAAGAACTGGGTGAAACCGAAAACACTTTCATTTTCTTTTTCTCCGACAACGGAGCCGCCGCAGAGTTCCCCAGCGGCAGCCCCGAACTGCGCGGCCGCAAGGGTTCCGTCTACGAAGGAGGCCACTGTGTTCCCGCCATCGCGACATGGCCCGGCAAAATTAAAGAGGGTAGCGTCTCTGACCAAACCCTGATCAGTCTCGATCTCATGCCGACGATGCTGTCTCTCTCGGGCATTGATCCCGGGGCGTATGATCTTGACGGCATCGACCTGACGCCTCTGCTTCTGGAGCAGAAAGAGCTGACACCAAGATCGCTCTACTGGGCTTCCCTGAGCAACAGCGGCAACCGGTCCGAAGCGATGCGTGACGGCCCGTGGAAACTGGTGGTGCTTCATCCCGGGGCGACACCCGGCACTTTCGAAAACGAAAAGGTCGAACTGTATCATCTCGGCAATGACCCCGCCGAAACAACCGACCTTGCCGCAGAGTATCCTGACAAAGCCGCCACCATGCTGAAGCAGCTGAAAGCCTGGTTCGCGGAAACCGGAAACGGCGCCACTCCTCAGCCCGGCGGCTGGCTTGCGGAGTGAGACAAAATTCCCTGCAAACGACAGCAGCGAGATTCCTCAAGGGATAGCCGACCCCGTTCATGAGCCGGAAAAAGGAATTCACCCCGGCGGCGCCGAGATCACCTCCTGCTGCAAATCGCGCAGGACCCGCAGCTCGCCCCATTGGGCTCCCCGCATTC
>JARGOP010000108.1 GCA_029233965.1 Verrucomicrobiales bacterium | reverse complement strand
TGGCGCACCAGGTCCATGAAGTGCTGTTGGATCACACGAATGACGTGGAAGCGATATTCCTCTATGTGTTTGACCTGATACCCTGCGATTCCGATTTCCTGGATCTCTACTGACATGAGTGAACTACTGTTCATTTTTCCTCATGTCCCCATTTGTTGATGAAGAGCCATCCGATTCCTTCGCGAGGGACTTCATGCCTCACTCCGGGAAAGAGCCCAAGCTCTCGGGGAGATTCTCTAGATCAGACGAATACACCTTATGGACGCCACTCCCGTCCGCCTCGGGCAGGAGTTCGGCGGCTTTGCCCGTCAGGTCGAGCGCGGGGAGGCGAAATCACAGGATCCGGGAGTTTCTTGCCAGAACCCTCTTTCAGTTTCATGATAGTGGCCGTCCCGTCGGGTGGGCATTCATTTCCTTTATGGCGTTTTTTTCTCTCATTCGTGTTTTTTTCATCCTTGGTCGAATTTCAAACCTCCCCACGGTATGGACGAACGTGCTCGTCGGCTGGTTTCTCTGTGGAGGGAACTGGAGTCCGGAGCTCGCCTGGATCGCCCTCGGCGTGAGCGGACTCTACCTCGGCGGCATGACCCTGAATGACGCCTTCGATGCGGATTGGGATCGCGAGTTCGCCCTGGAGCGCCCCATCCCGGCAGGAAAAATTTCACGGAGTGCAGTTTGGGCTATTGGCGTTGTCGAAATGCTGGTGGGCGTCCTCGTGCTCCTCGCGCTCACCACATTTCATCCGCTCATTCTCGTCGGCCTTGTCCAGGCGATCCTGCTCTACAACTTTCTCCACAAGCGTTGGAAAGGATCAGTTCTCATCATGGGATTGTGCCGGGCCCTCGTTTATGTCGGGGCGGGCAGTGCCGTCGTGGCGCAAACGAATTCGATCGAAGTTTCACCGGTCGTCTATTTCGTGGCCGTGGCCGTAATCCTCTACATCGCCGGCCTCACTCTGGCCGCCCGGAGTGAGCATTTGAAATCGCCTTCGGGGATTTCCTATCTCAACCGGCTCATGCTGACGCTGCCGGTTCTATTCCCTCTCTTCGCCTCGCGGACCATGCCGCCGGGACCGGTCCAAACCGCGCTGATCATCCTCGGCGTGATCGGAATCTGGTCCTGGATCGTGATCATGAGAAAAGCGCTTTCGGAGAAGATTCCGAAAGGCATCGCCTTTGCCATCGCCGGCATTGCCTTTTTCGATGCCGCCACGGTCGCTTTTGCAGACTGGCGTGCAGCCGTTCTCTGTCTCGCCCTTTTCGGGATCACCCTGGTCGCGCAACGTTTCATCCCCGCGACCTGAAATCCCCCGTTCATGAATACCTCCCTGATCATCAGCGTAATCGGCCCCGACCGCCCCGGTCTGATCCAGCAACTCTCCTCCGTCGTGACCGGATCCGGTGGAAACTGGGAAGGCAGTCGGCTCATGCAGCTGGCGGGACAATTTGCCGGCATGGTTCAGGTCGTGATTCCTGAAGGCAACCTTCCCCAACTCCAGGCGGATCTAGCGGGGCTGGAGGAAAAGGGTCTCACGGTTTCCGTGATTCACTCCGGAGAACTCCCGACCGAAGCGTCTCCCGGCGGCAAATTGATCTCACTCGAAGTCGTCGGTCAGGACCGTTCCGGTATCGTGGCTTCCATTTCAGAAACGCTCGCGAGTCTCGGCGTCAATGTGATCGAGCTGGCCACGGACTGCAAGTCCGCCGCCTGGTCCGGCGAGACCCACTTTTTCACCGAGGCAACCATTTCTCTGCCACCTTCAGTCGACGAGGAAACGATTCGGCAGAAGATCGAGTCGATTGCCGACGATCTCATGGTCGAGTTTCCCGACTAATCAAAACGGTTCGTCCCTCTCGTCGCCTGACTCAGCAGGTCCGGCTGACTCCGGTTCAATCATCTCGACTTCCTCCACCACCGGAGCCTCTTCCGGAACAGGAAGGGGCGCGGACTCCGCAAAATCAAAACGCTCCAGCGGTTTCACGAGTCGTCCCGGCAGCGGTCTGACCCGCTCCTGCACATTGCGGGCCAGTTCCCCCGCGACCTGATAACCGCGATCGAACATCTCCATTTTGGCATCGAGATTGTCGATGTAGTGAAGCGCCTGTGCTTCAGGTGTCTTCGGCACGACAGGAGATCCGAACTCCAGTTCTCCATGGTGCGAAACGATGAGGTGCAGCAAGTGAAGCCTGACGCGCTCCGAAGGTGGCTCGAGCATCGACCACTCTTTTGTCTGCGCTTCGTTCTCCGTGAGATCACGCCAGAGCTTGTTCACAATCTCCATCCCCAGCGGGATGTGTCCGATCAATTCGCTGATCTCTGTAAACGGCATCGTAAATCCATCGGCCGTGTAAGCATTTTCCCAGAGCTTCCCGACATCATGAAAGAGAACACCAGAGACGAGTAAATCGCGGTTCAGCATCGGGTAAGCCTCACAAACCTGCACCGCCGTCCGCATCATCTGAGCGACGTGCTCGACCAGCCCGCCACGCCGCGCGTGATGGTAATCCCGTGCCGCTCCAGTTCGTTGCATCCGCTCTCCGAATCGCTCAAGAAACGACGTGCAAAGCGCTTTCAGGCGAGGATCTCCGATCGCTCCCGTCGTCGTTTCGATGAAAACAAAGTCAGCTTCCTGTTTTTGCCGCAATTCAGCCGAACCCGAGAGAACCTGAGCTGATTCTGCTTCGCTGAGCGCCCGGACCGTCCAGTTTTTTCCATCGACGGATCGTCCGTCATTCCCCAGCGAAAACTCACCGGTCACCTCGTAAAACTGACGTTCCTTCAATTCACTGCAGAAGGTGAACATCGGAGTGTTGTTCCACACCCGGAGGACGAGGCTTTCTTCTGCATCGGCGAAACCAACTTCGTAAAACGGGTTGCCCGTCTTCGTTATTTTCTGGCGACATTTTTCCAGCTGGGCATGCACGACCGCCTGCATCCCGACCGGCCCCGCCTGTTGTTTTAGCTCTCTCAGAGATATCTGCTCCATCCAGAGCGAGCCTAGCGGATCAACGATTCACTGACCACCAAAACCTCTGTTCTGAAGCGCAAAAACGCTTAGCTGCACATCGCAAGCCGCATCGACTGCCAGCTGTTTCCCCCGTGAGCGATCAGGTAAACGGCGTAAGTGCTCAATCCCAGAGCGCCATTCATCATGGCTACATTGAGTGCTCCATCGAGATAGGAAAAGGAAAGGGAAAACGCTCCGATCAGAAACGCAACGGCGACGACGGCTTTCCAATGCCGCTGCAAACTTGATTGAACGGTTCCGAGCTTTTTCGAACTGAGAAGTCCGACAACGAGAAGTGCCGCAAAGCCGAGAAGAGGAACCACCGCCCAGCCCGCAAAGGCCATCGCGGTTCCAAACAGAACCGGCACAAAGGCAAGATCCATCCAGCACGCCGCAATGCGATGACGAAACAGCTCGTGCCGCAGCCCGATTACTCCGGCGAGTGCCGGCGCAGCGACTCCGGTGGCGAGAAGCGGAAGAATGAGGGAGCGGTGAACCAACTCGCCGAGAGCCTGATTGTTCGAATAGATCAGCGGCCAGGTGAGAAGGAGAACCACGAGATTGAACCCAAAGGCTCCTTTCGAAAGTTTTGCCGTAGCGAGAAACTCGCGAAAGCTTCGCCGGGCCGCTCCTGACCCTCCCTCCTCATCGTCGTGGCGAACGGAACGCATCGGCTTCAGAAAGACGCAGTGCCCATCGTAGAATTCTTCCAGTCGCTCCGCCGAAACATCCGCCTCACGGGAGTCGGGAAACTGCACGCAGTAAGTGTCATCGTCGCGCTTTGCGGTCAGAATGACGAAGTGACTGCATCCATGAATCTCAAGGACAACCGGATACTGAGACTCGGGAATCTCACTCAGGTTCACTTGCCGGCGGCGCGCGTGGAGATGACGACTCCGGGCCTGTTTCCTCCAGTTCCCGCCATTTTCCTCCGGAAGGCCGACGTCAGCGTGCTGCGGCAATCCATGATGTTGCCGCACGAGATCAACGACACGCGTCGAGGCAGGAGTTGAGGTGTTCCGGGATGAATCCATGATCTGCTTGTTACTGTAATTATAAAAATTATAATTTAAAGCTAAAAGTTTGTGTTTCTCAATGATTTTCGCCCATTTTCCGAATGTAGAGTCTCTCTCGCAGGAGATCGTGAGTTTCCAAGAAGCGCATTGGTGGTATACCTTCCCCAAAGTCCGATCATGCCGAAATCACCCCCCACGCTCGCTGAACCTCTTTCTGAAGTCGGTTCTCTCGGGAAAAAGTCACGCACCGATTTTGCGATGGGCAGGGGGCGGGGTCGACTCTGGAATCGACTCCATCGCACCTTCTTCAAAAGCGAAACTCCCCGCACCGAGGAGTCGATGCTGCCCATGCTGATTGAGGTCTTCGCGGGGTTCACCAAGCTCGACGGCCAGGTCGTCGAGGCTGAGATCGATTCTATCCTCGGCTTTCTCCGCTATGATTTTCCGGAGACGGTCTACACCGAACTCCGCCAGCTTTTCATCAAATCGCTACGGCGCCGGCAGGACCTTGAAGCAATTGCGACGGATCTCGCCGATCGCATCCCGCTCGAAGAAAAAGTCCTCCTCGGGGTCCAGCTCTACGTGCTCATCAGCCGGGCCGGTCTCCCCAAAGAGAACCTGATCACTTTCTACCAGTTCATGACCACACTGGGAGTGGCGACCGAAGCGATTAATATCGTTTACCAGCTCAACACGAGCGAGCTGTCCCAGATCAGAAACGATGGCAAAGGAAACATCGGAACCACTCCGAAAACCGACGACTCCCACCAACTCGAGTCCCTTGTTCTTTCAACTTCCGAGGCCGGGGATATTTTGATCGCGGAAACGGAACAGGAACATTCCGTTGTCGCGTTCCGTTTCATCAACCTGATCCTCATCAAGAACCTCGGTCCGGGTGCGATCCTCGCCCGGGGTCGTCAGATCAACGCCGGAGACTTCTGCCGCATTTACGAAGGCCAGCGCATCCTTATCGGGGAAGAAGTGCTCGGGTTCGAAGATCTTGTCTTCTACTTCAACTCGAAGAAAAACGTCTCCTCCGTTCAGATCTACCTCGCTCAGGACGGAAACGGCAATCAGTTCATCGAAAAAACGCGGACCAAGCAGAGTTATCTCCGCGTTTCTTTCGGACTTTCCATTCAAGTGGATGTTCTCAACACGGTGGAAGCCGTTATTGGCGGGCGTCCCCTGAAGAAGGGGAATTCGTTTGGTGTTTCCTCGCGGGACAAAATCGATTTCCTCAACCACTCCGAGATCGCGTTTGATGATCTTCGCCGAAAAGCCCGCGAGCTCGGGGGAAGGTTCAGCCTTCCGCCCAATCGCAGCGTTTATCTGATTTCCAATGACTCCAGCGAACTCTCCGCCGGTGACATTCTCCTGACCCCGGGCACCTCCGGAAAGATTCTCCTCCGCATCAAATGTGACACCGCGACGAAAACCGGAAACCTGGAAATCATTGAATCGGAGCGCCCCATCGCGGTGGAGGACAACCCTGTCCGGGGCAGTGCGCCACTCAAAGACGGCAGCGTGATTTCGCTGGGAGGAGGCCAGTATCTCCGTTGCCACTTCTCTGAGGGAATCATTGAGGAGGAACGAAACGTCATCAACACGCTCAAAGTGCGGGATGTCAGCCATTCCTACGACCGCAAGACCCCTGCGCTGGACGGCATCAGCCTTTCGATTCAGCGGGGTGAAATGGTCTGCGTGATGGGACCAAGTGGATGCGGCAAAAGCACCCTTCTCAAAGCTCTCGGGGGACAAATCAAGCCACGGCACGGCCGTATCGATCTCAACGGCGTCAATCTCTACGATGGCAACGAAGGGTTGAAATCCTACATCGCTCTGATCCCACAGGACGAAACCTTCGACCCACTCCTCACCGTCGAGGAAAACCTCGATACCGCTGCGGCAATCCGTGCTCCCCATTTTCCCATCAACGAGCGTCGTCGACGCGTTGACTCGAAGCTCATCGAACTGGGGCTTAACGAAATCCGTCATCGCATTGCCGGAGATCAGGAAACAAAATCACTGAGCGGCGGACAACGACGACGTCTCAACGCCGGCATGGACATGATCGGAATCGCCGACGTCTACCTCTTTGACGAGCCAACCTCCGGCCTGTCCTCGAAAGACTCCGAACATGTCCTCGACATGATCCGCGGGCTCACGCACAACAAGATCACCCTTGTCTCGATTCACCAGCCGAGCAGTCGCCTCTTCCACATGTTCGACAAAGCGATCCTGCTGGATAACGGGGGTAAACTGGCCTTCTTCGGCACCCCGGCCCAGATGCTCGACTATTTCAACGAGGCCCGGAAGCAGGAAGGCATTCATACAAGCTCTTTCACCCCCCACGACACCGAATCCGACAGCATCAGCCTGACTCCGGATTTCATTTTTGATGTGCTCGAAACACCCTTGCGTGACCTCGGCGGCGACGTCTTGTACGAGCGCGACTCACGGGGAAATCTCATCCCGGCACGACGGTTCAATTCCGCCTTCTGGACCGACCGCTTCCAGACCTATCGCCTCCTCGAAGAGGTGAATCTGCGGGAGATCGAATCAGACTCCTCGCAGACTCTTTCCTCCCTGCAGAAGACGCCCGAAGCTCCGCCCCGGCGCCTCAAACACGACTGGGTCCGCTTTGCAAACCAGTTCAAACGGGCCTTCCTCAGTAAATTGAGAAATCGCGCCAATCTCGCGACGACACTTCTCGAGGCCCCTGCGCTCGCAATTCTCATCGCGGTGGTGATGCGCTATTCCGAAGACGGCGAATACAGCTTTGCGAATGCCTTCCATATTCCGACCTATCTTTTCCTCAGCCTCGTCACGGCCCTCTTTCTAGGCATGACAAACTCGGCCGAGGAGATCATTCGCGACCGGAATATCCTGCAGCGCGAACGACATCACGGCTTCCGCATCAGCGGTTACATCATTGGAAAATATATTTCTCTCGGCTTCTTTGCTCTCCTTCAATGCTTCATTTATCTCCTCATCGGGGACGCCATTCTCGGGATTCGCTCTATGTTTTTCCCGAACCTGCTCTGGATGGCCGCAACCGCCTTCGTCGGAATCGCCGCAGGTCTCCTCATCTCGAGCCTCGTGAACAGCCCGAAAACAGCGATCAACATCATCCCGCTAATTCTCATTCCGAACATCATTCTCGGCGGAGCACTCATTAAGTACGATGAGATGAATCGCAGCCTCGACATCATCCAGAATATCCGTCAGTGGTTTGTTTCCGAAGATGACAAGGAAGAGGCCAGCAAGCTGAAGGTGCCCTTCGTCTGCCATCTCATGCCGCTGCGCTGGAGCTACGAGTCGATCATCATCAAGCACGCGGATCACAACCCCGCGAGCCGTCTCACCAACTTCATTGAAAAGGAAATCCACGCTTTCAGCGAGATCCCGCTTGATCAGGATCTCACCGAAGAGCAGGAAGAACGGCTCTACCAGTTCAAGCAGGGCCTCGCTGTCATTCACGGGCTGGAAGGACGATCCCCCGGCCACGTTCATCGTCAACTCAACCGCATTCGTGCTTCACTCAAAGAAGGCACGTTCGAACCTGAGCCATATTTTGAAGCGGCCGCCGACGCGGAGAAAAAATACACCGCCGGTGATCTCTATCTGAACGAAAAAGTGCAGGATCTATTCAATCGCGCCGAAGTGGAACGACAGGACTATCGACGCCAGGACAATCCGCCGAATGTCTTCTTCGGGCAGGAGCGATCCTTCCGTTTCCCGATCCACTCCAAAGATCCGTGGCTCGGCCCGTTCCAGATCGAAACCCTGAAATTGAATCTCATGGCGATGAGTACTTTTATCTTCGTCGCCTTCATCCTTCTGCGAATGAGCCTGAAGAGACAGCTCAGCAAGGTGTAGGGAAGCTTGCCAAAACCAGCAAATCGGCGATAGTCCCGCCCGTCCAGAAAGTGCCCTTAGCTCAGCTGGATAGAG
>JARGOP010000107.1 GCA_029233965.1 Verrucomicrobiales bacterium | reverse complement strand
CTGATCAGAGAAAATTCCCGTTCTTCAACAGGCTGCCAACCATGATCGATAGCAGCCCCCCTCCCGGCCTGGGCCGGGGAAAGACATCGATGAAAACGCGCACTTATTAATTTCCATAAATTCCAAATGCGCGTTTTCATAAGAGTAAGGTGGGACGTAACTGAGAAGACATTTCTCCGCTTCCTGCCGGGTCGTCAGCCAGCTCTCCTGCATAGTCATGAATTCCATTGAAGGCAAATTGATCACCGTAACCGGAGCAGACGGTTTCATCGGGAGCCACCTCGTCGAAAAACTCGCCAGTAGCGGCGCGAGGGTAAGAGCTCTGACCTGCTACTCATTTTCAAATTCGTGGGGATGGCTGGACCACCTGCCATCGGAATTGCTGGAGTGCGTCGACGTAATCCCGGGTGACATCCGCGATTCTTCCTGCGTTCGTCAACTCGTCGAAGGATCCGATCTTGTCTTTCATCTCGCCGCTCTCATTGGGATACCCTACAGCTACGCCGCGCCGGAGAGCTACCTCGACACCAACATCAAAGGGACGCTCAATGTCCTCGAAGCCGCTCGCCACTCCAACTGCGGACGGATCATCGTCACCTCAACCTCAGAGGTCTACGGCACCGCCAGATATGCTCCAATCGACGAAGAGCATCCTCTTCAGCCGCAATCTCCCTACTCAGCCACCAAAATTGCTGCCGATAGCCTTGCGGAAAGCTACTATCGAAGTTTCTCGCTTCCCGTCACCATCGTCCGCCCTTTCAATACCTACGGGCCGCGCCAATCAGCAAGAGCAATCATTCCCACGATCATCACTCAGTTGCTCGACGGTCAGGAGTTTATCCGACTCGGCTCACTGAACCCGACAAGAGACCTCGTCTATGTCACCGACACCATTGAGGGGTTCCTCCGCATCGCATCGGCTGACGAGGTCGCAGGGGAGAAAATCAATATTGCGACCGGGATAGAATCCAGGATCGGTGATATCGCGAAACGCCTCATCAACGAAATCAACCCGCAGGCAGGAATCGTCGAAGATCCTGATCGCCTCCGTCCGGAGAAGAGCGAAGTGAACCGCCTTTGCGGCTGCACTAAAAAGCTCGAAGGCATGACCGGCTGGAAGCCGGGCACCACTCTGGAAGAAGGCCTCAAACAAACGATCGAATGGTTTCGCATTCCCGGAAATCGGGTTGGATACCGTTCGAGCCACTACACGGTGTGAGATTCCAGATGGATGAAAGAGGGTAGACTTCTGGTAGCGGGATCGGGTGGATTCATCGGGCGCCACTTTCTGCAGGGGGCGGCGTTCGCCCGCAACATCGAGGTGACAAGCGTGGGTCGCGCCGAAGAACAGTCCGCGCGTCACATTCAAATGGATTGCGGGGACCTCGAGCGTCTTGGCGAAATCATCGAAGAAGTGTCGCCGACTCACCTCATTAATTTTTCGGGCAACTTTGCAGGGGACTACGAGACCCAATTCCACTACAACGTCGAGGTATCACGCACCATCCTCGAAAGTGCCTGCAGGCTGAATCACCGCCCTCGTGTTATCTTGATAGGGTCAGCGGCGGAATACGGGCTTCCAGAACAATGCCCCCTCAATGAGTCTTCCCCGTTAAACCCTGTTTCGGACTATGGCAGGACGAAACTCATGCAAACGGCACTGGCTGAATCATATCAACGGTCGAAAAACCAACAGATCGAAGTTATCCTCGCGAGACTTTTCAATGTAGTCGGGAGGGGGGCATCGGAGTCCCTCCTCTTTGGTTCGCTCACGAAGCAGATTACCAGGCTCGAAAACGGAGGCGTCATCCAAGTCGGAAATCTAGAAACTAAACGCGACTTCGTTCACGTAAGGGACGTGATTGATTCCTTTGACCGACTCCTTACCGTCGAGACGCCTTCGCCCTGTTACCTTGTTTCGGGTGGAAGGGCGATTTCCATCCAAAGCCTCGTTACCTTCTTGATAGAAGCCAGCGGCAAGCGCCTCACGATCGAAACCGATCCGGGCCGCCTGAAGTCTCATGACGTGCCGTCTATCTACGGGAGCAGTGAGTTGCTTTTCCAGGATACTGGATGGCTCCCGCAATTATCTCCGGAAAAGGCGCTGGAAGAAATGATCGGCGGAAGGCCGTAGACTTGGACTAACCCGCGTCATCCAACTCCCGTCTTCGCCTCAGGTGCTGCTGCAGGGTTTTCAAATAGTCCGACTTTAAACTCTTTTGGAGCCTCGACTGATTACTGTCATGTGCCCGGCGGTAGACAAGAGGCTGCTCAATCATGCGGGAACGGATACCGGCCGTCTCAACCCGCCCGTACCAGTCGATGAATTCCCCAACGGAGAGACTTTCGTCGAGAGGCCCTGCGGCCTCCCAAACCCCGGCACGCCCTAAGAAACTACTGACGTTCGCCGCCGGCCTCACCGTTTCCGGATCGGGTGAAGTCGCCATGAGAATAGATCTTGGAGGGGCCCCTTCGAATCCCACTTCGTGAGTGAAGACCACCCCGATGTCGGTCTCTTCGAGAAGATAATCGACCTGTACCTGAATTTTATCCGGATGCCAAAAATCATCGCTATCGAGAAAGGCAAAGAAATCTCCTGTCGCATGAGTCATCCCGCAATTCCTCGATGCACTGGCTCCGTTGTTTGCCTGCTTTACCACCTTCACTCGCGGCAGATAGCGTTCCGCTACTTCTCCACAGCAGTCCGAAGGATTTTCATCGACAACAACAATGATCTCCAAAGTGTGCTCTGGATCAATTTTCTGATCGAGCACACTTTCAATGGCATCGACAAAATACACTTCCCGGTTCCATCCGGGAATAATGACTGAAATTTTCATGGGCCGATAGAGCGCGATAATTAGACGGGAAACTCGCCATCCAGAAATTCCCTGATCCTGAGAACCAAGTCCTCAGGATCGCGACCGAGATGAAGTTCGAATGCCGCAGTGTTTCTTATTACTGAAGTGATCCATTGGAAGCTTTTTGCTCCTCCTCCATAGAGAGCCGCCAACGTGCTCGGCGCGACATATCGCCACGCCTTCGCCGCATCCTTGCAGGGAACGATACGTGACTTTTCTTCTTCGGTTACACATGGCAGCAGCAACGCTTTCAAAGTGACTGGACCCGGGGGATTCCGTGAAGCAAGGTCGAGATAGAAGCTTGATTTGCCGTCTTCAGTCCGGGTGCTGTCCCTGTCCGCGACCAGGGTATTCAATCGATCACAGTGAGAGGGCAACATTCGAGAGCTACGATAGAGGCTGTGCAATCTCGTTGGCTTGTCACTCCTGATCTCGGCAATGCAGTAGTCGTCGCTGAGATACTGAAATCCTGCATCATAACATAACAGGGAAGTCGTCGATTTCCCGGCCCCCGAAGGCCCCGCAAAAATGATTCCCTGCCCCTCGAGCGCAACAGCACCGCCATGGATCATCTGGCAGCCCAGATTCACGAGCCAGAGATTCATCACCGTTCGCATTGGCGAAAAAAGCTCCCACGCCGGAATCGCACACCCATCAGCGATCCAGGCATAACCAGCACCTCCCGAAAAGTCAAAAGTCACCACCATTCCTGTGTGAGGCACTGTGATGGTTTGAATTTCCCCGTTACAAAGATGCTCGACCGTTGATCCACGGAATGAAGGTTTGATACCGTTAGCAAATGGCGGAGGAGCCGGATGGTCGTATCCCTCCCAGAAATGGAGTGTCATTTCCACGGGAGCAGTCTTGTCGCCTTCTTCACAACGCAGATGCGCCAACGCTGGAGTGTAAGCATCTCTCAACTTTACCGAGGCAAAAACGAATCGGATCTGATGGCCCGCGATACGAAATGATTCCGACAGCGTCGTGACAGAAGCCGCCGCCAAGCCGAACTGGCGGGCCGACTCGTCGAAATAATCCCGGGGATGCATTGACGGAAATGTGTCAGGCCTTCACATGCGGCCATCCTTCATCATCCACCTCGTGGATCGGGTCTGCGAGGAGTAGATCTCGCATGTCTTCGAAACGCTCGAATACCGGCGTCTCGAAAGGGAGCTTAGCGACGGTATTGTCCAGCTCAACGCTTTCACTGGAAGCGGATTGCTCATCAATCAATCCTTCTTCGGCAAGGGATCTCAAGAAGACATCGACCGCATTCCCGACCTCGGAGGCATCTCCTTCAAACGTTGCCGCAATCGCCGGAGCGTTTCCTGCCGAAGCAGCGAGACACTCCCAGATTCTCGCGGCCGATCCGCGAAGGCTATAATAGGCGCCTGTATCGAAATGGATCGCGATAACTTCCCCCTCAAGCAATTCATGAGTGATTTTTGATCCGATTCGGTATTCTGCCATAGGTCGGTTTACGCTTGCGTAATGCACCCCTTATGTCAATCTCCAACTCTCACCGCTTCGGCCTGACACTCATCGATGAAAGCCCCCAAAGTTTCCGCCATCGTGCCGAATTTGAATATGGGAAGATTCATCGGCCAGGCTCTCGAATCGATGCTCAAACAGACTCTCCCCGTCGATGAAGTGATTGTAGTCGACAACGGTTCCACCGACGATTCTCTAAACGTCATCGAGTCATTCGAAGGCCGCTTTAAAGATCTGAAAATTCTATCCCATGAAGTGAAAAATCCCGCTTCGGTCCGGAACGTCGGGATCCAGGCCTCCCGTGGAGACGTCCTCGCTTTTTTGGACGCCGACGACCTCTGGCATCCGGAAAAAATCGCCATCCAAAGGCAACGCCTTCTCGCCTTTCCAGACCGGGCGGCAGTGGGCAGCCATATCACCTTCTTTCAAGAACAAAAACCGCCGGAACCAAGACCCGCTGAAGGTTCACCAATGAGCCACTCCGCGGCACCATGCCTCGCAAGTCTTCTCGTCCGAAAATCGGTTTTTGACGAAATCGGACTTCTCAACGACGAACTTTTTTACGGCGAAGACTGGGACCTCTACTTTCGGCTCCGGGACCACGGAACCCCTTTCGTTATCCAGAAATGGGCGTCTGTATTTGCGAGGAAACACGACAACTCCATGACCTCAACTGCCGACCCCAGAAGTCGCGAAGATGTCTCAAGGGCAATCATGAAATCCATCCTTCGGCGAAGAAAATTGGGGCTTGAAGGAAGTGGCTCAAGGGACTTCTCCGACTTTGAAGAAGATCTCAACGCCGATGTCACGCCCACTTAAGATCAGCCGGAGACTGCGGTGGCCCCGGGGATGCTGGCCGAACGAAGAGCAGGAACTTCTTCTCACGGCATGCCTTTCAACCGATGATACCGAATCACTGGACGCCTTTCGCGCCTGGCAAAATGAAATCCCGCTCGATTACCTGGAAGGAGCCTCAGCCCGATTGATTCCACTCCTCTACCAGCGAGTCAGCAACATCGACAAAACAACACCGGGGCTGAAAGGTCTTGCCGGCATCGTTCGATATCACTGGGTCCACAACCAACTTCTAAACCGTGACACCAGCGAAGTGCTGAGACTCTTTTCGACCGCCGGGATTGAAACAATACTCCTCAAAGGAGTTGCTCTCAATGCCACGGTTTTTGCAGACGGGGTGCGCCCTTCAAGAGATATTGATATCCTGATTCGACGGGAACAGATAGATGAGGCTCAGAAACTCCTCCTCGATCATGGGTGGACACATTCCTTTTCCCAAGCCAAAGAGATGCAAAGGCTTTCGCACGCCTGCCACCTAACGAAAGAAAGCGATCTCGACCTGCACTGGGAAATCTTCCACGGCCGTTACCTAACCGACGCGCAAATGAATCGGATCTGGGACGAAAGTGAGCCCGTCGAAGTCTCAGGGGCGAAGACACGGACACTTTGCCCCACCGACCAACTCATTCATCTTTGTGAGCACGGCATGCGGCACGAGCCTTTCCCGTCCTTTCGCTGGATCGCTGATGTTCACCGACTGCTTTCCCAAAGGAGGGAGTCCATCGACTGGGAACGATGCCGACGCCTCGGTTCGGAGTTCGGCGTTCTCCATCCTGTTCATCAAACGCTCCGGTATCTCAGTGAGTTTACAGGGGCGCCGGTTTCTGAAGAAGGGATAAGGATGACTCGTTGCGCGACATTGTCAGGAAATCGAATCGGTCACGAAATCCTCCAACGCCGCCCTCCGGGAAACCATCCCTTCTGGCATACTCTCCCCTCCAATTTACTGACCTATCGTAGACTGCGAAAACGCTACTCAGATGTCTCTCTTTCTGAGTATCTCAAGATCGTCAATGCGATCGACCTTCCCAAGAGAGAACTCCTATCTTATCTTGGCGGTTTGTGGATCGAGGCAAAGATCATCGGGCTCAAGGAGAGGCTGAACGCGTTACCCGCCTCCTTTTCAGCAAAT
The DNA here is from genome assembly GCA_029233965.1 of Verrucomicrobiales bacterium. Taxonomy (GTDB): domain Bacteria; phylum Verrucomicrobiota; class Verrucomicrobiia; order Verrucomicrobiales; family DEV007; genus Arctic95D-9. The sequence goes on along the minus strand of JARGOP010000107.1, from coordinate 1,665 downwards.
CCCCGCCGGACAATTTCCGTCGCCACCCTCGCAGAACATCTCCTCGAAGGTTATCATTCCGTCGAAAAATACGGAGGCAGCCTCTTCCGTTGGACCTTCCCAAGCTCCGCGATTCGACTGAGCCTTCCAAAGGAAGACTACCTCGTCACACTGCATCTCTTCCCGACACGTGATTGCCGGAAGGCTGATCTCAAACTCCAGTTCAACCAAAGCGGGCTGACCTGGAAGGCCATCGATGCTGATACCGTTCAATTTTCGGTCAGCGCGTCGATGTTCGTCGACTATCCACTTCAACGACTCGTCATCTCTTCCGCCGCCTGGGAGGAAGCGGCCGCTGACCCAAGGAAACTGGGCCTCCCCGTGATAAAGCTACGCTTCTCCGGGAGTCACTCCGGTAACCGGGAATGAGAATCTCCCGCTGACTGCAAATCACCCTTCTTCATCTCACCCGTCGCAAGGAGCACTTAGAATAGGATCAGCAGTTAGAATACGACCCCGGATCACTGCCGGGAGATTGCTTTTTCAACCCCAACGTCCGGTCACTGCGCATCGCCCCGGGGTAGGAGGGGGTGCAGCTGTATCATCCCTTCGCACGAGGCCGGATTTGCGGCGACTCGAATATTGCCTCCCCTTCCAACAACTCCCTATCCTGCGACATGAATCAACGCCCTTCCTCCCGTCGCTACGGTATCGAACGACGCTCCTTCCTCGCCTACCTGGCCACTGTTTCCGCGATTCCCTACGCGGCCCTCCGCGCCGAAGGCAGAGTCAACGCGAAGCCGAAATTTGGCAGCAACCCTTTCACCCTGGGGGTTGCCTCCGGGGATCCGGAGCCGGATGGCGTCGTGCTTTGGACCCGCCTCGCACCAAAGCCACTCGACGGAGGCGGCATGGATCCTGAACCTGTTCGCGTGCAGTGGGAGGTGGCCACCGATGAGCAGTTCAAGAATGTGGTCAAGTCAGGCGACACGCTCGCGATGCCTCAACTGGGTCACTCGGTTCACGTCGAAGTGGGTGGTCTGAAGTCCCATCACTGGTACTACTACCGGTTTCACGCGGGAGAGGAATCAAGTGCGGTGGGACGAACCCGAACCGCCCCCGCCTACGATGCCAACCCCGAACTCGTTCGGTTTGCCTTCACCTCCTGCCAGCATTTCGAGAGCGGATATTTCAACGGCTATCCTCACATGCAGAGGGAGGATCTCGATCTCGTCATTCATCTTGGCGACTACATCTACGAATATGCCGGAGTCGACAATCGCCCCCGCAAACACCTCGGCAAGGAGATCGAAACGCTCGATGAGTACCGGACCCGCTATGCCCAGTACCGGCTCGATGAAAGCCTTCAGGAAACGCATCGACTCTTTCCCTGGCTCGTGACCTGGGATGATCATGAGTTTGATAATAACTGTGCGAACCTCGTTTCCGAGGAAGACGGGGTGTCCCCGGAAGTCTTTTTGCAGCGCCGCATGGATGCCTACCAGGCCTACTACGAGTTCATGCCTCTACGACGGCGCTCTTTCCCTCAGGGTCCTGACATGACACTCTACCGGGAGTGCCGATACGGTAGGCTCGCCAATTTCCAGGTCCTGGATACCCGTCAGTACCGAACCGACCAGCCCAACGGCGATCACCAGAAACCGATGGAAGGAAAGGTTTTCGATC
>JARGOP010000032.1 GCA_029233965.1 Verrucomicrobiales bacterium | reverse complement strand
CGGATTCAGTTGAACTCTTTTCACGAAATGGCACTCTGAAACCAGTCCATCACGAGCTTATGAATGTTCCCAGCCTCTTTCATATCCGCCTTGGCGCCGTCGCCTTGCTGGCCGTTTCCTCCGTCCCCGCCGGTGCCGACGAGGCAAAGCCCACCGAGGCAGGATTCGCGTCGCTCTTCGACGGGAGAACCTTCAACGGATGGGAGCACGGCGGAAACTGGGTCATCGAAGACGGCGCTTTCTATCGCCATGACCGGGGTGGTTCGCTCACGTACACCGCCGCGACGGTGCCGGACGATTTCGAGCTGCGCTTTGAATGGAAAGTCTCGGAGGGTTGCAACTCAGGTGTCTACTACCGGCCCGGACAGGTGGAGTATCAGATCCTCGACAACCTCGGCAGTCCCTACGGCGAAAATGCCCGTCAGGCGGCGGCCTCGATTTTTTTCTGCATGGCCCCGAGAAAGGACGCGACCCGCCCCGTGGGTGAGTGGAACACGGCGCGCATCATTTGTCAGGGCACCGTCATCGAGCATTGGCTCAACGGAGAGCGCGTCCTGTCTTTCGATTACGAAGATCCGAAATGGGCTGAGTATGTCGAGCTTCTCGCGATTCGCGGCGGGGACCTTACCGGACGCGGTGGCCGGCTCTGGCTGCAGGATCACGGGCAGGATGTCTGGTTCCGGAACCTGCGCTGGCGGGAGATCTCCGAAGGCGAGACGATCACGCCCGATCCCGATTTCGAGCCGATGCCCGTGGCCGGCGAGGCGCTGGAGAAAGAGCGGGCCCGGGTCCAGTCGATGCTGGAGAAAAAGGCGAAGCCCTGAGCGAGGGCGGCACGGGGAGACCGCCGGTGGCAGAGGCGGGCGGGGGCGAGACATCGGCCGTGTCCCGCGAACTCGTCTCATGGCCGGAGGCGGTCGGAGTTGACCGGGCTCGCGGCAGTGGTCATCCTCAGTCCGGTGCCTTCTCTCAGTTTCCATTTTCCCGCCCTCTTTCTCGTGAGCTTTTTGCTGACCGGCTTCGTGTCTTCTGCCGGGGAGGAATCTTCCGCGTCTGCCTTGCGGGAGGAAAAGGAGCGGATTCAGGTCCGGTTGGATGAACTTCCGGAGGCGATTCATTCCGGCCAGGTCCACGGGCGAATCGGGTTTTATGGACGACCCGCTTCGGCGCAGTGGATCGTGATTGATCTCGGATCGCGGGTCGTGCCTGAGGAGGTGATCCTTTTTCCGGCGCGGCTTCCGGTCGATTCGGGCGGAGACGGTTCGGAGGGATTTCCGCCCGAGCTTCAGGTCGAAATTGCGGAAGACGATTCCTTTGAAGACGCTGTCCGGATTGGACGATGGGAGGAGTCCGGACCCGGGGCCGGATTGTCGCCGCCCTTTGTCCGTTTGCAGATGGACGCCGCGAGCGGAGTCGCGGGACGCTTTCTGCGGGTGCGGATTTTCGGGGATCGACCGCGCTCCTCGGGCAAGGGCAGCTTTTACTCACTCGGCGAAATTGTGGTTTTGGCAGGAGGTAGGAATGTCGCGTTGCGTCGTCCCGTCGAGAGTTCGGCAGAAGTGGGGAACGCTCCCCGTTGGCAGCCGGGGAATCTGACGGACGGCTATCTCTGGTGCCTCCCCGGGCGGGGCCGGAACCTCGCAGAGTGGAATGGTTTTCACAGCGCTATCGAAACGGAGGCGGAGCATCGCAAGTGGGTCGAGGTCGTCTTCGCTGCGGAAGTGCCGGTCGATGAGGTGCATCTCGTGCCCGCGCATCCCCGTGATTTTGCCGACACGGCGGGGTTCGGTTTTCCGCCGCATTTTCGTGTCCTCGGATACGACGCGGCGGATCGCGAGACGGTCCTCTTCGATTCGGGCGACGAACCGTTTCCGAATCCGGGGGCGGCCACGGTGATGATCCCCGCTGAGGGCCGGCCGCTGAGTCGATTGCGGGTCGAATCTCTCGAACTCTGGCAGCGCACCGGCGACTACCTTTTTGCGCTCGCAGAATTGCAGGCCTGGTCGCAGGGGGAAAACGTCGCCACCGGCTCTCTCGTGAACGCGAGCGACAAGCTGGAGGTGGGCCTCTGGAAATTGGAGTCGCTCACCGACGGGAACTCAAGCCGCCGCGAGTTGCTTTCTTGGAACGCCTGGATGGATCGCCGGGAGGAGCGACTTTCGCTGGAAGCGCGACTCCCGGTCATTGACGAACGACTCGCCCTGATCGCGGCAGAGAGACGCCGTCTCGCAGTGATCTTCGGGGCGGGCCTCCTCGCTGCGGTTTTCGCGGGACTGACGACGATGCTGATCTGGCAGCGCCGCCGGGCCGCGGTTTCACGCGAGGAACTGAGGGAGCGCATCGCCCATGATCTGCACGATGAACTCGGGGCGAGTCTCAGTCACCTCGCCCTCGAAAGCGATCTCGCCCGCCGCCAGCTCGCCGGCGATGACCCGGTGCGGGACCGTCTCACCGGGCTTTCCGAAACGGCGCGCGAGACGCTCGACAACATGCGGGATGTTATCTGGCTGCTCGCTCCGACGGCGGAAAGCTGGGAGGGATTTCAGCGCCGTGTCGAGGGCATCACCGAACGAATGCTCGAAGGCGTGGAGCACGAATTCTTGATCGAGGGAGAGGTGCCCCAGGGGCGTCCCGAGATCGCGTGGGCGAGAGAGTGGGTGCTCTTTTTCAAAGAAGCCCTCAGCAACGCCCGCCGCCATTCCGGGGCCTCGCGGATCGATGTGAAACTGGATTGGAAACCACGCGAGCTGCAGCTCTCGGTCAAGGACAACGGGTGTGGATTCGACCCCGACGATCCTGCCCTCTCGCCGGGGCTGGGCATGAAAACCTATCGACGTCGCGCCTCGGCCCTGCGCGGTAAGCTTGCCATTTCACCGAATCCGGAGGAAGGCGTCACCGTGCAGCTCAGGGTGCCGCTTCCGGGAAAAAAATCATGAGCGACGAGAACAAAGATCAACCTGTCTGGATCGTGGAAGACCACTCGCGCCTCCGCGAATCGCTTCGTGAGCTCATCGCGGAAGTGGCGGGAACGGTGACGACCTTTGCTTCGTGCGAAGAAGCTCTCGAAGAGACCGCTGCGGGACCGCCTGCGGTCATCATTCTCGACATCGGTCTTCAGGGCATGAGCGGTCTCGAAGGGATTCGCTGCTTCAAGGATCGCTTTCCCGAAGTGGAGATTGTGATGTTCACGGTCCACGACGAACCTGAGCGCATCTTCGAAGCGGTCTGCGCGGGCGCGTCCGGCTACCTCTTGAAATCCGAGCCGCTCGAGCGCATCGCCACCGCGGTCGGGGAAGTGCTGCGCGGAGGATCGCCGATGACTTCGGAAATCGCCCGGCTCATGTTGGATCGCTTCAACCGTCTCGGGGCGACCAGTACGACGACAGAACTTTCCGACCGCGAGCGGGACGTCCTCAAGGCGATGGTCGACGGCCTCGCCAAAAAGGAGATCGCCGACCGGCTCGACCTCAGCATTCATACCGTCGATACCTACACCCGCCGGATCTATCGCAAACTGCACGTCAACACCCTCGGCGGTGCCGTGGCCAGGGCGCTGCGCGAGGGCCTGGTGTAACGGGTTCCCGTGACATGACCGCAGCGGTTGTCTTGGCTAGGGTGAAAAACGGGGGAATTTTCGACGGCTACCCTTCGACTCGATCCTTCCATTTTTCTCCATGAAAACCAGACGCCACTTCCTCCGCAGCACCTCCGCGCTCATCGCGCTGCCGGCTCTCGAATCGCTCGGCTTTCGCCGCTTCGCCACCGCCGCTTCGCAGACTGCGCCGCCGCCGAAGCGCATGATCTTTCTCGGCTTCGGCTGGGGGGTGACCAAAGAGAGCTGGTATCCGGACGAGACAACCATCGGCACCGGCTACGAATTGCCGAAAGGCCTCGCTCCCTTGAAGCGCCACCAGAAGGATCTCACGGTCATCCAGGGACTTGCGAACCAGTTCAACAACGAGGCGCACTGGGGCAGCACCTTTTACCTCACGGGAGCGAATCGCTACGCGGAGCCGGGGCAGAGTTTTTCCAACACCATTTCCGCTGATCAGGTCGCTGCGGAACAGTTCGGAAAAGACACCCGATTCACTTCTCTCCAGCTCGGGTGCGAGGACGCGGAGACGTCAGGGCACGGCCCCGGGCTTTCGCTGGCGTGGAATCGTCAGGGGAAACCGGTCGCGGGCCTCAACAATCCGGTCACCGCGTATCATCGCCTCTTTGCCGACGACGGCACTCCGCTGGAGCAGCGCCAGGCCATGCTGAAGGACCAGCGCAGCATCCTTGACACCGTCCTGACCGATGCAGAAAGCGTGAAACGTGGTTTGACGAAAACTGACGTCGACAAGCTCGACGAATACTACCAGTCGATCCGCGACATCGAGACGCGACTTTCGAAGGAAGAGCAGTGGCTCGATGTGCCCAAGGCGAAGCCGAAGGACCCGGTCGAAGAACCGCCCTCCGAGGTCGAGGGCTTCGAAGAAGTGAAGATCATGTATGATCTCATGGTCGCCGCGCTCCAGGCCGACGCCACCCGTGTCCTCACCTACCGCCAGCCGGTCGATAGTTTCATCCGCAGCCTCGGCGCGACGATCACCGGCCACAACATGAGCCATTACCAGCCGGGCATGCGCATGGAGGTTTCGGAAATGCGCGACCGCAAGCAGTCGGAACTCCTCGCGGGACTTATCGACAAGCTCAAGGCTTCGAAGGAACCGGACGGCTCCAGTCTTTTCGACCACGTCTGCCTGAGCTACGGCAGCAACATTCAGAGCATCCACTACCTCGACAACTGCCCCACCGTCATCACCGGCGGCGGAGCCGGGGTGAAGCACGGCCGCCATCTTGTCATGCCCGCGAAGACCCCGCTCTGCAACCTCTGGCTCACTCTCTTGAACGGCAGCGGCGTCGAAGTCGAGTCGCATGGAGACAGCACGGGAACCCTGGACGAGTTGATGGCATGACCGGTCCCCGCCTTCCCGCCGGACTTCTCGGCCTCGCGCTCCTCGCGTCGCCGTCGCTGCGCCTCTATGCGGCGGAGGAGATTCGGGCGGAACTGCCGGAAAAGCATTTCACCTTTCTCGACAAGTACTGCCTCGAATGCCACGACAGCCTCACCGAAAAAGGGGGAATCGACCTCGAGGCGCTCTCCTTCGATCTCGGCACGATGGAGTCCGCCGAGACCTGGCAGAAGGTGCTGAACACGCTGAACTCCGGCGAGATGCCACCGGAAGACAAGCCACAGCCGGAGTTTGAGGAAAAAGCCGGGCTCCTCGATGATTTGTCCGGCCAGCTCGTGACTGCCCGCAAGCTCCTTAGCGACACCGGGGGCGAGATCACGATGCGGCGACTCAACCGCCGCGAATACGAGAACACGATCAAAGATCTTCTTGGTGTTTCGATCGACGCCTCCGACCTTCCCGGTGACGCCAATCCGGGTGGATTCGACACCTCGGGCGGGGCGCTCTTTTTCTCCAGCGATCAGTTCGAGCAGTATCTCGCGCTCGCCCGGAAGGCGCTCGATGCCGCGATCGTGACAGGTCCGAAACCTGAGACAAAAACGGTTCGCATCGAAGCCGAGGAAGAGGCAAACCGACGCGTCCGCATGATCTTCCGCGGCTACCAGAAGCAGGGCTACGTCGCGTGGAAGAAGTGGCAGGCCTCAAAGGGCAAGCCGACCACCGACTTCGGTTTCATCGATGAGGCGGAGATCAATTTTCGCAAGCTTGTCTGGGATCGGGAGTCGCCCGACTTCGCCGATTACCTCGCCCGCGTGGAGACGCAGACCGGTGCCTTCCTCACAGTCTCGACGCCGAATCCGCAGGTCGGGCTCGCCATCCCCGACGAAGCACCCGCGGGCCGCTACCGGATCCGCGCGAAGATCGCCATCAACGGCACGGCCAAGCCTGATCCCTCCCGCACCTTTGTTGAGATCGGATTTCGTGGAGAAAATATCGAGTCCGCGATTGATTTGATCGATTGTATCAAGGTCAACGCGCCGATGCAGAATCCCGAGGTCATCGAGACCGAAATCGAGCTGCCGCCCCTGACGCGTCCGCTCACCGTCGACGTCGGCTCGCAGACAAAGAAGGAGGTCACCCTGGGCGAACGGGTCATTGCTTTTCGTCAGCGCCACCCCAACAGCCGTGACGCCGCCCGGTTCATCCGCCGCCAGTCCACTGACGAGACCGGGTTCAACATCGAACCCGCTCTCTGGATCGACTGGGTCGAGTGGGAGGGACCCATCGTGGAGGAATGGCCGCCCGCCTCGCACCGGACGCTCCTTTTCAAAGCGCCTGACGCAGAGAAAAATGACGCCTATGCCCGCGAAATCGTGAAGCGTTTCGCCGAGCGTGCCTTCCGCACCCGGAAACCTGATCCGGCCTACCTTGACCAGCTCATGACCTTCTTCGCCGCCGAAAGGAAGGCAGAAAAGCCCTTCGAGGAAGCGCTGAAAAAACCGCTCTCGATCGTGCTCGCGTCGCCGGGCTTTCTCTACCAGTCCGAGCCAGTGGCACAGGCCGAGCCGGCGAGCCTTGCCGAGTCCGGGAAAACGGAGGACGCTCCGAACCGCCACCCCCTCTCGCCGGGTGAACTCGCCGTCCGCCTCTCCTATTTCCTCTGGAGCGCCCCTCCCGATGAGGAACTTTTTGCTGCGGCGAAAAAAGGAGAACTCGACACCCCCGCCGGGCTCGCCCGCCAAGTGAACCGTCTCCTCGCTGACGAGCGGGCGGCGGAGTTCGTGAGCGGTTTCACCCACCAGTGGCTGCACATGGAGCGGCTCGATTTTTTCAACTACAACTACCGTCTCTATCCCGAGTTCGATGACTCGGTCAAGGAAGCAGCGCGGCAGGAGGTCTACGAGACGATTCTGAACCTGATCCGGGGCAACCGCCCCCTCGCCGGATTACTCAAGTCCGACACCGTGGTCATCAACGAACTCCTCGCCGACTACTACGGCATCGAAGGGGTCCGGGGGTCCCGCTTCCGCGAGGTCAAAGTGCCCGCGGGGATGCCGCGCGGTGGACTCCTCGGCATGGCCGCCATCCTCGCGATGGGATCCGACGGCGAGCGCTCCTCCCCGGTCGAGCGCGGTGTCTGGGTCCTGAAGAAACTTTTGAACGACCCACCTCCGCCCGCGCCCCCGAACGTGCCGCAGCTCAGCCGTCACGCCGGGAAACTTCTTCCCGCCCGCGAGCTTCTCGAGATGCACATGGAGGAAGCGCAATGCGCCCAGTGTCACCGAAAGATCGATCCCATCGGCTACGGGCTCGAACATTTCGACGCCGTCGGTCTCTGGCGTGAGCTCGAGTATGTCGATATCGCAGCGAACAACCGGGTCCGCGAGTCGAAGGAGCATCCTATCGACGATTCCGGGACCCTGCCCGACGGCACCGAGTTCGACGGCTTCTTCGAACTGCGCGACGAGATCGCCGCCCGTCACGAGGCCTTCGCCCGCGGCTTCGTCGAGCACCTTATCGAATATGCCCTCGGCCGCCCCTACGGGTTCACTGATCAGGACCTCGCCGACGCCATTCTCGCGCAGGGAGGGCAGCAGGGGGGCGCTCCCCGGGCCTATCTTCATGCGCTGGTGCAGTCGGAGGCGTTTGCGAGAAAGTAAACCGGATCAGCACCGACGGGCGGAAAACAAACGGTTCCTCCATCTCATGAAGCAAAATATTCTCCTCTCTCCTGCCGCGGTCGCGTCCCTTTGCGGATCGATCACGCTTGCCCTCACTGCGGAACCTGCCGGGACCTCCCGCTGGTCGCTCGATGACAGTTCGATGAAGGGCCTTTCCGTCCACGGCGAAGTTACGCCCGCCGCCGGGGTCAAGAATCAGAGCCTTGTCTTCGACGGTCACTCACTGATCGAGCTGAATGATTCCGCCAACCTGTCTCATCAGGCCGAAGGATTCTCATTGAATCTCTGGGTCAACCCGTATGCCGCGGATCGTGGCGAACAGCAGATTCTCGCCGGAAAAAATCGCTACTCGCTCGATCAACGCGAGTGGGGTGTCATGATTGATGCCGATGGAAAGTTCAGACTCTATGTGCAGTCGATGGGATGGAAAACGGCCACGGCGAAAACCCTCCCGAAACCGGGGCACTGGCAACTCGTTGGCATCGTGATCCGGGATGATCACGCCGGACTTTGGATCAACGGAACCCTCGAAGATCACGTGACCCTGAAGACTCCCGCGCCACGCACCGGGGCACCGATCACTCTGGGAGGCATCGACGACGGCGTCAGGAAACAGCTTTTTCATGGAGCCTTCGATGAAGTTCAACTGGACTCACCACCGCTCTCCGCCGGTGCCATGGCCGCCCTCCACACGCCGGTTTCCCTGACTCACGAGATCCCCGAACCGCCGGAACGTTTTCCGTTGTGGGACGAATCGGAGACGCTCCCTCTCGCAGCCGACCTGCCGGAACTCGAGGGCGTCGAGTTTCATGTCATCAAAAAATGGGACCAGCCCGCCGACGGTTACACCTTTCTCCACGGCGTCAGTCTCGTCTCGCACAAGGGCAGACTCTATGCCTCAATCGGTCACAACCGGGGCGCGGAAAACACCGTCACCGAAGAGGCGCAATACCGGGTCAGCGAAGACGACGGCAAAACCTGGGGGCCGCTGCAAGTCATCGACGCCGGAGAGGAGGAAAACCTCGCCGTCAGTCATGGCGTCTTCCTCTCGCATGAGGGAACGCTCTGGGCCTTCCATGGGGCTTACAACGGGTTTATGGAGAACATCCACACCCGTGCCTATTCTCTGAATGAAGCAACCGGGGAATGGAGGAAGCACGGAGTCATCGTCGAAAACGGTTTCTGGGCGATGAATCAGCCGGTGAAAATGGACGACGGCAACTGGATCATGCCGGGCGGATCGTTCGGGCCCTATGCGAATGAGAAAGTTTTTCCCGCTGCGGTTGCCATCAGTCGGGGAGATGATTTTACAAAGTGGGATTTTGTCAGGATTGAACCCTCCGCGGAAATTACGCGCATGTGGGGTGAGTCATCGCTCATCGTGGACGGTCCGGACATCACCAATATCGCCCGCTACGGAGGCGGCGCTCAGGCTCTCGTTGCGACAAGCGAAGACTTCGGTCGCACCTGGACCGAAAGCGAGATCAGCAACCTCCCCATGACGACCTCAAAGCCCGCCGCCGGAATGCTCAGCACGGGTCAGCGTTACCTTGTCTGCACCACGGCCGACAGGAACGGCGGCAAACGAAGCCCGCTGACGATCGCCGTCTCGCGCCCCGGCGAAGACAAGTTCAGCAAAGTGTTCGTGATCCGCCGCAGCGAACACGCCGCCCCCGGCGAATCGGCGGAACGCCTCAGCCTATCCTACCCCTGCGCCACCGGGCACGAGGGCAAACTCTATGTCGGCTACTCGAACAACGGGGGGCGCAAAGGCAACCTCAACAGTGCGGAACTGGCCGTGATTCCGTTGTCTTCGCTCGAGGTGAAATAGAAGAGCATTTTCAGGACAAGACGCCTGTTTTTTCAGTTGGAACGAGAGGGCCTGGTGTAACGGGTTCTCGGGACATGACGGGCGCGGTCGTTTTTGATAGGGTCTTTTCATGTTCGCCTTTCGACGACTTTATCCGTTCCTTCTCATGGCGGTCGCGCTTCCCACAATCGGGGTGGCTTCGCCTGATTTTGAAAAGGAAGTTGCCCCGATTCTGGAGCAGACCTGCCTCTTCTGTCATAACGAGCACGAGACCAAAGGCGATCTTGATCTTTCCACCCGCGCCGCGGCTTTCGGGTTTGAGGCCGGGATCGTTCCGGGAAATCCGGAGGCAAGCCTGCTTCTTGAGGTCGTGAGTGGACCTGACCCTGACATGCCCAAAAAGGCGGACCCGCTCACGGAGGAGGAGGTCGCGATCCTGCGTGACTGGATCACCGCCGGGGCGGAGTGGCCGGAATCGCGAACGCTCGTCCACGATCCCAAACGCGATCTCGACTGGTGGTCGCTGCGGCCCATTCCATCGCCTCCTCAAGGAGGGGCGGTTTCCTACCGCCCGCAAAGCAATCAAGATGCCTCCGCAGGCGGTAGAAAACCGCCTCTCCCTGATGCCTTCATCGAAGCAAAACTCCAGGAAAAAGGGCTCCACCCCGTTCCCGAGGCCGATCCCGCCACCCTGATCCGCCGCGTCACCTACGACCTCACCGGCCTTCCGCCGACACCGGAGGAGGTGGACGACTTCCTCACGAACCCGGACTGGGAAGCGACCGTGGATCGTCTCCTTGCCTCTCCGGCCTTCGGCGAAAAATTCGCTCAGCACTGGCTCGATGTGGCCCGCTACGGAGAGACGCACGGTTACGACAAGGACAAGCCGCGAAACAACGCGTGGCCGTATCGCGACTATGTCATCGGGAGCTTCAACGAGGACAAGCCGTTCTCCCGCTTCGTGCAGGAACAGGTCGCCGGTGACATCCTTTTTCCGGGCGATCCAGACGGAATCAAAGCCCTCGGCTTTCTCGCCGCCGGCCCCTGGGATTTCATCGGCCACTGGGAAGTCGGCGAAGCCAAGGTCGACGGTCGCATCGCGAAGCACCTCGACCGCGACGAGATGATCTCCGCGGTCTTCAATGCGTTCCAGAGCACCACCGTCCAGTGTGCCCAGTGCCACCATCACAAGTTCGATCCGATCCGCATGGAGGACTACTACCGGCTCCACGCCGTCTTCGCCGCGGTCGACCGCGCCGACCGGGTTTACGACGGGCTGCCGCCCGAAGAGGAGCGGCGCAAGAACGAAGTCACCGCCCGAATCAATACGCTGAAGCAGGAGCAGGAAAAGTTGACCACGCAGATCAAGCGTCTCGTCTCCGCGAAGACCTCGGGGCTGGATCGCCGTATCGCTGAACTGAAAGAGAAATACGGCACCGGTTCCGGGCTGCAGCCGCAATACGGCTACCACAGTCAGATCACGAAAAATCCCGATGAGGAAAAATGGGTCCAGCTCGATCTGGGCCGGCCGCGCGGTGCTACCGGGGTACGGATTATGCCGGCTTATGACGACTACAACAACATCGGCGCAGGCTTCGGATTCCCGCTCCGGTATCGCGTCGAGGTCTCCAACGATCCTGCCTTCAAAACGGACGTCCGTCTCCTCTCCGACGCGGCCGGAAAAGACCAGCCGAATCCGAAAAAGCAAACCCTCAAGATCGACGGCGACGGCAAGGCCTTCCGCTACCTCCGCTTTACCGCGACCCGCTTGGCGGAGCGCAAGAGCGACTACATTCTCGCGCTCGGCGAGATCGAAGTCGTCAACGAAGGCGGGGCCGAAAACTTCGCCCGTGAGGCCACCGTCACCGCGAAGGACACGATCGAATCCAATGTTCGCTGGGGCCGGGCCAATCTCGTCGATGGCATCTATTTCCGCGAAGTGGACAATCCGGAGGCGGCGGAAGAGTTGGCCGGCCTTGAGGAACAGCGCGACGCTATTGCCGAGTCGCTCCGACCTGCCGACACCGACGCCCGCCTCGCGGAGATCGAAGAGGAAGTCAGGAAGCTGGAAGCCGAGCGCAAGGCCTTTCCCGAAGGACAACTCGTCTACGCCGCCGCGACGCATTTTCCCCGGGGAGGACGCTTTACCGCGACCGAGGGCAGGCCGCGCCCGATCCATCTTCTTCATCGGGGCGACATCGGGTCGCCCGGCGACGCCATGACCCCCGGAGTGCCTCCACTCTGGAGCGAGGTCGAACCGACCTTCTTCGGTGACGCCCCGGAGCTGGAATGGAAGGAAGCGGAAGCCCGCGCCGAACTCGCCCGCTACCTGACCCGACAGGACAACCCGCTGATCTGGCGCTCCATCGCGAACCGCCTCTGGCAGTGGACCTTCGGCGCCCCGCTCGTGGGCACGCCGAATGACTTCGGGCGCGGCGGAATGGAGCCGACGCACCCGAAGTTGCTCGACTTTCTCGCCGCGACCCTGCGCGACGATCCCGATCAGTCGATGAAGAGCCTGGTGCGAATGTTAGTTACTAGCGAAACCTACCGTCGCTCGAGTGCTCATGACTCCGAGAATGCGGCGATCGATGGCGGCAACGCCTACCTCTGGCGTGCGAACCGGCGCCGGCTTTCCGCCGAGGAGATCCGCGATTCGCTCTTACTCGTCAGCGGCGCGCTCGACCGGACCATGGGCGGACCGGGTTTTCAGGACTTCGTGATCGAGAAGCCGCAGCACTCGCCGCATTATCAATACCACCTTCACGATCCGAACGATCCGAAATCGCATCGGCGGTCAGTCTACCGGTTCATCGTCCGCTCCCAGCCGCAGCCGATGCTGACCACGCTCGATTGCGCTGACCCATCCATGAGCGTGCCCGAGCGCGATGAATCGACCACCGCACTCCAGGCCCTGACCCAATGGAACAATCGCTTCGTCGAGGCGATGGCCGAAACGTTTGCGGAACGTTTGCGCAAAGAGGCCCCGGCATCGGACGCCGGGAAAGTCGCCTACGCCAGTCATCTCATCCTCGGTCGCGAGCCCTCTCCTCAGGAGCAGAAAATCCTCACCGAACACCTCGAGCAACACGGCGAAGCCGCCTTCGCCCGGGTCCTCTTTAACCTGAACGCCTTTGTTTATGTGGACTGAAAAACAAGGAGGGGCGGTTTCCTACCGCCCGATAAAGAAATGCAGGCGGTAGAAAACCGCCTCTCCTTGAGAGACCACCGCACCTCATGTCAGACCCTCAAGACAGCCTCCAGTTTTTCAATCCGTGGATCGAGATAGAAACCACCCGGAATCGCCTGCCGCACTGGCAGCAGCGGGGTGCTGTATACTTCGTGACCTGGCGTCTTGCGGATTCGATCCCGAAAGAAAAGCAGGACGAGCACTTCGAGGAAATCACCTTGTGGAAAGCCGACCATCCCGAACCGCGGGATGACGAAACCGAAGACGAATACCATCGCCGCTTTTCCGGTCGAATCGATGAGTGGATGGATGCGGGCTACGGGTCCTGTCTTCTTCGGAATTCCGGGAACGCGGAGGTGGTCAAAGAGGCGCTGCTCTATTTTGAGTCCGGGCGCACCGCCATGTTGAGTTTTGTGATCATGCCGAATCATGTCCACGCCCTGTTTGCTCTCAACGCGGAATGGACTTTGGAGAAGATGCTGCATTCGTGGAAACGAAACTCGTCCGTGCAGATCAACCGACAGAGTGGCTCAGAAGGAACGCCGCTTTGGCAGAAAGATTACTTTGATCGACTGATTCGCGATCAAAAGCACTTCGAAAATTGCGTGCGATATATCCGCCGAAATCCTGAAAAAGCCAAACTCCGGCCCGGAGAATACCTCCTCTGGGAAAGTGAAATCACCCAAGCCATTGAATAGCAGTTCGAACCATCAATCACAAGGAGGGGCGGTTTTCTACCGCCCGCAAAGCGAAATGCGCCCGCAAAGCCAGTGCAGGCGGTAGAAAACCGCCTCTCCTTGTAGCTCCGAAGAATCTATGAATCCTAACCGCCGCCACTTTCTCGGCACCCTTGCCTCAACCTTTCCCGGCCTTGCCCTGAGCGATCTGCTCGCCCGCGAAGGGGTCGTCGGCGACCGTCTCCATCATCCCCCGAAAGCGAAGCGCGTCGTCCAGCTCTTCATGGCCGGTGCCGCGAGCCATGTCGATACCTTCGACTACAAACCGTTGCTGAAGCAGAAAGACGGTCAGCCCTGGGACCCCGGCGAGACTGTCGAGCTTTTCCAAAGCACTCCGGGGGCGACCTTCGCGAGCCCGTGGGAGTTCCAACCCTACGGCCAGAGCGGCAAAATGATGAGTGACATCGTCGCGCCGCTCGGTGACGTCGTCGATGACATCGCCTTCGTTCACAACGTCGAGGGGAAAACCGGCGTCCACAGTCAGGGCACCCTCCTCCAGACGACGGGGTTCAACTTCCCCGGATTCCCCAGCGCCGGATCATGGGTGTCCTACGCGCTCGGTAGCGAAAGTGAAAACCTGCCCGGCTTCGTCGTCCTCCCGGACCATCGCGGACTTGCCTCGAACGGTGCCAAGAACTGGGCCAATGCCTTTCTTCCCGCCGATCACCAGGGCACCGTGATCCGCCCCGGCAACGAAAAGCCCATCGCCGACCTCTTCCCGCCGCCAAGTGATTTCATCAACGCGATGAACGACCGTGCCGGCCTCGACGCACTTTCAAAGCTGAACTCGCTGCACGCCTCCGCGCGTCCCGGAGATGATCGGCTTTCCGCCCGCGTCCGCAGCTACGAACTCGCCGCCGCGATGCAGCTGAGTGCGACCGATGCGCTCGACGTTTCGAAAGAACCGCAATACATCAAGGACATGTACGGCCTCGCCCCCGAAGGACCCGGCGTCGATGATTCCGGCACGATTAACGAAAAGGCCGAGAGCGAATTTTTCGGACGCAAATGTCTCGTCGCCCGTCGTCTCCTTGAGCGCGGGGTCCGTTTTGTCCAGGTCTGGAGCGGCAACGACAATGGTTTTCCCCGCCGTAACTGGGACAGTCATGGGGACGTGGAACGCGACCATGCTCCGCTCGCCCTCGGGATGTCACGCGGGGCCGCGGCTCTCATCAAAGACCTGAAGCAGCGCGGCATGCTCGAGGACACGATCATTCTCTGGACCACCGAATTCGGCCGCATGCCCTGCTCGCAGGGCAGCAAAGGTCGCGATCACAATCCCTTCGTCTTCACGAACTGGATGTGTGGAGGAGGCATCAAAGGCGGCACCTATGGCGAGTCCGACGAGTGGGGCTTCAAACCCGCCGACCGCGCGCATCCCACGCACGTCTACGACATCCACGCCACGATTCTCCACCAACTCGGCATCAATCATGAACGGCTCACGGTGCGGAACAATGGGATTGATCGTCGCCTCACGGATGTGCACGGGCATGTTCTCAAAGAGATGCTTGCCTGAGCGGCGAGTCGTCGCCCGGCCTTCAGGATAGAAACTCGACGATGCGCGCCTTCGGTCTTCCGATGATCGATTTGTCTCCTTTGACCAACACAGGGCGTTGGAGGAGTTGCTTGTGCTTCACGAGAATCTCGACCACGGCTGCCGGATTTCCGACATAGTCGTCCGGATTCAGTTCGAGCTTTTTGAATTTGGAATCCTTTCGCACGAGATCCTCGACCGGGTCTTCGAGCCTGGAAACGATCGCTTCCAGCTCCTCTTTTCCGGGAGGGGTCTTGATGTAAAGGACAACTTCGTGATCGACTCCGAGCTCGCTGGCGACCGCCAGGGCATTGTCAGAGGAG
The DNA here is from genome assembly GCA_029233965.1 of Verrucomicrobiales bacterium. Lineage (GTDB taxonomy): Bacteria > Verrucomicrobiota > Verrucomicrobiia > Verrucomicrobiales > DEV007 > Arctic95D-9. The sequence continues at coordinate 41,689 of JARGOP010000032.1, read as the reverse complement.
CCTCAATGCGGGTAATGATAAATCGTGACTTTGGCCATGGGGGAAGATGAAGGGTTTGCGGGGATTTGCAATTTCAGGCTTCAGGGGAGGGTGGAGATCTGCAACATAGATCCTCGGTGGTCATCGAGGGAGCCTTTTTGCGCCACCCGGAAAACGAATAATTCCTTGCGGACGACTCTTTATTGAGATTACGTCTCGATAGCATTAAGATTTACGAGATTTCACCAGGAAACGTCATTGGAGAAAGGGCGAGCTGTTTTTACGATGACCCTGAGCCGGGGAATGACCGGCCAGGTTAAGAATTATGAAGGGAAACCAGGAAGTTATCGACGCGCTGAATGCCGGTCTTACGATCGAGCTGACGGCAATCAATCAGTATTTTATCTGCTCAAAAATGTGTGCTGACTGGGGGCTGAACAAGCTCGCGAAGCACTTCTACGATGAGTCCATCGAGGAAATGAAACATGCGGAAGAGGTGATTGACCGCATTCTTTACCTCGACGGGATTCCTGAAATTGCGCGCTACGACAAGATCCTCGTGGGCGACAATCCGGAGCAGCAGATCAAGGACAGCCACACGCTTGAGTGCAAGGGGGTGGCGACCTACAACGAGGCGATTCAGCTTTGTATCGAAGTGAAGGACGCGGGGTCCCGTGAGCTGATGGAGCGCATGGTGGTTGAGTCTGAAGAGAGTGTCGATTGGGCTGAAACTCAGTTCGATATGATCAAGTTGGTCGGCATCGAGAAATACCTCGCTCAGCAGTTTGGTGAATCAGAGGGCGAATAAAATCGTCCATCAGACCATGAAAACCCAGGCACCACCCCTCATTCCCACCTGCCGCTTTGCGTCGGCCGGTGAAGTGGGGGGCGTGCTCTGTCACTGCACCGGAGTCGCTGAGTCTTCCGTGCATGCCATGGTTCAATCCGGCGGCGTCAAAACGGTTGAAGAAGTGATGACGAAAACCGGGGCCGGAACGGGATGCGGAGCGTGTCGCTGCCGCATCAACCGGGTCCTCGACGGTCTGCCTGCGGCTTGCGGCGGCCGCTTCGATCTCTGCGGCGGCTGCGGGTGTATTTCCGCGATTTGCCAGTGCGAGGCGGCATAGGTTGCCCGTGTTTTCGAGGCTGCCCGTTTTACTTCCCCGGCAGCGTCCACGTCGGGGTAAAGTCTTTCCCGTCGTTCAGCATCGCGTCAACGACGCGGGACATCAGTTGAAGGCTCGGTCCATCGTTCGGAGTGGACATGAGACAATCACTGAGAATCGAGGAGGCGCGCCGGAAGTTGCTCTCTTCAAACTGCAGAAGCGCCTCTTCATATTTCGTTGCCAGCTCCTGCCAGTCTTCAGAGGAGCCCGGGGGCTCCAGCTCGACGAGATTGACCGGTTTGCGGATGTTTTTCACGACGACCTGACAGAGTCGCCGTTTGCCGAAACTGTCCGGTAGCTGAGAGGCCGTTTCCCCGGTGATCAAAAGAGAGGTCTTGAGATATTTCGTGGCTCCCTGGACGCGACTCGCGAGATTCACCGCCGTTCCGAGCGGTCCGTATTTGAATTTCCGGTGCGTCCCGACATTGCCGACGAGAGCTTCCCCGGTGTTCACGCCGATCCCGACCGAAGTCTCGGCCCCGACAAGCTCCTCCCACTGGGCATTCAACTTCGGAAGGCTCGCCATGATGTCGAGAGCTGCCCGGCAGGCCAGCTCGGCGTGGTTGGGCTGGCGGTTGGGAGCCCCCCAGAGGGCCATGAGTTCGTCCCCCGTGTAGTCCACGAGCACGCCGCCCAGTTCGATCACGATGGTGGAAAATTCGCCCATGACACCGCTGAGCCAGTCGATTGTCTGGGAAGGGCCGAGGCGTTCACTGATCGTGGAAAAGCCGCGGATATCACAGAAAAGAACTGAGACTTCGGCCTGGCGGGCCTGCATCTTCATCGGGTCGGGGTTCCGCGCCAGTTCGCGCGCCAGCTCCGGGGTGAAGTGTTGCTCAAAGACTTTCTCGCGGAGCTTTTTCTTCTCAAGGCTGGCGTTGAGACGTGCCATGAGCAGGGCGGGCCGGATCGGTCGGGAAAGAAAGTCTTCCGCACCGATTTCAATGCACCGCACTGCATCGGTCTCCTCCTGCAGTCCGGTCACAACGATCACCGGAGTGTGACGGAGATGCCCGGAGGCGCGAAGGCTCTCGAGGACTTCGAAGCCGTTCATTTCCGGCATTTCAATATCGAGGAGAACCGCATCGAAATCATGGGCTTCCATCTCTTTGATCGCTTCGCGACCATTCACCGCGAAAACGATTTCGAAGCCACAGGGGGAGAGGAGCCGGTCGAGAATGAGCCGGTTCTCTTCGTCATCGTCGGCGATAAGAAGACGTCCTCTCGTTTCCCCCGGCTCGCAGGGCGGCGGGAGAACGTGGGGTTCCTGCTCGGCTTTCGATGCCGCTTCTTTCGCCGCTTTTGATGTCCCGGCGACGAAGCTGAGACAGGTTTCGAGAGAGCCGACAATCTCAACGCATTTTTCGGCGAAGGCCGGCGAGGGGGGCATCATCTGCACGAGCTGAATGACGCCAAACAGGTGATTGAGGCGATTTCTCACCTCATGGCGGGAGTGACGCATGTAAGCCTCAAACTCATCTTTTTCTCCTTTGAATGGTTCACCGCACCATTCTTTGACGTCGGTCTGAAAGCCGGCGGCCTCCTCGTTCAGCTTCGCGATGTCGTTGGCGATTTGTCCCTTCAGTTCTTCCTGAGGAATTGTCTCAGCGAGTTCCCGGATCAATTGCGCCAGCTTATCCGCCGCAGGACCGAGGTCGCGGAAGAGAAGAGAAAGGATGGCCTGGCTCGTGACGGATGACATCGCCCCATTGTCGCCCGATCCGCAGCCCCGTGCGATGGAAAAATCGATTTTGTCAGGGATTGAGGGAAAGCCTCATGATGAAGTCATCCATGACGTAGCCATGGCCAATGTCGAGACAGTCTTCGGCGATGGTTTGGAATCCGTTCCTTTCATAGCAGCGGATCGCGGCTTCGTTCTGCCGGTTGACGCGAAGATTGAGATCGGGAACTGATGCTTCCCGGAGCGTTTGGAACAGCCATTTCAGCGTCGCTGAGCCGATCCCTTTTCCGTGACGGTTCGGGAGGAGATAGAGTTTTTGAAGGGTGCAGGGCTTTCGAGGTTCGACCGGGCCGAAGGCGAGATAGCCGACCGGCTCGCTCGCTTCGAGGATCCACTGATAGCGGATCCCGTCCGATTTGACCTCATTGGCGATGACTTTGGAGGAATACATGCGCTCGATCATGTAGTGCATCTGCTCCTCCGAAATGATCTCCCGATAGGCTTCCGACCAAATTCGGAGCGCCATTTCACGGATCCGGGGGTAGTCCCGGGATGAGACGGGGGAGAATGTCACCGGCGAAGGGGGCGGAATCATGGCAAGGAACGGACCAAAATCGGAGGGTTTGAAGTATCTTCGGGGGTGATTGGTCCGTAAATCAACCATGCAGGAGGCGAGCAAACAATTGACTTCCGGCAGAATCAGGCTTTTTTCACGCGGACATGAGCGACCCAACCAACGATCCCAAGAACCCGGTGCTGGCATTTATTGGCACGGCCTTCCTTTTCATTGTGCCGGCGGCACTGATTGTGATGCTCGGCGTCGTCGGGTTTGCCTTTCTCGGCGGTTCCGGTCTGGACGTGAAGGAAGAAGCGCCACCGGCAACTCTGGCCTCTTCCCCTGCTGCCCAGGCGGCCCCTCCTGCTGCTGAGACGGCCCCCGCTGCGTCTGAAGAAACAGCCCCTGCCGAGACTGCTGCGGCGACTCCCGCAGGGGACGCTCCGCCCGCCGAACTTATGGAAATCGGAAAGGCTTCGTATGCGATGTGTGCGGCTTGTCACGGGGCGGATGGAAAAGGATTGAAAGCGGGGCCAATGTTGATGGCTCCAAGTCTCGTTGGATCTGAGATTCTTCTCGGAGATCCGGATGCGGCCCTCCTGATTGTTCTCAAGGGAATTGCCAAGGAAAACATGGATTACATGGGGATGATGGCCTCCCTCGCGGCCGGTTTGAATGATGAAAAACTCGCCGGGGTTCTCACCTACACCCGGAACGAGTGGGGGAACAGTGCGCCGGCGATTACGGTTGAACAGGCCGCGGCAGCTCGGGCGAAGTTCGCTGATGTCAATGCTCCGGCCGGAGTGAAGCGCGCCGAGATTCAGGCGATCGTCGACGCTCACAAGTGATCACTCACGAGTCTCCACTCCCCGGAACGGGACGGAATTGATTCACCCCGGCCACATAGCGGTAGCCGAGGTGTTTTAGTTTCTGCTCGAGAGCTTCCTGATCGAGGTCGTGAGTTCTCGCGAGGTCTTCGAGGTTGTCGCAGTCATTTCGCAAAGCGGTATTCAGCAGTCCCGGAAGGAGATTGGGATCCAGCTTGTCAAATTGCTTCAAGTTCATGCCCGGCGGAGGAGAATAGATTCCGTGTCGAATTCCCGGTTGAGCACGTCACTGAGAATCACGACCTGATCGCCGGATTCGATCAGGTCCTTTTCCTTCAAAAATTCGATCGCCCGTCGGATGCTTTCCTCCGGATCATCGGCGAATTCCATGACGTAGGGAAATACGCTTCGATTCATGTGGAGTGATCGCACCACGGAAGCATCCGGGCAGAAAGCGAAGATGCCGGAGTGAGCCGGTCGCATGTGGGCGGCGTAGTTGGCCAGTACGCCCCGGGCGGTAAAGATGATGATGGTCGAATCGTGAAGGGAATCAGCGAGACCGACGGCCGCTTTCACGGTGTGCTGTTTCTCGGTGCGAAGTTCGATCTCTTTGCTGAAACCGGCACCCGGTTCGCGCTCCATGCGGCAGGCGATCCGGTTGAGAACCTCAATGCATTTGACGGGGTAGTGCCCGACCGAGGTTTCACCGCTGACCATGACGGCATCGGCCTGCTCAAAGATTGCGTTGGCGACGTCGGTGACTTCAGCACGGGTCGGAACCGGGTTCTCGACCATCGATTCGAGCATGTGAGTGGCAACGATGACTTTGCGTCCGATGCGGGCCGACTCCTTGACGATGTTTCGCTGAATCACAGGAAGTTCCTCGATGTGAACTTCAATGCCGAGATCACCGCGGGCAACCATGACGGCATCCGATTCGACAATGATCTCCGTGAGATTTTTCACCGCTTCCTGGTCCTCGATCTTGGAAACGATCCTCGCCCTGCAGTCCTGCTCATCGAGCTTTTCACGGAGGTATTTCACATGGCCGCCGTCCCTCACGAAGCTGATTGCGATAAAATCGACCTGGAGTTCGGCGGCGAGTTCGAGATCGCAGAGGTCCTTTTTTGTGAGAGGAGGGAGGTTCACACGAATTCCGGGAAGGTTGATGTGACGGCGCGATCCCATGAGGCCATCGGTGAGGACTTCGCAGGTGAGGCGGCCTTCATCGATGCGATCGACGCGGAAATGAATCTCTCCATTGTCGACGAGCATGACATCTCCCACGGAGACATCTTCGTGGAGGCCGTCGTAGTTGGTTGTCACGGAAATCCTGCTGTTTGCCTCAAGGTTGGCATTTCGGAACTCGACGACATCACCCTTTTTGAGATCGAGTTTTCCATCGACATCTCCGGTGCGGATGGAAGGACCCTGTAGATCGATGAGGGTTGCCACACTCATGCCGAGTGCTTCCGATTGCTCCCGGATGTGTTTGACGATCTCGCGAGTCCATTCGTGCGAGGCATGACTCATGTTGAGGCGAAACACGTTGGCTCCGGTTTCGATCAGTTTCGCGATCATTTCCGGACTCTGGGTCGCGGGGCCAAGGGTGGAGATGATTTTCGTTTTGCGGGTGCTCATGGGAGAAGGAAGAGAGAAAAACAATAGGCAGGGAAATAGAGAACACGATTCACCATTTTGACACAAAAAAGCAGTCCGGTCCGAAGACGTGGACTGCTTCCATCAAGTGAAGGGAGGCCAAGGCGTGATCACTTCACCCGCCAGACTTCAACGATGCGGTTCGGAGCCATCTCGGAGGCGCTGAGTCTGTCCGAAGTAAACGGCCTGCACGGACTCCTTATCCATGCCTTCGAAGCCCGCCAGTTTCGCGGCGAAACTCGAAGCCCGTTTCGAGGAAAGCTCGTAATTCGATTTCGCGTCTCCGTCCGTCGAGGCATAGCCCACGACGAGAAATTTGGCCCCCCGGGGCGATTCTTTGAGCAGCTCCGTACGCTTTTTTGTCTCGGATGCAACCACCTCAGCGGAGCCGGATTCGAAGGGGATCCGGTGAAGTGCACTCGTTTTCCCGTCTTTCGTGAGCTTGTCGTATGCCGCCTTCATCTCCTCTCCGCTGTCTTTCATGCCGCGGAGTTCGATGAAGACAGAACGGAATTTCCGATCCAGTTGGATGGGATCATTGATGAGGAATGGAAGGTCGAGCGCGGGAAAATCGCCGACGGGTTTGAGCTGATCCCCGTAGAGGGCCTGATCAATTCCCTTTTGAAGCGTTTCAATCTCTGCGGTGAGGCCGGCTTTCGCCTCTTCGCAGTTTTTTTTCTTTCCGATTCGATCTGTTTTTTCAGCCTGGCGACTTCGTTTTTCAAAGAGGTGGAATCAGAAGCGGATGTCTTTGAGAGTTCAGCGCGCAAAGTCTGCTGCTCAGCAATGAGCGCTCCAATTCTTTTCCGCAGCGACTCGCTCTCTCCGGAAAGCTTCTCTCTTGCTGCGATCAGCTCTGCTTTCTCCGCTTCATAATCAGTCACCGCTTCGTGGCTTTGACGTAGCTGGAGGGCCAATTCCGCCCGGCTTGAAGATTCGGCCTCGAGGGCCTCCCGGGCAGTCGCGAGCTCATTCGTGAGCGTTGAGACGGCAGCGCCGGTGGGGGGGGATCGGATCAATCGTCGCTTCCGGCTTCGGTCCGGCGCATTCAGCGGAACTGAAGACCCGGGCCGTGAAAAACATGGCGGAAATACCCGAAAGAATAGAAAAGACGGTCGCTCCGACGTCGTTCCGGACGTGAAACCTGCCATGTTCTGACAGGGTGGAGGTGCCGCTTATTGTGGTCTGCTCTGTCTCCGGTGTTTCCCGCCTAGCTCTTGCCGTTCAGGAGATACTGAAAGGCAAGGATGCCGGCGAGGAGAAACACGACTGCGATGAAGATTCCTAGAAAAATGGCCATGCAAAGATAGTAGGCAAACTCTGCGCAATTGCCAGCGGGAAGATCAAAACTGTCAGGAGCATCGACTCAGGCGGGGACCGGCTCGGCCCCCTTGGCGTCGCCTTTCTTCGTGGATTTTTTCTTCCGGTCGTTGCACCAGACGACGACGCCCATGAGCATGAAAATACCAAGGATCGCCCACGAACCATAGAGAGCTCCCCAGACGCCCTCGGTGAAGCCGTAGCTGTGGAGACCCACACCGAGGTTGTTCACGCCCCACCAGCTGAAGGTGGTGATAATCGCAAGAATGATCGCGTTCATGTGGACACCGAGATCACGAATCCATCCGGCCATGCGACCATGAAGAATCACGAGGGTCCAGAGACAGATCATGAGCGCTCCATTTTCTTTGGGATCCCAGCCCCAGAAGCGCCCCCAGCTGTAGTTGGCCCAGATTCCGCCGAGGACGGTGCCGACGAGCGCGAAAAAGAGGCAAAAGCAAATCACCCCGTAGTTCATGCGGGTCAATGTCTTGAAGAAATCCTTCGCCTGTTTCCCCATGAGCATCATGACAAAGCGCCCGGTCAGGTAGATCACCCCGATGATCGCTGCGACGAGTCCTGCAGCGTATCCGATGTTGATGATCGTTACGTGGGTGGCGAGCCAGAAGTTCGTGTCCAGCACAGCGACGAGTTGGGTGATCGTGTCCGTCGCCTCCTTGGCCTCATACTTTATCGAAAGGAACATTCCCATGAGTCCGGAAAGGATCGCGACCAGAGTTCCAACGCCGAGGCGGGTGAAATACTCGATGAGGAGACCGAGGAGAACGGCCGTGCCGGTGATGAAGATGACGGTGTCGTAGAGGTTCGTGATCGGCGGTCGCTGGCGAATGATGCTGCGCAGCGTGATGCCGTAAATGTTGAGGACGAGACCGGCGAGGGCGATGAGGCTCGCAATGAGGATGAGCGCTTTGCCTGTTTTGCTGCCGGGCGTAAGCCAGCTGAAGGCCATGACGACAAACGCGATGATGAAACAGACGAGGGAGTTGTAGAAAGGCTTATCGCGGTACATTTGGACCTCGAGACTGGAATGCAGTCCTTCCCCGCGGGGGTCGGAGATCGAATGCTGCCATTCCGCGAAGGCAGTGAGTTCTTTGGCGAAGGCCTCGGGGCTTTCGTTCCGGGCATCGACAAGAACCTTGATCTTGTTGAGTTGCTCACCGGCCCAGGGACGCATCTCTTTATTTCCGAGGGCCTCGATCATGACATCGCTCGCAGAGAGCCACACTTCGTTGTCCATTTCCTGCGGGGGGAAAAGGTTCAGCCCTCTCGCGGTGTTGGCGTGAAAAAAGAAAAGGCGAAGAGCGCCGGAGAACATGCGCTCGTCTTCAGACGCACCCGGCTGGGAGCGGACCGCCTGCACGAGCTGGTCGAGAGTCATTTCCGGCATGCGTTCGAGCATTTCAACGACGTCGAGTCGCTTGGCGAGTTCGGTGAGCTCCGGCGGGAGAATATTCTCATTCACGAGCAACTCCCCCTGGCGGGCGAATCCGAACTGACCGATGAGATACTCGAAAGAGCTGATGTTTCGTCCAAGGGTCAGAATCATTCCCTCGACGCGACCGAGTTCATATTGAGGATCTTTTTCGCTGTCCTCGTATTTCTTCTGCTTCTCTGCGAACTGGGCACTCAACTCGGCGAGCTTGGCGCGCCCGGGAAAGAGTTCGTTGTAGGAGTAGCGGTCGCGTTTGGATTTTGGCGACACTCCGATCTGAACCACCGCAGCGGAGTCGTCGACGACGAAAACGGGGAGATCTTTAGCGACCTCACCTTTGAAAAGCACATTGAGGAGCCACTCGGCATAGTGGAGACGGTGATCCACGCCATCGGCCGTCTGGAAGGAAGCCGTCGTCTTGCCGCTGAACTGCATCAGAGTAAAGCGGGCCACCGAGTAAATCGGTTTTACGCGGCCGCCGTCCTGCACGAGCAGGTTTTCGAACGTATGAACGACTTCCTGATCCCAGGGCTCATAGGAGGGCAGGAGTGTCTTGGGCAAATCACGGGCCGAGACAAATCCGGGCAGCGTGAATACCGTAAAAAGGAGGGCAACAAGGAGACGTTTCATGACTGGGGGGAGGCAGAGGTTTTCCTGCGGGAGCGAATGATAAAGTCAACGAGCATAACGCAAAAGTGAATCCCGAGTCCGATTCCGGTCACCACGAGCGACCAGAGAGGCCACTGATCCGCAGGGTTGTTGGCCACGGCAAACTGGGAAAACATTTCGCCCGGTCTCCCGTCGGGTGGGCCGAAGGACTCCTGGAAGAAGGTGTAGCCGACGTAACGCATCGGCTCGTTCATTTTGATTTCGAGAGAGGTTTCCTTTTCCTCTTCGAGTCGGGTCACACGACTTTCGAAGTTTCGTGCGGTGCTCACTCCGGGGTGGCGTTCGAAGATGAATTCGTCGAGGCGTACTTCGAAGGGAACGTGCCAGGATTTTTTCGCGAGCATCGCTCCGTATTTCTGTCCATCGACAGTGAACTGGAAAGGCATGGGATCCTCTTTCGGATCAAAACGATAGGAGCCGGCCCAGAGGATCGCCTCAACATTTTCGCCCTCTCCGTCCGGATCGAAGGCAACATAGGCGCCGGGGAGGTTTTGCTCGGCTTCCTTCGACGCATCCTGGGGAGCCAACTTGAACCCGTCAATTTCCTTGCCGGTCGCATCCGAAGCCGCACTTGCCGTGACCGGAATCGGAGTCGCGTTCTTCGTGAAGCCATTCACGATCACATTGAAGGGAAGGCCGTCGGCGTCATAGCTTCGTTGTTCATCGACGCGGATGCTTTGCAGCTCATCCGAAGGGAGGATCCAAGCCTGCTTCGCTTTGCCGTTTTCGTCGAGAGGAAAGACTTCAAGCTGCCAGTTGCGATAGCTTTCGACCCGGTTTGAGGACATGCCGGGGTAGAGGGCCATGTAGCCGTCGGTCGCGAAGGCCCAGGTCACAAATCCTCCCACAAGAAGCATGATCATGCCGAAGTGGGAAATGAGAAGTCCGGCACCTCTCCAGCGTTTCCTCACTTTTACCAGAGCTCCGAGAACCATGTTGATCGTGAGGATGATCATGAGAAGCAATCCCCCGGGGAGGAGGACAGGAATTCCGAAAATCTTTTCGGTGAAAAAGAAGGAGTGAAAATACTTCACCTTTGCGGCGTAGAGGCCGTGATCGACCTGCGCGAGCGTACCGAGAAGAGTCACCAGGGTCATAAGGACGAACACTGCCGTCGCGACCTTGAAGGAGGTGAAGAACTGATAGAAAAGCCTGGGCCAGTTTGAGGGAGACCAGTTGATGGATTTGCCTGCCATGGTAGTAAAGAATTACGCGGGTAATCAGTTGAGCGATACGTCGAGAGAGGAGGTGAAGACATCGAACCCGTCTGCATTCTCAGCGACGAGCTTCTCCGGGCCGGTCATTTTGACAAACACGGCACCCGCATCGGAGGCAAGAATGAGTCCGAGTAAACGATGATTCTTCTTCACCTCGGAGGAACCCATGCCGGGAGAAAAGTCGCCGGTGACATCGATGAAAGTCGCGGGCTGCCCGAACAGGGGCTTCTTCGGAAGCGCATTGATCTCCTCCTCGGTGAGGGAATCCGCACCCATTTGACCCAGCCAGCGATTCACATTTGCAACCAGTCCGCCACCGGCACCGGGGAGACGGGCGACGTAGCATTCGCCCTCGTCGTTTTCACCGAAGGAAAGATTCACGTCACGCATCATGGAGCCGGCTTTCTCTTCCCAGCCTTCGGGCGTGGTGTAGATCAATTCAGGCGCTGAGGAAGCTTGCGAGGATGCCGCCGGGGCCGCCGCGTCGCGCTTCTGATAACGAAACCGCTCGGCACTGGAATCGACCAGACGGAAGGACTGCTGCGATTCGGGAAGTTCGCGGGTCACGATTTCGGAACCGGAGGGGCCATTGTCACCGCAGCTCGTGGCCATCAGGGCCGCGAGCAGCAAAGTCGGGAGGGTGGAAGAAAGTCTCATGTAAGTTTGCAGCGATCAATACGACAGCTCGAACCGTTAATGTGTTAGAAAAAAGCCCTCATCACGGGACCTTCTTCACCAATGATGGGGTTTCTGCTAATCTGCTTTTGCCGCCGGCTTGGGGGCTGGCGGGGTATCGGCCTTTTTTGCCGGAGCCGGAGCGGCCTTTTCCGCCGGTTTCGTCTCTGCTTTGGCAGGGGCTTTCGGCTCTGCTTTTTCCGCCGGGGGAGTGTCTGCGGCAGGTTCCGGTTTCGCTGCCGGAGTTGCCGGCTTTTGATTGGGCGCGGGCTTGGTTTCCGGCTTTGCGGCCGGGGTCGCGGGTTTAGCGGCCGGGGTCGCCGGCTTGGCTTCAGTCTTTTTCGTTTCAGCAGGCTTGGGGGCCGACTTCGGCTCAGGCTTCTTCGCTTCGGCCGGCTTGGGGGCGGGCTTTGGCTCCTCCTTTTTTGCAGGGGCCGGTTTCGCCGGTTCCGGAGCAGGCTTCGCTTCCTCTGCCGGAGCGGTCGCGGGAGTGGCTGCGGCGAGTTCAACTCCGGTGTTGATTTCAAGATTCACGCTGCGCTCGAACGCTCTCGCCTCGGTCGGATCGACATCAGTCTGCCAGAGATAGAGTTTCTTGAGGTTGGGCAGGTTCGCGAGGGTCGCGAAGATACCATTCCCCACACCGGTGCCATAGAGGTTCAGATACTCGAGACCGGTGAGTCCGCCGATTTTGGCGATGCCTTCATCGGTCACCCTGGTATTTTCGAGGTGAAGCCGTTCGAGAGCGCGCATTTTTCCGACGGTAGCCATGCCGGCATCAGTGACCTGACTGCGAGCCAGATCGAGCCAGACAATGCGATCAGCGACGGGCTCAAGCATCGCGAGTTGGTCATCCCCGAATTCCTTCGCAGCATTGATCACGTTGATGCGGAGGCGGTCATCTTCGGCCGAGATGGGCATCACAGAAAAATGATACTTGGCGGCGGCATCGTTGACTTCAGCCATGCGGGCGTCCTGCTCTTCGGGGGTGAGCGTGTCCCAGACTGACTCATAGGTGGCCATCGCGATGTCGGCGACTTCTTCAGCACCCTCGAAACCGGCCTCAACCGCGAGGGCGGTTGCCTCGATTGAGGGATCCTCTCCGAGTCCGGCAATCGTGATATCCGTGCCGGCCCCTGCTTTGATCCAGAGGCTGAGCAGTTCGATCTCCTCGGGAGTGAGGGGATCTCCCTTGGTGGGCATGAACTCGTCATGATCACTGGGGAGCGTGACCCGGACGATCATTTCGGATTGCTCCGCGTCTCCCGGGACAATGGTCGGGAAGTCGGAACCCTCAGCCCCGGCGAGGAGAAGCTCGTGAGTGTCCATGCGCAGCTTGCCCTTCACCTTGTTCTCGTTGTGACACTCGTTGCACTTGGCTTCCAGGATGGGAATGACAAAGTCAGTGTAGACGATACGCTCGCTCAGGGGGATTTCGGCTACGGCAGGCTCTTTCCCGGCGACTTCTTCGATTTGGGCTGCATCACCGTGAATTTCGAGGCCTATAAGGAGGAGTGGTTTCAGTGGCTCGGGGGCGTGTTCGACGAGGTAGTCACCCTCATGAACCATAGCGCCTCCGAAGTGGCCACTGGCCATCGCAGTCCCGACGGCAGCAAAAGCAGCGAGGGTTGAGAGGACGGTCTGGTTCCGAAGTGAGAAGAAGAGGGCGAAGAAGGTCGCGACGACGACGGCCAGGCCGAAATAGAGGTGCAGATCCATGGCGCGACCGGCAAATCCCTCAACGCTCATGAGAAGGTAGCCGACAAGCGTCGCACCGATTGCTCCGATGAAGGCAATCCAGTGAACAAAAGGCAGGCTGCTTCGAAGATGGGAAAAGACCGCGAGCCGGGAGAGGACGTCCATGACTGCACCCAGGAAAATCACCCCGATCGGAAGGTGGACAATCAGGATGTGAAAGCGGCCGATAAAATTCATGATGCCGCCGCCATCACCTTCGCTGTTCCTATAGGCAAACCACATGACGGCGAGGAGAACCAGCCAGAGGACTCCAAGGAAAAGGGCCAGTTTGACACCTTTCGGCTTGGGTTTTTGATGTTTCACAAAAGTGCTCATACCTGACAGGTTCGTTCCGGTCCATTACAGGGTCAATCGCGTGTTAGCGCCCAGTTTTTTATGATAAGAACCGTAATGACAGGACGTGCCGCTGTCGATTTCGGACTCGGGGGGGCTTTTTCACTTGTTTGAAAGACCGCCCGGCATCGTCCCGTAGACAGGGAAAGACATTGCGGGGGCAGTGATTTCGTCGTAAGCAAGCGCTCACTGCCTCACGGGGCCGGTCTTTTTTGTGATGAGTGAAATTCTGGAAAATGGGAAGCACCTCTATTTCATGGGGATTTGTGGAACGGCGATGGGGTCCGTGGCTGCTGCGTTTCGCGACGCCGGGTATCGAGTCACCGGATCGGATGCTCAGGTGTATGATCCGATGAAGTCCTTCCTTGAGAGTCGCGGGATTGAAATCCTCAACGGCTACAAAGCGGAGAATCTCCCCGATGATGTAGATCTCTTCGTGATCGGTAACGCCCAGAGTCGCGGAAATCCCGAAGTGGAAGAGGTGATGCGTCGCAAACTCCACTACATTTCGCTGCCTGAGTTGCTTCGCGATCAGGTTCTTCGCGGGAAGCGGAATTTCGTGGTGAGCGGCACGCACGGAAAGACGACGACGGCATCGCTCCTTGCCTGGCTCTTTGAATCGGCTGGGAAAAATCCGGGATTTGTGATCGGGGGAATCCCCGGAAATCTCGGGCAGGGCGCCCGCTTTACGGACTCCGATATCAACGTTCTCGAAGGCGATGAGTATGACTCCGCTTTCTTCGACAAGCGTTCGAAGTTCATCAATTACCTCCCCGAGGTCGCGATCGTAAACAATATCGAGTTTGATCACGCTGACATTTTTGATGACCTCAATGCGATCAAGCGGACCTTCGGGCACATGGTAAGGCTGGTTCCCGGGAACGGCATGGTTCTTCTCAATGGCGATGACCGGAACTGCCTCGATGTCTTTCAGGCTCAGGGGCATTCCCCCATGAAGCGCGTCGGCTTTGCGGAAAACTGCGAGGCCCGCATCACCAATGTCGAGTATGCGCCCGAATCGACGACTTTCGAGATCGAGGGCGAGCACTACGTGCTTCCCTTGAACGGGGAGTTTAACGTCCGAAACGGAGCCATGGCGATCACGGCGGCCCGTTTCGGTGGTCTCAGTGTCGATGAAATCAGGGCAGCGCTCCTCGCCTTCAGCGGGATCAAACGTCGGCAGGAAGTTCGCGGCGTGACTGATCGGAACATCACTGTGATCGATGATTTCGGGCATCACCCGACGGCAATTCGCGAAGCGATCACCGGGTTACGACGGAAATATGAGGGCTCCAGAATGTGGGCCATCTTTGAACCCCGTTCGAACACGACCCGGCGAAATGTCTTCCAGGAAGCACTTCCCGAGGCACTCGGGCAGGCTGATGCGGTGTGTATCGCAGCGGTGGCGAGAGCCGATCAGCTTGATGTCGAAGAGCGGCTCGACACAGATCTCATGATGGAAACCCTCCGCGCCGGAGGAAAGCCCGCCTACTACGAGCCGGATGTGGAGGCGATCGTGAATCGACTTTCCAGTGAGGCGGAGGATGGCGATGTCATCATTGTTTTCAGCAATGGCGGTTTTGGCGGGATTCATGAGAAATTGTTGAACATTCTATAATTGTTGTTATTGGTGGCGTTTTGAGGGTAGGTTTCCCTCACGCGTCAGGCTTCTCATCCACTACCCGGTCCCGGTTTTGCTGTGATCTGGACTCTTCTCTGCCTGGCGACGGTTCTCGTTGCTGACGAGGCGGAGAGCGTTCCTGCCGAAATGGATCGGGATGAAATTCTCTCTCCATGTTTCGGTAAAGATCCTGAGAACCGGGGAACTCGAGATCGAGCAGGAGTTCGTGCTCTCGTTGGGAGAAGATGGCGAGATCAAGCGTGGTCCCATTCTTTCCTACCTGACTGCCTATCGTGGATTCGGGGATTTAGTTCTCGATCACAAAATGCGGGTTCAGGAGGTGTGGAGAAATGGAAAGCGGGAGCCCTTCAAAGTGGAAGACTACGAAGGGATGAGAAGGATAGTATGCGGAGAAAAGGATGTCCTCCCGGAGCAGGGCGAACATCGCTATGTCATTCGGTTCGTACGCAATGGAGACTGGATTTATCGCGATGGAATGGCGCATTGGGCCTACGAAATCACGGAGTCTTTCAAATCCTTCCCCATCGGGAATCTGACGTTCCAACTGCAGCTTCCGGAAGGAGTCGAACTGACCCATTACACGCCGGCTCTGAGTGGAAGTCTGTCTGCCGACACCGGTTACGAACTGACGGAGACTTCCGGAGGGTTGACGATTCAAACCACCGCCCCACTGCGGGAGCAGTCCTACATGTTCGTCAATGCCTCCTGGAAATCACAGAGTTTTGCGACGTAGAGCCAGTGGTTTGAAATCATGAAGCAGCACCCGAAACTGCCGCTCACCGGGTTTTCAGCACTGCTGCTTTTCGGTTCGCTCGTGATTCTTCTGGTTCGTATCGTGAAAAACCATCAAGTTCAGGCTGTCCCTTCGGGTTAGTCGCGGGGGCTGATTCCTCCTCATCATGGCCTTTTCAAAACTCAGGATTTTCCCCCGCTCCCGCTCCACCCGCAAAAGCAGCGACCTCGCGCGTCCTCCGGGTTCTTTCGTGCACTTCGGAGCGAAGCGGACGGATTCGTTCTCGATTCGGACGATCACCTATGACGTTTCGAAGTTCGAGTTGGTCGAGAACGATTCCATCCAGGGAACCGAACGGGGCGTTCCGGACGAAGTGAACTGGCACGAAATAAGCGGACTGCACGTCATCGAAGAGTTGTCGCAGGTCGCGGAGGTTTTCGACATTCCATCTCTGCTCGTGGAAGACGTTCTCAACACCGGGGCGCGGCCTAAACTTGAGAAGCGCGACGACATTATCTTCGTCGTGACCAAGCTGATTTTCTTTGATGTGGAAACTCAGGAGATCGACATCCAGCAGTTTTCGCTCGTTCTTCTTCCGGACAACGTACTGCTCTCTTTTCTTGAAGGCCCGACGGAAGCTTTTGATCCTGTCATCGAACGAATCAAAACCGGTTCCGGCGGAAGAATCAGAAAGTATGGTGCTGACTATCTGCTCTGGGCCCTGCTCGATGCCGTCGTCGATCATTACCTGTTTGTTCTCGATCAGGTCGAGGACTTGATTCTCGAACTCGAAATCCGAATGCAGGAAAATGCAGTCAATGTTTCGACTGAGGAACTCTATGCGTTGAAACGAGAAACCGGAATTCTCTACCGGGCGATTCGACCACTGCGGGAGATCTCGGGGGGGCTCTGCCGATCCGTTTCCCCGTTGATCAATGAGAAGACCCGCCCGTTCCTCGTCGATTTGAACGATCATTCCCTGCAGGCCCGGGAAACGATCGAGCACCTGCGCGAGGGCGCCTCAGGCCTCCGCGATTTCTACCTCTCCACGGTGAGTAACCGGATGAATGAGGTCATGAAAGTGTTGACCTGCTTCTCAACGATCTTCCTGCCTCTCACCTTCATTGCCGGTATCTACGGCATGAACTTTGAGCACATGCCGGAGCTGAAACTGGAGTGGGGTTACCCGGCGGTCTGGGTAGCCTTTGTCGTGAGCGCCCTGCTTATGCTCTGGCTTTTTGTCAGGAAGCGTTGGATTTGATCAAAAACGATCGCGGAGAAGTTTTGCGTGCTCTTCGACAACCCCG
The DNA here is from genome assembly GCA_029233965.1 of Verrucomicrobiales bacterium. Lineage (GTDB taxonomy): Bacteria > Verrucomicrobiota > Verrucomicrobiia > Verrucomicrobiales > DEV007 > Arctic95D-9. The sequence continues at coordinate 24,714 of JARGOP010000032.1, read as the reverse complement.
GAGAAAGCGGCATCATCCGATAGATTCTCTGTTTCCACCGGATTGCGATGTAGATCGTAGAGTTCCCTCGCCGTGATTGCATCGGTCTTCAGATCGCGCCACTCCGTGTAGCGATAGTCAGCGGTGCGGATTGAAAATCCACGGGCCCCTCCACGCGAGTACTCACTGAAGGCTGCGGCGCGGGCTTCTTTCCCGGCCCCGGAGAGAACGGGAGCGAAGCTGGTCCCTTCCAGATGAGCGGGCAGCTCCAGATTGGCGAATTCCGAAAGCGTCGGGAAAAGATCGACCAGCTCCACGAGAGCCCTGGTCGATTCTCCCTGCAAAATGCCCGGCCCGGCTATGATGAGCGGGACTCTGGTCGCGAGTTCGAAGGTGCTGTGCTTGGACCAGAGCGCCTGGTCACCGAGATGATAGCCGTGGTCGGAGGTGAAGACGATGATCGTGTTTTCCCCTGCACCGGTTTCCTCGAGTGCGGCGAGGAGTTGGCCGGTGAGACGGTCGATGTAGCTGACGCAGGCGAGGTAGGCGTGGCGGGTTCTCCGGGCAGTCTCTTCCGGGATTTCGCCCTCCGTCGGAAAGTTGGCAAAACTGCGGAGATAGTTCGAGGGATGAAAGGTATGCTGTGTCGGAGCACCGTCCGGTTGACGCGGAAATGGCGACAGGGGAATGGTAAGACCGGCGTAGAGATCCCAGTCACGCTTTGGCGCATTGAAAGGGGAGTGGGGTTTGTGGAAGCCCACCATCAGGAAAAAAGGCGACACTCCGGCCGCCCGGCGTCGCAGCGTTTCGATTGCTTTCTCCGTCGTCACTCCGTCTTCATAGGCTGTGTCCGGCACCGCGGCGGATTCGACGAGCGGGTTGATTGCGTTTTCCGGGGCGCTGCGATTGATGATCGGGTGCTTGTCGACGTTTTCCGGGCGCGCGTAGTGCAGAGGCGGTGGGTCAAAATTAGGCTCCGACCACGATTCCGGGTCGTCCTGCCCGTTGTGTAGAATTTTCCCGAAGCTAGCCGTGAAGTATCCGTGGTTCTTGAAATGATGCGGCAGCGAGGTGATGTCAGGATGGCTTGCCCGAAAAGTCAGCGTCGCATTTGCTTTCCCCAGGTTCCCCGGAAGCAGTCCGGAGAGGAGGCTGTTTCGCGAAGGCCAGCAAACCGCCTTTTGGCAGTAGGCTCGATCAAATCTCAGCCCGGAGGAAGCGAGCGCATCAATGTTCGGAGTGATCGCGATCTCTGATCCGTAGCACCCCAGTTCGTTTCGGAGATCGTCGGCGATGATGAAGAGAACGTTGGGGCGGTCACTTGAGAATGTGATCCCTGACACCGCCACAAGGATGATCACAAGCGCCTGGATCAGACAGGGTCGGGTCGGGGATATAACAGGGTCGAGCCTCACCGGGACTTGAGATGAGTGGTGAATAAATCGTCGAGAAGATCGAGCCCCTCATCGAAGAATTTCTGCTTCGTGAGAAAAGGATGCGGTGCGCCTTTGAGGATATGCAATCCGGTTGGAATACCGAGATTCTCCATCTCGCGCCGGACTTCGTCGGCGTGTGTGCTGGGATCGTCGAGTTCGCCGGTCAGGTAGAAAATCGGAGGATCCCCCGCATCGAGATGATGCCTTGGTGAAGCCAGTTGATAGGTGCCGGGTACATCCTCCTGAGTGCCGCCCAGAAACTGCGGGTAGAAGGCCGCTTTGGGATCGAGGGAGCGAAGCCGGATTCGCTCTGTTTCGAGATCCGACTGAGCCCCCATCGGAGCGGCTGCCTGGACCGTGCTGGAGAAATCCGCATTTCCCCCTTCGCCTTCGAGTTCGCTGACCCCTCCCGAAGTCGCGAGGAGATTGGCGAGATGACCGCCGGCGGAGGATCCGGTCGCGCCGATAAAATCCGCATCGATGCCGTATGTATCAGCGTTGGCCCGCATCCAGCGAACGGCAGCCTTGCAGTCCTCGATCTGGGCGGGGAAGGGCTGTTCCCCGGAGAGGCGGTAGGAAATGGTGACTGCGACGAAACCCCGTGCCGCCAGCGCCTTCGCGATGTGTGCGTGATTCCGGCGCTCTCCTTTCCACCAGGCTCCGCCATGAATACAAACGATTCCGGGGAGCTTTTCCACAGCTCCTTCAGGGCGATAGAGATCCAGCTTCAACTCGCGATCTCCATAGGTCGCGTAAGTGAGATCCGGGAACGCATCGATCTTTGATTCGATCGACGGCGTTATCTTTGTCTGCGGCAGTTTCTGCCAGTCTTCATCGGCAGAGAGCAGCGTCGACAGAAAGAGTGCGATAAGGAGGAGGGGAAGAGGCCTGGACATAGCGGATCTTACAGGATACTCCGTGAGGCCGCCCCATTGCCCGTCCTTTTTTCCGGATTTCCTTGAGGAACTATTTCTTAATAAACTTATCGCCGCGCAGGACGGTGACCTCGACGAGCCAGGCGATGACGGAATAGTCCTCGAAGTATTCGTCGGAGAGGTCGTCCATAATCGCGTCGGCGGCTTCCTTGGAGACGAGTGTCTCGACCTTGATATTCCGACCGCCCCAGTCACTCGCGTGTCTGCCGCTCGAACCTTCTCCTTCCACCTTGGTCAAGGTGTGGCCGGTTGCGCCGTGCTTGCGGATCAATTCAATGACCTCGTCTTTGAGGAGACTCTCAATGATGATAGAGACTTTTGTCAGGGGGACTTTCATTTCAGGATGCCTTCAAGATACTCGGCGAAGGACAAAAAGGTGGGGATTCCAATGGCAAGATTAAACGGGAAAGTGATTCCGAGGGCAAGTGTCAGATAAATGCCGGGGCTGGCTTTTGGCAGCGCAATACGGACTGCGGCCGGAGCAGCGATGTAGGAAGCGCTGCCAACCATGGCTCCGAAGACGGCGGCCCCGCCGGAAGACATCCCGAAGAGGATTCCGCCGAAGGTTCCGAGGAGGCCGTGGACGAGGGGAAGGACGCAGCCGGCAACGATGAGGCGCCATCCTGCCTTTTTCGCATCAACGATGCGGCGGCCTGCGACCATCCCGAGTTCGAGCAGGAAAATGCAGAGAACCCCTTTGAAAGGATCGATGAAGAAAGGCGCTACGGAGGCGATCTTTGCCGCGCCGCAAACTCCGCCGATGACCATGCCGCCAATGAGGAGGAAAATACTCTTTCCGGCAAGCACCTCATGGAGGGCGGACTTGATGCCTCCACCGCGGGTTTGGCGGGCGAGGAGAAGTCCCACGATAATTCCGGGAACTTCGAGCACCGCGACGAGGGCGGGGAGGTAGCCGTCGGCGGGAATGCCCGCGAACTTCGCGGCTTCGATCGCAGCGAGGAAAGTCACCGCGGAGACGGAGCCGTAGTGAGCTGCCGAGGCGGCGGCATCGATGCGGGAAAGACGTCCGAAAAATTTGAGGACGAAAAAGGCCGAGATGGGGGTAAGCACACCAAGGATCAAGGTGATGCTGATCGGGCCGATCAACTGCGCTGCCGGAGTCTCGGAAATGGCGACGCCACCCTTGAGGCCGATCGCGAAAAGCAGGTAGATCGACAGGGCCTGATAAATCGCATCAGGGATTTCGAGATCGCTTTTTACCCAGCGGGCCACCATGCCGAGGGCAAACGCCAGAACGATCGGAGAGACGAGATTTTGAACAAGCAGGTCCATGGGGAGCTTCTTTCATAGGCTACTCAGTGAATTATGCAAAAAAAAACAGGTCATAAATAGCACCCTTTATTCCCCCTGAAAAAGATCGGAATTTGTGGGCAATTTTTTCATCCTCCGGAGTAATGAGGGGAAGACCCTATGCAGAAGGAATCCACAGATGAGCGATACGAGCAGTTTGTCTCGCTCTTCACCCGTCATGAGCCGGGACTCCGCGCCTTTGTCCGGTCGCTCGTTTTTTCGTGGGATGATGCCAACGAGGTTATGCAAAACACCGGCCTCGTCCTCTGGAGGAAGTTTGATTCCCTTGATCGGGAAACCGATTTCATGCGCTGGGCCTGTGTTGTGGCGCGCTTTGAGGTGCTGGCGTGGCGTCGTGACAAAGCCAGGGATCGTCATGTCTTTGATGAAGACCTCGTCAACATGCTCGCCGAAGAGGTGGCGGATGACCATGAGGGTCTGGCGAACGAGCGACGTGCCCTCGAGGTGTGCCTGAAGAAACTCCCGGAGAAGCAGCGCCGCATCGTCATCGCGGCCTACGAGCCCGGTGTGAGACTGAATCAGGTCGCGGAGGCCCTGGGAAGAACGGCGACCGCTTTTTATAAGACCCTGAACCGCGCGCGAGCCGGGCTCCTGCAGTGCATCGAGCGCGAGATCATTTCGGAAAAGGGAGGTCGCGCATGAATCGGGAGGAATTTGAAGCAACGAGCCAGCGCTGGCTGAACGGGGATCTCAGCAAAGCGGAATTTGCTGAATTGCAGGAGGCTCTTCGTGGCTCTCCGGAGTGGCGGAGGGAATTCATTCGTCTCGGTAATCTCGACTCGGGCCTTCGTGATCTAGTCATGGTGGAGGAAGTGTCTCCTGCCGTGACTCCGTTTCCTGCCCCGACCTCTTCGCGGGCCGGATTTTTTGCGATGGCCGCTGCGTTCGTTTTTCTTGCGGTGGCTTCCTGGATGGTCTGGCCGCGCCCTGCCTCCGATTCCCTCGCGGACGCCTCGCCGAAAACAAGGGGAGTTGCGGTGATCACGGCGGAAGCGAATGCAGTCTGGGAACCCGGGGAGAGTCAACTCATTCGAAAGGGAATTCCGCTTGAGCCGGGAATCTTCCGGCTTCGCGAAGGGCTGGTGCAGATCGATTTCTTTGGCGGCGCTTCGATCAGTCTTTCCGGCCCCGCTGAGATCGAACTCGTGACGCGGGACAAAGCGGTTCTCAACCGGGGGCGCCTCAAAGCGGACGTCCCACCGGCAGCCCGGGGGTTTGAAATTCAGACCGGCGATGTCCTTCTCGAAGATCTTGGCACCACCTTCGGACTCTCGGTCGACGAGGATTCCACTGCAAATTTGATCGTCTTCGATGGAGAGGTCGTCGCGACGGGACTCGATGGAAAACCTCTTTCGTTGAGAGACGGAGAGTCGGCCAGTTTGATCAATGGCGAGACATTGCGTCAGCCCGCCAGCGAAGTCGGGAGTTTTCCCGATATTGAGGATGTCTTTGCCGGTTCGGGGAACCGTGCCGATCTCCGCTACGCGAACTGGAAGGAAGCCAGTCTCGAGCTGCGCAACGACCCCCGGCTCATTGCCTACTACGATTTTGAAAACCTGACTCCGGTTTCGCGTCGGCTCAAAAACCGGGCACCGTCGGGATCGGAACTCGACGGCGGCATCGTCGGGGCGCGGGTCGCTCAGGGGCGCTGGAGTGAAAAGACCGCGCTCGACTTCCGGCTCGAGGGCGACCGGGTCCGGTTCGATATTCCCGGTGAATTCAAGGGGCTCACGATCTTTGCGTGGGTGCGCATCGACGCGCTCGACCGGAATTTGAATTCGCTCTTTGTGACCGATTTTTTCGACGAGCATGAGATCCACTGGCAGCTTTCGCAAAAGGGCGCGCTCCATTTTGCAACAAGTCCTGAGGGCCCCCGTGACATCGATGAGCACAACCGCCGCTACTTCTCCGATCTTTTTTGGGATCAGGGAAAAAGCGGCCAGTGGTTTCATCTCGCGACGACGGTAAAAATGGGCGTCGGAGGAGTCACGCATTACATCAACGGACGTCCGGTCGGATTCAGCGGAGGCACTCAGATGCAAAAGCCTCTCGAATTTGTGCGCATCGGAGAGGCGGATCTCGGAAACTGGAGCGAGCCCATCTGGGAGACCGCGATCCGGACCCTGAACGGTCGTATTGATGAATTTGCCCTTTTTAACGCCCCGCTCTCCGCTGAGGAGATCGAGGCAATTTACGAAATTGGAAAACCATGAAGTTCACCCCCCTCTTTCTGGCGCTTGCTCTCCCGGCTCTTCTCCGGGCTGAGGAGATCAGCAAAGGTGAGAAGCTCTTCGCGCTCCACGTGAAGCCGCTTTTTGCCGAGAAGTGTAATGCCTGTCACGGCGACGAGCCGGATAAGCTGAAGGGTGACTTCGACATGCGCACACGCGAGGCGATCCTCAAGGGCGGGGACTACTTTGGTGAGGAAGTGCTCATGCCGGGCAAAGGCGGGGAAAGCTTTCTCTACCTCACGACGACCCGCACCGAGGAGGACTACGAGATGCCCCCGAAGGCAGCGGATCAACTCACCGAAGAACAGCAGTGGTGGATTCGTGACTGGATCAATGAAGGCGCGCCGTGGCCGGATGACGAGCGCGTTCACCTGATCCAGGAGAAGTATGCCGAAGGGGTGCAGCTGGAGCTTTCGGAGGCGCTTTCCGAAGACTGGCAGAACCGCCGCTACAAGCCGGAAGATCTCTGGGCGTATCAGCCCCTGACACGGCCATCCGTTCCTGACCAAAAGGCCGCGCACCCCGTGGATGCCTTTATCGGGGCGAAGCTTGACGAGTTGGGACTGAAACCGGCCCCGGAGGCTGAGCCCGGTATTTTGATCCGGCGCGCCACTTTCGATCTGCTCGGCCTTCCCCCGACTCCGCGCGAGGTGAATGACTTTCTCGCCGCGTGGGAGGTCGACGCCATGAAAGCGTGGAGCGACCTCATCGACCGCCTCCTCGCCAGCCCGCATTATGGTGAGCAGTGGGGGCGCCACTGGCTTGATGTGGTGCGTTACGCGGACAGTTCCGGCTTCGCCAACGATTACGAGCGGCCGAATACCTGGCGCTACCGCGACTATGTCATTCGTGCCTTCAACGAAGGGAAGCCCTACGATGAGTTTATCCGCGAGCAGATCGCCGGGGATGAAATCACGAAACGAGAGGATCCCGAGGCCCTCGTTGCGACCGGATTTCTCCGCATGGGCGCGTGGGAGCACACCGGCATGAGTGTTGCCCGGGTGACCCGCCAGCTCTTTCTCGACGACGTCACTGATTCGGTCGGGCAGGTTTTTCTCGCCCATGCTCTGCAGTGTGCGAAGTGCCACGACCACAAGTTTGATCCAGTGCCGACGCGAGACTTTTATTCGATGCAGGCCGTTTTTGCGACGACCCAGTTCGCCGAGGTCAGGACCGACTGGATCGAAGGGGAGAACCGCAATGGAATGAAGGAGGACAAGGCGCTGTTTCAACTGCGGATCAAAGACAACGACCGGCGCAAGGCCATGCTCAAAAAGCGGGAGGAATTTTACGAGGCGAAGTGGTTTTCCGAACGCGGTCTGCCTTACCGGTCGGTCGCCGAGGCAAAAAAAGCAGGCCTCAAGGGCGATCAGCTTCCGCAGGGACGACTCTTCGAGAAGCCGGAGGAGTTTGCACTGGGACCAATTTCGAAGAAATGGTCGAACCGTTTCATTTGGGAGCTGGACCGTTATGAGCCGGTTGCCTACACCGTCTACAACGGGAAGACCCGGAAGCCACGTGGGAACTACGGTCGCATCGAAATGCCGGAGGATCCAATGAAGGAAGGTGAACTGGAGGAGACTGCAATTCTCGGGGGAGGCGATCCCTTTTCCCCCACCGAACCGGTCAAACCGGGCGTGCTCAGTGCCGTTCCCGGGGGGCTTGAGTATGCGATTCCTGAAACCGTTGACGGTCGACGGACTGCGCTGGCGGACTGGATCGCTGATCCTGACAATACATTAACGGCACGAGTCATGATGAACCGCGTCTGGCAGTATCATTTCGGAAAAGCGATTTCAGGCAATCCGAACAATTTCGGCGCGACCGGAAAGAAGCCGACCCACCCGGAGTTGCTCGACTGGCTTGCGGCGGAGTTCATCGAACAGGGCTGGTCCGTGAAAGCGATGCATCGGATGATCATGCTTTCCGATGCCTATCGTCGTTCTACGAATTACTCGTCGCCCGGATTGTTGAACGAGAAGGATCCGGAGGGCATCAGCTACGCGGTCTTCACCCCGCGCCGACTCTCGGCTGAGGAAATGCGCGACTCGATGCTGCTGGTGTCCGGCGAGCTCAACCGCGAGGCGGGCGGGATTCCGATCCGCCCTGACATGAACCTGGAGGCAGCGTTGCAGCCCCGCATGATCATGGGAACCTTTGCCCCGAGCTACGTCCCGAATCCGAAGCCGGAACAGCGCAATCGCCGCACCATCTACGCGCACAAGACGAGGGGACAGCGGGATCCGTTCCTGGAGGTCTTCAATCAGCCGACACCGGATCTTTCCTGTGAGATGCGGGATGCGTCGAATATCACCCCACAGGTCTTTGCCCTCTTCAACAGCGAAGAGTCCTTCGACCGGGCGCTTGCCTTCGCTGATCGCGTTCTCAAAGAGCGCGAGGGACAGTCCGACGAGATGGCGGTGCGGCGTGCCTTCATGCTAGCCTACGGACGCCAGCCTGTGCCGGCTGAGATCGAGGCTTCGATCCGGCACTGGGAGGAAATGACCGGGATTCAGAGGGGCATCACCTTTGAACCGAGATCGTATCCCATCGAAATCACCCGCCGCGCCGCCGATGAGCGGACCGGGGAACTTTTCTCCTTCGACGAACAGCTGCGCATTTACGAAGTGTATGAGCACGACCGGCAGCCGCACGAGGTCGATGCGAGGACGCGCGGCTTTGCCGATCTTTGTCTCGCGCTCCTGAACTCCAATGAATTTGTGTATCTCTACTAACCACTTTCCGGAAATCATCCTATGAAGACACGTCGCGATTTTATGTACGGGCTCGGATCGAGCATCGGAAGCATCGCCTTCACCTCGATGCTGGCACGCCATGCCAACGCTTATCCCGGTCCCGGGGCTCAGGCACTCCATTTTCCGCAGGCCAAAGCGAAGCACTGTATTTTTCTCTACATGGAGGGCGGGCCGTCGCACATCGATACCTTTGATCCGAAACCGAAGCTCAAGGATCTGCATCTGAAGGAATTCACCCGCGAAGGCGTCGAGCAGTCGGCGATGTCGAGTGGAAAGCGCTACTACGTGCAGTCGCCCTTCGAGTTCATCAAGGCCGGCGAGAGCGGTGCCGACATGTGCACGCTTTGGGAGAACCTGAAGGACTGCGCCGATGACATGTGCTTCTACCGGGGCATGCAGGTCGACTCGGTGAATCATCCGGCCGCGAATTATCAGGCGAACACGGGCAATCAGTTCGGGGGGGACCCCGGAATCGGTGCCTGGGTGAATTACGGACTCGGCAGCGAAAACGAAGACCTTCCCGGGTTCGTCGTCCTGCCGGAACTGGCGCAACCGCAGGGCGGCGCCGCGAACTGGGGAAACGGCTACCTGCCGACGAGTTTTCAGGGCACGCCACTCCGTCCCAAGGGGTCGCCCATTCTCGACATCGAGCCGCCGAAAGGCATCACTGCGGAGCATCAGCGAAAGAATCTCGACTTCCTCGCCCAACTCAATGAGCGGCATGCAAGCTGGCATCCCGGGCACGACGAACTTGTTGCACGGATGAAGAACTACGAGCTCGCCTACCGCATGCAGACCGAGGTCCCGGAGGCGGTGAACATTGACGGGGAAAGCGGGAAAACCAAAGAGATGTACGGCATCGGGCAGGAACCCACCGATGAAGTCGGGCGCCGCTGTCTCCTTGCCCGCAAGATGGTGGAAAAGGGGGTTCGCTTTGTGCAGCTCTACGTCAGCTCGTGGGACTCCCATGATTACATTTCGAAAGCGCATGGATCTCTCATTCCGCGGGTCGACAAGCCGATCGCGGCGCTCATCAAGGATTTGAAGGATCGCGGGATGCTCGACGAGACACTCATTGTCTGGATGGGTGAGTTCGGCCGGACGCCGGACAACGGCGTGCGCGGTGACAGCACCGCCTATGGTCGGGATCACAACCCTGATGCGATGACAGTCTGGATGGCCGGGGGTGGGGTCAAAGCCGGGCACACGATCGGAGCGACTGACGAAATCGGCGCGACGGCGGTGGAGAACGTTCACCATGTCCGCGATTTTCACATTACGCTTTTGCGTTTGTTAGGGCTGGATGACAACAAGTTGACCTACTTTCATGCGGGCCGCTTCAAGCAACTCTCTCAATTCGGCGGAACCGTGATCGAGGATTTGATCGGGTAGCGGAACTCGCGGGAGTTTCGGAGGCGGGAGACGAAGGAAGACTGATGTCATTCGCTACCCCTGGTGGAAGGAGGGAACTCACTTCGACCCCGGGGACTCAGCGGAATCGAAGATTATTCACGTCGAGCGCCTGCGGGGAGTCCGTGGTCGGCGCGGTCGTGATGCTTGTCTCAACGACAGGGGCGGCTGCGGAAACTTCGCGCTGCCAGACTGCCTGAAATCTGCTCTTCCCGCCGGGCTCGGTAAAGGTTTGCGTGTGGACCAGCTCGAATCCCCGGTCCGCAAAGTCCCGCGATGCATTCGCAAATTCCTCCGTGGTTTGATTGACGCGATACTGCCACTGCCAGCGGTTCAAGTCGGGAACCTTGTCGAGAGCAATGCGGAATTCCTGACTTCCGTTTTCCCATCGCCCTTCGACTGCGGTGATCCAGTGTCCCCGCTGCCAGAAGCTCTCGCTGTATCCCCGGTTCTTGAGGCGAATGTAGGTGTCGAGCGCGAGGGGAGTCATCCAGGCAGTGAATTCACCGGATGTTTCTGCCGGCGCGGAGACGGTGTTGATGTCGGGCACGGAATCCTCCTCCGAACTCAATTCCTCTTCCATTGCAGACTCTGCTTCCTGAACCCCGGATGAAGATTCTAAGTCTTTGATTGCCGGGCTGGATTCACTTGGACTGCCCGGAGTCTCTTCGTCGGTGCTGACGATTTCGTGAGGTTCGACTGTTTCCTGTGGCTTTGATTTTACGAAGAAGACAGCCATCGCCGCGATCAAACTGACAATCAAGACCGGCATGACAACCGTGGGTGTTTCACGGGTGTGCCGATAAGATTGCGTGATGCCTGTGATGGGATATTTTTCGTACACCGGAAGAGATGGAAAAGATCTGGGAAAGGCTTTTAGCAAAGCGACGATCAGGTGGCAATACCCATTCGTGAAAATTGCTGATTTTGACACCCAATGCGGCAATTTTCATCTTAGAGATCAACGAGTTTTGATAGTCTCGTAAAGAGCAGAGACGCCGAGATTTTTTCCTCTGGAAGTTGCAGGATAAGGGCGAGAACCTGCCGGTAGGTTTCCAACTGAGGGCGATAAACTTTGATCGACCGTTCGATGTCTTCGTCGGAGGCGACGCGGTCGGTTTTGAAATCGAGGATCGCCGCAGAGACAGGCTTTCCGGAAGTATCTGTCACGATCGTGACGCGGTCGAAGGTGCCGGAGAGCCATTCGTTTTCGAGGAGGACCTCAAAGCTCTTCTCCCGCCAGATCATGGCGGTCGCGGAAGGGCGGCTCAGGGCAGCCCGCACCTTGGGTGATTCCAGGCTCTTCCGGATCTGTTCAAACGCCGGATCACTTTCGGGAAGTGTGGATTGAAGTTCTGTCAGGGTGTCTTCCCCGAGCCACTCAATCCGTTCAAAGAGTTCATGGATCCGGGTGCCGAGCTCACGGGCTGCGGCTGAGCCCGACGAAAAGATCTGCTTGGCGGTTACGATCGATTTTTCCGACCCGCTCGGGGTCCGGCGGCGGGGGCGCTGCCGGGCGAGGGAGCCGGGAAGAGGCGATGGACTTTCCTCCGTCCCGGTTTCCTCTGCGGGAGTGAGGTGGTGACTCTCAAACCAGCGCCGATTCGTCGTCGGCAGGTCGGTCTCAAAGAGAAGCGAAACCGGACAGTCACCGATCAGGGTATCAACGGGATCAGCGGCGCAGAGCGCGGTTTCAAGGAGCTTCACGAAGTTGTTCGATTTGGCGCTCTTGCCGCGCGGCTCGGTGATGAGATAATTTGCGCAGCGGGCGCGGGTCATCGCGACGTAGAGCTTGCAGAGGTTTTCGAAGGCCGCTTCGGCTTCCCGCTCTTCGTGGTAGGCCCGGAGGGTTTCGTCGGCTTCGTAGATTTCCTTGCGGGGGAGATCGTAGACCCAGGCGATCTCGCGGTTGGAGCCTTTTTTCGCCCCGATGTCATTGCGTACTGTCGTGAGCGAATTGCCGCCGAGGTCGGGGAGAATCACCGCGTCAAAAGTGAGGCCCTTCGACTTGTGGATCGTCATGACCTGCACGGCGCTGCGGGTATCGGGCTCACGGACAGTGCGGTTGCGGGCGAAGGAGAGAAACTCGTCGATGTCCCGTGATCCGTCGCGGTCGAAAAGGCGGGCCGAGAGGGCGAGGTCTTCCCCGCGGCGGCGGCTGAACTCATCGAGCTCGAGGCCGGGGAGCCCGTCCAGTTCTTCGATGAAATCACGGATCACTTCCTCGAAGCCTTCCTCGAAGATCTCTTTCCGAATCCGCGAAGAGAGCTGCCGCGAAGTCAAGCCCTCCCGTTCGATGACTGCCCGAAACGGGGTCAGGAGGAGGTGCTGCCAGGAGAAGGTATCTCCGGGGTGAGCCCCGAGCTGGAGGTAGCTCAGCGCGGCGCGATTCAGGGCGTTGTCGGTCGCGATGGGGACGTCGGCTTCACTCATCACGGGAATGTCCGAGGCGGCCCGGATGTAATCGACGAGGCGGCGGCCGACCTTGTTCGTCTGCACGAGAATGGCGCACTCGATGCCGCGCTGGATCGGTTGCATCTCCTCCAGAATTTGCACGACGATGGCGAAGCGGTCCTCCTCCTCCGGCTTTTCCCCGTCCGGGGTGACGGGATTGAGGAGAGCGGTGTAGCCGGTGAGGGTTTCGTGGGGCGGGCAAACCTGGTGTTCGTTCCACTCCCAGCGGTCAAGCGCTTCAGGCGGTATTTCGAGTTCCCCGAGCACGGTCCGATTGCCGAAGATTTCGTTCACCGGACGGATGACGTCATGACCGGAGCGCCATGAGACGTCGAGGTCACGGCGGATGATCCGCTCCTCGTGCTGATTGTAGTGCCGGTAGATATCGCGAAAGAGGGTCGGATCGCCCCCCCGCCAGGAGTAGATCGACTGCTTGATGTCGCCGACCTGGAAAAGGGAGCGCTCGCCCGAGGTGTCCTGCACAGCTTCGTCGATGAGGTTGGCGATCACCTTCCATTGCAGGAAGCTCGTGTCCTGAAACTCGTCGAGAAGCCAGTGGTCGTAGCGGGCGTCGAGACGGTAGTCGATGCGGAGCCGGTCGTCTTCGCCCGGAGTCTGGCTGAGAAGGGGGGCGTTCGAGGTTCCGTTCGAGGATGTGCCGGAGAGGAGGAGGGCGAGGTCCTGGAAAGTGAGTTTCCCCTGGCGCCGGACGCGCTCGGCGTAGGTCGATTCGTAGCGATGGAGGAGGTGCCAGACGCCGTGGGTACGTTGGAGCCGGTTCTCGATTTCGTTTCCGACGAGGTGCTGGAGGATGCGGACGACAACGGCGCACTCTCTCATCGTGAAGGCATGCTTTCTGCGGTTGACGGTTGCTGTGGCTACACCGGCTTCGAGATCTCCCCAGTGAGGAAGGAGGTTTTTAAACATGTATTCAATCCGCCTCGTCAACTTTGCGCCGGGGCGATGAAGGGGGGCTTCGTCGCGAAATTCCTCCCAGAAATCCCAGTCGGCGGGTTTCAAGGCGTCCTTCTCTTCCGCTGATTGGTCGCGCTCGCGTAAGAGCGCGAACAGTTCGTCGAAGTCTTTTATCAGATCAGTTTTACTCCCGAGAAACGGACATCCCCCCGGCCAGATCGCTTCCTCCTGTCCCCAGCGTTCCCCGTTCGGAGCCTCCAGGTAGATCCCGTGGAGATCGGAGACGAACTGATCGAGCTCACGTCGAATCCGCGACTCCTCTTTGCCGAAGGTCGCCTGACGAAAGGCTTCGAGAAATTCCCGCTGCGCGTCATCCCCTTTCTGCCCGCGATCGAAGCGCCTCTGAAAAACGGAACGGTAGACGTCGCGCCGCGCGAGCTCTTCGAGATGTGTGTCGAGGATTTCGAAGTCTCCCGCGAGCCCGAACTCGCTCGGGAAAGACCGGAGAATGTTCGAGTAAAAGCTGTCGAGGGTGCCGAGAAAAAGCCGTGGCATCCGGCTGATGAAGATACGCAGGAGCCGGATGAACTCCTCGCGACCGAGTTCGGTGACGGCCCGGGCCATCGCATCGTCAGTGTCGAGAACGGGTGCTTTGTCAGGGTTCTTTGCCGCCGCGGCCAGTTTTTTGAGGATGGAATCAAAAAATTCTCCCGCCGCCTTTCGCGTGAACGTGACCGCAATGATCCGCTCCGGGGTGACGGGACGCTCCGCGAGCAGCTGCATTGCCATGAGGCCGATGTAGCGATTCGTGAGCTGGTAGGTTTTCCCCGATCCCGCCGAGGCGAGAATCATTTCATTGTGGAGGAGAGGCATGGGCAGGGGAGTCGGAGATGGCTTCGGACAGGCTGGTGGAAAAGTGCGTGGTTTTCAAGCAGGGACGACAGTGATTTCCGAACGACTCCGGGCCCGCGCCGCTGCCTCGAGACGGATTTGCGTGGTTGAAAAGGAATTCCCGAACCGGTAGAACAAACATCGGAGAGGCAACTGCCTCCGAAACCATCATGACTATGAAAACCACCCCCTCACGTCGTGGCTTCCTTGCCGGAGCTGCCAGCGTTTTCGCTTTCCCCACGATTATTCCGTCCTCCGTGCTTGGGAAAGACGCTCCCAGCAACCGCATCAACATGGGCTTCATCGGGATGGGAAACCGGGGGAGGGGCGTCATGGGCGCTCTCATGAATCACAAGTCGGCCCAGGGCATTGCGGTCTGTGATCTTCACCAAAGTTATCTCGCCCCGAACAACGGAAATCCTCAGGGCCTCGATGAAGGCCTCCGCCTCCTCAATGCCGCGAATGCGAAAAAGGGTGGCAGCGACTCGGGCGTGAAAGGCTACAAAGACTTTCGCGAGATGATCGCGAGGGAGGATCTCGATGCCGTCATGGTCGCGACTCCGGACCATTGGCACGCGCTCGTCTGCATGGAGGCCGCCCGGGCCGGTCTCGACATTTACTGCGAAAAACCCATCACGCATCGTTTTGCCGAAGGCTACCATCTCCATCGCGAAGTCGCGAAGCGTGGCCTCATTTTTCAGGTCGGTTCCCAGCAGCGATCCGACAAAAATTTCCGCCAGGGAGTTGAGTTGGTCCGCAACGGGGTCATCGGCAAAGTCAAGAGAGTGGAAGTCGGCCTGCCGAGCGGAAAGACGACCCCGCAGGGAGACACCACGATCAAAGCGCCGCCGGAGAATTTCGACTGGGACATGTATTGCGGCCCCGGTGAAAAGCTTCCCTTCATGGAGGCCCGTTACCACTGGAACTGGCGCTGGCACATGAACTTTGGCGGGGGGCAGTTGATGGATTGGATCGGTCACCACAACGACATCGCCCACTGGGGACTCGGAATGGACAAAGCCGGTCCCCTCAGCGTCGAGGCGAAAAATTTCGAATACATCGACGAACTCACGGAGATCTATGATTCGCCCGTGAACTACGATGTCGTCAGTCAGTATCCCGGCGATATCGAGGTCGTGATGTCCTCACGAAACACCATGGGCACCAAGTGGATCGGCGAGAATGGCTGGGTCTACGTGAACCGTGGCAAACTGGAGGCGTCCAATCCTGCCTGGATCGAAGAGGGTTTTGTCGCGGGAGACTGGAAAGGCTATCACCCCGGCGCCGGCCATCAGTCCAACTTCATGGACGGTGTCCTCAATCGGAAGGAATGTATCTGCCCGGCCGAAACCGGTCATCGCTCCGCGACTCCGGGACACATTGCCTATGTCTCACTTAAGCTCGGGCGCGCCATCTCGTGGGATTCGGAGAAGGAGGAAGTCGTCGGAGACGAAGAAGCACAGAAGTTGCTCATGGATCTCTCCTATCGCGGCGACTGGAAGCTGGTCTGAGCGGGAGACAGAAGTCCTCTTCTTTCCTGAACCAAACAGGGTTGGGTCCGTGACCTGACCCTGTTTGATCGCGAACTTGTTTGATCCGGATAACCGGGCCCCGGCGTCCTGGACGAGTCGTTTTGTTCTCCGTTTCCGACCGGCACAATTTCGAAATGGAGGTAGGATGTTTCACCGATGGAATGGTGGCACTATTTTCTTCTTGCCGGTCTCGGAGTCGTCGCGGGCACTCTCAATGTTCTCGCCGGTGGGGGATCGCTTCTCACCCTGCCCGCGATGGTTTTTCTCGGGCTCGACGGAGCGGTCGCGAACGGGACGAACCGCGTTGCGATTCTCGCCCAGAATGTGACTGCGGTGGGGGGCTTCCGGTCGCTCGGCTTCTCCGACATGAAGTTGAGTTTCTCGCTCGCCCTCGCGGCCCTGCCCGGGGGCATTTGTGGCGCTTTGCTCGGTACCATGGTTCGGGGGGAGCTTTTCAACAAGGTTCTCGGCGGGGTCCTCATCGGGGTGCTGCTCCTCATGGCGGTGCAACAGTGGCGGAAGCGAGAGAGTGGCCGTGCTGAGCCGGGGGAAACCCCGAAGTCGGCGGGACCGGGCCCTTCGCGCCGCCAGCTCGTCCTCGGGCATCTCGCGATGGTCGCGGTGGGATTCTACGGAGGATTTATCCAGGCGGGGGTTGGCTTTCTCCTCATGGCTGCGCTGCATCGGGTCCTCGGGCTCGATCTCGTCCGGGTGAACATGCACAAAGTGTTCATCGTGGCAGTTTTCACCCTCGCTGCCCTCATCATTTTCGCCTCGCGAGGCCAGGTCCTGTGGATTCCCGGACTCGCTCTCGCGGTTGGAAATTCTCTCGGTGGCTGGATCGGCTCGCAGCTCAGTGTCCTCAAAGGCGAAAACTGGATCCGGACGACGCTCTACGTCGCTCTTTTTTTCATGGCGCTCAAACTTCTCTGGCCGGGCTGAGATCCCTCAAAGCGGGACCTCTTCGCGTCTTGCCATGGCCCGCGCTCCCTGACAAGCTCTTCCCTTGATGAATCGAAAATCCTCCGGCGCCCGACTTCCTCTCCTCGCTTTCATCGGTCCGGGACTGATGCTCGCGGCGACCGGGGTGGGGGCGGGGGATCTCGCTGGCGGTGCCTTCGCGGGAATGAATCTCGGGGTTGCGGTGCTCTGGGCGGTCGTGCTCGGCGCGGTCTTTAAATATGTCATCACCGAGGGTCTGGCCCGCTGGCAGCTCGCCACGGAAACGACGCTCCTCGAGGGCGCGGTTCTTCGGCTCGGGCCGGCGATCCGATGGGGATTTCTCGTCTACCTCCTTCTCTGGTCCTTTGTCGTCGGGACGGCGCTGATTGGGGCCTGTGGCGTTGCGACCCATGCGCTCTTCCCGGTTTTCGAGGAAGCCCCCACCGCGAAGATCGTCTTCGGGATGGTTCATTCTCTTCTCGGGCTCGCCCTCGTCTGGATCGGATCCTTCCGCTTTCTCGAGCGAATCATGGCCGTGCTCGTGTCGATCATGATCGTCGTCGTTCTCGCGACGGGAGCCTTTGTCGGAACGGACTGGGGAGCGGTTCTCCGGGGCCTGACTGTGCCACAAATTCCCGATCACCCGGAAGGCGTCGCCTGGACGCTCGCGCTCATGGGAGGCGTCGGCGGAACCCTCACGGTCCTCTGCTACGGCTACTGGATTCGTGAGAAACACCGGTCAGGCCCCGAAGATCTCCGGCTCTGCCGGTGGGATATCGGGATCAGTTATTTCCTCATGGCGCTCTTCGGGATTGCGATGGTGATCCTGTCCGACGGACTGCAGCTCAGCGGCAAAGGAGCGACGCTCGTTGTCGATCTCGCGAACCGGATCGGCGAACAAACCCACCCGTCGGTCGAGATCCTGTTTCTCGCGGGAGCGTGGGCGGCGGTCTTCAGCAGTCTCCTCGGCGTCTGGCAGGCAGTGCCCTATCTCTTCGCTGATTTCCGGCATCTCCAGTCGCAGCACCGATCCCTCTCGGCGGATCAGTTTACACCCTATCAAGTCAACACACGGGGAAGGGCTTATCGTGGTTACCTCCTTGCTCTGGCGCTGGTTCCGCTGCTCGGGCTCGGCTACGATTTCCAAATCGCGCAGAAGGCCTACTCGATCTTCGGGGCTCTCGTCATGCCGATGGTCGCGCTGACGCTTCTCCTTCTCAATGGACGGGAGGCCTGGGTCGGGAAATCCCTTCGCAACCGCTGGTGGACCTCACTCGCCCTTGTCATCATCCTCGGCTTCTTCGCCTGGGTCGGCCTTCCCGGGCTGCTTGAGACGTTCGGTTTGGGATCGTAGGCAGAGAGGTTGGAAGCCAACTCACTCCACCGCCTTCGCCTGCCAGAGCGAGACGTTCCGGTATTTGGCACCCTGGCCTTTGTTCACGAGAGCGACGATTCCTTTGGCGTCGGCGAAGCGGGGGTGAGTCGCCTCGATTTCTTCATCGCCGACAGTGGCGCGGTAGTGGTCGCCGATGATTTCGATGGTCACGTCGTACCACGTATCGGGATCGAGATCGACCTCTTTGGTGACCAGCTTTTCCGCTTTCGTCGTCTTTGCGATCCCTGTCATGTGCTGAATCCAAAGTTTGTCCTGTGTCACATAGAGGCGAGCCAAATGAAGATTCGGCGGCACCGTGTCACGACAGGCGAAGGCAATTTGCTCCGCGGTTCCCAGCTGAATCTGCGCGGTGATAATCAGATTCTCTGTCTCCATGCGATGCGTCAGAGACGAGGCATGATTGTCCTCCGCGACTTCATCCCCTATGAGGGCGCCTTCCTCAATCCGCCATTCGCCGATGCCTGCCTGCCAACCGGCGAGATCCGCTTTGCGGGTTCTCGGCGTGTCTTCGTTGAATGGGGATTCGACAATCACGTCGGTCGGCAGGCCGAGTTTCAACCCCATGCTATCCACCTTGGCAATGGATTCCTGTCTGCTTTGCCACGTCGCCGCATAAGCCCGGTCCGCTTCGCTGAGGGTCGCGAGAGAGATCTCATACCGGCGGCCGTTCGCCATCTTCAGGGTGGCGTTGTCTCCTTCGACTCCGATCAGTTCCGCCGAGATCGTTTTCCCGTCCGTGTTTGTCCAGTCGCGAAGATTCTCGTCAGCGGTGAGAAGTGACGACAGGGAAAGGGAAAGGGCGAAAAGGAGGATCAGTCTCATGGTGGGGAAAGACTATCACGTCCGTCGCGGATTTCGAGTCCGGAGATATAGACTGGGCTTCGAGCGGTCGAAACTCCGAAACCGCAAACTATTGCCCCTCTTCAACCGCTCCGCGATATTTCTGCGTTAGTCGACGGGCGCATTTAATCTGGTCAGCCGTTTCGAGGCAGCATTTCCGGCGGGCCCTGATCCAATCCAGAGGATCGGTCCCTTTGGGAATGAATCCCGCCTTCGCGCACCAGGCCACGATGAACTGCCCGGTCCGGCCGCATCCCGCGACGCAGTGAATCACAACCGCTTCTTTCGCTTCATGATGCTCATCCATGAGATCCAGAAACCGCTGGATCTGCTCATCGGTCGGGACGCCATAGTCCGGCACATTGATGTGATGATAGGCAAACTGCTTCGGCACATCCTGCCGGTTGTCGAACTCACAGCAATTCACGACCGCCCGGATTCTGTTTTCCTCGTAAAGGTCGAAGACATACGGATCCGGCCACCACGACGCGGCAATGACGCCTTCTACAATCCAGGTGAAAGGTTCGGTTCTTTCCGGTTGGCCGTTTTCAGGCCAGTACCAGGGGCGGACGGGGTTGGACATGTTGGGATAGTTACTAGCGCGGGTTCGGGAGTGTCGAAAGTTTTTTGGGGCGTAAGCAGGAGCGATCCAGAGAATTTCCTCGCCATTGTTGTGAAAATGTGAAAATGTGTTTCCATGAAGAACATCACGGTCTCCCTCGATGATCATTTGTATCGCCGGTCCCGGATAGCTGCGGCCGAAGCCGACACTTCGGTGACTGCCCTGGTTCGTGAATTTTTGACCGAATACACCGCAGGCGAGCGCACTTCCGAAAGTGTTCATCAAGCGTCCGGGCCTTCTCAGGAGGTTCTGCGAATTGTTCGGAAAATGCGGGAGCGCCATCCTGAATTCGATCCCGAAGCACGACTCACCCGTGAGGAAATTCATGCCCGTTGATTCGGTCGACGATGAACTTTCTGGATACCAATGTCCTGATCTACGCTTTCGGATCTGATGGGGCGTCTCCCCGCCCCGCGATCGCAGCCGATCTCATCGCCAAAGGAGACCTCGCGTTTTCAGTTCAGGTATTTCAGGAGTTTTTCGTGCAGGCTACGCATCCACGACGAAAAGAGCCGCTTTCAAGAGAGGAAGTGGTCGAAGTGATCGAGGCGCTCTCCGCTTTTCCGGTGCAGGCCAACGACCTCGAATTGTTTCGCGATGCGGTGAGCTTGCAGAAGCGGTTTCAGACCTCGTTTTGGGACGCCAATATTCTCGCTGCCGCAAATAAACTGGGCTGCCGTGTGGTCTATTCTGAAGACCTCAACGATGGGCAGGACTACGGTGGCGTTCGCGTGGTGAACCCGTTTAAATAGCGGCGAAAGAATCTCGCGGCAGCGACTCACGCCATCTGCGTGAAAAACAAAATACGTCAGTGATATCCACAGAGCCGCCCCGACGGTTTCCTTGAGATAAAAGTCGTTGCCCTCAACGAGGCTCCTCCTTCTCTGCGATCCTGATGAATGAGCCGCTTTTTTCCTTCGGCTTTTGCGCTGTCCACGCCGCGGAGCGAAGAGAGCAGCGAGGATAGAGAGCACGCCGCGGACGACTCCCCACATCAGCAGGTGGGTGCTTTTGATCACCCCGCATGTGATCAGACCGGCGAGGAGAATAAGTTGGACGGGAAACCTCAGGAGCGGCCGGATCAGAGCATGAAAGGTCCACCGCGAGATCCGGCGCAGGGAGTAGGCGATGCCGGCGCTGCGCCCGCCGGATTGTCGAATCGCCCGCTCTGCGACGCGGATTGCTTCGTCGATCTCAAGGTCGAAAAATTCGCGCGTTGTGTTGGTCCGGTAGATGTCGAGATGATGATGCAGAATCGACTCGGCGAGGTGGCAGTCGACCGACTCACTCCACCAGACGACTTCGAAGGGCGTCGGCACTCCGGTCGCTCTCGAGATTTCAGCGGCGCGCTCTTCCGGATCGCGCCCGGTCCGGCCGATCTTCAGATGCGATTCCGAGAGGGAGGGGTTCTGCAGAATATAAATGTAACCGGGATTCACGGGCGGGGGACAGGGGAACGCGAAACGATACTCTCAGTGAGCGGAAATCACCACTACCGGCTCTCCGAACGGACTACCCTTATTCACCGACTACATCCATCGCACAACGAAATCCGGTGTGATTCGAGGGTGATTCATTGTCAAGTTGTTGCCGTGACCCCGGCTGATAGCCTTTGCACCACATATCCGAACAGAGGAAAGACCCGCCTTTGGTCACGTGGGGAATTACCTTCGCTCCCGGTGCGATCGCCACCTTGGACGAGGGCCCCGTCGAATTGGGAGCGGTCGCAGAAGCCAGCTCGTAGGCGTTGGGGTGATACAAATCCGCGACGATCTCCCAGACGTTTCCCGAGGTGTCGTAGAGGCCGTAGCCGTTGGGCGGAAAGCTTTTCACGGGCGCTGTCGCGAAAAATCGATCCTCCTCGGAGTTTTCATGCGGCCACTCGCCCTGCCAGATGTTTGCCATCCAGACGCCTTCTCCCAGCGGGAACATTTCGCTTCCCCAGGTATAGGGGTGATGCTCAAGCCCGCCCCGGGCTGCCTTTTCCCACTCCGCTTCGGTCGGGAGCCGTTTTCCCGCCCATTTCGCGTAGGCGGCCGCATCCTCGTAGGTGACATTGACGACAGGGTGGTCCTCGAGTCCATCGAGAGTAGTTCCGGGGCCTCCCGGGGTTCGCCAATTCGCACCCGAAACCAGTTTCCACCACTGGGAGATGTCCTGCGAATCGTAGAGCTCACCTTCCGGGGTCGCGAAAATCATCGAACCGGCAAGATGACCGAACTCTGAAGCTTCCCGAATGCGTTCCATGGAAGCGAGCATTTCGTCACGCTGCGAGCCCGTCGCGCGGTCCGCGAGCAGCTCGAGCCGGGCGAGGTTTCTTCTCGCGTCCTCCCGGAGCTCCTGCACGCGCGCTTCCGGCAGCGGTCGCTCCGCAAAGGTTTTGTAGCCGGTCGCTTCGACGAATTGCATGAACTGACGATTCGTCACTTCGGTTTCGTCGATCCAGAAGGCATCGACCTGGACCTCGTGAACAGGATAAGCCGACTGATGTGAGAAGGAATTCCCACCCATTTCCCCGGCATCGCCGCCACGCATGAAGGGGCCTCCGGGGATCAGGACCATTCCTTCAGGGGCGTTGTCCGGTGAGGATTTTGGCGGCCCGGATGAGGCGGAATCAGATGGAACAGACCCGGGGGAAGAGGCCGGGACCTTCTCGTCGCCGGGATCTGTTCCGGACGGTTCAGAGCAGGAAGTCAGCAGCACGACGGATGAGACGAGGGAGAAATGTAGGGGATTCATACCTTGGACACGAAGAGCTTACGTTCGCTGTTTCATCTCATCCACTTTCAAATGAGCCTGTTCGAGGGTTGATGCCGGGCACGATGTTCGTCCCGACCGGCCCAGTAAATCTTTCGAAGATCCTGCGATTTTCCCTTCGTTGTTCAAATGCGGCCGCATACTACGGAGGCGCCACTCGTCAGTATCCCATGCACCTCCCTTTACGTCTCTTCGCAGTCGTTTCATTTCTCGCCGCCCTCTCTTCCTGTGATCGGGCTCCCGATCCTCAAGTCGGCGACATTCCCACCACCGAAGCCGAGCTTGCTCAAACCCGGGCCGAACTGGAAGAAGCGCAGGATCTCATGTCGCGTCAGGCCTTTGAGATGGAGAATCGCAGTGCCCTCATCGAGAAGCAGCTCGCAGAAATGCAAGCCGCGCTGTCGGAGCGTGAGAATGCGGACTTGCGCGACTCTCTCGATTCGCTGACCCGCCAGAACCGGGAGCTGGAGGAGCAGGCCAATGCCGCCCGTATCGAAAGTGAAACTCTCGCACGTCGCCTCGAAGCGACTCCGAAACTGCGAGCGGAGCCGATTCCTGTCCCGGACTATGAAACCGCTTCCTCCGGTAATCCACGTGATCACGAGGTGCCCTATCAGGACCGGCCGGATGAACGTCCCCGCGACTACACGATGTTTTACGAAGGGCTCTCTCCGCATGGTCGCTGGGTCGAGATTGATGAATACGGGAATTCCTGGCAGCCCCATGTCGCTTCCAATCGGGGATGGCGGCCCTACCTTGATGGATCCTGGTCGTGGACCGAATACGGCTGGGCCTGGAACTCAAATGAGCCCTTCGGCTGGGCGACCTATCATTACGGGCGATGGGTCAATCTGAACCGGGTCGGCTGGGTTTGGGTGCCCGATTCCGAGTGGGCTCCCGCCTGGGTCTCCTGGCGTCAGACGAACGACCATGTCGGCTGGGCACCTTTGCCTCCACGCCGTGACCGCTATCGTGGAGCGGATCGGAATTGTGATCTGAAATACGATCTCGGACCTTCGAATTACATCTTCATTACGACGAACCGTTTCGTCAGCAACAGCTACACCACGGTTTATTCTCCGGTTGACCGGAACCCTGCACTCTTCCGCCGCAGCGTGAATACAACCCGGATTATTCCACGTCACGGTCACGGTCATCCCGATCTTTTCATTCAACAGGGGGGGCCTTCGAGGCTTCAGGTGGAAAGCGCATGTCGTACCCGCATCCCGCAGCGTGAGGTCTATGTGGAAAGGGGGGGGCATGGCTCGCGGAATCACGGGGCGAAAACAAACGGGAAAAAATCCCATCTCTCCCTGGTGACCCTTCCGCTTGCTGCTGCCAAAACTCCTGCCGTCCTGCCGAAGATCGCAGAACGGATCCGGGAGGCCAGCCGCGTCGATTCCTTTGCCGGGGTGCCCGCGACTGAGGTCGCGAAAATTCGAGAGGAAATTGCCAACGATGTCGCCAAAGTGACCGCGAGGGAGGAAGCTGCCGTGGCGGCCGTCCCTGAAGTTGTCGCGCCAATTGTTGCTCCGACGATTCCCTCTTCTCCCGCCCTCGAAAGCGGTCAGGTCGCAGCGCCGGTGACGCCTTCGGTTACCTCTCCCGTCGAGAGCGCGGAATCGCCTGCCGACAGTTCTCCCGATCCTCCTGTCGCGGAAGGAGCGACTACCGGCGAGGATGTGGCAGCAGTCCCCACCGCACCCGAACAAACGAACCTCTCCGCTTCCGAAACAATCGGAACGTCTCCGGGCGGCAGTGATGCGCCCGGATCAGTCCTCCCCGCAGCGGAAACCCTGACCATTGCGACGGAGCCTGTTGTCGAAGCACCTGGCGAGATATCGTCTTCCGGGCCGGTTGTTGTCAACGCAGCGCAGCCGGAAACCGCTCCGGAACCGGCGTTACCCGCAGAGCAGCCGAATACCCCACCCGGAGGGAGTCAGGAAACCGCGACTGCGGAGGTGTCGAACGCGGTTCAAACCGGGGCCGGGCCACAAGAAACGGAGATGGCGAACGAGCCGACGAGTCCTCCGGGCGGGGCGCTCCGAGAAGAAGCAATGACGGAAGCACCAACGGTCTCCCGGACTGAGGCCGCGTCCGGGGGAGACATCACCGATGAACAAGCTCCCGGGCAAGCGGAAGAGATGAAGGAGGAGCCGGCCGGAAATACGGACGAAGTCGCTCAGCAAGCTCCGATGGTCGAAGAACAGGCAACTGTTCAGACCGAAGCCGTTCAGCAGACTGCGATGGCCGAAGAACAGGCACGTGCCCAGGCCGAGGCTGCTC
>JARGOP010000031.1:31997-57119 GCA_029233965.1 Verrucomicrobiales bacterium | reverse complement strand
CTAGTGTCGCGAAAACGGCGAAAGTTGCTTTCAATCATGGTGATGACCTCGCTCAGAGGTTTACCAGCCCAGTCCGCATACTTTTCGTAGACCAGTTCGATATTGGCGGGATGATTCTTCATTCCCCTTCCATGGAACCGGGCCTGACCTTCTGCAAATGCCATTTCAGGAGCATCCGTCTCAAGAAGAAGCCGCTCTTCCGGCACTGATTCAAAGACCGCAAGCTTTGAGAATTTCTCCTCCCTGAAGAAATAGCCGGAAATCGAGAAGTAGCCTCCGAGATCAACCCAGTCATTCACCATTTCCTTTGGACCGCTGTATGAATGAAGCAGGAAAGGGATCGTGAGGGCGCTTTCTTTCAGGCAATCATGCAAGCTCCCCCAAGCCTGCAGGCAATGAATCGTCGCGGGACGACCGTATCGCTGAGCCACCGAGAGTTGCTCAAAGAATAGCGATTTTTGAAGAGGCAGGTCGTAGCCTGAAATCCATTTATCGAGTCCGATTTCCCCTATTCCGGCCTCAGGGAACTGATTTAGAAGCGAGATTAATCGCTCCTCCCAGTCCGTTGAAGCATCTGCCACTTTCCATGGATGAATTCCGAACGAAGGGACAACTTCCTTGCTGCGACTTGCAAGATCACTCACTGCGTGCCAATCAAGAGGCGATGTCGCGTTTACCATCAATGAAGTCACTCCGATATCCCGAAGCTGATCAAGCAGTTCCTCGGCCGTCACTTCGCCAAGACAATCCTGCAAATGAAGATGCGCATCGATCATCTTTATCGAAGGACGCTCAAGCTGAAGCCTCTAAAGATTCAAACGCATCGGGATCATGTGCGAATGCTGGAAATCGAGTTTCTGGAAAAAGCGCTGGCTCTCCGCACTGATCTTATCGGTTAGAAGCGTGATTCGTTTGAAGTCTTTCCTTTTCGCAAAACTCAAGACGTAATTCACGAGTTCGGTTCCATATCCCTGGCGTCGAAAATCAGGATGAATGATTACATCCTCCAGCAGGATCACGAAACCACCCATCGCAGTACTGATGGTGAAGAGGACATTCACCATGCCGATAATTTCGAAGTCAGTTCGGACCACGAAGATTCGGCCACGACTCGGTTGCTCAAGGATGGATTGAAGACCCCGCTCCTGCTTCTGGCGATCCGGCACAAAATCAGCTTCGATCTCAAACAGCGCCATGGTCAAATCCACGAGACGCGGGAGATCCTCCAGCGTGGCTGGCTCAATCCTCGCCCTTTTACTCAGAGGTTTGATCGGGGCAGTGTGGGAAACATCCATTCAACTAGGGAAATCAACGATGACTACAGTTCGAGGATAGCAACTTGCGGACCAAAGTAAATGGTTACTTTCGTACCAACTCCGCCTCTTCAGCGGTCCAGAGGGATACTCACAATCCGGTCCGTGGATTGCGTAAATTCACGCTCGCTGAAAACCCAGAAGACAAGCTTCTTTCGATCCCGGAATCGCGGCTCTGCCGCAGCCCGGTAATAGAGCTGCTTCCGCGCCTGAACGAGTCCGGAACCCTCACGCCGACGAGGTCAAACGCTTCGCCAAATTGATAGGACAAATGGTCGAGCAGGCCACCACCACGGCAATGCATCCCCGCCTCTTTGCCCTGATGAAAGACAAGCGTATGACTGTCGCCCAGTAGAAGGAAGGGACTCTTCGGATCGGGCTCGATGCCCCGGTCACCATTATTCAAGACGGCCCGTAGATTGAGTTCTTCACCCGCTAACCTCCCCTCCCACTCACTCCCGACCACGTGGTCTCCCGTCAATGACAGAATCTCCGCGGACAAACTCATTGAGGAGTCTTTCGTCGACTCGATCTCAAACTCTTCTGCGACCAGTCCCGCCAATGCCTCAATCGCCTGCCGGGAGTAATGCGCATCCTGTGCGCAATACCATTTCGTCAGGTCACCGTTCGCACGCTCGATGCGAAAATGACGGTCCAAATCTATCACCGTGAGCCCCCGGGCGCGGAGCAGTTCGATAAATGGGAGTGAGCGATCCGGAATCACCGGGAGAGAAGCTTCCATCAAGCTTCTCAGGATAGAGGCGCCCCTTCGCGGGAACCGGAGCCGGAATCAGCTGTATCCCCCGTTCTTCAAGGAGCGCGTTGGACTCTATCATCGACGGAACAGGATCCGTCGCATTGGCGGCCACTTCATCCCAGGGCTTTTCCCAAAATCGTCCCATGGAAAAGTGCCGGAGCTCCCGGACCGGAAAAAGCCAGCCTTCCTCGTCGCCCTGCACACTGGGTTTTTCCACGACTCTCGATGCGGCCACTTCAGAAAACGCTTTTTCTTTTGCAGGCTCGCCGGCATCGACGGGGAAGGCTCCCACGCAAAGCGTGAGCAGAGCAATTATGCGAAAACACATCATGATCCCGGCAAATAACGGTCTCGAAGATGATTGATCAACGCCGTCGCATCCGCCGGTTTGCCGGTCGCCTCAACAATCAGGTCATCAGGCATGAGGATACTGCCGCGCTGGTGAATTCGAGCCCTCATCCACTCCCGTAGGCTTGAGTAGTCCCCGGCATCCATCGCTGATTTCACGGCTGCGTCTGACCGGGCTGCCGCGGCAAGATGGGCCGCGTTGATATTGCCGAGACTGTAGGTCGGAAAATAACCGAAGATGCCCAGGCTCCAATGAATATCCTGAAGACATCCACTCGCGTCCTCCTCAACCGGTAGCCCAAAGTACGATTCAAATCTGGAGTTCCAGGCTTCAGGAATCTCCTCGATGCTCAAATCGCCACTGAAAATCAGCTTCTCAATTTCGAAGCGGAGAAGCACATGAAGATCGTAAGTGACCTCGTCCGACTCGACACGGATGTAACTCAAATTCGCCTGGTTCACGGCGCGATACATCATATCGACGTCGACTGATGCAAGATGAGGGAAATATTCAGCTGCTTCCGGAAGCCACTTTTCCCAGAAGGCGCGGCTTCGTCCGACGTGATTTTCCCACAGGCGTGACTGGGATTCATGGATGCCGAGAGAAACAGCGTTGCCCACCGGTTGACCGCGGAGTTCTCCTTTCAACCCCTGCTCGTAGAGGCCGTGGCCGGCTTCGTGCAGCACACCAAAGAGAGAACTGAGAAAATCAGCCTCATCGTAACGAGTCGTCAATCGCGTGTCATGCGGCGCCATGCCCGAGCAGAAAGGATGCACCGCTGTGTCAATGCGACCGGCCTCGAAGTCGAAGCCCATCGATTCGGCCACTTCATGATTGAAGGCCTTCTGCTTCTCAATCGGATAGTGCCCCTCAAGACAAGTCCGGTCGAATCGTTCACCGGAAGTGGCCTCTTCAACGATGGGAATGAGCTCTTTCCGGAGACCATTCAGCGTTTCCGTCAACCGGGCTGTCGAAGCACCTCGCTCAAATTTATCGAGGAGACCATCATAGGGCGTATCGAGATACCCCCAGCATTCAGCCTGCTCTTTACAGAGGGCGACCAGTTTTTCTAAATGAGGAGCAAAAATCGAAAATTCGGACTTCCCTCTTGCATCCGCCCAGGCCGACTTAGCATGCACTTGCGCGAGGGCAAATTCCTCGACGAGGCGCCGGGGAAGTTTTGTCTCCCGTTCAAAACTATGCTTCCACTCACGGAGGTTTGCTCTCGTCACTTCGTCCGTATGATCAGAAGTGCCTGCCTCTGCTTCTTCGATCCATTCACCCACTCTCGGATCGGTTTGCCTGTCGTGAACCCAACCACTGAACCACGCCATCTGCCTGCCTCGGTAGTCGAGACCTTTCGAAGGCATCAAAACCTCCTGATCCCACCCCAAAAGGGCCTGGGTATCGGCGACGAGCTGAACCTCCTGACCCAGGTTCACCAATTTCCCGTATCCTGATTCACTCATGAGTTTTCCTTTCCCCGGGGCACGAAAAAGGCCGGCCCGCTGATGAAACGCAACCGGCCCTTCAAACGAATCGAGACGTTTACTTCGCCGCTTCGCGGGCAAGGTTCGCCATGACCTGGATCGAGCCCGCGGAAAGAGTGCCGAGAACACCGGAGGGCTTGCCATCAACGATTCGCACCACCGTCAATCCGAGAGGCTTGCCATCGATCGTAAACACGGGAATTCCCTGGGCCGTTCCCGCGTCAGTGACAAAATAGGTTCGATCCCCTTTGTAGACTCCCGTGATTCGTCCCATCACCAGCGTCGGCATGTAGCCATACACCGCCGAAGAGCGGGACAATCCGACGACCCGGTCGGCTGCATCCGCCGTCGCCGCAAACTGGGCCAGATCAATTTTCTGAAACGTCTTACTCAGGGCCTTCGCCTCTTCCTGATCCGGCATGATGAATGCCACATCCGCCTCCACATCCTGACGAACCACTTTCCCGCTCAGGAGCGTGGAATCGCCATAGCTGATCTCAACTTCACTGAACACAGTCTTGGCGCTCTGAATCGTAACCACCGTATCATCCATCTTTGCCTGCTGGCCTTCAAGACCGAGACTCGCATCGATCGCGGAATTGGAAACAACAATGAGTCCGTCATCGCCAATGGTGACGCCCAGAGTGCGGCGCTGCTGATCGCGAGCCGGAAGTGGATCGCCCGATGTCTTGGCTTCAAGTTGCCCCTTTGCCGTTATCACGACCAGAGCACCTTTGTGTTCCTCCATCAGTTGTCGGGCTTTTTCTTCCACCGTGTCCTGCGCGAACCCGGTCACCGAACTCGTGAGGCTGATTGCTAAGAAAATGAGAGGGAGCGTGAATCGAAACATGTCTATCGAAGTTGGGGATTTATAAAAAGGAGTCTGGGTAAGGGAACGTGAACCTTAACGAGGAGAAACTGATTCTGAAAGGCAATTCTTCCGGACAACAAAAATGTGACATTCGGATGTCATCAGAGCACCGAATGTCACATTGCTGTAAAAGAAACCGGGGGAGATTAACGGGAGTAAAGCTCCACCACCAACTGAACGTTCACCATGGTGTCAATCTCATCGGCCTCAGGAATACGATCCATCGTTCCGGTGAGCTTCTCGCCATCAAAGCTCAGCCAGTCCATCACGGGACGTGCTGAAGTGAGATCCACGGCGCGAAGACCAAGCTGCTGCGAACGGGTTCCTGCACCAACAGCGACAACGTCACCGGGTTTCACACAGTAGGAGGGAATATCGACACGCTTGCCGTTCACCGTGACATGCCCGTGACCCACAAATTGACGGGCCGCACGACGGGTATTGCCGAGACCAAGACGGTAGACCACGTTGTCGAGACGGGTCTCAAGAAGCTGAACGAGAATATCACCGGTAATCCCGCGGCGACGCTGAGCCTCCGCAAAGTAGCGACGAAACTGCTTTTCGAGAAGGCCATACTGCATGCGAAGCTTTTGCTTCTCAGCGAGTGCGATGGCGTAGTCGCTCTGTTTACGTCGGGCTCCGCGGGCACCGTGCTGACCGGGAGGGTAAGGGCGACGCTCAAGCGCCTTCGAAGGACCGAACAGGGCAACCCCGTAGCGGCGACTGATTCTGTCGGTTGGACCTGTGTATCTTGCCATTTGTCTGGTAAAGCTAAATGAGAGTATTCTTAAACGCGGCGCGCCTTTTTAGGGCGGCATCCGTTGTGCGGGATAGGAGTCACATCGGTGATTTTCATGACGTCGATCCCGAGACCCTGAACCGCGCGAACTGCAGACTCACGACCGGCCCCCGGACCCTTCACCCGCACCTCTGCCTGCTTGAGGCCGTGCGCCATCGCCTGACGGCAGGCATCCTGAGCAACCAGCTGGGAAGCGTAGGCAGTACTTTTCCGTGAGCCACGGAAACCCATCTTTCCGGCACTGGACCAACCGATCACATTGCCGCTTGGATCGCTCACGGAAACGATGGTGTTGTTAAAGGTAGCTGCGACATGAACGACACCGGAGTGAACATTCTTACTGCCTTTCGCCTTAAGAATCTTGGGAGCCTCGGCGCCCTCGGCGCCTTCGAGCTCGAGGAAGATATCCTCCGCAGTGCGCGGCTTTTCTTTTTCTTTGGGAGCCTCAGGGGCCGAAGTTGCGGCGGGCTCAGCACTTTCGGTCGGCGCAGCCGCTTCAGCGGACTCCTCCGGAGTGGATGCAGTGACCTCTTCGGTCACTTCTTCAGACTTTTCTTCTTCAGCCATGATCTTACTTAAATTGAGAATTACTTACGAATCACGCCAACCGTCTTCTTGCGGCCTTTTCGTGTGCGCGCGTTCGTGGAGGTGCGCTGTCCACGGACCGGAAGTCCACGGCGATGACGATAACCACGATAGCAGTTGATCGAGGTGAGGCGCTTGAGGTGCCCCTGGATCTCACGGCGAAGGTCGCCTTCGATCATGACACTACCACCCGTGATGGCACCTGCAATTTTTCCGAGCTGCTCGTCATTCAACTCGCCTGTGCGAATATCCTTATCCACACCAGCCTCCTCGAGAATCTTCGCTGCGGTCTTTCTTCCAATTCCGTAGATGTAGGGAAGAGCCGCTTCGATGCGCTTTTCGTTCGGGATTTCGACTCCAAGTAGACGTGCCATTGCTAGGTAAGCTGTATAAATTAAAATTAAGAAAACTGACTTATCCCTGACGCTGCTTATGACGTGGGTTTTTGCAAATCACACGGAGAACTCCCTGACGCTTGATGACGCGACAGTCGCTGCAGAGTCTTTTAACAGATGGCCTTACTTTCATGAGACAGTTTTGATGTCAGTCGTTTGTCGAGGAGGAGGAACTTTCCAATTAAGCCACCCTTTCCACAGACTCCCCGGGCCGATTTTTGGCGCGAGGACGGAATGAGTAACACAGATTTTCCTTATCGCAACTCGTGTTTACTGGATTGGTCCAATTTTTAGTTCGTTTTTTAAAAGTTTTTGGTTTCTCCCCTCTTTCAGGCAAATCAGAGTCCTGCCGGCGCGTAACTGCGCTCTCTCGGAGTCAAAATTTCAGGTTCACCATCAGTGATGAGAACTGTATGTTCAAAGTGCGCGGAAAGTGCCCGGTCAGCAGTAATCACGGTCCAATCATCATCCAGAATGAGAACCTCGTCAGTCCCGGCATTCACCATGGGCTCGATCGCCAGCACCATCCCGGCCCGAAGACGTGGATTCCGGAATCGGCGGCTCCGCATTTCCTCCTCATCCCAATAATTGGGAACCTGTGGCTCTTCATGCAAATCCCGCCCCACCCCATGTCCAACGAACTGTTTCACGACGGTGAATCCAAGAGGTGCGACGTGGGCCTCCACCGAGCCGCAAAGCGTTGAAAGCAACTCACCGTCCCGCGCGCAATCAATCGCCGCAAAAAGCGAAGCCTCGGTCGCGGCAAGAAGAGCTTCCGCAGCTCCGGAGATCTTCCCCACCGGAATTGTCTTCGCATTATCGCCGATCCAACCGGCCGGAGTCTCGATCCCGACATCCACTTTCACGATGTCGGATTCATTCAAAACACGATCACTTCCAATGCCGTGAACCACTTCCTCATTGACCGAAATGCAAATCTGCCCCGGAAATCCCTTGTAGCCGAGAAAGGCACTTTTGCAGCCTGCCTCAGAAATCCAGTCACCGGCCGCTTTATCGATTTCGCCGGTAGTCATCCCGGGAGCAACCATTTCGGAGCACTTTCGGAGCACTTCCGCAGCGATCCCGCCTGCCTCGCGTAATCCATCCGCTTCGCTCCCGTGTCGGAGCTGAATCCTGGATTTACGCTTGGCCATTGTCTCCGGGCGCTCAGAGCGTTAATTTGCCGCAGCAATCTGAAAGTAGACGATCCCTCCAATGAGGAGGAGCGCAGCAAGAACGAGCAACCAGATAATCTGGCTGTTGCTCGCCGCGGCGCCCTGTCCACCCGGACGATCAAAACGGCCACGGATGCGCCCCTTTCTCAGGAAGCCATCGTAGTGACGCTGAATAAGGTGAGTCTCAACCTGACGCATCACATCGAGAAGAACGCCCACCATAATCAGGAGTCCGGTTCCGCCAAAGAACTGAGCAGCAAGAGGAGGAACACCCATGAGGGCCGTAAGAATAGGAGGCAGCACCGCAATGATCGTGAGGAAGATCGCTCCCGCAAAGGTGAGCCTACTCATCGTGCGGTCGAGGAACTCAGCCGTAGCTTTGCCGGGGCGAACGCCGGGAATGTATCCTCCGTTCTTTTTAAGGTCGTCAGCGATCTGGTTCGGCTGGAACATGGTCGCCACCCAGAAGTAGCTGAAGAAGAAAATCATGAGACCGGTGAGGCCATAGAAAACAATGCCACTGCCGCCACCACCGAGAGTGATGGCAAGGTTCCTCGCCCAAAGCTCGTTCGGAAAAGCCCATCCGATAATCTGAGAGGGAAACATGAGAATCGCCTGCGCAAAGATGATCGGCATCACCCCGGCATAGTTGACCTTGAGGGGCATGTGCTGCGACTGACCTCCATACATCTTGCCCCCACGAACCTGCTTGGCATAATTGATCGGAATACGACGCTGCGCCTGGGTAATTGAGATGACCGCGGCAACGACAAAGAAAAGGAAGGCGAGGAGGGCGACCAGCTGGAATGAGCGCAACGGATCGTCTCCGGCAGACGCAACGTAGGTGTTATACACCTGGAAAAGTGCACCCGGCAGCGCGTAAATGATGTTTACCGTGATGATGATCGAAACACCATTACCAATTCCGCGCTCGGTGATCTGATCTCCCAGCCACATGAGGAACATCGTTCCCGCCGTGATGATAATCACGGTCGTGATTATGAAAGACAATCCTCCCTCGGGGACCAGTTCCCTGGTCGAATCGTTCGCGATATCACGGAGAAAGGGGTTCGCTTCCGGCGTCACGAGCGATTTCGCCAGCATCCAGCCCTGAAACAAACAGAGCACGATGGTCAGGATCCGCGTGTACATGCTGATCTTCTGACGGCCCCCATCTTCGCGGGAGAGCTTACCGAGAGAGGGAACCACTGCGGTCAACAGCTGCGTCATGATCGACGCACTGATGTAAGGCATGATCCCCAACGCAAAAAGCGCGGAGTTTTGAAGTCCGCCGCCGCTGAATACGTTCATCAAGGCCAACACCGCGGTGAGACCGCGACTATCGTTGGACTGCTCCTGCACTTGTCCATACCAGTCCTGGAGGACATTGGCATCGACCCCCGGAAGAGTTACAACCGCACCGAGACGGACAATAACAACAACGAGAAGAGTGAAAAGGATCCGGGAGCGCAGCTCGGGGATCTTGAACGTATTTGCGAATGCGGAGATCATGAAGGGGAAATCTGGTGGAAAGTTGGCGGCAAAGTCGCCGCCCAACAGGGTCAGGTCATGGAGTCAACAGGGCTCACTCAGATCGTGAAGCTCCGGTTACGATTCCGCAACGGAACCACCAGCCTTCTCGATCTTCTCCTTGGCGGAGGCAGAAACCTTATCGACGTCCACGGTGAGCTTCTTGGCGAGATCGCCATTCCCGAGGACTTTGACAGCATCGTAAATTCCCTGGACGAGTCCGCAGGCGCGGAGAGACTCTTCATTTACCATGTCACCGTCCGAGAACTTCGCCTCAAGATCTCTCACGTTCACGATCGCGAACTTGGTCTTGAACTGAGCATTATTAAAACCCTTCTTGGGAAGACGACGGGCAAGAGGCATCTGGCCACCTTCGAAACCGGGACGGATTGAAGCTCCGGAGCGGGACTGTTGTCCTTTGTGTCCTTTACCACTGGTCTTACCCAGACCGGAGCTTTCTCCACGACCGACGCGACGACGACGATGACGGGAACCGGGAGTTGGGGATAAATCGTGAAGTTTCATCTGATTGAACTCTTTAAATGAGATTAGAGGGCCTTCTTCTCGGCAAGCTTCTTGCCACGAAGGGAATAAATTTCTTCTTTGGTGCGAAGTTGCTCGAGAGCATTGATCGTCGCTTTGACGACATTCGCCTGATTGTTTGATCCCATTGACTTAGCGAGGACGTCCTTGATTCCCGCCGCTTCCACGACAGCACGGACACCTCCCCCGGCGATCAAACCGGTTCCGGGAGAAGCAGGGCGAAGCATGACGCGACCACCACCGTGCTCACCAATGACCGGGTGGGGAATGGTGTTTCCGGTGATATTCACCTTCACCATGTCCTTGCGGGAAGCCTCGCTCGACTTCTTGATGCACTCGGAAACCTCCTGAGCCTTACCGAAACCAAATCCAACGCGGCCTTCGCGATCGCCGCTGACGACGAGAGCACTGAAGCTGAAGCGACGACCACCTTTCACCACCTTAGAACAGCGGTTGATGTGAACGACCTTTTCGAAAGCATTCTCAAGATCTTCGCCACGAGTCGAAGCAGGGGCATTCGAACGAAGAATCTCTTCGGCACGCTTAAGCTTATCGGACTTCTCTTCCTCAGCAGGAGCCGCCTCAACGGGCGAGGCATCAGCAGAAGCAAGCTCCTCAGCCACTTCCTCTTTTGCGACCGGAGCCTCCTCGGCAACTTCTTCCTTCGCCGCCGGAGTTTCCTCAGCAGCTTCGGGGGCAGCCGCAGCGGCCTCTTCAGCAGGTGCCGCAGCTTCGCTGGAAGCGCTCACCTCTTCGGTGACTTCCTCGGCCGGTGCGTTGTCGTCTTTGGTTTCTTCGCTCATTCAAATAAAATTAGAAATTAAGGCCTGCTTCGCGCGCTGCGTCTGCAAGTGCTTTCACTTTGCCGTGGAACTGAAATCCACCACGATCAAAAACCACCGTTTCGATCTTGGCATCTTTGGCCCGCTTGGCCACAGCCTGGCCAACCTTGACTGCCGCGTCCTGGTTGGAACCTTTCACGCCAACTTCTTTGTCGAGCGTGGAAGCAGCCGCAAGAGTGCGTCCCGCTTCATCATCGATCAGCTGGGCATAGACATTCTGATTCGAGAAGTGCACGGCAAGACGGGGACGATCAGCGGTTCCGGAAATTTTCTTCCGGATGCGACGGCGAACTTTGGCGCGGGCTTGTTTACGGATATAAAGACTCATGTTGTCCCTTCAGATTAAAAATTACGATTACTTAACGCTCTTACCCTGCTTACGGCGAACGTACTCATCCTTGTAACGGACTCCTTTGCCCTTGTAAGGCTCAGGCGGATAATAGGATCGAACGTCAGCCGCGAACTGGCCAACGAGCTGCTTGTCAATTCCCTCGACCTTGATCTTGGTGTTTTCCTCAACCGTGACGGTGAGCTCATCAGGAATCGGGTGAAGGACCGGGTGAGAGAAACCAAGACTCAAATCAAGCTCATTGCCTTTGACGGCGGCACGAAAACCGACACCCTGGATCTCAAGCTCACGAACATAACCATTCGAGACTCCCTCTATCATGTTGGCGAGAAGGCTCCTTGTCGTGCCGTGGAGGGCCCGAACTGTGCGCTCCTCAGTGAGACGCGTAACACGAAGCGTTCCGTCTTCCTGCTCCACAGCGATACCGGCAGGAATCGTCCACTCCAGTTTTCCTTTCGGGCCTTCCACCGAAATACCGGAGTCATCTCCCAATTTGATCTCAACCTTCTCAGGGAGAGTGATTTCTTTTTTTCCAATCCGCGACATAGCTGTAGAAATGTTGCCTTGTTAAACTAATCGATTTAGCCCGTCTTACCAGACAAGAGCCAGGAGTTCCCCTCCAATATTCTGCTTCCGGGCAGAGTGCCCTGCCATAATTCCTTTCGAGGTGGAAACAATGGCGATACCCATACCACCAAGCACCTTGGGAATGTCTTCACACCCAACGTATTGACGGAGACCCGGACGGCTGACCCGCTTGAGGTTCTTCAACGCAGGGGTGTGACCGGAATAACGGGGCTTCCCGACGAGAACAGCCTCATGACCCTCACCGACCTTCTCATAAGACCAGAGGTAACCCTCCTCTTTGAGAATTCGGGCGATTTCCTCTTTCACTTTGGAATAGGGAGCCGAGAAATCTTCCTTCTGCGCCATCGTGGCGTTCTTAAAGCGAGTGAGGAAGTCTGAAATGGGATCACTGACAACAGCCATTTTTTCGGTTAGTTAGCGGGTAATAAAATATTGTTAGTCGGCTCAGGCCGCTGCGTTGGGCTTACGGAATGGAATTCCAAGCAAGGTGAGAAGCTCACGGGCCTCATCATCTGTCTTTGCCGTCGTCACGATTGTCATATCAAAGCCAATCGTCCGATTCACTTTGTCGAGTTCTATCTCCGGAAAGATCGTGTGGTCGGTAACACCGACCGTGTAGTTACCGCGTCCGTCGAACGACTTGACGGAAAGTCCGCGAAAGTCACGAATCGTCGGAGACGCGACATTGATGAAACGATCAAGAAACTCCCACATGCGGGCGCCACGGAGGGTAACGCGGGCCCCGACGGTGTCACCGATACGGAGCTTGAAGTTAGAAATCGCGATCTTGGACTTCGTAGGAACAGCACGCTGCCCGGTGATCTTACCGAGATCTTCGATAACATTCTCCGCAGCGGCTTTACGATCCTCTTCACGACCGAAACCACAGTTGAGAACAACCTTCTCAATCCCGGGGATCTGGTGGAAGTTTGCGTAATCAAACTTTTCCTTCAGGCCGGTCACGACCTTGTCTTTGTAAATCGATTTGAGTGCTGGCTCCATATCGTTAAATCCTGCTAAATCTTAATTACTTGGAAGACGCGAGTTTCACATTCGAAATGTGAATCGGCCCCTCTTTTTCAATGATTCCGCCTTCGGGACGGTCCTGGGAGCGCTTCGCATGCTTTTTAATCAAACGAACGCCTTCGACGAGGACATGCCCTTTCTCAGGAAACACCTGGAGGACGCGACCGCCCTCTCCTTTGTGGTTCCCGGAGATCACTACGACCTCGTCATTTTTTTTCACGTGAGTCTTTACTCGCTTAGCCATGATCTTAATTCCTGAGTAGAGGTTCCCGGTTACAGCACTTCCGGCGCAAGCGAGACGATCTTCATGAAGTTCTTCTCGCGGAGTTCACGGGCTACCGGCCCAAAGATACGGGTTCCCCGCGGATTCTTATTCGCGTCGATGATCAC
The DNA here is from genome assembly GCA_029233965.1 of Verrucomicrobiales bacterium. Taxonomy (GTDB): domain Bacteria; phylum Verrucomicrobiota; class Verrucomicrobiia; order Verrucomicrobiales; family DEV007; genus Arctic95D-9. The sequence goes on along the minus strand of JARGOP010000031.1, from coordinate 44,117 downwards.
GATCGCATTGCTGTCGAAGCGCAGAATCGACCCATCGGAGCGACGAATAGGGGCAGCAGTGCGCACGACAACCGCACGAACGACCTCACCCTTCTTCACATTTGCGGTCGGAATAGACTCGCGAATGTGCGCAGTAATGACATCACCAACTCCCGCGGAACGCGAACGCTTCCCGATAACGCCGATCATCTTGGCCACGCGCGCACCGGTATTATCCGCTACCTGGACCTTGGATTCCATCTGGATCATGATTCGTAAATACTAAAGTTTTAAACAATGGTTTCTTCCTGTCGGCGCCCTCAGTAAGTGACACTCCAACCAGGCGAAAAAAGAATTAGTGAGAGAGAACCTCCTTGAGTTCCCAGCACTTATTTTTGCTGCGGGGCTTGGTCTCTTCGATAAGGACCCGATCCCCTACTTTTGCTGACTCCTCCTCATCATGAGCGAAGAACTTTGAAGTCCTCTTCACGATCTTCTTGAAGCGCGGATGAGGAACGCGGCGCATCACTTCCACCACGATCGTTTTGGTCATGGCGTCCGAGGTGACCACTCCGACCCGTGTCTTTTGAAGACCGGCCTTTTTTTCGTTTACTGACTCACTCATGTGTCCTACTAAATAATCTCAAATCTAACGGTTACTCCGGCGGTCAGGCAGAAACCTCTGCATTCCGCTTTTCTGTCAGCAATGTCTCGATACGCGCCACTTCACGGCGAATGACACGGAGACGGGAAGGGTTCTCAAGCTGACCACTCTCCTTCTGCACGCGAAGGTTGAGGGCTTCCTCTTTCAACTCGCGGCGGCGTGTCGCCAATTCGTCGACACTGAGCTCACGCAAATCACTTGTACTTTTAGCCATGATGTAAAATAAGTTTAAACTGATCACTGGTCCTCACGTCGGACGAAACGGCAACGAACACCGAGCTTATTGGAAGCAAGACGAAACGCCTCTTTCGCAGCAGACTCGGACACGCCCGAGATCTCAAACATCATCGTGCCGGGACGAACGACGGCCACCCAGTGCTCAACGGGTCCCTTACCTTTACCCATTCGGGTTTCAGGGGGACGGGCCGTAACCGGCTTGTGAGGGAAAATACGAATCCAGACCTTCCCCTTACGCTTGAGGTAACGGTTGATCGAAATACGGCAGGCTTCGATTTGACGATTGGTGATCCAGTCGCGCCCGAGGCACTGGAGACCATACTCACCGAAGCTCACTTTCGTTCCGCGCTGCGCATTTCCCGCGCGACTACCCCGATGGGTCTTACGAAACTTAACTCTTTTGGGCATCAAAGGCATAACAGACTTCCTTTCTTCGCTTTAAAATTCACTCTCTCGAAAATTATCTTGGGCGACCTCCGCCTCCGGAACCACGGTTTCCGCCGGGACCACCGGGTCCGCGGCCACCACCGGGTCCACCACGGCGATCACCACCACCGCGACGATCACCACCACTTTTACGGGGCTCCTCGCCGGTGTCTTCCTTCTTATTGATCCAAACCTTTACGCCAATGATACCCCAGACCGTCTCTGCTTCACAGAAGCCATAGTCAATCGGGACGCGAAGAGTCTGGAGAGGCACTTTACCCTCACGATACTGCTCAGCGCGGGCAATGTCAGCACCACCAAGACGACCAGCGGCACGAATACGAATACCTTCCGCCCCGAAGTCCATCGCAGTCTGAACAGCCCGCTTCATGGCGCGACGGAAAGAAACACGGCGCTCAAGCTGAGTCGCAACCTGTGCAGCCACCCATGAAGAATCGAGTTCAGGCTGACGAATCTCGAAAATGTCGATCTTCACCTGAGACTGACCGCACATCCTGCCGATTTCATTCGTCATCACTTCGATTTCAGCGCCGCGCTTCCCGATGATCAACCCGGGGCGGGAGGTGTGAAGCGTGACACGGACGCTGTTCCAGGCACGTTCGATCACAACCTTGGAAACAGCGCCTTTCTGAAGACGGTTTTCAAGGTAGCGGCGAATCTTCAGGTCAGCATGCAGCTGGTCGGCGTATTCGCCTTCAGGTGCATACCACTTCGATTGCCAGTCTTTATTGACCGCCAGTCGAAACCCGATCGGATGTACTTTCTGTCCCATAATAAAATCCTTCTAAAAATTGATGATTAGCCGTGCTTTTCCTTATGGAGCTGCTTAGCCTTCTCGATCCACTCGTCACGCTCGATGCGCCCCTTCAAAGAGAGAAGCTCATCGAACTCCTTGACGTTCTCTTCCGTCCACTCTGCGATCTGCTCAAACCTGTAAATCCCAATTGAGTTCAGCTTTTCCTCAAGCTTGGGACCGACACCGTTGATCTCCTTTAGATCGTCAAATTCGGAGGGGGCGGAGTCATAGACCATTCCGAGCTTCTCGTCAACCCTCGCACTGCTCTTGGGAGCACTTTCCTTCGCCGGAGTTGCTTTCTTTTCCTCTTTCGCAGGCTTAGCTGCGGCTTTCTCCCTGGAAACATTCTTCGCCGGAGCCGCGGATTCACCGACAACCTCATCGCTCAGAACCACGGTGATATGACTGGTGCGCTTACGAATCGAAGCGGCAGAACCACGGGCACGCGCCTTGAATCGCTTGAACGTCGGTCCTTCACCCACGACGGCACTCTTCACATAGAGACCGTCGACGGCGAGTTCAAAATTGTTCTCTGCATCAGCGAGGGCCGCCTTCATCGTCTTGCCGAACAGTTCAGCGCCCTTACGGGGAGTGAAATTCAAGAGGTCAAGCGCCACTGAAACAGGGAGACCTTGAATCTCCCTCGCGACGTCGCGCGCCTTGCGGGCGGAGATTCTTGCAAATTTATAGGTGGAAGTCACATCCATGATTTTATAGGTGATGAAATCGTTAGAGATTGGTTTGGTTGGGGAGAAGCTTCACGCCGTCCCCGACGGCAACAGTTTCAGTTTCAACAAAGCGATCCTGAAGAACCGCTCCGGCAATGGAATCGCGAACGTCAATGATTAACGCGGAATAAATGGGTCGGTCCTCACGAAGGATCGAAACGGGAGTGCCGACACGCAGCCCGGCACGGCGACCGGCATCAACCACAACAAGACCGATCTCGGGATCAATGCTGACAACCCGGGAGTTCGAAAGATCTCCGGGGGCAACCTCCCCGGTTTCGCTTGAAATACCGGCAAGAACTTCCCCGGCCCGACTGATCGCATCCTGAGCCTTGCCGCGCTTAGATTCAGACGCGTCGGGGGTGGCTGCAAGATAAGCCAAGAAGGCCTCACTCAAAGACTGAAGCTGCGCCGAGCATGCTTCGAGCTCCTGCTGGCTGATATCGAGATCACGAACCGCCTTCAAGAGACGCTGCTCGAGTCCGTTTTCTTCCATGGCAAGGAGATCCACCCCAAAGGCCTGAAGTTTCAGTTCAATCTCACGCGCCCGGGCAACCTGCTCTTCGCTCACCCGAACCGACTCGGAAAGACTCTCAATGAGTTCCTTTCGACGCTGCTCGGCAATGGCTGCATCTGCCTCCGCCTCCTGAAGCTGTCGCTGACACAGTGCCAGTGCCGCCTTCAACTCACGAACCTCAACCGACTCTGCATTGGCTTGCGTGTCACCACTCCACACCACCATCATCGTTGCGACAGCAGCCGCAGCGAAGGCAGGGAATGTATGGAGTTTGAGATTCATGTCAGAAGCGAAAGAAATCGGAATTCAGCCTTTGATCTTAGGATTGTGCCCCTGGTGACCACCGAAGCGGCGGGTAGGAGAAAACTCGCCGAGCTTGTGTCCGACCATATTCTCCGTCACGAAGACAGAAGTAAACTCCTTGCCGTTGTGAACGAGGAAGGTGTGACCGACGAAGTCAGGAGTGATCATTGAGCGGCGCGACCAGGTTTTGATCGGACGCTTCTGTCCACTTTCATTCATATTGTCGATCTTGATCAGAAGCTTCTGATCGACGAACGGACCTTTTTTGAGTGAGCGACCCATGTGTTAGGTAAGTGTTGGAAGTAAAATTAAATTTTGATTAACGACGACGCTTTTTGTTCTTGCGACGCTCAACAATGAACTTGTCACTGCCCTTGTATTTCTGACGAGTGCGCTGCCCCTTCGTGTGCCCCCAGGGACTCTTCAGGTGCTGACGTCCACCGCCGGACTTTGACTTACCCTCACCACCACCGTTCGGGTGATCGACAGGGTTCATACACATACCGCGGACGGTCGGACGAATCCCAAGCCAGCGTGAACGACCGGCCTTAGCACTGACAACCTGCTCGTGCTCGACGTTACCGACCCGTCCAATTGATGCATAACAACGGGTGTGTACCTTTCGGATCTCTCCGGAAGGAAGTTTCACGAGAGCATAATCGCCTTCACGGTTTGAAAGAATGCAGGACTGACCGGCACTCCGGGCAATCTGACCACCTTTTCCGGGAACAAGCTCCAGGTTATGGATCGTTGTTCCGGTAGGAATAGCAGAAAGAGGAAGCGCGCAACCCGGCTTAATGGGAGCACCCGAACCGGCAGAAACTTCGGCTCCAACCTCAAGGCCCTTGGGAGCAAGAATGTAGGAGCGCTGGCTGTCACCATACTCAATCAGTGCGATGCGGGCACTGCGGTTTGGATCATACTCGATTGAAATCACCTTGGCGACCTCGTCGCGACGAGTGCGCTTGAAGTCGATGAGGCGATACTTGCGCTTATGCCCTCCACCCTTGTGGCGGCAGGTAATGCGTCCGTTATTGTTCCGTCCACCCGATTTCTTGAGGGGTCGGCACAGACTCTTCTCCGGCTTTGAAGCAGTGATCTCTTCAAAGTCAGGAAGCAACTTGTACCGGTTTGACGGGGTGATTGGTCTAAAGGATTTCAGGCCCATGCTGTGATCGCGTTAAAAATTAAACAAATTCGAGGGTTTCGCCGTCGGCGAGGCGCACAAAGGCCTTCTTCCAGCGCTTGGTTCTACCGAAGTCGGCGCGACGCTCGCGCTTCTTCTTCCCCTGATAGTTGGCAGTGCGAACCGCTTCGACCTTCTTGCCGAAGAGCTTTTCAACCGCATACTTGATTTCAAGCTTGTTGGCGGATGGGTTCACTTTAAAAACATACTCATTATTCGTCTCCGCAAGAAGGGTGGCCTTCTCGCTCAACTGAATCGTGTCGATGACTTGGAAAATATCTTTCATTCGATGAGTTCTTTCTGAGGATTAGGCAGTTCGTGCCGCAAGAGTTTCAAGCGCCCCTTCAACCACGATAATTTTGCTGTAGTGGAGAAGTTGCTCCGTGTTCACTTCGTGAGCTGTGATAAGAAGAACGGACTGGCAGTTACGCCCGGCCCGTTTCGTCTCCTCGGAAAAATCGTTTCCGATCACGAGAGTCCTCTTCACATCACCGGTCAGTGAAGAAATCTCTTTCACGAAGCTCTTGGTTTTTCCGTCGGCAATACTCAACTCAGCGATAGTGAGAACATCACCTTCTGAAATGCGCTCCGTAAGAGCCTTGGAGAAAGCGAGGCGCTTCGTCGCGCGATTCACCTTCTTCGAATAGTCGCGGGGACGAGGTCCGAAAGCGACACCGCCACCACGGTGGATCGGGGAGGCATTGCCGCCCTGACGAGCGCGACCGGTTCCCTTCTGACGGAAAGGTTTCTTACCTGTCGCCGCCACTTCGCTGCGGGTCTTGGTGTTCGCCGAACCGGCGCGCCGGTTTGCGTGCATCGCAACAACCACATCGTGGACAGCCTGACGACCGCGCTCGCCGTCTTCGACAACGGTGATGTTGGCACTCTTTGCGCCCTGAATATCTAAAGTTTTAGCAGCCATGAATCTAATTCCTTTGCTTGATCTCTTTTAATTACCGTCTCTGGATCAGCCTTCTGCCGATTCTTCGGTGCTTGCCTCGGCCGCCGCAGGGGCCTCCTTCTTACCGAAGGTCTGAACGGGCCTTTCGTGCTTAATTGCCGGACGAATGACTACATAGCCACCCTTCGCACCGGGAACCGCTCCACTCACGAGAATCACATTATCCTCCGGGCGGGTCTGCACGACCTTCAAATTCTGGATCGTCTTGCGATAGTTACCGTGACGCCCGGGCATGTCCTTGTTTTTCCAAATACGACCGGGATCCGTTCCCGCACCCACACCACCGGGTCGACGGTGCATCATGTGACCGTGGGACATGGGCTGTCCGGAGAAGTGATAACGCTTCATGACACCCTGGAAACCCTTACCTTTGGAAGTTCCGATAACGTCAATCCACTGACCGGCCTCGAAAAGCTCCACACCGGGATGATCCCCATCAGGCAGTTGATCATCACTCTCAAGACGGAACTCAAGAATCTTCCTCTTGGGAGCCGCGCCATTAGCTTTGAGGTGACCCGCTTCGGCACGCGTCAAACGTGACTCCTTCTGGTCCCCGTAACCAACCTGCACTGCTGTATAACCGTCTTTTTCCACTGTCTTCTTCTGGAGAAAGACATTGTCGCTGACGTCAATAACAGTCACGGCCACGGCCTCACCATCTTCATTGAAGATGCGGGTCATTCCTACTTTTTTACCAATCAATCCGATGCTCATTGCGCTCGTCCTTGCTTGAAATTATTCTTACTGAATCTAACCAAAAGGAGGTCAGACTAGATTTTAATTGTGATGTCCACCCCGGCAGGCAGGTTCAACTTCTTCAACTCATCCACGGTCCGTGCCGTTGGCTCAACAATGTCGAGGAGACGCTTGTGCGTCCGGATTTCGAACTGCTCAGCAGCCTTCTTGTTTACATGAGGTGAAGCATTGACGCTAAACTTCTCAATGCGAGTCGGAAGCGGGATTGGTCCTGAAACCCGTGCCCCGGTGCGCTTGGCGGTGTCTACGATATCGACCGTCGACTTGTCTAAAAGTCGTGAGTCGTATGCCCGTAGCCGAATTCGAATACTTTGTCCCTGCATGTCAGTCGTTCCGATTAGTTTAAATTCTTATTCAGGATTCCCCTGTTACACATATTGTTCAGTCAGCCGCGTCACGATTGCCGCAGGCACTTCTTCAAATTGAAGCGGCTCCATCGAGAAGCTCGCACGTCCTTTCGAAAGGCTTCGCATGTCGGTTGCGTAACCGAACATCTCCGCGAGCGGCACCTCAGCACTGATCTCACTCACGCCATTCCTCGATCCAACCTCGACAATCCTGCCGCGGCGACGATTCAAATCCCCAATGATGTCACCCTGATACTCATCCGGGAGATCAACATTCACTTTCATGACCGGCTCCAGAAGAACCGAGCCCGCATTCTGAAAAGCGTCGCGCATCGCGAGGATGGACGCAATCTTGAAAGCCTGCTCATTGGAATCCACGTCGTGGCTGGAACCCCCGACAAGATCAACATGAACATCCACAACAGGATACCCCATGATTACCCCGTTCCCGAGAGCCTCCGTAACACCCGTCTCGCAGGCTGCGAAAAACTCCTTCGGAATTTCCCCGCCGACAATGCGGTTGTTGAAAGTAAATCCGGCTCCGCGCTTATTGGGCGAAATCTTCAGGGAGACATGAGCGTACTGCCCCTTCCCACCGGTTTGTTTGACGAGCTTATACTCGCCATTCGCATTCGAAGTGACCGTCTCACGATACGCGATCTGAGGCTTGCCGGCGTTGGTCTTCACACCCGCTTCAAGCTCCATCCGTGACTGAATGATCTCCAGGTGAAGTTCACCCATGCCGGCAATAATGGTCTGCCCTGTTTCTTCATCGGTTTTCACCACGAAAGTCGGATCTTCTTCGGAAAGGGACTGCAAAGCTGCCGCCAATTTGTCCGAATCCGCCGTGGTCTTCGGCTCGACCGCCATGGAGATAACCGGATCCGGAAACGCCGGCGGCTCGAGCATGATGTCGAACTTCTCAGCGTGAAGCGTATCTCCGGTACGAACATTCTTCGGACCCACGATCGCAGCGATGTCACCCGCATAGCAGGTCTCGATATCCTTGTGGTCGTTCGACTGAATCTGAATGAGACGACCCACCCGCTCCTTCCGACCGGTTCGGGAATTCCAGACCTGATCCCCCTTGGAAACAGAGCCCGAGTAAACGCGAATAAACACAAGCTTTCCGACGTATTTGTCCGACCAAAGCTTGAATGCCAGCGCGCAAAATTTTCCATTGTCGTCAGCCGGAGCCTCCACCACGACGGTCTCGTCCTCAATCTCCGTCCCTTGAGCCGCCAGTACGTCCAGCGGGCCGGGAAGATAATCAACCACCGCATCCAGCAAATACTGAACCCCCTTGTTCTTGAATGCGGAACCACCGACTACGGGAACAATCTTGTTCGCGATCGTGGCACGACGAAGCGCCGCCTTCATATCCGCCGGAGCAATCTCCTCCTCATCGAGGAACTTGAGGCCGATCTCCTCATCCGCATCGACGAGCGCATCAAGCAACGCACCGCGCGCCTCATCGGCGAGCAGCTTCTGATCGGCATTCAACTCAGCCACTTCATAGACGGAACCCAAAAGATCATCATCAGAGTAGAGAACAGCCTTCCCATTGATCACATCAATCTGACCTTTGAGATCCTCCTCCGCACCAATCGGGATAAGAATCGGATGAGCATTCGCCTTCAGCTTCTCACGAACATCATTCACGACCGCGGAAAAATCAGCACCAACGCGATCCATCTTGTTCACAAAGACGATCCGGGGGACATGATACTTGGTTGCCTGGCGCCACACCGTCTCAGACTGGGGCTGCACACCGGCAACGCCACAGAAGACCACAACGGCACCGTCAAGCACGCGAAGCGAACGCTCCACCTCAGCCGTGAAATCCACGTGACCGGGAGTGTCGATAATATTGATGCGATGCTTTTCGCCCTGAAAAGACTTCGTGAGCCCTTCCTCCTCAAGCTGGACCCATTCCGCAGTGACCGCCGCAGAGGTAATCGTAATCCCCCGCTCGCGTTCCTGCTCCATCCAGTCGGTCGTCGCCTGACCGTCATGAACTTCACCGATACGATGAATCATGCCCGTGTAAAACAGGATCCGCTCCGTGAGCGTGGTCTTCCCCGCATCAATGTGGGCCGCAATCCCGATGTTACGAGTCCGCTCAAGCGGAAACGCACGATCAGGAGAGTTAGGACCAGCACTCATCGAAGTCAGGGAAGGAACCGTCTGTAGGGTAGCGGACAAAAGATTTTACCAGCGGAAGTGAGCAAAGGCGCGGTTTGCCTGCGCCATTTTGTGAGTTTCGTCACGCTTACGGATCACAACACCCTGATTGGTGCTCGCATCCTTGATTTCGTTGCCCAGAGCGACATGCATCGGTGTGCCGCGCTTGCTGCGGGCCGCGTTCACGATCCAGCGCATCGCCAGAGACTCCTGACGGTCAAGAGACACTTCAAGGGGCACCTGATAGGTAGCACCACCAACGCGGCGACTCTTCACCTCGACACGGGGCTTTGCGTTTTCAATCGCCCGGTTGAGGACTTCAACAGGATCGACGGACTCACCCCCTTCATTGGCACGATCAATTGCCGCGTAGACAATTCGCTCGGCGAGAGCACGCTTTCCGGAGTGCATCACTTTGGATACAATCTTCGCTACGAGCGGACTGTCGTAGCGTGCATCGCGCCTCTCGGGCTTTGTATAGACTCGTTTTCTTCGGGACATAGGATTATTTCAGTCGGTTGCTAAAACATTCGTATCGCCGGAGAGATAAACTGGGAAAACCTCAGTCTATCACCCCTTCGGTCGCTTAGCTCCGTATTTGGAACGGGCTTGCTTACGACCGTCGACACCCAGCGTATCAAGAGCGCCACGCACAATGTGGTAGCGGACACCTGGTAAATCTTTCACCCGGCCACCACGAACCAGGACAATGGAGTGCTCCTGGAGGTTGTGACCTTCACCACCAATGTAGGCGATGACTTCCTGACCGTTCGTGAGACGAACCTTGGCAACCTTACGAAGCGCTGAGTTTGGCTTCTTCGGCGTCCGCGTGTAAACCTGCAGACAAACTCCACGGCGCTGTGGGCATTCGTCGAGGGCCGGAGATTTGGACTTGGTAGCTTTGTCCTTTCTTCCTTTGCGAACGAGTTGGTTGATTGTAGGCATAACGTTTCCGTCAGGTATTAAATTCTCAGCATCCGGGATTCGGCTCGCTTCGTCTTGGATGAACCGAAGAAGAGCCGATAAAAAACCTCCCGCTGGATGTCGTGGCGGGAGGGGGGCGGGAATATAGGCGGGGATACCGGCCCCGCAAGGGGATTTTGAGGCAATTTTGTATTATTTGCTGATTCCCGGAAAATCCGCTCAAAACTTTCGCCCGAAAGGCACGGCCATCATTGACTTTATGGGGATTATGGGACCGACCTATAGCGTCGAATCCCTTCTTTATCAAGCCCTCGACTTTTCCCTTCCGGGCCCTCCCCATCTCCGGGAACAGGAAAAGAGCGGAGAAGGAAAAAGTTTCTGAACCGACCGTAGCAGGAGGGAGATTTGAACTCCCGACCTTAGGCTTATGAGTCCTCTGCTCTACCCCTGAGCTATCCTGCCGTCGGTTTCGCACGCCGGTTAGCGCGCGGCCCGTAAGAAACTTTTTTCCGGCGAAAAGTCAAGGACTCGAATTCTGAATTTACGGATTCACCCACGCAAGTCCCCAGGCGATGACCAGCGGCGCAGTGACGATCCCCACGAGCGACGTTGAGAGCACCACCTGGATCGCGACCTGCGGCTGTCCACCGAAGAGTCGGGCGAGAACGATCGGGAAAACTGCGGCCGGCATCGCAGCCTGCACGACGAGCAACCGCTGGAGATCCGGCGGGGCCGGAAGAAACTTCGCCGCCGCCAGGATCACACAACTGACGATCCCGAGACGAACAATGACACTCAAGGCCGCGACCCGGAACGCATCATGAAAAATCCCCCTCTTGAAATACCGGCCGATCGTTGCCCCGATCATGAAAATCGCCATGGGCACGGCGCAGCGTCCCAGCATTTCCATCGTTGTCGCCGCGATTCCCGGGATGAACCTGAAGAGGCCTGTGTAATTCAGAATCAAGGCCAGTGTCACCGCAACGAAAGGACCGTTAATAATCGACTTGAACCCCGCCTTGCCGCTCATGACCGAGAGTCCCACCGTCCACATCGCGATCTCCACGCCGATGCCGTGAACAAAAACGAGTCCTGCCGGACCGGGGTTATCCGGGAAAAGCCCGACTACGATCGGCAAAGTGAGAAACCCGTAGTTCTGAATCCCCGCACTGATCGCAAAAGTGCGGAGCCCGTGCCCCTTTTTGATCCGACCCGCTTTCGCGACGACCCACGCCACCGCGATTCCGGTGACGACGAGGACAAACCCCAGCCCGATCGCCCAAATCGCCGGGGGCAGGGTCTTCAGAGCGGGATTCCCCGGCACCAGAGTGAGGATGAAGCAGGGGAAGAGAAGATTCAGTCCCAACTTCATCACTCCGACCTCGACTTCCTCACCAAGCCAGCCGCGACGATGAAATCCGAAGCCGATTCCCATGACAAGGAAGACCGGCAGCGTTGCAGAGAGGATCGTGAAATAGGAAGGCATGGGGAGCGGCAGCGGAGTTACCTGAATGCGGAGTTACCCAAATACCCGGGGATCGAAAGAAAAGCGAATGACGAAAATCCCGAAGAGGCCTGCTTTGGGTAGTTGGGTCTTTCGTTTCCCGGTCATTCCCGCCCTCGGCGGCGATCCTCAACATAGCCTCTCAACATCATCCCGAGCCCACCGGCCATGAGAACGATGAGCAGAAACAAATGCGTCCCTTTGATCGCGATAACGGGCCGGAAGCGACTCACGATTTCAATGCCGAGAATGATGATCCCCAAACCGAGGAGAGCCCAACCCCAGCTTTTCTTCACGTCGAAAAACAGAACGATGACTCCCACGAAAAGGGGGAGAAGGACGATGCCCATACTGGTCGTCTCCATCAACCCGCCGCCGCGCCCGCGGGCGATGGCTCCGGACATCACTCCCATGTGTCCCGTCGTGAAGCGGACCGAGTCAAAAAACAACCAGGTCCCGACAATTGTCATCAAGGCACCGATCAGAAATTTCACTTCGCCGCCTGGGCGTCCACCGGGGTTGAGTTGCATGGCCTGAGTAAAGCGCAGTCAGGCAGGCGATTCAACCCCGTTTGGCCGGGGCGTCCG
>JARGOP010000031.1:0-31897 GCA_029233965.1 Verrucomicrobiales bacterium | reverse complement strand
AGCGGATGCGGCCTCGCTTCCGACCGGCAGCCCCGCCGCCTCCCTGCGCAGAATCGGGCCGTCGCCGTGACCCGGTCGCGGTGGCCGGAGAACGACCTCCTTTGCCTTGACCCTATCGGACGTCTCTTGCTATCTCTCCGGCATCGACTATGCGCCTCTGTTTCGCCCTCATTTTTTCCGCCGGATTCAGCCTCACGCTTCAAGCCCTGGATGACACTTCCCCGGATTCCCCGGCGGATCTGGAAGCCACTGCACTGGAAGCCGCGGTCGTCAATTCAACACGGAGTCCACCGTTCCGACGCGGCTGCGGCCCGAAGTGAGGCAGCAGTTTCAAGGTCCCTTGATTCTCGACGATGAAGTCCCGAAGGCCTCCCTGGAGGACTTCGTCTCCACTCCGACGCGCGTTGTCGAAACGGATTTTGAAACTCCTTACCGGGTTGATTCGATCTCCGGGCAGGACCTGATCGAGCGTTCTGTCCGCAGTCTGCCGGAAGCGTTCGAGCAGACCCCGGGCGTCCTCGTGCAAAAGACAGCGCACGGTCAGGGCTCTCCCTTCATTCGCGGATTCACCGCCTATCACAACCTTCTCCTCATCGATGGAATCCGTCTCAACAACTCGGTCTTCCGCTCCGGCCCGAATCAGTATTGGAACACGATCGATACCCGGGGACTTAGTGGCATCGAACTGGTGAAGTCGCAGGGCTCAGTGCTCTGCGGCAGCGATGCCGTCGGCGGCACGGTTCAGGCGCAGACGCGGCGTCCGGTTTACGCCGCGCAGGGCCATCACACCGGAGGCCGCAGCTTTTCCCGCTACGCAGAGGGGGAAAACAGTTGCATTCAGCGGAACGAATTCTCGGTGAGCGAAGCGGGAGAGTATGGCCTCCTCCTTGGCGGCACCTTCAAGGAATTCGGTGACTACCGCGCAGCCGATCTCGGAACGCTGCCGCAGACCGGGTATGGAGAGTGGGATGTTGATGCCAAGTTCGAATGGTTTCTGAACGAAGACGTCCGCCTCACCCTCTTTCACCAGCAGGTTCATCTCGATGATGCCTGGCGGGTTCATACGACCACCTTTGCGGTGCCCTTCGCCGGCACCTCGATCGGCAGCGAGCGGGCCCGGGTCCTCGATCAATCGCGCGTCTTTTCCTACGCCCGGCTTGAAGGAGCAGTGGAGACGCGGTTTTTTGATCATTTCTCGGTCAGCCTCTCTCACCAGCAGCAGGACGGGGAACAATTCCGCCAGCGAGCTGACGGTCGCTCTGATGTGCAGGGCTTCACGGTGGACAGCTATGGTGCTTTCGCCCAGTTCGACAAGTTTCTCGGAAAAACCGATCTTTCCTACGGTTTCGATTTCTACCACGATGAAATCAGCTCCTTTCGCAACGACTACAAAGCGGATGGTTCCTTCAACCGATCCCTCATCCAGGGACCTGTCGGCGACGATGGCGGCTATGACCTGCTGGGCGCCTTTGTCCACAGTTCCATCCCGGTCGGCGAGCGCCTGAATCTCGATCTCGGCGGGCGTTTTACCTATGCTCAGGCTGACATCGGACGAGTTCAGGATCCCTCCACCGGCGAACAGATTTCCATCGCGAACGACTGGCGGAACTTCTCAGGTTCGGCCCGTGTTTCCTATCAGCTGGATGAAAGCGATCAAGTCCGACTCTTCGCGCGACTGTCTCAGGCCTTTCGTGCGCCGAATCTTTCCGACCTTTCCCGCCTCGATACCAATCGCAGCAACGAGATCGAAACGCCCACCCCCAATCTCGACCCCGAGCAGTTCCTGACGTCGGAGATCGGAATCAAGGTTCAGACCGGGAGTGCATCGGCGACCCTTTCTTACTTCTACACCCGGGTGAATGATTTGATTCTCCGGACCCCGACAGGCCGGGTCATCGACGGACTCGATGAAGTCACGAAATTCAATTCCGGCGACGGACACGTTCAGGGGGTCGAACTGGCCGGCAACCTGCGGATCAATGACCACTGGAGCCTTTTCGGAGGTTTCGCCTATCAGGACAGCCGGGTCTCCACCTTTCCCACTTCCGAGCCCATCCTGCGTGACGAAGTGCTTTCGCGTCTTCTTCCGCTCAGTGGACATGGAGGCCTGCGCTGGACGGGGGTCGATGACTTCTGGATCGAAGGTCTCCTGACTTCCCTTGCCGTCTCCTGACTTCCTTTGCCGATGGTGACCGGCTCAGCACCGGCGACACCCGCGACACCCAGCGAATTCCGCCCGGTGGCACGCCCGGCTATCCCATCGCGACGCTCCGGTCCGGATGGCAGATGAATGATCAAATTCTGGTCACCTCCGGAGTCGAGAACCTCTTCGATAAAGCCTATCGCGCCCACGGCTCCGGTCAGAACGAGCCGGGGGTGAATTTCTATATCGGAACTGAAATCGTCTTTTAACCCGGCTAAGTTCAGGACGGGATCGTTAATTTCAGCCCGTCCCAGGCGAGTCTCACGCCTTGCGGAAGCCCCGGCTCAAGTGCGGCATAGTCCACCCGGCAGGAGAAGTGCGTCAGCCAGGTTTCTTTCACTTCCAACTCCTTCGCAAGATCGACCGCCTCACCGATCGAGAGATGGGTCCAGTGTTGCTCCGGCTGAAGCCCGTCAAGGATGAGCAAATCAATTCCGCGCACAAGTTCCTTCGTTTCCTCACTGAGTTCCTTCGCATCGGGAATGTAGGCGAAAAGACGTTTCTCCTGCCGTGAAAAAAGGAAGCCGACCGTATCGACCTTCCCGTGGATAACCGGCAAAGGCGTGACTTTGAGGTCGGCAACCTGAAACGGACCATCGATCAAAACCGGGGCGATCTTCAGATAGCCGCGGTAGCGGTTCTCCCCGTCAAAAATGTAAGGGAACGCCGCCCTCAGCCTTTTCATACATTCCCCGCGCGCATAAACCTCCAACTCATCCTCGTCCCACACCGTGAAACGGCGCAAGTCGTCAAAGCCCATGACGTGGTCGCTGTGAGAATGCGTAAAAATGGCAGCATCGAGATTCCTGATTCCTGCACGGAGGCACTGTTGTCGGAAGTCGGGCCCCGTATCCACGACGAACTCCACCTCAGGAGTCCTCACGTAGATCGATGAGCGAAGCCTTTGATTCTTAGGGTCATCCGAGGTGCAAACCGCGCAATCACAACCGATCACCGGCACGCCGATCGAGGTTCCGGTTCCGAGGAAAGTAATTTCTGTATTCTTGAACATTGACATTCTGAACAGTTATGGGAAATTTTCCTCAAGTTAATCCTAACCCTTCCTCTAATGCTCTCGGTTTTAAAAATCAAGAATCTCGCTCTCGTCGATGACCTCACCTGGGAACTCGGCCCCGGACTAATCGGCATCACCGGAACGACCGGTGCCGGAAAGTCGATGATCGTCGGCGCCCTCAAGCTCGTCCTCGGCGAACGCGCCAATCATGACCTCATCCGCCGCGGCGAAAGCAGTTGCAGCGTCGAAGCGATCTTCGAACTCTCCGGAAATCTCGACGAAGTCAATACCTTGCTTGAAGACGCCGGCCTGGATCCCTGCGAAGGCAATTCGCTCGTCGTGAAGCGAATCTTCGGCAGTGGGAACAAACAGTTCGTGAATTGTTCTCCCTGCACTCTCTCCATCTTGAAAGTGATCGGAAGTTACCTGGTCGATCTTCACGGGCCCCATGAACATCAATCGCTTCTATCGCAGGACAGACAACTGTCTATGCTTGATGCCTACGCCCACGCAGGAGAGGAGCATGCCGCCTACCACGAGAGCTATCGTCAGTGGCAAATTGCAGTGGCCGAGCTGAAGGACTTTCAGAATACCCGGCAAGTCACTGATCAGGAGATTGATCTCCTCAGATTTCAAGTTGAGGAAATTTCCGCTGCCTCGCTCGATCGCGAAGAAGTCGCAGAATTGGAGCAACGCTATCGCCAGTCGCTCAACAGCAGCAGGCTCGTCGAAAACGCCAACCAGGGAGTGGACCTCATCAGCGCGGCAGTGGCCAACCTGACCAACGCACAGCGATGCATCCGCGAGTTGGAGAAGTTCGATCCGGCTATCATCGATCGCGTCGCCGGTTTCGACTCAGCCCGGGTCGAGATCGAAGAACTGGAAGATACCCTGCGGGAATACCGCGACGAGTTGGACATCGATCCCGCCGAGATCGCCCAGATCGAACGCCGCATTGATGAGATCGAAACCCTGAAGCGCAAATACGGGCAAACCGTTGAAGATGTCATTGCCTACGAACTCAAAGCTCGCGAAAGGTTGAACAGCGTCGATGGCCGCGCCGAAGAACTCGAACGGCTCTCCAATAAGGTCGTTTCAACAGAAAAGGCACTTCGCAGCGCCGGAAGGAAGCTTTCGAAGAAACGGGAAAAGGCCGCTCCCGCGCTCGCGAAAGACATCGCCACTCATCTCGATGACCTCGGTTTCAATCAATCCGTGTTCGAGATCGAGTTTGAAGCTCACGATTCGCCCGGCTCGCGGGGGCTCGAGAGCGTGGATTTCCTCTTTGGCCCGAACCCCGGCGAACCTCTCAAACCGCTGCGCGTCATCGCCTCGAGCGGCGAAATGTCGCGCGTCATGCTGGCGGTGAAAAGCGCCCTCGCCGACCAGGATCAGATCCCTCTCATGGTCTTCGATGAGATCGATGCGAATGTCGGCGGCGAAATCGCCGGCGCGGTCGGAAGAAAGATGGCGTACCTCGGCGAGCGCCACCAGGTCGTCGCAATTACCCACATGCCACAGGTCGCGGCGCTCGCGGATCGGCACTTCCTCGTCACAAAAATTGTCGAGAACGACGTCACCAATTCCGGCCTTGAGCCAATCAAGGGGCAGAAAAGGGTGAACGAACTTGCGCGAATGCTGGGAGGAATCGGTCCGGAAACTCTGGCCCTCGCTCGAAAAATGATGCCTTCCTCTGTTCCGGCGGCACTGCCTTCCCCTGCTCTAGCACGCTGATTTGTTCTCCCCCCCCTGCCCCACAGGCACCCGTTCGTTGTTCCCGCTAATGGTAACTTACTTACCATTGATCGGGAAACAGCTTACCGAACAATAGATTGGCGTTGGCGAGTTGTGTTTTTTCGAATTCTTAAACACCTGATCATAAACAAGTTAAGAATCGACCACAAAAAGTTGGCACGGCGAATGCGATATAGAGTTTCGAAAAAAATAACTGCTGATTCCTTCAGCTGAAAAAACAACCAACATCGAAAGAAAGACTCTCATGAACGATCCAATTATCTCCTACCGCGGCGCAACCGCACGTCTCTCCGAAGTGACCGGCAGGCGCGTCGATCAACTCCAGCAACAGCAGGCGACACGCCTTGTCACCTATCGCGGAACGACCGGCCGGGCTGACGTTGCTCCTCACAAAAAGACCCTCCGCACGATCAGCTATCGCGGCGCGACTGCTGAGATGGAGATCTAAATCTCCTCTCTCTAAAATCCCCGAAAGACGGGCGGTTGGAAACAGCCGCCCGTTTTTTTGTACGCGTCGGACTGCTCTCCTGACTGCGTTTGCCGATTGTCCAAGGTTGCGAGCGGACTCAGACTTTCTTCACGAAACACGCCTTCAAGCCAATCGAGATGCCGTCCATCTTGCAGGAAATCTCATGATCGCCCTCAACGAGGCGGATCGGCTTCGATTTCATGCCGTTCTTCAACACGGTTGAGGTGCCTTTCAGTTTCAAGTCTTTGATCATCTGAACGACATCACCATTGGAAAGGACGTTCCCGTAGGCATCAGTGACGACCCTTTCCGCGTCCGGTTCGTCCTCTTTGTCCCACTCGTGCCCGCAGGTCATGCACTCATACCTTCCCGGAAATTCGAGCAGGTCGTTCACCGTGCACATCGGACAGCTTTGATCACTCATCGGTTCGTGAATACGGCGCAAAAAATCAGGAGTTCAGCCCTTAAAAAACCGCTTCGCTTTCTCAAAGAAACCTTCACCAACCGGATGGTTCTTATCCGTGATGCTTTCAGCAAATTCATTGAGCAACTTCTCCTGCTGCTTGCTGAGCTTAACCGGCACTTCGACCTGAACGTTCACGATGAGATCCCCCCGACGGGTCGTTTGGAGACTGGGTAAACCCTTCTCCCGGAGACGAAACGAGGTGTTGGTTTGCGTCCCTGCGGGAATCTTGATGGAGGCCTTGCCCCCCAGAGTCGGAACAAGAAGCTCCCCCCCAAGTGCGGCCAGAGTGAAAGGCAGAGGGACTTCGCAAAAAAGGTCAGACTCGTCACGCTCAAAAATTTCGTGCTTTTTCACATGCACAACGACATACAAATCACCGGCACTCCCGCCCTTCATTCCGGCGTCACCATGCCCGACGGATCGCAACCTTCCGCTGTCGATCATTCCGGCAGGAATCTTCAGCTTGATTCGACTGCTTCCGTCAACACGCCCCTCTCCATCGCACTGATGACAGGGGTTGGAGATGGACTCTCCCCCGCCGCCACAATCCGGGCAGGTCTGCTGAACCTGGAAGAATCCGCGACTCGTGATGACCTGGCCGACTCCGCCGCAAGTGGTGCAGGTCCGAACATCAGCACGGCCTCCATCAGCACCGGAACCTTCGCAGCTCTCACATTCGACAAGACGCTCAATCTTCAGTTCTTTCTCTACCCCGGTTTCGACTTCCTCGAGGGTAATTTGCAGATCATACCGCAAATCGGAGCCGCGTTTACGGCGCTCTGCACGACCAGCTCCACCCCCGCCGAAAAACTCCTCGAAGATACTTCCACCCGCTCCGCCCCCGCCGCCTTTAAAGACTTCCCGGAAAATATCGAAAGGATCGCCGCCAAAGCCGCCCCCGGCGGATGCTCCGGTCCCCTGACTGAAGGCACGGTGTCCGTAACGGTCATAGGCGGCCCGCTTCTGGTCATCCATCAGAACCTCATAAGCCTCGCCGAGTTCTTTGAACTTTTCCTCCGCAGTTGAATCATCCGGATTCTTGTCAGGGTGATATTGCACCGCCAACTTCCGGTAGGACTTCTTGATCGTGTTGCCGTCGGCATCACGGGACACTTGGAGCACTTCGTAATAATCTCTTTTCTCCATTATGGGAAATTCAGAACGTTCGACTTGTCGAAACGGGAAAAATCAGGCTTCCTCAGACGACCCCGAAGAGACGACAACGTTGGCAGCGCGAAGGATGCGATCCTTGAGCCGATAACCACGCCGCATCGTGTAAATCACGTGCCCGGATTCGACTTCATCGCTTGCCTCCTGCTTAAGGGCCTCGTGTAAATTGGGATCAAAGGGAAGTCCGTCCGAAGGAATCACTTCGACACCCTGATCCGTGAGGAAGTCATCGAGTTGCTTTTGAACCATCGACATCCCCTGAAGTATCATTGAAGACTCACCTTCGCTATCCCTCGCAGCCTTTAAGCCCATCTCAAAATTATCAATCACAGGCAACAATTGCTCCAGGAGACTCCGGTTCGCATACACGATCGCCTCAGTGCGCTCACGGGCCATTCGCTTCCGGTAATTGTCAAACTCGGCCTGGGATCGCGCGGCAAGGTCTTTCCACTTTTCCACCTCTTCCGCAGGGGTGGGCGGCTCCGCCCCGGAAACCTCCGCTTCCGGCTCCAACACTTCGGACGCTTCCACCGCGGATTCTTCCGATGAGTCCGGATTGGTCACGTCGAGATCTTCCTGTTCTTCTTCTACACTGCTCATCTTGATGTCTGGCTCAGTCCACTTGAAGGCACCACAAACTGCTCTTTATGCGCAGGATGCCATCGGGGCGGGACTATTCACCTTTTCTCGATGGCAATCAAGGTGATGTCGTCTGTTTGCGCCATTCCTGCGGAAAACTCGGCGACATCGCTCCGAATCGTCGAAACAAGATCCTCGGAAGACAGCGCGCAATACTTCTTTACCGCCTCGCAAAGGCGATCACTACCGAACTCATCACCATCCTTCGCCTCTGACTCGATGAGACCATCGGTATAAAGGAGTAAGATATCCCCGGATTCCATCCTGAACCGGAAGTCCTTTACCGATCGCTTGAAGACAGGACCTTCATCGATCCCGGCGGCAAGACCGGGGGGTTCGATCATCTCGATGGTCTTTGTCGCCTGCCTGAACAACACGGGAGGCTCATGACCGGCCCGGGCGAGAGTGACTTCATTCGAGCCGCGCTCCAAAATCAGATATAGCAGGCTCACGAACATATCCTCCTTGATATCCGGAAAGATGGACCGGTTCACCGCATGCAGAACTGAAGCGGGCGAGAGATTATCAGCGGCACGGCTCCGCAAGTTCGAACGGCACATGGCCATGATCAGTGAAGCTGCGATCCCTTTACCCGAAACATCGCCGATCGCGATCCCGTATCGGTCTTCATCCACCCGCAGGTAATCATAATAGTCACCACTGACGATTCTCGCGGCCTGATAACCGGCCGCGATCTCATAATCAGTCAATTCAGGGCTGTGCTGCGGAAGCAGAACCCGTTGAATTTCGCTCGCCTGATTCAGTTCCTGCTCAAGCCGTCGCTTTTCAGCCGCTTCAGCATGGATGATTGCACTCCCAAGAGCAAAAGAACTCTGCTCTGCGACGCTGCTGAATACCTCCTGATCGTTCAGCGAAAAGCCACCACCGCCCGCGCGCGTCATAGCGAGAACGCCAACTCGCTTTTGTCCGTAGATCAGGGAAACACCCAGAAAGCTGCGCCCCCCGTGAAAAAGCTCCGCCGATTTTTCGAAAGCGGGGAGGGCTCCCATATCTTTGATGTAGGTGAATTCGTCCGAGGAGAAAGAATCACCCATCAGCGAACCTTCGAGAGTGGCCGCTGAACTTCTGACAAAACTCCGATATAATCTTCTCGCTTTGTCCTGATCCGGAAGCGCGAGGTATTGAGAGGGAACCGGAACGACCGGAGCTGTTTTCTTGGTTTGATAGACCGGAATGAGATGGCTGGAGTCTCCATCCAGCAAATAAAGGATTCCATTGTCCGCACTGATGACCTCGGCGACACCATCCACAATGTAGCGGTGCATGTTGGCCGGTGAGTTGTCGACCTGAAGTTTCTCCCCGAGACCGTGGAGAAAGCCGAACATACGACGTTCTTCAATCTCAATCTCGTCCTTCTCACGGGAAACAACTGCAAACTTACGATGTTCGCGAAACCACAACGAAAAAGACAAGCCGGCTAAAGCCAGAATAACAATGCCATACACGAAATGTTCCATGATCGGCCTTCAGGACCTGTCAATTGTCGGCCGTTTGCGCCTCAAGATCCTGTTTGAGAAAGTCGATCACATCGCAGAACCGGCTCTCATTCTCTTCGTTTGCCTGAACTAACGCCTCGTGAGCATCGAGGACCATTTGGGTGTGCTCAAGCTTGCTCAGGGGAATACACGAGTCCTGCATCGCAAGATTTTCACGGACCAGATCCTGCTCACGCCTCCAGCGAAGCCCCTCGGGATCCATCTGGATGAGCCGGTCCAAACCAAGTTTCCGAATAGAGCGCTCATTCCGCTCTCCTGCATTGATGACCTCAAGGAGTCCTTTACCACCGAACTCGTCATCGAGCCGGACGGCATGGCGATAAAGCATACCGATAAATGTCGAATCAATCCCCCGGCAATGGTTCAGATCAATCACAAATTTTGTCCAGCCCCTGCGGAGGCACTCTTGCAGAAATTGCCGGATACTCCCCGCATTATTGTGGGTTGCCGCCCCGTCGATCCTGACCCAGGCAACGGAACCAATACAACCAACCCGGATGGAACTTTCCTCACTCACCAATTCCAATCGTAAATTGAAAAATTCGACTCATTCGTAGTCCGGAGGCTGAAAACAAGTGGATCATTCGAAAATTCAAAGCACCTGAATCTATCTCCAAAGAAAAGATTTATACTCAGCGACTTCAGAACCGTTCTCGACCACCGAGGCCCGCCACTGAGTCACCTTGCCGAGTGTTTGATACTCCTCGCCAATCACGTGCAATTCGGTGACATTCTTTTTCTTCGGCTTCTCGATCCGAACCTCCTTCGAGTAGACCTTGGGGCCGGTAGTCGCATGACAATATTCAAGCTTAACCGTGGCGGGAACGCGGTCCTTCGATTCCCAAAAAACCGTAAAATAATTCCCGTATCTCTCGGTGTAATCAGCAACGTCGATCGCGCCGTGTAACAATCGGCGTTGTTCATGCACGATCATCTCGTCTTCCGAGACAACATTTACGCCGGGCTGAAGGTGATAGGGATTCACCTTCGTAATCGCGACAGGCCCCTCAGCATCCGTGACACACCCACTTAAAGAGAGTGTCGCCACAAGAAGGACCGCCAGAAGTGATTTTGAGAGCTGAATCATCCGCTGAGAAAAGAGAGTAGCCTTCCCCGATTTCGACATTTTGTCATCTCAAAATCAGAAAAAACAACTTGGAAACATAACGTCGAAATCAGAATCGGTAAACGAAAAGTCACATTCTTCCGAAATGCCGGTTTGCAGGCCGCCTCAAAAATCATTCACCGGACTCTTCCTGAATCTTCGCGCCATCCCAGGCGCGATCCATTTCCTCAAGAGTCGCACCCTCAAGAGTTTTCCCCGACGCCCGGATTCGGTCTTCGACCGCATGAAATCTGGAGACAAATTTTCGATTCGCCCGGTGAAGAAGCAGCTCAGATTCATGCCCTGTTTTACGCGCAAGATTCACAACCGCAAAGAGAAGATCGCCGATTTCCTCCCCGATCTCACCGGACTGATTTCCCGCCAACGCTTCTTTCACCTCAGCAAGCTCTTCATGAATTTTCGCGATAACAGGTTCGAGATCCGGCCAATCAAACCCCACTTTGGCGGCCTTTTTTTGCAGTTTCTGCGCAGCCATGAGACCGGGAAGCCCCTCATTTGCCTTCCCAATGAATCGCTCAACGGAATTTTCATCCTCCCCCTTCTCCGTGGCTTTGATTTCATCCCACTGAGCTAAGACAGCATCAGAGTCCTCAACCGAGGCCTCTCCAAACACATGGGGATGGCGCCGAATCAGCTTTTCACAGATCGCAGAAGCGACATCATCGAGATCAAATCTACCGGTCTCGGCTCCTATCTCAGCATGGAAAACCGGCTGCAGGAGAAGGTCGCCCAACTCATCGACAATGGCATCGCGATCCCCGCTCTCAATCGCTTCAGCAACTTCATAGGCCTCTTCAATGAGATGTTTGACGAGGCTCTCATGAGTCTGTTCCGCATCCCAGGGGCATCCCCCCGGAGCCCTGAGGATATGCATGATCGCCCGCAGCCTTTCGAGCGGGGGTAGTTTCGGGGAAGGGATCGGATGCGCCATTTGAATCGTTGGTGGACAAGATCGGAGAGGAACGTTTAATGATGCCATTTCCGGATCATGGCAACGCATCGTTTTTACATTCCACCGCCCGGTTGGGACCTCGAAAATCTCGCGCTCTCTCAAGAGGAGGCGCACCACTGTCTCGACGTGATGAGATGCTCCGTCGGTGACCGCATCATTGTCTTCAACGGCGAGGGCACAGAGGTAGAGGCGGAAATTGTCGACACTTCGAAAAAGCACGTGCAACTGAAGTCGCTCCTCGTCAGCCAGACCGATCCGCCGCCGGCCCGCCTCACGATCGGCCAGGCGATCCCCAGGGGGAAGAACATGGATCTCATCATTCAAAAGGCGACCGAGCTTGGCGCTTCGCGGATCATTCCTCTTCTTTCCGAGCGAACCGTCGTTCAGCTGGATGCCGCCGATCTCGAGAAAAAGCGGGATAAATGGCAGCGCGTTGCCATTGAAGCCTGTAAGCAGTGTGGACAAAACTGGCTTCCCACCGTCGAGACTCCTCTCACGGTCGATCAATTTGTGAAGAAATCCGGGAACGCCTTCCGCCTTATTGCCGCCATCAGCCCAGCGGCACGAACTCTCAAGGAAATCCTCGCCGACTGGGACGAAGAAAACGAGACGCGCCCGGCAGACGCCACCCTCATGGTCGGGCCGGAAGGGGATTTCACTCCGGCTGAAGTTTCGACCGCGATCGGTGCCGGATTCTCCCCCCTCTCCCTCGGACCGATTATTCTTCGCAGCGAGACAGCCGCGATTTATGCTTTGAGCGTAACTGGCTACGAATTGATGAACTAAGGCTGCTGGAAAGATTCCAAGCAGGGTTCACGTAGAGAGTGCGCATGCAGAGACTCTCCCGGTCCAGGGCATCCAGAATCATGCCCGGCTTTATCGCAACCTTTCTCCTTGCCGCCTTCCTTTTCGGATTGGTTGTTTGGATCGGCTCGACCCGGCTCATTGTTCCGGACCGGAGGGCCCTTGAACAACGTCACTATGATTTGCTGGCCGCTCCCGCCGACTTCGGCATGGTGCTGGAACCCTTCGAGGTCAACACAGTCGATCATCATACCCTGAGAGGTATTCTCGCGACTCGCGCATCAACTCCCGGAAGTGCCGTGACGACGCGGGCCATGGCGAAACGACTGATGGCTCATGGAATCGCGGCACAGGGTGAGCCCCGCGGAACCATCATTCTTCTGCACGGGCGCGGAGGGCGAAAGGAGGACATGCTCTCCATCGCAAAGCGCTTCGTCGCTGCGGACTTTCGCTGCGTCGTTTATGATGCCCGCGCCCACGGCAAAAGCGACGGCTCCTTTTGCACTTTCGGAAAAATGGAGCTGGGCGATCTCGCCTCGATCATCGCAGAAGTTGATTCGAACCTCATGGCGAAAGAGGAGACAATTGGACCTCTTGGGTTCTTCGGGAACTCACTGGGGGCGGCTGTCGTTCTTCAGTCGCTCGACACAATGGAACACGCCGAAGCCGTCGTTGCCGTGTCCCCCTTCGCCAACCTGCCGGAAATTGTCATCCTTTCCGGCCAAAAGATGATTCATCGTCATGTTCCAAACTGGCTGAGCTGGTGCTGTATGAAGGTCGGGGGATGGCGCGCCGGTTTTGATCCCTTTGCGATTGTTCCCGCCCATTCCGTCCGGAAATCGAAGACACCCATGTTCGTTGTTCACGGATCCCTTGATGGAGTGATTCCCGTTTCCCATGGCAGGGAAATTTTTGAGGCCTCCACCTCTGAGACCAAGATTTGGAGAGAAATCTCAACCGGCTATCATGGAAACGTCCTCGCCGAGGGGGGAGACGACCTCTACGAGGAAATGATTCTCTTTTACCTGAGACACCTCGCTGTCCGGAAGAGCGCACTCACGGCGTCGGAATGACATGGAGGAGGCGGATGATCGCCTTTTGCTCAACCGGAATCTGAAACGGTTCCTCTCCATCCCGGGAAGGCAGCTCCATAAGCATGCTCAACGACTGCTCTTTCAGCCGCACTGTTGCGTCGAGGGGATCGAAGAGAATTCTCCCACTCAAGCTGGTGCCTTGAAATGAAATTTCGCCACCGGCCATGGCTCCGCCCTCCTCCGGGATTCGGGCATCGCCGCCTAACTGACCCCCCACCTGAATCTCGTAACAGGAACGCGCTTCATGCATCGAGGATCCAAGGTAACGATACGTCACTTCAAAATTGAGATTTCCCAGATCTGCTACTTCCTTCGAACCACTGACCTGCCAGACCCCGCCCGGTTGTACTTTCCCCGCCGGAAGTCCCTGGGGAATTTCAGCGACCAATTTCTCGACTTCATTCAAGCCGAACTGCGGAACACCCGGCAGAAGCGTTCCGAGACCTTCGCGCCCACCATAGTCAACGTCCAGAATCTGCAGTCCGGCGCTCAATTTCAAATCCACCCAGCGATTGAGAGAATTCCGGAAATGCTGCCCCAGTTGTGAACTCCGATCCTCTTCGTTGAACGAATCGTAGGCGACGCGCTTTTCTCCGGATCGGAAGTCCACCTTGAGCCTTTCTATCCTCGCCTTCAAAGTAACCCCGGCACGCCCGTCCGACCGCGCCGTTGAATCAAGTCGAGTCTGTTGCTCGACCGTTGCTTCGCGAATTCCCTGACCCGGCAGCTGCATGCGCACAAAATTTTCGCTGATGAACCGATAGGTCTTCCCCGGCTCGAAGGTTGGCCGCATGCTCACGGGTTCACCGCCGCCGCTCAGGGAGGGAACATTCGGAACTTCCTGCAACTGGCCCATCGCCACACTGCCGAAATCGGCTCCAGCAAGGAGCAATAAAAAGAGTAACCGCACCTTGAGAGCGAACCACAAACAAAAGGGCGGATCAATCGTGATCCGCCCTTCGTGAATGGATTGTTTACGCCGAATTACTTAGCCGCCGCCTTTCCCGACGACTTCTCAACCGGCTTCTCCGCAAGATCGCCTTTCGGTTGAACTCTCCAGAATTTCGCGAGGGAAGCATTCCAGTCCTTGAGCAGGGCCTCCGCCTTTTCACTGCCGGTCGCTTCAAGATGGGCCTCGATCAACTTTTTGAGCGATGCAGCAAGGACACCTGACTCCTCAAGTCGCACAATCTCGACCATCTCAGGGTTGTAGAGTTTTTCAAAGCGGCCGTCCTCGTCGAGGATGTAGGCCTCGCCTCCGCTCATGCCGGCCCCGAAGTTCTTTCCGGTCGGACCGAGCACGACGACGGTGCCGTTCGTCATGTATTCGCAACCGTGATCACCGATCCCCTCGACCACCGCGGTGCCGCCCGAGTTACGAACGCAGAAACGCTCACCGCCACGACCGTTCGCAAAGAGATAACCACCGGAGGCTCCATACATGACCGTGTTTCCAAGAATGGAATTCTCAGAAGCCACAAAGCTCCGGTTTTCGTTCGGCCTGATTCGAATCTCCCCACCGGCCATGCCCTTACCCACGTAATCATTCGCCTCACCCGTGAGCGTGAGTCGAATTCCTCCGCAGAGGAAGGTCGCGAAAGACTGACCTGCGCTTCCCGAAAGTTGAATATCGAGGGTGCCCTCCGGAAGACCATGATCACCATGCAGCTTGGCCACGACCCCGGATAGTTTTGTTCCGATGTTCCGGTTCGTATTCTTCACCTCGTAGCTGAGCCGAGCTGACTCCTTCTTTTCAATTTTATCGCCGAGATCCGCAATAATCCGATCGTCGAGCGGCGGAGCATGATTTCCATCGTTCCGATCCTGCATCGCAATGCGAGGGAGATCTTCTCCGACCCGGGTTCCGACGTCCGCAAGAATGCGACTGAGATCAATCAGGTTCGCCTTCGGATGATCCGCCAGCTTGCGCTGACGCAAATACTTCGTCTGACCGATCAACTCATCGAGAGTGCGAACTCCGAGTGTGGCCATGTGCTCGCGCACCTCCTGCGAGACCGCATTGAAGAAATTCACGACGTGATCGACCTCACCCTTGAACTTCGCACGATACTTTGGATCCTGCGTCGCAACGCCGACGGGGCAGTTGTTGAGGTGACAGCGCCGAACATAGACACAGCCCATCGCAATGAGGGCAATCGTTCCGAAATTGTATTCCTCCGCGCCGAGAACAGCTGCATGAATAATGTCTTTTCCGCTGCGAAGACCACCGTCGGTTCTCAGGGTAACCCGGTCGCGAAGACCGTTGAGCATGAGCACCTGCTGCGTCTCGGCGATACCAATTTCCCAGGGCAGCCCCGCATACTTGATCGAACTCAATGGAGAGGCACCCGTGCCCCCGTCGTGACCTGAAACAAGAATGATATCAGCATTCGCTTTCGCGACACCCGCCGCAATCGTCCCCACTCCGGTCTCCGCAACGAGCTTCACGGTGACTTTAGCTGCAGGATTCAATTCCTTAAGGTCATGAATCAACTGAGCGAGATCCTCGATGGAATAAATATCGTGGTGTGGCGGAGGAGAAATCAGAGTCACCCCGGGCTGCGTATTCCGCAGCTTGGCGATGAGGCCGTTGACCTTGTGGCCCGGAAGCTGTCCGCCCTCCCCGGGCTTCGCGCCCTGAGCCATCTTGATCTCGATCTCCTCTGCGGACATGAGATACTCAGCACTCACGCCGAATCGACCGGAGGCAACCTGCTTGATCTTCGAGTTGCCCCAGTCCCCGTTCGGATAAGGCTTAAAGCGTCGGGGGTCTTCCCCTCCCTCCCCGCTATCGGACTTCCCGCCGATGCGGTTCATCGCGATCGCCAAAGTTTCATGAGCTTCGGGGCTGATCGCACCCAGCGACATTGCCGCCGTAGTGAAGCGCCGTCGAACATTCTCGATCGGTTCGACCTCATGGATCGAAATCGGACCTTCATCGTTGGGAACGAGTTCAAAGAGGTCGTGCAGCGCGTGAGGCTGATTCAATTTCAACTCCTCAAGATACCTCTCGTAGTCGTCAGCCTCGCCGCTCTTCACGAAGGTGTGGAAGTTTTTGATGACCCCTCCACTTACCGCGTGGACTTCACCGTCACGACGGAAGCGGAAGAAACCGGGATCACCGAGGTTGAGTTCCCCTTTCTCATTTGGAACGGCGTCACTGTAGGCAGCGGTGTGGCGGGCGATGCTTTCCGCCGCGATTTCGTAGAAACCGACACCGGCAATTTGAGAGGGAGTGCCGGGGAAACAACGATCTATGACACTTTCGGAAATGCCAACAGCCTCAAAAATCTGGGCGCCCTGATAACTGTTCAGAACAGAGATTCCCATCTTCGACATAATCTTGAGAACTCCTTTCTCCAGGGCCTTGTGGTAGTTAGTCAGGGCCTTTTCTAGGGATACTCCGTCGAATTTGTTTTTCGTGTTCTTTTCCACCAGTTCGTGGATCGTTTCATGAGCGAGCCACGGACAGATCGCCGTCGCTCCAAATCCGATCAAACAGGCCATGTGGTGCGTGTCGCGGGCTTCAGCGGTATCGATGATGATACTCGTCATCATGCGTTTCCTCGCCGTGCCGAGGTGACGGTGAACTGCGCCAACCGCGAGAAGGGAAGGTATCCCGACACGGTCATGATTGATGCGGCGGTCCGAAAGAATGATCGTCTCCGCCCCCGCATCGACAGCCTTTTCGGCACGTTCACAGAGAGCCTCGATCGCATCGCTGAGACCGGTTGCTCCGCTCATGAGCGGCCAGGTCGTATCGAGTGTCTCCGTCTTGAAGCCATCATAGGCCTTCAACGCCTCGACCTGATGCGTGTAGAGAAAGGGAGAATCCAGATGGATCACCTTTGCGTGAAACGGGTCTTCGATGAGAAGGTTTCGTTCAGGGCCAAAGTCGACCTCAAGAGACATCACAAGATACTCCCGGATCGGATCGATCGGCGGGTTCGTGACCTGCGCAAAGAGCTGCTTGAAATAGGAGAAAAGGACCTTTGGCTGACGGGAGAGCACCGAGAGCGCGGCGTCGTCACCCATCGAGTAGATCGCTTCCATTCCTGACTGCGCCATCGGGGCGATCACCATGTCGAGCTCCTCCTGGTTCAGGCCATTCGAGACCTGAAGCTGGGATCGGGTCAAGGGATCATGTGTCGGATCTTCACTCACCTGAGGCTCAAGGGGGGCGATCTCAGCAAACGGAGTCTGGTGCTCCTTGAGCCACTCACCGTAGGGCTGCTGAGCAGCGAGGCGGGACTTGATCTCACTGTTGAAAACGACTTCACCTTTGACCGTGTCGACCACGATCATCTCCCCCGGCGCGAGGCGCCCCTTTCTCTCCACCGTATCATCGGCCAGATAGCAGGTGCCCACCTCGGAACCGAGGGCAAAGATTCCATCGCTGGTGATCTTGTATCGGGCAGGACGGAGTCCGTTGCGGTCGAGCGATGCAGCGACGGTCATGCCGTCAGAAAAGGCGAGCGCGGCAGGACCATCCCATGGCTCTGCAAAGCAGCTGTGATAACGGTAAAAATCCTCAACGGCTTCCGTCGTGAACGGGTCGATTCTCCACGCCGGCGGAACCAGCATCGACATCGCATGCGGAATCGATCGCCCGGAAAGAACGAGCAACTCAAGGGCCGCGTCGAGGCTTGCCGAGTCCGAACCATCCGGATCGATGACATGACTGAGGTGCTGCAGCTCATCACCCCAGACCTCGCTCTCAAACTGACCGATACGGGAATTCATCCAGTTGCGGTTGCCTCGCACCGTGTTGATCTCCCCGTTGTGGCAGAGCATCCGGAACGGCTGCGCCAACGCCCAGGTCGGAAAGGTGTTCGTCGAAAAGCGCTGATGATAAAGACAGATCGCAGTCTCGTAATTTTCATCACGAAGATCGTCGTAGAGTTCCTCCAGCGCTGTCGCCACGAGAAAGCCCTTGTAGCTGATGAGTCGGTGGCTGAGAGACGGAATGTAAAACTCGTCAATCCGCTCATCCGAAGTTTTGTCCTCAATCTCACGGCGGGAAAGGTAGAGCTGGCGCTCAAACGTGTCGTCGTCCATTCCCTCCGGACGCTTGAGGAGGAGCTGCTTGATATCAGGCATCGTGTCGATTGCCTGTTGTCCGAGTGCCGACGGATCGGAGGGCACGTCACGCCAGCCGATGATGCCGATCTTTCGATTTCTGAGCACGCCCTCGGCAATGACCTGAGCTTTCTTCAGATCATCGGAATTGTTCGCCGGGAGGAAAAACACGCCCACCGCAAGATCCTTTTCGTTTTCGAGCTTCGTCCCCAGCTTCTCGGCGATTGGCAGGAAAATCCCATAAGGAAGGTTGGTCGTGACACCGGCTCCGTCCCCGGTCTTTCCATCCGCATTGACCGCTCCGCGATGAGTCACGTTGCAAACTGAATCCAATCCCAGGCGCAGGACACGATGGCTCCGCTCGCCTTTGATGTGCGCCACGACACCGACACCACAGGCATCACGCTCGAGCTCCGGCTTGTGCAGAGTATTTTCGACGTTCGGGATATTCAGGTATTTACTCATTATAAAAAGACACTTTTCCATTTCCCCCGCTGTCGGGAGGCCACTTGCAGGCACGATTGCATTCCACTTTCTGAAGAAACTACGTTCAGCTTCCGTGCCAAGGCGTCCCTGAAATTCGTCGCGCGGAGAAAGTTTAGCGATTTATTGAAATTCCACCCTCGAAGCAAAGCCGAAATTCAGGGAGAGCGAGTTTAGTCAGGATCGTTTTGAGGTCAATTCGCAACTTTTTCACATTTAAGGGCTCCGAATGGGGAAATTTTGGGAAACGGGCCTCATTGTTTGCGCTGCGCCCTGACTTGCCAGACCCCTGACTTTTGCCCACTGTCTCATTCATGGGAGAAAAGACCCGATCAAAAAAACGTTCACCGATCGCGAAAAGCCTCGGATTCTGGCTCGGCGTCTCCGCGTTTTTGGTCATGTGGCTTTTGGGCGACCTCGCCCCTGAGAACCCGCTCGTCGGCAAAATGGCGGCGGTTGCGCTGCTCATGGCGATCTGGTGGATCTCTGACGCGATTCCTCTCGCCGCCACCTCACTGGTGCCCCTCGTTCTCTTCCCGCTCCTTGGAATCATGTCGGGAAAGGACGTCGCGCCGGTTTACATGAATTACGTCGTCTTCCTTTTCATTGGCGGCTTTCTTATCGCCCTCGCAATGGAACGATGGAATCTCCACCGTCGCATCGCCCTCGGGATCGTCAGCCTTGTCGGAACGGATCCCTCGCGTCTCGTCCTCGGCTTCATGATTGCGACCGCATTTCTTTCCATGTGGATATCGAACACCGCGACCGCGATCATGATGCTGGCGATCGGACTTGCTGTCATCAAACAGGCCGGGATTTCCTTCGGTGAAAAGGACACCGCCAATCTTTCGGTAGCACTCCTCCTCGGGATCGCCTACGCGGCCAGTATCGGAGGCATCGCCACCCTTGTCGGTACGCCACCGAATCTCGCTCTTGTTCGCCTCTTCGAACTCAGCTTCCCGGACGCCGACGCCGGAGGCTTCCACTTTTCCTTCGGCCAATGGATGCTCTTCGGTGTCCCTCTCTCGGCATGCATGCTCGTCTTCACCTGGCTCATCCTGACGCGGGTCGTTTTTCCCAGCCCCAAACACCTGGCTCTGGATTCCGAACTCTTGAAAAAGGAACGCGAAAGCCTCGGCAAAATTTCCTATGAGGAAAAAGTCGTCGCCACCGTCTTCGTTCTCACCGCTCTCCTCTGGATCTTCCGCAAAGATCTCAGCATCGGCGGGTTCACGATTCCCGGCTGGTCGGCCCTGCTGCCTTTGGGTGAACTCATCGACGACGGCACCATCGCGATCGCCATGGCGCTCACCCTTTTCCTCATCCCCGCCCGACGACAGGACGCGGAAACCGGCAGCCACGGCAGCATCCTGGATAGCGAAGTCTTCGGAAAACTTCCCTGGCACATCATCCTGCTCTTCGGGGGGGGATTCGCTCTCGCCAAAGGCTTTCAAGTCTCGGGGCTCTCTGAATGGGTCGGCTCCTATTTCACCCATCTCGAGGGTGCGCCTGACTGGCTCCTTGTCGCCGTCATCACCGGAGGAATCACCTTCCTCACCGAACTGACCTCGAACACCGCGACCACCGAAATGATTCTGCCGCTCCTCGCCTCGATCGCCACGGCAGCAAAGATTCACCCTCTTTTTCTCATGATCCCCGCTGCCGTCGCCGCCTCCTGCGCTTTCATGATGCCGGTCGCGACGCCGCCGAATGCGATCGTCTTCGCGAGCGGGAAAATCCGCATCGCCCAGATGGTGAAAGCGGGGATCATCATCAATCTCATCGGGATTGTTGTCGTGACGATTCTTTTTCTCCTTTTGGGACCAGCCGTCTTTGACATCAATCCCGATGTGTTGCCTGAGTGGGCGAAATAGCGGACCTGACAGGGGTGACTCCCTCACTCAACCCTGTTCAGTCCTCCTTGCGGGCGGGCGCATTCGCGATACACTCCACGCCACCGCAATTTTTTGATCATGGCTGAGCGACGCAAACAATTCCCCTTCGACGAATTCGAACCCAAATGGCAGAACCACTGGGAGGAGAACAAGACCTTCTCGGTTCCGAATCCGGGTGAGGCAGGTTTCGACACCTCGAAACCGAAATACTACGTCCTCGACATGTTCCCCTACCCCAGCGGGTCCGGTCTCCATGTCGGTCACCCCGAGGGCTACACCGCGACGGACATCATCACGCGCTACAAGCGGATGAATGGCTTCAACGTTCTCCACCCCATGGGCTGGGATGCCTTTGGACTCCCTGCTGAGCAGCATGCCATCAAAACGGGCGAGCACCCTCGCATCAACACGGAAAACAACATCAACAACTTCCGCCGCCAGCTCAAGAGCCTGGGCTTCGCCTACGACTGGGATCGCGAAGTCAACACGACAGATCCTGCCTACGTGAAGTGGACCCAGTGGATCTTCCTGCAACTCTACAACTCCTGGTTCTGCGAAGAGGAAAACAAAGCCAAACCGATCAGCGAGCTTGAAGCAAAAGGGATGAGCCGCGAGGAAATTGACCATCTTCGTCTCGCCTACGTTGCGGAAACACCGGTGAACTGGTCGCCCGATCTCGGCACGGTCCTCGCGAATGAAGAAGTAGAAGAATGGCGCGCCAAAGGTCACACCGTCGAACGTCGTCCCCTGAGACAGTGGATGTTGCGCATCACTGCCTACGCCCAGCGCCTGATCGACGAACTCGAAGGCCTCGACTGGCCCAACGGCATCAAATTGCTTCAGACGAACTGGATCGGTCGCAGCGAAGGCGCGGAGGTCGATTTCACGATCGACGGGGAAAAGGTCACCGTTTTCACGACGCGGCCCGACACGCTCTTCGGCGCGACCTACATGGTCCTCGCCCCGGAGCATCCGCTCGTCGATAAGATCACGACCGATGCGCAGAAGACCGCGGTCGAAGATTACAAGAAGACCTGCGCCGGAAAATCCGATCTCGAGCGCACCGAACTGGCGAAGGAGAAGTCCGGCGTCTTCACCGGCGGCTTTGCCATCAATCCCGTGAACGGCGAAAAGATCCCCGTCTGGATCGCCGACTACGTGATGATGAGCTACGGCACCGGAGCGATCATGGCCGTGCCTGCACACGATGATCGGGACAATGAGTTTGCTGAAAAATTCGGGATCAAGATTATCGAAGTCGTAAAGGCACCGGAAGGGAACGAAGACAAATGCTTCACCGGCAACGGCACCGCCGTGAACTCCGGTTTCCTCGACGGTCTTTCCACGCCGGAAGCCAAAGAGAAAATCATCGCGTGGCTCGAGGAAAAGGGCCTCGGCAAGAAGACGGTCAATTTCAAACTCCGCGACTGGCTCTTTTCCCGCCAGCGCTACTGGGGTGAGCCGTTTCCCATCGTCTGGCGCGATGGAAATCACGAAGCCCTCCCTGAGTCCGAATTACCCCTTCTCGCACCTGAGCTCGAGGATTACAAGCCGACCGGCACTCCCGAGCCACTCCTCTCCAAGGCGACCGAATGGGTTGATCTCGGTGACGGTGTGAAGCGCGAGACGAACACGATGCCTCAGTGGGGCGGGTCCTGCTGGTATTACCTCCGCTACTGCGATGCGCAGAACGACTCCGCCCCTATCAGCGAAGAAGCCGAGCAATACTGGATGGCGAAAAACGGAAACCCCGGCGGTGTCGATCTCTACGTCGGAGGTACCGAGCACGCCGTCCTGCACCTCCTCTACGCCCGCTTCTGGCACAAGGTGCTCTTCGATCTTGGTCACGTTTCAACGCCTGAGCCGTTCCAGAAGTTGGTCAATCAGGGACTCATCATGGGTGAGGACGGGCAGAAGATGTCCAAGTCTCGCGGCAATGTCGTGAACCCGGACGAAGTCGTCGACCTATACGGCGCTGACTCACTCCGTCTCTACGAAATGTTCATGGGACCGCTCGAGCAGGTCAAGCCGTGGTCGATGAAAGGCGTTGAAGGCGTCTTCCGCTTCCTTGCGCGCGTCTGGCGCCTTGTCATGGATTCGAATCAGGAAGGCGAATGGGAGTTCAGCTCCAGGCTTGCTGAAATCGAGCCTGACAAAGCGACGAACAAAGTCGTCCACGCCACGATCAAAAAGGTCGGCGACGACATCGATGCGATGAGCTTCAACACTGCGATCTCGCAAATGATGGTCTGCACGAACGAGCTCACGAAGCTGGACCAGCTCCCGGTTTCCTCCGTCGTGACGCTCCTGCATGTCCTGAATCCGTTTGCCCCGCACCTCACCGAAGAGCTCAACGCGAAACTCGCCGTTGCTTTCGATTCCGTGAGTGCTGACGACCTCGACAGCCAGCCATGGCCGGAGTTCAACGAGGACTTCCTCATCGAAGACGAGATCGAAATGGTGATTCAGGTAAACGGCAAAGTCCGCGACAAGATCATGGTTCCGAATGAGGCCTCGAAAGAGGAGGTCGAAGCGCTCGCGTTGGAGAGCGGGAAGGTGCAATCCTTCATCGAAGGTCTCACCGTGCGGAAAGTGATCGTCGTGCCGGGACGACTCGTGAACATCGTCGCAAATTGATGGCAGGGCCTGCCGGGCGACAGAAATGTCGCCCCTCCTTGGACCTCGGATTAACGCTTGCGCCAGGGAGGTGGGACATTGCCTTCGGCTAACTCCGCCGCGCTCCGGTTCCTGCCCCGGGCACCAGCCCGGCCTACTACCGCGACAGCTTCAAGTGCGCCGCGACCTCAATCCGGTCGTCGACCTTCACCATCCCGAGAACAGAAGGTGGCTTGATTCCGGCCGCCGAGAGGGAAACCGGAAACGAGACGGTGCAGGAAATTTTATCTTCACGGTAAGACCAGTCCGAAACCTTCCCGGTCACATCGTGAGTCTTCCCTTTGAGCGACATCTTGAACGGAATCACGGTCGGCTCCGGCATCGGTCCCTCCATGCGCGGGGACGTCAACTCGGGCGAGAGGTCTTTCACTGACACTGTGATCTCCGGAAAGGTATCAACCTCCATGCATTTCCGCATCGCCTTGTCGCGCTTCTCATTCCCCGTGTCCATCTTTGCCGCTTTCACGGAGACGACGGAGGTCGCCGAAGCCTGCGCCGGCGTATCGAAATTTGCGATCTTCACGGAGAAAGGCTCCGCTGTGACGGTGCCGTCAAAGTCGTGAAGCGTCGATTTCCCGGCAAAATGAACCTGGCAGGTGCCGGACCACTCCGACGATTGAGCAAAAGCGGAGATCGCGGAGGCGGACGTCAGCGCCAGCGCAAGACACGCGAAAACAAGAGATGGGGATAGGAATCGGGAGTTCATAGATCTGCCTTTAAAACGGGTCGAAATCTCAGGCTCTTAGAACATAAAGCCGCATCATCCCGCCGAAGAGGGTCCGGGATACCCCGATTTCGAATCCTGCCGTGCGAAAAGCCTCCTCCAGGGCCGGGGGAGTGGGAAAGCCCTGAAGGCTCTTGGAGATGTAGCCATGAACCTCGATGTTCCCGTGCAGAAGGAGCCCCCACAGCCCGCCCCAGAATCGAAGCAGGTGATACTGAAACGCCTGCCTCAACGGGGTCTCCTCTTTCGAAAAATCGAGAAACGCCAGCGTTCCTCCCGGCTTCACGACGCGGCGAAATTCCGCCAGTGCCGCGGCCAGTTCGGGCGCATTCCGAATCGCATAGCTGCCGGTGAGGATGTCGACCGAGCTGTCCTCCACCGGAAGCTGGCACATGTCCGCGCATTCGAAGCGAACGGACTCGTTTTGATTTCGCTGATTCGCGATATCAATCATCTCCTGCGTCAGGTCCATCCCGATGAACTCCCCTTTCCCGTAGCGATCCGCGAGGCGAAACGTTACATCCCCGGTGCCGCAGGCAATATCGATGCAGACCGGAGCACGCTTGTCCGGAAGAGCGGCGACGAGTTTTTTCTTCCATCCGGCATCCTGACCAAGGGAGAGAGCCCGGGTCGCAAAATCGTAACGCGAGGCCGATTCGGCGAAATGCTTTTCGTTGAAAAGCCGCTTCCCCTCGCTCGTAGAGAGGTAGTCGCGGGCATGAAGATCAAACCGGGATTTCATTCTGAACTTCTTTCTTTAAGTGGCAGGGCGCCGCGAGACGAAGAAAGGCGGGCAACACAAGAAGGTCGCAGAGGAGAGCGAACCACATCGTCAATCCGGCGAGCAAGGCAAAAAAAATCGTCGGCTGAAAGCTCCCGAAGATCGCGACCCAGAACCCGGCGGAGAGGGCCATCGTCGTCGAAAGGAGCACAAACCCGGTTGATCGCGTCGTTTTCCGGATCGCCGCGGCCCGCCCCGCGTGACCGGATTTTCGATAGGCCGAAAGATAGTGGATCGTGTCATCGACCGCAATGCCGATCACGACACTCGCGATCATCGCGGTGCCCGTGCTCATGGCGATCCCTGCGAACCCCATCACAGCGGCGGTGAGCAGCAGAGGCACGACATTCGGAATGATCGCCAGCAGGGTATAAATCAAGGAACGAAAGACGATCCCGATAGCGACAAGGATCAGGAGAATGGCAACGAGGAAACTCTTCAGCTGCGACGCGACGAGTTGGTTCGATTCCACAATGACCCGATAGAAGCCGCCGACAAGCCCGAGCTCGAAGGATTCCCCGAGCGACTCTGCAGCGGTCTCACGAATTGATTCGATCAGGCTCAAGCCTTCGAGCGTCCCGATCGAGTCGGTGAAGACGGTGATCCTTGTTTTGTTGAGATCATCGTTGAGATAGGCCTTCGATTCAATCCGGTCGGCCACGCCGGCGAGAGGCACCGGATTCCCGATCATGCCCCGCACCTCATCCGGAACCAGCCCGGCAAAACCAAAGGACTGCCGGACGTGTTCGATTTTTCCCAGCGCTTCTTCGAACTCGATAAGTGTGTCGAGCGTCTCCAGTGGCGCCCCCTCAGGGGTCTTCAAAAACAACTCAATCCTCGAAATCCCGGCGAGATGCTCGTCGATAAAGCGGGTGTCCCGCACGAGGGCATGCTCCCCGCCCAGAAAATTCAGGAGATCCGTGTCGGTCTCAATCCGCTTCATTCCCACGACCCCGACGACTCCGACAAGGAGTGCGACGAGAATAATCTTCACCGGATGATTCACGGTGAGGCCGGCGATGAAATCGAGCACGCGGTGAGCGTCAGCAGCATGATCCGGCGACTCGTCAGGATTCGTGAACGGCGGTTTGAGAAATGACATCCCGACCGCAATCCCGAAGACGCCGAGGAGATAGGAGATCGCCACCCCGAGCGCAGCGAACATGCCGAAAAGCCGCACCGCCGGCGTTTCACTGAGGAGCAAACTCAGAAAACCGATCGCGGTAGTGAGTGATGCAAAAAGGCACGGGCGATAGAGATTTCTCACCGCCGCGAGAATGCGCTTCCGGTTCTCCATTTCCGCCTCGTGCAGCCAGTCGAGATAAATGTGAATCGTTGTCGCGACCGAGAGCGTCATGATCACCGGAGGCAGGAGCGAAGTGATCATGTTCAGCGAATGCCCGCAAAGCGAATAGATCCCCAGAGTCCAGCAAATCGTGATCGCGGAAACAAGGAGCGGGAAGAGCATCCCCGAAAAGCGCCTCGTCACAAACAAGAGGACCACGCCAAGGACCAGAAGCGAGAGTGGCGCGAAGACCCGCTGATCCCGCCGCACGAGAATGCCCACCTCATATTTCTGGACCGGCAGCCCGGTCACGGCGACGCGGATTCCATTTTCCGTTTCCTCCGCGGCGATCAATTCAATTTTTGCAATGAGGGCGCTGAGCTTTTGCCCCTCATCGTTGAATTTTTCCAGGATCAAGCGAACCCCCGCCATCTTCCCGTCTTCGGAGAGGAGAAGCCCGCGCTGGCTCTCAGGAATCTCAAAGTCGAAATCGGCGGCACTGATGACGCGTTCGACTCCTTCCAGAGATGCCAGCTCCGCTGCGAGCTCACGGATACGGCCACGACCATTGTCCGTGGAAAGTCCTTCGTCGTTGATCGCAACGAGAATGGAGTCGCCCTCGTTGAAAGTATCGCGAAATTCCGCCTCAAGCGACTTCTGGGCTTCGTTGTCCGCATCCATCGACCGGTTGTCCCGATCCACTTCGAGTTGGAGACAGTGGTAACCGAAGAAGAGCGTGAGCCCTCCTATCAACAACAAAAAAGGCACCCGGCCACGATCAAGCAACCACTGCATTGAACACGCCGGTTTCGATGGTCAAACCCGGTCCGAACGCCATCGCGCAAACCGCATCCCCGTCCCTCGTCGATTCCTCCGCGAGGATCGAAGCAAGCACGAAAAGCACCGTCGCACTGCTCATGTTTCCATAGGCGGAGAGGATTTCGCGTGAGGCTTGAATCTGCTCAGGAGTCAGCTCAAGACTGGTTTCAATCTTGTCGAGGATGGCACGTCCTCCGGGATGCACCGCCCATCGCGCCATGTCCCCGGGCGTAAGTTCGGAGCCGGAAAAGACCTCCTCGATGAGTCCCTTGATCCCCGCCCCGATGATGCGGGCGACATACTTGGAGAGAACGATATTAAATCCGTGATCCCCGATGTCCCAGGCCATGTCTTCGATCCCTTCGCGGGCAAGATTACAGGCGAACTGATTGATCCGGTAGGCACGTTGTCCTTTTGCCGGTGAGCGAGCCGAGACGATCGCTGCGGCCGCCCCGTCGGCAAAGACGGAATTCGCGACAATGGAATCGAGATCATCCTTGTTCTGCAAATGGATCGAACAAAGTTCAAGACAGACAACAATCACGGTCGCGGACTCGTCCAGATCACAGAACTGGGAAGCCATTTTCAGCGCGGGAAAGGCCGCGTAGCAGCCCATAAACCCCAGATGATAGCGTTGCACTTTCGGAGAAAGATCCAGCGCATCGATGACAAGGAGGTCCGGTCCCGGATTGAAAAACCCGGTGCAGGAAACCGTGATGACATGCGTGATGTCCGACGCTTCGATCCCCTCGCAATTCGCGACCGCGTTCCGGGCGATTTCGGGAATGAGCTTTTTCGCCTCCCTGACATACACGTCATTCCGCTCCCCCGTCGTGGGCTCTCTCGGGGATCCGTCCTCCGCGATGAAGAGCCCGGGACCACTCTCACTCTGCAGGAAATCAGGGACCACGCTGTGCCGCTGTGCAATCCCGGATTCGGCATAGACCTTTCTGATGTAGCGCCCCGTGCGATCGCTTTCGGAACGGGAACTCAGGATTACGCCCGCAAGATCCTGAGGGTAACTGATCTCAGGGACGAGGGTTTCGAGATGACGAATAAAGGCCAAGATAGGAAGAGGGTAGGGGCGAAAGTGGATTCGAAGTTCAAGCTCCCACCAGACTCAGGAACTGCCCCGGTAACGAAAAGGCCATCGGAGAAGAAAAGCCGTCATCCAGCGCGGTGCGAATCATGCCGGGTAGAAAAGTGGATGCAAGAGTGGGAACGAGAAAACGGCGGGCAGGACTTCTGAAAAGGGAAGCCGTGAGACGGGTAAAGCCCCGGAAAGGACGACTCATGGCCTCGGCACGTTCCGCATAGTCACGAAAGGCCACCTCGACAGGCTTTCCTTCTTTGAGAATGGAAAGAAGACTCTGCGAAGCGATCTCCGCCATGAGAATGCCATGGGTCATCCCCATGCCCGCAACCGGGTCAAGGGTCTCGGCCGCATCACCGAGAAGGAGAGCTGAGTCACTGAAGTAGGGACGCTTCGTGGGGCTGACCGGTCCGACTTGCAGAGGGGCTTCCATGGGGCGGCCTGTGAATCCGGTGTGGAGGCATGCCTCAGCCAACAGGGCGGCGCGAACGCTCTCATCCTGAAGCGACTTCACCCGGTCTCGCAACGTGAGAAAAGTCACATTCAACCGCGAGTCACTGACGGGAGTGCAGTTGATTTCGAACCCATCTTCGAGAAGCACAACGACCTCACCGGGCTGCCGAAGATACTCTCCCTCGAGGATGAAACTGATGCCCCACATCGGAGGGTCTTTACGGACCTTCGGGATCCCGAGGTATCCGGCACCGGGAGAGTGCCCTCCGTCAGCCAGCACAAGAAGTTTCGAATGGATCTCCTCTCCACCGGAGAGATGAACGGAATATCCTGAATCAGTGCGGTCAATCCCTGTCACCCCCGACTCAAAATAACCCGCCACGGAAGGCTGTGCCATGGCCTGCCCGATCAGTTGCGCGTCAAGATGGTATCGTTCGATCCCGATGCCTTTGAGGGAACGGTTCCGGGTCGAGGCAAAGGGAACCTCGCGGGCTCCCATATCAATCCGGTATTGGTAGTAGGGAACTCCGGCAGAAAGAGTCTTCGCCGATTCCAATCCCATGCGCTTCAGCGCGTCGATCCCGATATTCGACAAACCTTCGCCACAGGCCTTCCGACGGGGAAAGCGGTCCTTGTCAATCAAGGCCACCTCGACTGCCTCCATCCCGAGACAGGCTCCGAGGGAAGCTCCTGAGATGGAGGCTCCGAGAATGGCGACATCAAAAAGTTTCATGGATACACAGCTGAAACGGGAGACATCCCGAAAAAGATAGAAATTTCTTCTCCCGCCCGGAACTGTCCCTGGAAGAGGCTTCAGCGAAGTATAGCTCTGAAACCACTTAAGATAAACTAACAAAAAGATCGGTTCTCCGGATCACCCCCCCGCAGCGCAGCGAAAAAAGGAACCTGAAATCGCCTCGCCTTCCAACCCTGTTGCCTCTCTCATCCAACCCTGTTAGGTTCGCGGTCTGCCGCTCTCATCGATATGTCTCTCACGCTCAATTTCCGTAAAGCAAAGCTCTCCGCGATGTCTCTCGCCAAGGTGGGAAATCCGGTCCGCAATGAACCGTTCCAAACCTCGCAGAGCCTCTGCCGCTTTAAGGACGAAGAGGCCGAGTTACTGACCCACTGCTTCCTGAAGTCATTCAAATCATTGGAATTAAATCAACTGACTCACCACGACTCCGTCGATAAGAACGATCTCTTCGGCTACGCGTCGGCCATCTTCGATGACAATGAGCAACTCCTCGAGCAGGGGGCCAAAATCGCAAAACATCTTCATGCACGCTCCAATCATCCCAACATTAAATCCGGCGATCTCTGTGTTGCCTTGATCAATGACATCGGTGTCGCGGGCGAAGCGACCCAGGCGAT
The DNA here is from genome assembly GCA_029233965.1 of Verrucomicrobiales bacterium. GTDB lineage: Bacteria > Verrucomicrobiota > Verrucomicrobiia > Verrucomicrobiales > DEV007 > Arctic95D-9. The sequence goes on along the minus strand of JARGOP010000031.1, from coordinate 2,025 downwards.
CAGCATTGTGAAGTCGGAGAGTAAAGTTCCCTTCCTCCAGATCTCCGAGCGCGACGGGGATCTCGTCCTCACTACAGAGCAGGGCATTTACCCTGACAAGATTGACAAAGGCTGCCTCATCATCAATCACGGAAAGGCAGACGGCTATTCTGTCTACCTCTTCGACAAAGGCAGCGGCGGCACCAATTTCTGGGTCCGCGAATTCGTCGGGGCCAAACCGGTCACGAGCGACGACTTCCTGACACGGCGATATTCGGAGCTCTGCGTGGCCTTCGCCGAAAAGGGACTCCCCGAAGAAACCCCGCAGGAAGACCGCATGGCCGTCGCGAGCCGGGCCATGAATTACCTCACCGAATCAGAAGAGTTCGATCTCGATGAATTTGAATCGAAAGCGCTGAGTGAGCCCGGGCAGGCGGAGCAGTTTAAAACCTTCAAGCAGGAGTTCGAGGAGGAACGAGGTGAGCCGCTTCAGGAATCCTTCACCCTTTCAAGGAAGGAGGCCGAGAAGGCCGGCAACCGTCTCAAATCGCGGCTGAAGCTCGATGTCGGTGTCACCATGCAGTTTGGTCCCGGCTTCATCCACGAAGCGGATCGTTTCTTTGAAAAGGGGTTTGATGAGGACAAAGGCATGTCATTTGTGAAGGTCTACTTCCACAAAGAACTCCCGTGACGCTTTCGTCATTGTTCTGAAACAGGAAAACTGTTAGACTCTCCCCCCGGGTTTTCCGTTTTATGATCTGTTTCCGAGTAGTTGCTTCTTTTTTTCTTCAGTCCCGGTGGGGCCTTTCGCTGGCCACAGCACTCACTCTCCCATTTGTCGGAAGCAGTTGCGGTCTCATCGGCGCAGGAGTTGCCACGGTGGGAATGGCGGCAACCACGGCAGTGGCGCTCGCGCCTCTCAAACTCATGTTCATGTGCCTCCCCGAAGGCACTATGATCGACACCCCGGCCGGCCCGCAGGCAATTGAGACGCTGAAAGCCGGTGATCTCGTGATCGGGTATGACGGTGAACCAACGCGGGTGCAGCAAATTCACGGCTATCTTGAAGATCCCGTCGCTTCCGATTTTTACGAGGTGGGATTTTCCAACGGCGCCAAAGTCGATCTGTGCAGCATGCATCGGGTCGGCGGCATTCGGGCAAAGAACCTGAAGCTGGGCGATGTCCTTGAGGGCGGAGATTCTGTCACCAGTATTCGTATTTATCAGGGAGTGGATCGTTCTTACGACCTCCTCACCGGGGACAGTGGCTATCGTGTTGCCGGGGTTCCGGTCAACAGCATGATCGTCGAGATGTATGAAGCCGGGCACAACGGCAGAGTGAAGCGCTGAGCAGTGCTCACGAGTCAGGGAGGCTCAGAAGGTTGCATAAATGAGGACGACAAACCGTCTTTCTCACTGAACAACAACCTTTCTCCCCATGACATCACTGCTCTCAAAATCGACCCTTCTTGCTACTGTCGTAGCGCTCTCCTCTTTAGCTTCCCAGACTGCGTCTGCGGGCCACGGCGACGAGTTAATCCATCTTTCTCACGATCTCGAAGAAGTCGCGAGCGGACTTCAGACTGAGTTTCAGGCTCACTACTCCCATACGACTGCCTACCGCCACTTGCTCGCCGACGCTGCGGGTATCCAGTCAAGGGCGGAACATATCCACCGCCTCGCTCATGATCCGCGCGTTTCGCTTCATCACCTTGAGGCCGATCTGCAGCAACTCGATGAACTGTCCCACCACCTGCACGACCTCGTCGATCGCACCGACGCCGGCTACTACGGCCACGTCCACGGCCATACCGGTCATGTTCATGAACTGATGGCGTCCGTGACCAGCGTGATTCACACGATGGAACGTGAGGTTTTCGCAATGCAGCGCTACCAAACCCCAAGCTGTGAGTTCGGAGGCCATACTTCAGCATCGCCTTATCAGCAGGCTCCCGGCTACCACGGCTACGGTCGGCAAATGAACTTCGGTGGAGGAAACATCCGCTTCTTCTTCCGCCCGTAAGACCAGGATAAGACCCCTAACAC
>JARGOP010000106.1 GCA_029233965.1 Verrucomicrobiales bacterium | reverse complement strand
CCCGGCATGAGCACGGGGAAATCGCCTGGAACGAATTTCACCGGTTCGAGAACGATGAGCTACCGGTCGTGACCGAAGCGCGAAAGAAGTTCGAAGCCCAACACGGTTCGATCGAAGAGGGCAAAAATCGAAAACTCTGGAAAGAGGAGGTGAAAAAGGCGAAGAACCGACTCGACGCGCAGACGCCTCCCGGATACGGACGCAGCGGCCTGACCGACGCACAACACAAGGACGGCAGAAACGCCCGGCGGGTTGCTCAGTGGCTGCAGGAGAAACCCAACGGCGACAAGCCATTCTTCATCGCCTGCGGCATCCAGAAACCTCACGTTCCCTTTCTCGCTCCGGACAAATATTTTGATCTCTATCCACTCGAAGAAATCACCTACACCCCCGATCGGGCCAATCTGTGGGACAGCCTCCCGAAAACGGCGATCTCGAAACGCTACGAGGCTTTCGGTTTCGAATTGGGGAAAGAAAACGACGCGCTCCGCCGCGAATACATGCAGGCCTATCATGCCTGCATTTCGTTCATCGATGCACAGCTCCAACTCGTTTTCGACGCACTCAAGGAGAGCGGGCAGTGGGAGGACACCATCGTCATCTTCACCTCCGATCACGGCTACCACCTCGGCGACCACTTTCTCTGGGGCAAGGTGACTCTTTTCGATATCGGAGCGAAAGTGCCTTTCCTGATCCGGGCTCCGGGACTGACGGAAGGGGGAACGACTTCGGAAGCGATGGTCGAGCTGATCGATATCTACCCGACCCTGGCACAGCTCACCGGACTGACTCCCCCGGATCATCTCCAGGGAACCTCGCTGCGCCCACTACTTGATCACCCCGAACGGCCCGGAAAAAAGAAGTACGCCTACAGTGTCGTTTCGCGGGGGGACAAGCTCGGCTACGCGCTCCGCAACCAGCATTGGCGCTATGGGCTCTGGCCGGATGGGGAGGAGCTCTACCACCTTACCAATGATCCCGAAGAGAAACACAATCTTGCAGCGAAAGTGCATGTCGCCGGACAGATGGAAGAGATGCGTGCGGTGTTGTCGGAAAAGCAGGCGGCGGCGGTGAGCAGGAGGTAGCAAGTCACCGGATCCCGGGATTCCAATCCGGGCCGAAAATTGTAGCAGCCGTTTCATCCCTGCTGTTCCATGATTCACCCATGGATCTCAATCACCCCACCTCGCAACACGACGAGACCCCACCGCCGGTGCCGCCGTTGGGGTCACACACACTCGAACCCGCTGAGAAAACCTGGGCGATTGCCGCACACCTCGCGTCCGTAGCCGGATGGGTTGGCATTCCGATGGGACACATTCTCGCTCCTTTGATTGTCTGGTTGATCAAGAAGGACGAAAGCGAATTCGTCCGCAGCCAGGCTTTGGAGAGTCTCAACTTCCAAATCTCGATGACGATTTATGCGATTGCCGCGGCAGCCCTGGCCATCACCATCATCGGGCTTGTCGTTGCGATTCCGGCCATCATTGCACTCGCGATCGGCGACATCATTTACACGATCATCGGAGCCTTGCGGGTCTCTCAGGGAGAAGCCTATCGCTATCCACTGACGATTCGACTGGTCAGCTGAGGGTGCGCATCGCACCTGAGATTCCCCTCCAAGCGGCGAAACAGATCGTGAAAGCGAATCCCGGTCTCCGTAACATGGCCGACATCCTGTTGGTTTCCTTTCCCAGACTGACCGTTTTTCCCGAATCCCCGACACTTCCACCATTGAAAACGCCTCTATCCAAATCTTTGTTCTTCGTGTCCGTATCGGCTCACGTGAGTTGCGATCTCTGTCTCCTGACATCCTGAATGACACTGCCGTAGGCGACGGAATCAAAATACAAGCGGAGGCCCGGCGTATCCCGCCCAGGCGAACAGTGGCTTCGCTGCCGCCATCGAATCGCTGAACCTCGGTTGTGCAATCGCCGACGTGTTGCACAACACCGGGGAGGGCGGCCTCTCGAAACATCATCTTCACAGGGCCGACCTCATCCTGCAACTCGGGACGGCCTACTTTGCCGCCCGCGATGAGAAGGGAAATTTTTCCCTGCCAAATCTCGTCGAGACGGTGGAGAGAAATCCACAGATCAAGGCGATTGAAATCAAATTGAGCCAGGGTGGGAAACCCGGGATCGGGGGCCTTCTCCCCGGAGAAAAAGTCACCCCGGAAATTGCTGAAGCACGCGGAATCGAGGTCTGGAAAACCTGCGCCAGTCCCTCCGGGCATACCGAGTTTCACGATGCTGACAGCATGCTTGACTTCATCGAGAAACTGGCCGGAGCGACCGGTCTTCCCGTTGGAATCAAGTCCGCGATAGGCCAGATGGATTTCTGGACGGATCTGGCCAAGCTCTGCGCGGAAACGGGGCGGGCTCCCGACTACATTGCCATCGATGGTGGCGAAGGCGGCACCGGAGCGGGACCGCTCGCATTTACCGACCACGTCGCCCTGCCTTTCAAGATCGGCTTCGCACGAGTCTACGCAGAATTTGCGAAGCGCGGCATGAACGAAAAAGTCGTGTTCGTCGGTTCAGGAAAACTGGGCTTTCCCGTCGACGCTCTCTTTGCCTATGCCCTCGGCTGCGACATGATCGCAGTGGGCCGGGAAGCGATGTTATCGATCGGATGCATCCAGGCCCAGAGATGCCACACCGGCATCTGTCCCGCCGGCATCGCGACGCACAACAAGTGGCTCATGGCGGGACTCGATCCGGCGCTGAAGTCGGCCCGCCTCGCCAATTACCTGGTCACGCTCCGGCAGGAAATCCTGAAGCTGACCCATTCGTGCGGAGTCGAGCACCCCTCCCTTCTCTCGCCGGATCACATCGAGATACTCGACGGCAATCTCGGGGCAAGCTCGATCGAAGAGGTGCTGAAGCTGGATGGACTGCTCCCCCGCCCTTCCCACGCGGACCGGGACCGGATCCGGGAGGTGCTCGCGAGGTGAGGCGGCCGGAGGCCGGCCATCAGCAGGCCATTCGATCGCTCCCGCTCCCGCTTTCGCGAGATGCCATACGCCCGGGATGGGGAGTCCCGGCAATGCCCGGTCCATGGCGGACGACCGAGCCTATTGAATCGGCATTGACATCCCCCGCCCTATACCCCATCATCATTTCAGACTTCTATTTGTGTTGCATCGATCAGGCCTTCCGTTAATGAAGAGCCAGATGTCTTTTCCCTGTTCTGCAAATGGTCACGTGCTGAACGGGAATATTGTGAAGTTCCTCCGACGGAAAACGACGGGTGCCTTGTCGGCACCGGTCCCGGGCGGGGATGCCTCCGGTGGAACGGTTCGGTTCCCTTTGTTGGCCCTAGTGGGCCATTCCTGTTACCCCAAAACGATCGATCCCATCATGATGCTACCCTTCCTCAACCGGATCCCCGGTCTTTCCACTTCAAGCGCGCTGCGACTCGCTGCCGCCGGAATCATTTCCATTGCCCTGTTCAGCGGCACCGCCCTGGCCCAGGTCCAGGCGATCCCCGCCGTTCCAGGCATCCTCAACCAGCAGGGCCGGATCGCGGTCAACGACGTCAACCACGAAGGCGCCGGGTTTTTCAAGTTCGCGCTGATCAAGGGCGATCTCTCCGAAACCCTCTGGACCAACGACGGGACCGCTACCGGCGCACCCGGCGGGGAACCGACCGCAGCGGTTGAGACGACCCTGGTCAAGGGCCACTACGCAGTGCCGCTGGGGGACACGGACTACCACGCCGGGATGACCAATGCCATTGCCGCCACCATTTTCGCCGAGAACGCCGATGTCCGGCTCTGTGTCTGGTTCGCCACTGCGGCGGCCGGACCCTTTGAAAAACTCGACCCGAATCAGCGGGTCACCTCGGTGGGGTATGCGCTCGCGGCCGGTTCCGTCGCCAATGGTGCCATCACCTCAGGAGGGCTCGCCGCCGGTTCCGTCACGACTAGTGCCATGGCTGACAGTTCCGTCACGGGGATGAAAATCGCCGACGCGACAATCGGGGCAGTCAATCTCGCTCCCGACTCCGTCACCACTGCGAAAATCCTCGATGGGAACATCACCGCGGCCAAGCTGGCACCCGGCGCGGCCAACGACGCCGACGCGGATCCGACCAACGAACTCCAGATGCTTTCGCTGACCGGTTCCTCGCTTTCGGTGTCGGGCGGTGGCGGCTCCGTGGACCTGTTGGAATTCCTCCAGGGCGTCAATCCGGTAGCGATCGGGTTCAACGCCGGAGAGACAACCCAGGGGATCAATGCCGTGGCACTGGGATTTCTCGCTGGTGAAACAGAACAAAATAGCGACGCGGTGGCGATCGGGAGCCGCGCCGGTCGAACCAACCAGGCGATCGGGGCCGTGGCGATCGGGCTCGGTGCAGGAGAAACAGACCAGAGCTCTCGTGCCGTAGCGATGGGGTTTGATGCGGGGAGAGAAACCCAGGGGATCGAGGCCGTGGCGATCGGGAGCCGCGCCGGTCGAACCAACCAAAGCCTTCATGCCGTGGCCTTGGGACGTGGTGCAGGAGAAACATACCAGAGTTCTCGTGCCATAGCGATGGGGTTTGATGCGGGGAGAGGAACCCAGGGGATCGAGGCCGTGGCGATCGGGAGCCGCGCTGGTCGAACCAACCAGGGGCCTCATGCCGTGGCAGTGGGAAGCTTTGCAGGGCTAACGGATCAACACGCGAATTCGATCATCCTCAACGCGAGCGGAGTCCCCCTCGATTCGGTTGAGTCCGGTTTTTTCGTCGATCCGATTCGCGAGGCCACCGATTCGGACGCCGTTCTGACCTACAATCCAGTCACCAGGGAAATCACGCGGGCGCTCTTCTCCGATATTTCGGGCACTGGGCTGGCATGGAAGACATCCGTCCGTGTTGCGAAGGCCTTCAGCTTTTTTGGTTCGAATGATCCGGCGGCGCTCGCAACGGACTTCGAAAATGGCGACACCATTGATGGCGTTGTTCTTGCGACTGGAGATCGAATCCTGATCGCAGATCAGGCGGATCCCACCGAGAATGGGATCTACATCGTGCAGGCTTCGGCGCCGCCGACGCGAGCGGATGACCTGCCAATCGACGAGATGGCATCCGGCACAACCGTGATTGTCAACGAGGGCACAAACAATGGCGATCAGATCTTTTTTTGTGTCAGCGATGACGGTGCTGATCTTGTTGGGACCGACGGATTGAACTTCCGATCGTTCCAGGGATACCCGGGGCCGATAGGGGAGAAGGGGGAAAAGGGCGACCCGGGTCCCGCGGGAGGCGCCGAACCGCCGACCGATGTCTTTCCAGTGAACGGGATGGCGTGGATCGAGCCGGGGACCTTCCTGATGGGAAGCCGGACCGACGAGCCGGGGCGAAGCAGTAATGAAACTCAGCACCCGGTGACCCTGACGAACGGATTCTGGATGGGCGTACACGAGGTGACGCAGGCGGAATACGTGGCGGTGACCGGCCTGACCAACCCGAGCAACTTCACCGGCGACACGAACCGGCCGGTCGAGACCGTTAGCTGGACTTCAGCGGTGGCGTATTGCGCGGCGTTGACGGGGACGGAGCAGACGGCGAGTCGAATTCCGGCCGGTTGGGCGTATCGGCTGCCGACGGAGGCGGAATGGGAGTATTGCTGCCGGGCGGGAGCGCGAACGACACGTTTTGGATACGGGGACGACCTGAGTGCCAGCGCGCTGGGCGACTACGCGTGGTATTCCACCAACGCTGGAGTCACGACCCATCCGGTGGAGCAGAAGCGGGCGAATGCGTGGGGCCTGATGGACATGCACGGGAACGTGTGGGAGTGGTGCTTGGACTCGTCGGATGGGGCGGATTACCCCGGAGGGAGCGCGGCAGTAACCGATCCGCTGAGTTCTTCGGGCTCCAATCGCGTGATCCGCGGCGGCAACTGGGGCAGCAGCGCCTACACCGCGCGTTGTGCCTACCGCAACAGCCTCAACCCGGGCTTCGCAAACCGCAGCATTGGTTTCCGGGTTGTTCTGGCCCCAGTTCAGCCGTGAGCGGAGCGAGCGTGGCGGAGCGAATGATGAGCGGAGCGAAGCAATTGAGCGGAGACTGCCCGCGGAGTGAGGAGTCCGCGCAGCGCCGAAATTTTTTTGAAAATCGGCCCCGCGCCGAAGTGGTGGAATGCAACTGAAGATGTTTACGATCCCGATCAAGAATGTCAGCGAGACGGAGGCCGAGATGAACGGCTTCCTGCGCGGGCACCGGGTGGCGCCTTCGACGCGACGAACCACAATCATGAGACGAGCTTTTCCTTTTCCAGACACAACCCCAGCCCTGAATACCAAATGAAAGATTACCTGGCCCTTTTCCCGGCGCGCATCGTCCTTCCCGCCGCTTGCGCCGCCGTCTGGCTCGCCCTGTCTCTTCCGGCCCATGCCGCCCCGCCGATCAGCACCTCGGCCACTTACACCCACCTCCACAACGCCCCCGGCACCGGCGGCACCCACGTGACCAACGCGGGCGGCACGATCTCCGCCCAGCTCTCGGTGGGCGATCCCTTCGGCGGCGGCGTCACCGCGGCGACCGCCTCCGGCGCGGTCGCCAAGCGCAACTACACCGGCAACCTGCTCGACGCCGTCTCCCTCGCCGTGACGGCCGACCCGGCCTCGCTGGACGAGGGGACGACCCGGCAACTCGCCGCCACCGCCACCTTCGACGACGACACCCTCTGTCTCCTGGCGACGACCGATCCGACCTGGTCGATATTGGACGGCCCGCTGACCTCGGTGGACCCGGACGGCCTCGCCACCGCCGGCTACCTCTTCGCCGACACCCCGGCCACGGTCCGGGCGTCGTATGACGGCATCGAGGGCGACCTTGTCCTCGTCGTGCTGAACCTGATCTATCCCGGCGGCGCGATGCCGGTGGACAGCACCATCGTCGACGGCACTGGGATCGAGCTCTCCTGGAACCCCGTGGACGGCGCCACCGGCTACCAGGTCTACTTCGGCACCTCCCTCGCCGCGGTCCAGAACGCCACGACCGGGTCCTCCGAGTTTGGTGGCTTCGTCACCGATCCTGCCTTCCTCATCGCCAGCCTTCCACCCGGCTCGGAGATTTTCTGGCGAATCGACACGGTCACCGGAGACGGCGTCATCCCCGGCGACCCGACCTTCTTCACCACCGCCATCTACCGGCCCGACCTGCGGATCGGCCGGCAGTTCGCTCCCGACACCCACCGCGGCGACGACGTCTACGAGAACGCGGTGAACGGGCCGGGACCGCAGTTCCTTTCCGAAAAAATCCGAAGGGGAAAGGTGTCACGATTTCATCTCTCGATCGAGAACGACGGTAATTTCCCGGATCGGATCGAGGGCTCGGGACGACGGATTCCGCAGCGCCGGTTCCGCTCGAACTTCTTCCAGGTGGGAGGCGCAGGAGCCGGAAACATCACCGGCGCGCTGGCAAGGGGCGCGTACACCCGGGACTATGACTCCGGGCAGACTCAGTCGATCCGGGCGACGATCCGGGCACGGAATCGTATCCGCGTTCCCAGGCTCCAGTGGACGATGCGAGTGCGCTCCGTGGCCGACAACTCGCAGGCAGACATAAACCGGCTCAGGGCCGAATTTCCCGGCGCTGTGAGACGGGGAGGAAGGTCCCCGGGCAGCTCCCGGAAACCGGTGGTGTTGTTTTAGGGCGCTGTTTCGAGATCGCAACGGTAGCCGTTGCTCGCGGAGTGAAATGCAGCTCCAACCCGAACTGATCAATCTCCGATGCACTTATTGGAGACCGCCCTGAAGCCGGTCTGGAAGTGTCGACCACCACTGAAACGAAAAAAGCCCGCGAATCGCGGGCTAAAATCGGGGCGGGTCCCCTCGCGTTTACCGACCACGTCGCCCTGCCTTTCAAGATCGGCTTCGCTCGAGTCTACGCGGAGTTCGCGAAACGCGGCCTGAACGAAAAGATCGTGTTCATCGGCTCGGGGAAACTGGGTTTCCCGGTCGATGCTCTCTTTGCCTACGCCCTCGGCTGCGACCTGATCGCGGTGGGCCGGGAGGCGATGCTGTCGATCGGGTGCATCCAGGCCCAGAGATGCCACACCGGCATCTGTCCCGCCGGCATCGCGACGCACAACAAGTGGCTCATGGCGGGACTCGATCCGGCGCTGAAGTCGGCCCGCCTCGCCAATTACCTGGTCACGCTCCGGCAGGAAATCCTGAAGCTGACCCATTCGTGCGGAGTCGAGCACCCCTCCCTTCTCTCGCCGGATCACATCGAGATACTCGACGGCAATCTCGG
>JARGOP010000105.1:1382-8274 GCA_029233965.1 Verrucomicrobiales bacterium | reverse complement strand
AAGTTATGGTTTTATGAAAGAAGCACCGCTCTGTCCTTCACTTTCATTCACACCCTCACGGGCCTGACACGGACGTGATGAGCAGCTTCCGGCATTTTTTCGTTGTCGCGGAACCGAAGATTCGCTAGATCATGGCCCCCCGATCATGTTACAGTAGGGGTCCGACGTGAAACGAATGGGGCCAAAGGGGCCGCGCGGCGGAGGGCGGTATCGAATTTTAAGAAAGTAAGACTATGTCAGAAACACCAGAGCAGAACGAAGTCAAAGATGATGTGAAGCAGCAGGAATTGCCGCCGAACTTGAGCAAACTCTATCTGAAGGCTGAAAGTGCCATGGAACTCCGGAACTGGAGCTACGCGGTCAGCCTGATTCAGGCAATCCTGACGAAAGAACCGGGCTTTCTCGACGGGCGGAAACGTCTTCGTCTTGCCGCCGTGAAGCAGAATGAAGGCAAGCGTGGCATGAAGCTCGGTGGCGATGCGCTCAAAGTCATGAAGATGCAGGGTCAGGTCAAAAAAGATCCTCTCGGAGTGATGGCCGCCCTGGAAAAAGACGTTCTCGGAGCCGACCCCTACAATGCCCAGGGCAATGAACTTCTCTACGAAGCTGCCGTAGCCGCCGGTCTCCCCATGACCGGGGGATTCGCCCTGGAGACGGTGATCGAGGGCGATCCCGACAACATGAAGTTCTACCACAAGCTGGGTGACTTCTATATGGAGCGTGGCGCTTTTGAGCAGGCTGCGGAAATCTTCGGAAAAATCTCAGATCGTGACCGGACAGACCTCGAAGCGACGAAAAAATACAAAGATGCCACGGCCCGTGGTTCGATTGCTTCGCAGAAGTGGGACAGCGATGGAGACTGGCGTGATCTGTTGAAGAACAAAGACGAGGCCGCCGATCTGGAAAGTCAGGGGCGGGCCGCGATGACTCCCGAGATGCTTCAGGCTCAGGCGGAACAGCTCGCCGCTGAGTATGCGCAGGATACGAATAATCTCGACGTTACGAAGCGTCTTGCCGCGACCTACGAAGAGCTGGAGCAGTTTCCCGAGGCGCTTCAATTTTATGAGTGGGCGCACCATCTCAGCAGCAACGATCCGGCATTGGAAAAGAAAGTTGGCGATATCCGTGAATTGGTGAATTCAGCACACCTCGATGAATTGCGGAAGTTTGTGGAGGAGAACCCGGACCATCCTGACATCGAGCAGTACCGGCAGCAGTTGGCGGACTCCGAGCGGTCTCAGCTCGAAGATCTCATCGCTGAATCGCAGGAACGGGTTGATCGCAACCCGACCGACAACGAACTCCGCTTTGAGCTTGGCTCACGACTCTACAAGGCGGAGAAATACCGCGAAGCGATTGCGCACCTTCAGCAGGCAAAGCGGAGCCCGAGTCTGCGGATCAAGGTCATGAACATGCTGGGACAGTGCTACGACCGCATGAACATGACCGACCTCGCGGCAGGCCAGTTCGAGGAGGCGATCAAGGAGTTGCAGATCATGGATGACACCAAGAAGCAGCTTCTCTACAACCTTGGACTTCTTTACGAGAAGCTCGAAAACCACGAGAAATACATGGAGAGCCTCAAGCAGATCTATGCCGTCGACTACGGCTACAAAGACGTCGCCGAGCGCGTCGAGAAATCCTACGGCTAAGCCTTTGGAAAACAAAAAACCGGTGCGCGTTTCGCTCACCGGTTTTTTTTGTGCCCCGGAGCGGGGAGGTTGGACCGGGAGGCCTGCGGGGCGCGCCCCAAAGCCCCGGGCGCCCTAGAGGCCGAGACGCCGGAAAAGCTCGTCGAGCGGGAGTTGCAGCCCGATGAGAAAGTCTCCGAACTCACCGTATTTTACCGTGACTTCATCGAATCTCATTGTGTAGACGATTTCCTTGATGTCCTGCGTGTTGTGGGAAAACAGGGTGACGCCCCACTCATATTCGTCGAGTCCGGTTGAGCCGGTGATGAGCTGGCGGATTTTTCCGGCCCACTGACGGCCCACTTTGGCATGGCCGGCCATGAGCTGGCGTCTCTCGTCGTATTCTTCGCCATACCAGTTGTGGACTTCGCCGCGTCGCTTCGACATGGGGTAAAAACAGAAGACGGGCCAATCCGGCATGTTCGGAAAAAGGCGGTCCTGATTGTATTTCTCAATGCGGCGATTGTATTCCGCGATCTTTTCCGTGAATTCAGCGCTGCCCTCCTCGACTCCCTCTGACTTCAGCTGCTCGCCATACTGCTCCTCGGTCGTCGTGTACTCGCTGAGTTCCGTCATGCTGAGGTAGCTGTAGGTCGGGGTGAGGACATCGGGCCCGAGCGCAAGCGTGAGCTTCTTTTCAAAGGCGTTCGCCTTGTGAAGATCATCCGTCAGAAGCATGAAAGCCAAATCGGCTTTCGGAGTGACCACGGAAAACGTGAGCAGCTGCGTGTTGTCGGCGGAGCGGATTTCCTGAACGAGCTCGGAAAGGTGTGTTTTCGCCTCCAGTTTTTCCTCGTCCGAAAGAAGGGACCATTGGCTGTGCTCGATGTGGTAGAAGAGGTGGAGGACGTGCCATCCCTCGTAAGGGATCACAGTTTCGGAATCAGTTTCTTCGGGGGCAACGGTGTTCATGAAAAATCGGGGTATTTTGTCGGGAAAAAGAGGGTTGTGCTGCGGCTTCCAACAAGCCAACGAAATCGGTTGCGTCCAGCCAAAAAAAATCCTAGTTTTTCGCGGCTTAGAAAAAGCCCCAGAACGTACTTTAGACCATGGCAGAAATCGAAGACCGATACGAAGACAATGTGGCCGGAGAGTTTTACGTCGACGACCAGTGCATCGACTGTGATCTCTGCCGCGAAACCGCGCCCGATAATTTCACCCGCAACGAGGACGGTGGCTACTCCTACGTCTACAAGCAGCCGACGACAGATGAAGAGCGTGCGCTTTGTGACGAAGCGATGGAAGGCTGTCCGGTCGAAGCGATCGGAAATAACGGCAACGATTCCTGATTTTTCCGAAGTCCATTTGTGAGAGAGGCGCCGTCCGGAAGGGGGGGCGCCTTTTTTGTGTGCAGGAGGAGGGATTTCTTCTATCTTGGCTGAAGATGGAAAAGCGACGCTACCGACCGAAACGATCGTCCAGAGATCGTGCGCTTGCCCAGCTGCGGGGCTACTGGGAGCCTCAGGATGTTTCGGAATTTGAGCACACCGCTGAATCAGCCGTGACGAAAGCCATGAGCGAACTGGGTTTGAACAGTCGCTTCAACGAAGAGCAGGTCTTCGATGCCTGGAACGTGATGGTGAGCACCTTCATTGCCAGTCACTCCCGCCCCATCGCGCTGCAGAAAAAAGTCCTCAGCATTCAGGTGCTGCACTCGACGGTTTTTTACGAGTTGGAGCGAATGAAAGGCCAGATCCTGCAGAAAATGCAGGACCAGTTCGGTGCCGAACACATCCGTGATCTGAAGTTCCGGCTGGGCTAGGGTAGACCCACGCAGAGTTTTCGCTCCCGCTCGAACCGACGGCGCACCGGACCTCAATCCGTAGCTGCGAGCGTGAGCGAGGAGAAAGAAAGCGTTCTGCCCGACACCACGCTCCCTTTCCGGGAGGGCCCTTACTGAACCCCCTCGACCTCCAGATCAATCGCGTAGAATCCCGTTCTCGCGGTGACGTAGAGCGTCTTGCCGACGAGAAGGCAGTTGGCGGGTCTCTCGGGCGGGGTCAGTCGCAGCACCTCTTTGCCTTCCGGGGAGAATGCGATGACATCGACCCAGGTCACGTAGATATTGCCCAGCTTATCGACGGTCATGCCGTCACTCCCGACCGGGGCGAATTCGCGCTTGTTGGCGATTTTTCCGGGGCCTTCAATGTCATAGGCCCAGACCTTCTCCGCGCCGGGATCGGCGATGTAGAGAGTTTTTCCCTCCGGGCAAATGATGAGGCCGTTGGGCTTTGTCAGGTCCGCGGCGACCTGCGTGAGCTCTCCTTTCCGGTCGACGTAGTAAACCGCCTCGACGTCGATTTCCCGATCATCGCCGTTTCCATACCGTGGGTCAGTGAAGTAGAAGCCTCCGATGCCGTCAGGGACGACATCGTTCGGACTGTTGAGCTTCTTTCCTTCAAACTCCTCCGCAAGAACGGTGACCTCGCCGGCGTAGTCAGTCCGGGTGAGGCGGCGGGCTCCGCCTTCGCAGGCGATCAGGGCCCCTGCCGGGGTGAAGAAGAGGCCGTTGGCACGACCGCTTGGCTCGCGGTAGATGGTCGTTTCGCCGGATTCCGGATCGAAAACATGGGTCCGCTCATTGGGAATGTCGTTGAAGTAGATTTTCCCGTCCGGACCCACGGCAGGGCCTTCGGTGAAGGTGAATCCTTCGGCGAGGGTTCTGAATTCCGCGTCCTCTTTCACAAGCGGGCCATCGAGCGTGTAGGGCTCAGCGTCAGGCGTTTTGTAGTCCGTTTCGTCGCCGAGATCCTGGATCCGGATGTTGCGGTAGAGGACCTGCAGCTTCTCTTCGCGATTGCCGATGCCATGCACCTGCAGGGCGATGAAGCCTTTTGCTGTTGTCTCGTCGGTCAGATCGGCAGCTCTCACTCCATTGATGAAGGTGACGAGCCGGTTTCCGATCGCTTCGATGCGATAATGATTCCAGTCGTTCTGCTTGAAGGCGTAGCGGGCGGCCGGATTGTCGGTGTGATCGTCGAGCCAGCCGTTGCGGCCTTCGTCATAGATGCCGGCACTCCAGCCCCGGTCCGAAGGATCGATCTCGGCCTGGTAACCGTGGACGCGTCCGTCTTTGTAATCCGGGGTGCTGAGCGAGCGGAACTGAATCCCGCAGTTCAAGGTCGGATCGACCTTGTATTCGACCTCAAGAATGAAGTTTCCGAATTCCTTCTCTGTGCAGAGAAAGGAATTCGGGGTCTTCGGAACAGTGGTTCCCACAATCGCTCCATCGATCACTTCGTAGGTCGCGACGCCGCCGCGCTGAGTCCATCCGTCGAGATTTTTGCCGTTGAAGAGATCGACCCACGGGCCGGGTTCCGCGGCGGAAGCGAGAAAAGGAAATGCGAGAAGCGCGATAAGGAGTTTTTGCATGAGCGTAAATCTAGACCAGCGGAGAGATTCGAGGAAAGTATTTTCAAATCACAAATGCGCTTCGCTTTCCCGGATGAAAACGAAAGGGCACGGATTTTCCGGATCACGACTCCAGTCATTTGTTTGAATTTTCTCCCCGTTCGTGTTCAGGATCGAATAGATCGAAATCGATTCACGGGGTGGGGGGAGTGTGACTGGTTTCGATCCAGGCTTCCATCTCACGGACAACTTCGGGATAGTCGGCGGCCACATCCGTGGTTTCGGAAGGATCGGCTTCGAGATCGAAAAGGAGCGTTGCCCGAGGCTCGGGCTTCATCGTGTCCAGCTGAATCGCTTTCCATTTCGTCGTCGTGACCGCCTTTTTGCCGCCCCGTTCGAGAAATTCCCAGTAGAGAAATTCGTGATCTTTCTGGTCCCCGGGATCTCCGAAGAGAGTCGGGACCAGAGAAATGCCATCGAGATCGGCCGGAGGCTCGAAGCCGGCGATTTCCGCGAAGGTCGGAAACATGTCCTGGAAGCCGGAGAGAAGATCGGATTCCGTCCCCGCTTTAATCTTGCCGGGCCAGGTCGCGATCGTGGGGACACGGATCCCGCCATCGAAGAGGTCGCGTTTCGTGCCCCGCAAGTTGCCGTTGGAATCAAAGAACTCGGCGAGATGACCACCTTCCTCATGCGGCCCGTTATCACTCGAGAAAACAATCAGGGTGTTTTCGGAAAGGCCGTGCTCCTCGAGTTTCGCAACGACCTGACCGATGTAGTCATCCACGATCCGCATCATCTCAGCGAAGCCTTTTTCCGGATCGGGCCAGTCTTTTCCGGCGAATTCTCCATAGTCGGGAACTTCCATGCCGTTCAGATAGGGAGGACGCCCTGCTTCATTGTTGGTATGAGGCATGTTCAACGCGAAATAGACAAAGAATGGATTGCCCGCATTCCGGTCGATGAAGCGAAGCGCCTCCTTCGTGATCAAATGCGGGGCGTAGTCGGTTTTGACTTTGGCGACGCCGGCACCTTCTCTCGGTCCGCCCATTTCATAGCCGTCCTCAAGCCGCCACGGATCATCGAGGACGTTATTCAGCTTTTCGACCTCCCCGTTCCGAATGAGGAACTCGGGGTGGAAATTGTGGGCGTGAAACATGTTCACGTAGCCGTAGAATTCGTCGAAGCCGAATCGGTTCGGCTCACCCCGTTCGGGCGGGTGGCCGATGCCCCATTTCCCGAAACATCCTGTCGCGTAGCCGACTTCTTTCAGCTTTTGAGCAATCGTGATGTCGTCAGCTTTCAGGAGGACTTCTCCATTGCCCCGCACCGTCGCATTGCCGGTGTGCTTCCCGGTCATAAGAACGCAGCGCGAAGGAGCGCAGACCGTCGAGCCCGCATAGTGCCGCGTCAGCTTCATGCCGCGGGCAGCGAGCTCGTCGAGGTGGGGAGTCGTCAAAGTGCTCTGCCCGAAGCAACTGAGATCTCCATAGCCGAGGTCATCCGCGAGGATGTAGACGATGTTCGGCTTTTCAGCGGCCCGGACGGAAAGACCGAAGACGACGATCATGAAAAGTTGGTGAAACAGTCGCATAGGCCCGCGACTGAAGCGGAAAAGCAGTGGGAAGGAAAGACATTCCCAATCACGCTATTGCGCGAAACGGAGAGGTGGGCAGGGGAGGAGAGACTCCAGTGGAAAAAACGCGAAGCCCTCCTGCTAATCGAGCGGCCGCCGTGAGCGAATCGGGCGGAACGCTCTTTCGTCCCGGAGATCGAATTCGACCTCTTCGAGAGAAGTGATCCTCCGGGGACAAGAATCGGATAAGCAATGAGCAACAGAACAGGGACAG
>JARGOP010000105.1:0-1282 GCA_029233965.1 Verrucomicrobiales bacterium | reverse complement strand
AGCAACAGAACAGGGACAGGTTAACTATTTGTCAAAATTCCACTTGCCAATTAAGTGTTCTTAAATACAGTATCACGCATGCGTTTTTCCAGGATCAAAGGCGACGGCCTCAGCTATTATCACTGCCTTTCGCGCGTGGTTGATCGACGCTTCATCTTTCAGGAGGCGGAGAAAGAGCATTTCGTCGCCCTCATGCGTAAGTTAGAGGCCTTTCACGGCATGCGCGTCGTCACCTACTGCGTCATGTCCAACCACTTTCACCTCCTCGTCGAAGAGCCGGATCGGGAAGCGCTTCCCCCGCTCGACCGGGACACGCTCCTCAAGCGCCTCGGTTTTCTCTACGACGAACACACCATCCGAACGGTCCGCGAGGAGCTGGATCGGGCCGCCCGGTCAGACAACGCCACCTGGGAACAGGAGATCCTCGACCGCTATCGCCGTCGCATGGGCGACCTTTCCGCTTTCATGAAAGACCTCAAGCAGCGTTTTTCCCAATGGTACAATCGGCGAAACGCCCGGCGCGGAACCTTATGGGAAGATCGCTATAAAAGCCTCCTTGTCGAAGGGGATGCCAAAGCCCTCATGACCGTGGCTGCCTATATTGATCTGAACCCGATCAGGGCGGGAATGGTGGATCGAGTCGAATCCTACCGCTGGTGCGGCTATGCCTCCGCCGTGGCCGGGAGCCGTTGGGCCCGTGAAGGCCTCGAACGGATTTGGGGTCAATCAACCTCCATCAGCACCGGTGAAAAGGAGATGGACTGGGAAACGGTAGGTGCTGAATACCGGCTTTGGCTTTACCACGAAGGAGTGGAAAAGGAAACCGCGGGTCCGGGAGAGAAAATCCACCGCCGGGGATTCAGCAAAGCCGAGCATGAAGCGGTGATCGAATCGAAGGGTCGACTTTCGATACAGACAGTCTTGAGAAGTCGGGTGCGTTATTTGACCGACGGAGCCATCCTCGGGAGCGCCGACTTCGTGAATCAGGTCTTTGCGAAACGCCGAGAGCAACTGGGGTTGAAGCGATCAACCGGGGCCCGTCGCATGCGGGACGCGGACTGGGAAGGGCTGTGTGTGCTGCGCGACCTGCAGGCTGACCGAGTCGGCTGAGCAAGCTGACGGGTTGATGCGAAAATAACCAGGGCGGCCTTCCTTTTCGTTATAATTTGGGGGCGGAATGCGCCAACGAGCGAGAATTGTGATTTAAGGGGGAGTTTTCCGCGCTGAGACTAGGGGCCGGGTCCGGAAAAATCAGGGTAAAACCGTGAAACACGAAAAGTGG
>JARGOP010000030.1:38297-58716 GCA_029233965.1 Verrucomicrobiales bacterium | reverse complement strand
GCCCAGACCTCGTCCGGCGCGCTCACCGCGCTTTCCCGCAGCAGGTAGGGATATTTCTTGTGCTGTTGGTTTGGGATGCTCGTCGAGGGCTTGGGCACGAGGGCCTCTATGCCCATCGTCCTCATCAGCCGACGACATCGTTTCCGCCCGATCCGAATGCCGATGTCGCGGAGATCTTCGACGGTACGACCGACCTCCTGATCGACCCGGTCAATCATCGCAGCGAGAGTGACCATGCGATTAATTTCGTAGTTCTGCTGCCAGGGTACTACCTTGTCCCATGCGGGGGCCGGGGGGTCGGTTTCAAATCTGCGGGAAGCAGACCCAGCTCTTTCTGCTTTGCGATGCGGGCATCGCGAATGCGGCCCCATCCGCTGTCGTAGCGCCCCTTGTCTTTGGCGTAGTCTTCCGGCAGGGCGTGAAGGGGGGCATGGGGTGCGTTGAAGGCAACGTAAAGGTAAAAAGGCTTTTCGGTTTCGCGGGCCTCCTTCAGGAAATCGCGGGCGAAGTCAACATTCGCGACCGTGGTGTAGAATCCGGTGCCGGGGACTTGCTGAGCCGGAAGGTCTCATCGCCCTTGAAGAAATTACAGGCGCCGCTGAGGTGGCCGAAATATCGCTGAAACCCGAAGTCGGTCGGTTCCCGGACCACGTGCCACTTTCCGGTCATGGCGGTGAAATACCCGGCATCCCCGAGAACCTCAGCTGAAGTGACGGCGTGAGAGAGGGTAACGTCGCCGGCGGCGAGACAGTATTGTCCTGTCAGGAGAGAGACACGCGAAGAATGATATTGTGCGGTGTTGTAGAACTGGGAAAACCTGAGTCCGTCGGCGGCGAGGGCGTCGAGGTTGTGCGTTTCGATTTCACCGCCGTAGCATCCGAGGTCTGAGTAGCCGGGGTCGTCCACCATGATCACGACGACGTTGGGCTTTTCCGCGGTGAAACCAAAGGAAACGAGGACAAGGAAGAGAAGCAGGTGAATCGATTTCATCACAGACCGGGAAAAACCGCAGCATGGGACGATTAAGCCTCATGGTTATGCCGGACTCAAGTGAAAGGTTCGGCGGTCGAAGGAGGCCGCAGACGGCCCGCCTCGTCTTTCCCGGACCTCTTTCGGCGGGGATTACCCGCCTCCCTGCCGGAGCAGGACCATGAACTGATAGGCTTCCATTTCGAGGACCTTCGCGGCGATTACGGTCCGTCCTGCGATGATGTCAGTGAGGACCTTTTTCAAACCAAGCTGCCTCAGTCTCGGGGCCGGTACGGTCTGGGCTTTGTCACTGAAATTGGCGAGCACAAGAATGCTCTGCTCCGTTGTCGTGCGGAAGAAAGCAAAGACGGAATCATTTCCGGAATCGATGATCTCCGTTTCTCCCCGTGCGATCGCCGCATTGTTGGCCCGGAGTCGGGAAAGCTTCAGGAAGCCTTCGTGTATCGTGTGTTCGATCGTCCCGACTTCGGTGCGGCGCTCTGCTTTTTCCCAATCAAAACGGGGGCGGTGAATCCACCTTTGATCTCCCTCTTTTTCGAGATCCTCTTTGCAGGAATGATCATTGAGCATTCCGAGTTCCTCACCGAGGTAGAGTAACGGGATTCCGCCGATCGTAAAGCTCACCCCGTGAAGGAGAAGGATCCGCCGGATCGCGAGCTCGATCTCCGCTTCATCGTTCTCAGCGATCGCCCTGCCGAGTCCGCAGAGCGAAGCGGAGGTTCCGCACACCCTTGCATCTCCGGTGCCGGGGTCTTCCTGAAAAGGTTCCCCTTCGGCAAAGGAGGAAGGATGGCGTCCGACGAAGAAGTCAGTCAGGAAACGACGGTGGTCGTGCGGATTGATGCCAAGTGCCTCAGCATCCCTGTTGTCGAATCCCCAGCCGATGTCGTCATGGGAGCGGACATAATTCACCCAGGCGCAATTGGACGGGATATCGAATCGCGTTTCCATGGAGAGGCGAAGCAACTTCGCATTCCGCGTCGCAAGGCTCTCCCACATCAAAGCCATCATGAGAGGATTGTACGAGATGGGGCACTGGTCGATTCCGATGTATTCTTTGATTTCGTCGGGAGCGACAATCGCCTCTGATTTGAAGAGCATGCTGGGGGCGACGATTTGTGCAATCGCGCTGAACGCTTTGATCAAGGTATGCGCTTCGGGCAGGTTCTCACAAGAGGTGCCTTTCTGCTTCCAAATGAAAGGGACGGCGTCCATGCGGAGGACCTCAACCCCGACATTGGCGAGAAAAAGCATCTCGCCGGCCATGGCATTGAACACTTCCGGATTTCGATAGTTCAGGTCCCACTGATAGTTGTGAAAGGTGGTCCAGACCCATTTCTTGATGCGGTTGATGTAGGTAAAATTCCCCGGTCTTTCGTCGGGAAAAATCGCCCTGAGGTGCTGTTGGTATTCTTCCGTTTCCTGTCTCGAATCGAACATGAGATAGAAGTCCTGAAACTCCTCCCGTCCCTGTCGGGCTTCGACCGCCCACTCGTGTTCGTCCGAGGTATGATTGAAGACGAAGTCGAGAACCAGACTGATGCCCTGGCGACGGAGTTCTTCCGCGAGAAGTCGCAAATCCTCCATCGTCCCGAGAGCAGGATCGATTTCGCGGTAGCTCGAAACGGCGTAGCCTCCGTCGTCATCTCCGTCCGGGCTCTTGTAGAGCGGCATGAGATGGAGATAGGTGATCCCCAGTTCTTTCAGGTAGGGGATCTGTTCCTGGAATCCTTTCAAATCATCCGCAAAGAGATCGACGTAGGCCATTGCCCCGATGAGATGCCCCGATTGATACCAAGCCCGGTCGGCTTCGCGCATGGCATCGGTGCTTTTCCACTCCGGGGGACGTTCGAGCCAGGCTTCCGCCATGATCTCGAGGAGGCGCTCGAGGTGGTAGTAGAAATCGAAGTGATGTCCGTAGAGGACCACGAGCTGGCTCAGAAGGTCCGGAAAGTTCTCTTCAAGACGGAATTGAAATCCCTCCCACTCCGGAGACCCGATGGCATGAGGGTACTTCTTTTCGAGAAGCACCTTGAGCCTCGCGAAGGTTCGTTTTGATTGATGTTCTGAAATAACAACGCTCATAGGGCGGGGGGCCTGAGTTCAGGGAAGTGCTCAGGAAGAGCCGTTTAAAGCAGGCGGTGTGCCAGTGAGAGGGCTCCAACAATTCCAGCGTGTTGGTCCAGCGCCGGAGTCTGGAGATAGAGATCCAGAGGGGGAAGACTCCAGTAGCCTCCTGCCTGTTTTTCAAATTCGCGACGAACCCTGTCGATGAGGCCGGCTTTCTGGAAAACTCCGCCACCGAGAAGAATCAGATCAGGAGACCACGCGGCAGTGAGGTTGATGCACCCTGCGGCGAGGTAGGCGGCATGGAGATCCCAGGCTTCATGGTCTTCGGGTAATTCGTGCCCGGGGATGCCCCAGCGTGCTTCGAGAGCGGGTCCCGCCGCTCTGCCTTCGAAGCAGGATTCGTGGAACGGGCAGACGTTGGTGTTTTTTCCGAGGGGGGAATCGAAATCCGGCATCACCATGTGGCCGACCTCAGGATGCATTTTCCCGTGTACGAGCTTGCCGTCATGCAGATAGGCCGCACCGATTCCGGTACCCACCGTGACATAGGCAACGAACCGGTGATTCTTTGCCGAGCCGTATTCCGCTTCGCCGATGACGGCGGCATTCACATCGGTTTCGAAAGCGATGGGAACGGGCGCACCGATCCCTTCACGAACGGCATTGACGACGTTGAACCCTGCCCAGCCCGGTTTGGGGGTCGTCAGGATCGAGCCGTAGCCGGGTGATTTCGGATGAATGTCCGCCGGGCCGAAGGTGCCGATTCCCATCGCGCGAATGGGACCGTAGCTTTCGGATGCGTCGCGGAAAAAAGCGACCGCCTGCTCGATCGTTGCTTCAGGATCCCCGGTCGGAAAACGGGTTTCGAGGAGGGGCTCGTTTGGATTGGTGGCGACGGCGCAAACGTATTTTGTGCCTCCGGCCTCAATGCCTGCGAGCAGTGGTTTCTCCGATTGAGTGTCGTTTGGGGTTTCAGTCTCCATCGCTTAAATGAACTTCCATGTCAGGGGCCAGAACGGCTTCGGTGTCGTCCCCGTGATCAGATCCGAGACCTTTAGCACTTTGAGGGATCTTGATACCGCCTCCAAATTGATACGCATTGATCCCTTCAATAAGCCCTGCAAAATTGGGAGTGGAAGCCAGATAAACCCTTGGGAGAGAGGTGGTTGATTTCAGTTCCAGACTATGGTCGGAACCGAGAACAGCAAGAAACTGGCCAGACAGGGCCTCATAGTCGCTTCCCCGGCGGGCATAGAAAAGAACATTGTCCGCCGGAATGCCCCAGCGCATCGTGACGTAGCGAATCGCCTGGCCCTTTCCTGAGCGGAGGGGAATCACGTCGAGAAACTTCCCCTGCGAGAGAATGACCTTGGCGGGCAGTTGATGTTCCCGGAGCACTTTCTGGATCTCGCGCCGCCGCGGAGCGATCCCTTTTTCGTAGTTGTAGGAAATTTTGAATCGATGCTGTCGGCCGGGGCCATCCTGCAGGTGGATTCCGGTGATGGTTTCGAGAACTTCCATGATCGCCCCGGGTTCCCATCGGTGATTGAGGTGCTTCTCCCAGCTCAGATCGAGAACCTGGCGCTTGCCGTAGTGAATCTCTGCGCCGAGGTGCGTGATGTAAATGTCAGGCCCGGGAAGCTTGTGCCGTTCAATCAGTTCGCGAGCCATCTTCAGGCTGCGTCCTGTCGCGATTCCGAAGCCGAGATTGGGCTGGTTCGCGCTGCAGAAGTCGCGGAGCCGCTCGATCGCCTCCGGGTCAGTGTCGAGCAGTTCGTCTTCGAGTCCGGTGAATACGATTCGGTCTGCGAGCGGGAGTGTCGTCCTGATCTTCTCGGTGATGAGATGGGGCTGTGTGATCGCATCGAGCAACCCGCCGGCCTCTTCCAGATATCGGTCCACGTGCCCTTTCCAGGTGTAAAATTCGCGAACTCCTTTCAGACCTCCGGCAGACCAGGATTCCCATTGTTCTTTGTCAGAGACGGCGCGTTCCAGGGCATCGGTCAGGGCGGGAACGTCGGTCGGGTCGATGAGTTCGCCGTTTTTGCAGTTGCCGAGAATGTCACGGGGACCTCCATCGTTCGTGGCAAGTACCGGGAGACCTGAGGCGGCGGCCTCGATCACCGTGAGTCCGAAAGGTTCATTCAATGCCGGGTTCACGAAAACGCCTTTCTTTGCTGCGGCATAGCGATAGAAGGCCGGAATGTCGTCCGGTCGATGATGCTTTGGGATCGCGATGCAGCCGTAGAGGTCGTAGTCGTCGATGAGCTGGAGTAGCTCGGTCCAAACCTTACGGGCCCCGGGATTTAAATCGTCGATGCGGTCACGGTTTCCAGCGACGAGAACGAGATTGGTTTCGTTTCGCAGGGTCTTGCTTTCACCAAACGCCTTTACCAGGGTGCTGAGGTTTTTTTTCTCATCAGCTCGTGCGATGGAAAGAATGGCGGGTCGGTCGGGATGATCCAGAAAGCGTTCGATGTTGCCGGAGACATGATCGGGAACCGGCTTTTCGCCCGGAGGGGCAAAACGGGAGATGTCGACTCCGGGGGGGATCACTCGCATGCGGTCCGGAGCGTAGAGTTCGTAAACCGAATACTGCTGCTCGACTTCCTGGTTCGTACTCGTGCAGACGAGAGCGGCGCTGTCGAGCGCCAATTCTTCAGCCTCAATCCGGGCGGGGAGATTGTAGCGGCGCTCGACCTTTTTCCGATCCATGCCCTTATCGAGAAAGGACTCAAGCTTGGTGCGACCGAGGGAGTGACCCGTGAAAATAAACGGGCAACCCAGGAGCGAGGCAAGACGACTGCCCACATATCCGGCGTCGGCGTAGTGGGCGTGGATGACATCGGGGATCCGATTGTTATCCCGAAAGAGAGCGAGGGAATGATCGAGAAAGGCATCGAGGTAGCGCCAGAGGGATTCCTTTTTCAGGTAGCGCTTTGGTCCCGCCGTGATTCTTCTGATATAGGCTCCGTTCCCGAGATCTTCGACCGGCCTCGCATAGTCGGGGCTGACTTTCGGATCCGAGACGAGGCGGGTGAATAAATCCACCTGCCCGACCGCATCGTTTTCAGCGAGTGCTTTCACGAGTTCGACGACGTACTTGCACTGGCCTCCCGTGTCGGCATCGCGACCGAGTTCAAGATCATTGCCTCGAATCAGTCCGTGGATGGAAAGGTGGACAATGTAGAGATCCTTGGGCGTTTTCATCCTGAAGTGTGGCTGTCGTGACTTAGGGATTGAGTGTCCAGCCCGAGATGAAGGCTGAGACCTTCGATCACGCCGCGGGCGCAAGGCTCCTCAGAAAGGTAGGCGTTTCCTCCGGCGACCGCGCTGACGAGAGCATCTTCGGCATTGGAAACGACGACTCCGAAAGTGTCATCGACCAGAAACATCGACGAGTCGTTCCCGGAGTCTCCCGCGACCGCGACCCGGCTTAGCGGGATATTTCTCCACGAGGCCAGCCAGCGAAGAGCGTTTCCCTTGTTTGCCTGTCGTGGCAGGATATCGAGATCGCGGTTTGAGGAATAGATGACCTGAGCTTCCAGTCCGGCAGATTCGATTAACTTCCCGATACGATCAAGATCATTCCCGTTCTTGTCGTGGTAATACCAACTGCATTTGAACTCGTTCTGACATTCGTCCGGTTGCGCTTCGATGTCTTCGATTTCGGCAGAGACAAGGTTGCGAACAGTTTCGAAATTCCAGTTCCCGGAGAGAGCTTCTTTCCATTCATCCATCAGCCTTCCCTCGGCCTGGTCGAACATCTCGGTCCCGACTCCGGCGATAATGAAATCAGGTGAGGGAAGGGATGTCCCGGAAATCAAACCACGGACATCGTCGAGGGAACGGCCCGTGTTGTAAACCAGTAGCGGCTGCTCAGGCAACTCCCGCAAATTCTTCCAGAAGGCGGCGAAGATTTCGGCCGTTTCAGGCCCGTCAAAAATCGTTCCGTCGATGTCGGTGGAAAATAAAAGCATACAGAGAGGCGAGCGTTGGCTCTCGCGAGCACAGTGACGGCCCCCTCCACTTCACCGTATCAGGGGCTGTGGAAATTTCCAGTGAAGAAACCGTCAATCTGATTTCGCGCGACTGAATGTCCTTGAGAGGAGCGGCATTCTCGACGATGAAAAATTCATGGAGAATGACAAGAAGAGAATCGGATGGGGACTGATCGGTCCCGGTCGGTTTGCTCAGGAATTTGCTCAGGAACTGGTTGCGATGGAAGGGGCGAGACCGGTTGCGGTGGCGTCCCGCGATCTTGCCAAAGCACAGGCTTTCGCTTCCCGGTTCGGTTTCGAAAAAGCCTGTGGATCCTATGAGGAACTCTTTGCGGACGAGGACGTCGACATCGTGTACATCGTCGTGCCACACGTGTTTCATGCCGGAATTGCGAAAGCGGCGATTCTCGCGGGGAAGGCGGTGCTTTGTGAAAAGCCACTCACTCCTGAGCCGGAGACGACGAGGGAGTTGACCCGTCTCGCGCAGGAGCACGGAGTGTTTTTGATGGAGGCGATGAAGACGGGCTTCCTTCCCGCCATTCGGAAAGCGAAGTCCTGGATCGGGGAAGGGCGCATCGGTGATCTCAGGCTGGCGCAGGCGGACTTCTGTTTCTCCGGCCCGACAGATCCCGGGGATCGCCTCATGAATCCGGAGCTCGGGGGGGGTGCGGTGCTCGATGTCGGGATTTATCCGCTGCACCTGACCCGCTTGCTTCTCGGCGAGGTGGAAAGCATCGCCGCGAGGGGAACCCTCGCTGAAACAGGGGTGGAGGATTCAGCTGCGATCCTGAGTCGCCACGTCTCCGGAGCCTGCGCCGCGATGACCTGTTCGTTCCGCACCGAAGAGGCCATGTCCGCATCTGTTTTCGGAACGGAAGGCCTGATTGAAATCCCTCTCTTTCACGCTGCCAAAAAAGCGATCCTCAAGCGGGGCGGTGAAGTGATTGAAACATTCGAGGACAGCGGAGGGGGAATGGTCGCCGCAGAGATCGAAGCGGTCATGGATGCCCTCGGCGAAGGGCTGACCGAATGTCCCGGGCACACCCACGCAGACAGCATCCGCCTTGCTGAACTGATGTATGAGGTGCGGCGACAGGTTGGGAGCCTTGTCACTTAACCCTGTCGGGTCATTGAACTGACAGGGTTCGATTTTACTCCGTGGGTTCCCACACACGGATATCGTCGATTTCGACTCCGGTGCCGACAGCACGGAAGACAAGCGTCGGCTTCCGGACCGCAAACGAGGGGTGCATTCCGGTCAAGGGCTCAAGGCCTTCGATCATGGCTTTGACGGTCGGACCCCGGGTCGTGACCCGTAGGTGATACCATTGTCCGGGCTCGAAGTTGTGTTGAGTCGTGGCGAGGATTTCGTTCGGGTCTTCCTCCGGCTTGTTCTTGTCGAGATGCTTGAGGAGGCGCCAGTCAGTGGGCGTGACGATGATAGAAAAGAGGTGGCCTTTCTTATCGAGTTCGCCGCGGGCGGGGTCAAAGCCGAAATGGAAGGCTTTGGTTTCCGCACTGATCCGGAACGTAAACTCGTAAACAGCATCTCCCGTTGCGACGAGGCGCCGTGCTGCTGCGGCATGGTGGTCGGCTTCGATTTCAGCTCCATGGAGAACTCCGTCTTTCGCTTTCCACGAACCTGTCTGGATAGACCACCCCTTTGGCATCGTGTCCGCGGAAAAGTCCTCCTCCACGATGAGTGTGCTGTTCGCGGGCAGTTCGAAGGCCTGGGCGACCGAAAAAGAAAGAGCGGCGGTGAGAAGAAACAGGAGACCTATCATGAACTTCTGATCGTATCACGGGATCACTCCGCCATCGGAAGATGAAATTTCTCCGTTATCGCGGCTCTACAGGGTTGATCTTTTCGTCGGATCATGAGCTGATTGGAGAAGTCACGGACCGGATCCTCCGGTCGCGCACTGGCCATGTCAGAAAGATACGAAATACGGGGAAGGCTGGGAAAAGGTGGAATGAGTGCGGTCTACCGTGCCTTCGATTCCGTGATGGGGCGTGAAGTGGCGATCAAGCGTCTCCTCCCACTCGAGGAAACCAATTTGAACGAAGCGGCAGGGGATGTCCTCGCGAGTGAGGCGGCTGCGTTGGCCCGATTTCAGCATCCTAACATTGTCACTGTTTATGCCTTTGAGGAGGATGAGGACGGCCCCTACGTCGTTATGGAACTGGTCGACGGGGAAGACCTCTATCAGGTTCTCCAGGGCGGGGCACTGTCACTCGAAGATTTTCAGGATATCGCGGTGCAGTGTCTTGAACCGCTCATCAGCGCGTCAGAGCTGAGCCTTCTGCATCGTGATATCAAGCCGGGGAATATCATGCTGACGATGACCCCTTCAGAGCGGTTTCTCGTGAAGATTCTCGATTTTGGTCTCGCTAAATTCAGTCAACAGCCCTCCACCCAGACACTGGATCAGGCGGGGTCGTTTTTGGGATCCATCGATTACATTGCGCCGGAGCAGTTGGAGTTGATGCCCCTTGATCAGCGGACAGATCTGTATTCGTTAGGGTGTGTTCTCTATTATGCCCTGGCTCAGAAAGCTCCTTTCAGCGGGGACAATCCGGCGCAAACTTCGATGAATCATTTGAACCACGCGGTTGTTCCGATTGGAGCGGTCCGGCCGGATGTGCCTGAGCCTGTTGCGAACTGGCTCATGAGATTGATTGCGAGAGATCCTCAGGAACGTCCTGCCAGTGCGCTTGAGGCTCTGCAGCAGTTTCGTCTCGCTGGAGAAGGGGAGGCGGTTGAGGCTGCACATTCTCCTTTGACCGGAGGCGTGACCCCTCAGGACGACCCCCCGGGGGATACGCCCACCGGGGATGTTCCGCCTCCGGGGGGAGTTTCTGCCCCGACGGAGACGGATTCCGTAAGGCGTCCTCTTATTCATACTTCTCCGCAAGTTCCCCGGCCCGGCCCGACCGTGACCCGGAGTGTCCCGCCGGTTAAAAACGCTGCTGCAACCGGGCGGGTCGAATGGCTCAGGCACCCGGTGACGATTACGGGCTTTGGTATTGTTCTGTTAGGGGTTTTTCTGTTCTCTCTGTTTGGAGGGAAAAAAGAGGAGGTAGAGGTGCGGCCGAGAGAGGAAGAGCCGGTTCCCGTGAACGTGGCGGTAGAGGTCGAAAATGCATCAGGCTCCGGGCAGTTTGCAATGCCGGATCCTTTTGAGCTGGATGGTGATCCAGTTTCACTGGCGGATTTGCCGGCGGATCCACCGCTGCTACTGCGCTGCGCCAGTGCCGAAGGAATGCTGGGGAGGGATCTTGAGCCTGCTTCCGAATCAGGTGGAAAAATCGCGATCTGGACGAATCTGAAAACGAGGAAAAAATTTCACTCTCTGTTTCCGACCTTTACGGATGAGTTTGCCGTCTTTGCTCCCGTTTCCGGAATTCTGAGTGATCGGGATCTCAAGGCACTGAAGGCCCCGACGCGTGCTGCCATGCTGAATAATCGAACCGCTCTGGTGACGAGAACGGGACCGCTTCCCCTCGAGAGAGGGGTCACGGTATTTTTTGTGGGAAAGATGAACCCGGGCTCAGGTCGGCAGATTCAGATCGAGCCGAATGCCGGAGGCGGGGAGGTCGCCGGTATTAAGATTGATTTCAGCGGAAATGCGGTGGGATCGACGCGACTTGGAGGGGGGATGCAGGAAGTTTCGATCAAGGCTCCGTGGGGGAGTTCGGGTGCCGGCGTAATTGCTTACGGGAGTTCACCGGCAGAGGGGAGACATCACCTCCTCAGCCTTCCGGCTTCCGGTCATGACGTTTCTTTTTCGAGCGGGGAATACGAAGCGATGAATTCTCCGTTTCAGCGTCTCTTCCTCGGTCGGAATGACGTAACTGCCGATCCCGATGGCGTTCGCTCCACCTGGATTTTCGAGATTGTTCTCTACAACCAGCTGCTTGCCGCGGAGCAAATGGAGGACATTTCGAAGCGACTTTCCGACTTCTATTTTACGAGGCCCTGAAGCTCGGCCCGGGACGCCGGGGTTGACACAGACGAGTTGCGGGGAGTATCTTCAGTCATGGTAAAAGGAATGCGAACGGCACTTCTCCTCGCGTTGACGCTGGGAATGGGCCTGAGTTCGTCAGCGATGGCGACGCGCCTTTGTACCGTCACGCTGGACACTTGCTGCGATGCGACTTCTTCACCCGACTGTGCTTCCGATTGTTGCGGGACTGACTCCGGGGGCTGTTGCCTTGTCGTTCTTTCGGACGAAGCAGCGATGCTCGCCCCGATCGGAGTTACCCGGGCTGAGCTGGTAATTGTGGATCTGGATTTTGCGGAGGCGCTTCCGCGGCGTCCTCTTTTTCTTAGTGCGCAGGTGTTCGACACTCCGGACCCTCCGCCGCCCTCCACCCGGGAACGGCTTGCCCGTCTCGAAAGTCGATTGATCTGATTTCTCTCATTCAGATGTTCCGCGAACTGACCTCTCCGGTCCGTTTTGCCGTGCGCTCACGGCACTCTGTTATGTGTATGAATCAATCCCTTGAAAGTCTCTTCACTCACCACTCTTGTTTCCAAATCTGCGCCGTCCGCGACCGCAGCGCGAAGGCGTTTCCATCCCGCGACCCTGTTTCCGTGGGCCCTTTTCCTCGGTTTTCTCGGGTTGAGCCTTCTCTTGTTCGGCGAGCAACTGCTTCCTGCCCGCGCTGTGGAAATTGAGAAAGCGGTCACAGTCCGGGCAACACCATCGACTCTTTTGAATTCATCGACCGGGGGGGCGGAAATCGATTCCTGGTCGGGATCGACCTTGTTTCAAGCCTCCGGGTGGGTAGAGCCCGATCCTCTCCCGATCAAGGCAACCGCGCTCGTCAACGGAGTCGTGGAAACGGTCTCTGTGCTTGAGGGGGAATCGGTTCAGACCGGCCAGATTCTGGCGACACTGATTCGGGAAGACTTTGAACTCGATCTGGAAACGGCAGCCAGCGAACTGGCCTCACTGAAAGGGCTCTACGAAGCACACGAGGCCGGAATCAAAGCGGTTCATGCGCAGCTTGATACGCTGGAACTGAAGGTCAAAGCCGGAGAGATGCGCTGTCTGGAATTGATCGATCGCCGCGACCGCCTCACCAACGCTGGGGGCGAAGCCGTTGCCGAGGGAGAACGGGTCAGTGCGGAACTGATGCTGCAAACCCACGAGTCGGAAGTCGCCGCTCTCGCTGCCTCCGCCGAGGAACTTCGCAGCGAAGTGAAACGTCTCGAGGCCCTGAGAGGTGATTACGAGGCCCGAATTCGCCGGGCGAAAACAGAAGTGGCGAGAAAGCAATTGGCCCTCGACCGGACCGGGATCCGATCACCGGTCGATGGCATCGTGCTGCGGCTTCTCGTCTCACCCGGTCAGAAGAGAATGCTGAATATGGATGACCCGGACTCGGCGACGATCGCGGTGCTCTATCAGCCGGATTCCCTGCAGGCGAGAATCGATGTTCCGCTGGAGGAAGCTTCCCAACTCGGCGTGGGGCAGGCGGTGCGAATGCGATCCAATTTCCTTCCTGAGAAAATCTTTCGCGGTACCGTGACGCGTATCGCGGGCGAGGCGGACCTGCAGCGAAACACGCTGCAAGTGAAGGTGAAGTTTCTGGAGCCGGATCCGAGATTGCGGCCTGATATGCTTTGCCGTGCTGAATTTCTCGCAACCGCTTCTGAACCGGTTGTCGCAGGGGATCGCGCAGAATCGCGAAGCTCCGAATCCCCCCGTGTTTCGGTCTTCGTTCCCTCATCCGCGTTGCTCAACCGTGAACGGGAGAAGGCGATCCTCTGGACTCTCGATGCCTCCGGTAAGAAAGCCGAGAAGCGGCAAGTCGCCCTCGGTAGTGAGGAACGCGACGATTACATCCTCATCAGTGAAGGGCTCCTGCCGGGAGAGTTCGTGCTGATTAGACCACCCTCTGACCTTGTCGCGGGAGAGCGACTCAAAATTTCAACTCAATCAGACAATGAATAAAGAGGTCTTCATCCGCTGCCGTCACCTGACCAAAATTTATCGAAAGGGCAGCATCGAAGTGGTGCCGCTGCAGGAATTGTCCCTCGACGTTCCCAAGGGTGAGTTTCTCGCTTTGATGGGACCTTCGGGGTCCGGGAAGACCACTCTGCTGAACTTGATTGCCGGGATCGATCGTCCCAGCTCCGGGGAGCTTTGGATCGGTGACCGGGAGATCAGCGGCATGACGCGTGGACAGCTGACGCGATGGCGCGCCACCGAATGTGGCTACATCTTTCAGCTCTACCATCTCGTCCCGATTCTTTCGGCCTACGAGAACATCGAGTTGCCCCTGTTGTTGCGTAAGGATCTGTCGAAGGCCGAACGCCGCAGGAAAATCGATGCCGCTCTGGACATCGTCGGACTTTCGGACCGGGGGGATCATCGACCTTCCGAACTTTCCGGCGGACAGGAGCAAAGGGTCGCGATTGCACGCGCTCTCGTGGGAGATCCTGCCCTGTTGGTCGCGGATGAACCGACCGGAGATCTCGACCGGGAGAGCGCTGACTCCATTCTCAGCTTGCTTCAGGATCTGAGCGGAGATCACGGGAAAACGATTGTGATGGTCACGCATGATGCCAAAGCGGCTGCTGCCGCTTCCCGAACCCTGCATCTTGAGAAGGGACAGCTGGTCGAATCGATGGAGGGGGGCGCATCATGAAAACGATCATTCACCTGGGGGCTCTTGCGTGGAAGCAAATGAGCCGACACCGTCTACGCAGCCTCCTCACGATTGCCGGGGTCGCGGCAGGAATGTTTCTCTACTCCGCCGTTGAGACAATGCAGCAATCGCTTGGCAAAGCGACTGAGTCGCAGGCCCGGGATACCACTCTCGTGGTCTATCGGGAGAACCGGTTTTGCCCCGCGACTTCCCGTCTTCCCGAGCATTACCAGCCTGACATTGAGCGAATCGAAGGCGTTGTCGAAGCGATTCCGATTCAGATTGTGGTAAACAATTGCGGTGCGAGCCTCGACGTGATCGCCTTTCGCGGAGTCCCGCCGGAGGACTTGAAGCGATTCAATCCCGATCTTGAAATTTTGGAGGGTTCTTTTGAAGACTGGGCGGACCGTGGCGACGGGGCTCTCCTCGGTGAGCATTTTGCAAAACGTCGTGGCCTGAAGCCGGGCGACCAGTTTGAGGCTGTCGGTGTGCGTGTCTTTGTCGCGGGAATCATTCGTTCGGAGGAGGCGCAGGACAACAATGTCGCCTACGTGCATCTCCCGTTTCTCCAGCAGGCTTCCCGAGTCGGTTTGGGCAATGTGACGCAGTTTAATGTCAGGGTTGATTCTCCGGAGCGGCTCGAAGCGGTCGCTTCGAAGATTGATGCCCTCTTTGCCTCGGATGCAGCACCGACCGATACAAGGCCGGAGAAAGCGTTTTTCGCGCAGACGGCGAAGGACATGATTGAAATGATCCACTTCACCCGCTGGCTGGCGTTCGGTGCGGTGATCGCGGTGCTGGCGCTTGTCGCCAATTCGCTCCTGCTCGTGGTTCGGGGCGGCGAAAAGGAAAACGCCATTCTGCAAACGCTCGGGTTCTCGAGGAAAGCCGTGGGAGGACTCGTTCTCTGGGAAGGTGCCATGCTCGGTCTCGCCGGTGGCATCGTTGGTTGTTTTGCCGCGACGGGATTTTTTCGATGGAAACAGTTCACACTCGGGAATGAAGGACTCACCCTTGCGTTGCAGCCTGACTTTCTCATCACCGGGTACGGATTGTTGATCGCGATTCTGCTAGGCTTCGGTGCGTCACTTTGGCCGGCTTTCGTGGCATCCCGTAAACCCATTGTGGAATCGCTTCGCGCAACTTGATATGCTGCCTTTCTCCTATGCGGTGCGAAACCTCTTTCGCGACCCCGTGAAACTCCTGCAGAAAGTGGGAGGGGGAGCGCTCGTTGTTTTTCTTATTTTCTCGGCTGCCTCTTTCAACGAGGGCATGGAGCAGGTTCTCCGCGCGAGTGGCAGTGAGAAAAATGTAATCCTGTTAGGTGCTGGATCGGAGGAGTCGGTCGAACGCAGTGAAGTTCCGGTGCAGGCGGCGGAACAGGCGGCTGCGGGAATCCGCGGCATAGCGACTCGTCTCGGCGTGGCGGCGGTGAGCGGGGAAGTTCACTACATGGGAAACCTGTCGCGTAGCACCGGCAGTACCTCTCAGGCACTGCTCCGCGGCATCCTCCCGGAAGCCTTTGAGGTACACCGCGAAGTTCGTCTTCTCGAAGGGCATTACCCGAACCCGGGAGAGGTCATGGTTGGTCGGGTTGCTTCGCATACCCTCGGCGCGAGCAAAGCTGAGTTACAGCCCGGCGCTACGCTTGAGTTCGAAGGGCAGAGTTTCACTGTGTCAGGCGTATTCGAAGCACCGGGCACGGTGATGGAATCCGAGATCTGGATGGACCGGAATGATCTCATGACCCTGGTTCAGCGGGATACTCTGTCCTGCGTCGTGATCCGGCTGAATTCAGCGAAGGATTTCCCACAAGCAGATCTCTTCACGAAGCAGCGGCTTGACCTTGAGCTTGTCGCAATCCGTGAGTCGGATTACTACCGGAAGCTTGCTCAGTTTTACGGTCCGATTCGGGCGATGACCTGGGTGACCGCTGCTCTCGTCGCGGCCGGAGCGATTTTTGGAGGGCTTAATTTGCTCTATGCGTCGTTTGCATCCCGGATCGTGGAGATGGCGACGCTGCAAGCGGTCGGCTATTCACGTCTCGCAATTCTCTGGTCGTTGATTCAGGAAAGCCTCCTTGCCACCTTGTTGGGAACGCTTCTTGCCGCCTTCCTTGCTGTCATCCTGCTGGAGGGGGTGCGGGTTCCTTTCTCCGTCGGCACCTTTGAATTGTCGCTCTCGGCGACCGTTATTATCATGGGCCTCGGGACCGGCGTTGTCCTGGGGTTTGCCGGTGCCCTTCCTCCTGCGTGGCGATGCCTGCAGGCGCCCTTACCTGTGGCTCTCCGATCTTCGTAAGTATTTTAACCCAACCTGTATCATCCATGAAAACGACAACCCTTGCCACCCTCACGCTTGCTTCCACCTTTCTTCTATCCTGCACCGGTGAAAAAACGGAAGTCGAGACCAACGAAACGACGTCGAGCGGTGAAGACCGGATCTCGGTAGTGTTTCTCAATGAAGAACCCGCCGGAGCGATCACCGTCCTTGAAGCCCGCGCCGATGCGACACCCGGGGAGACTCTCGTCGTGGCCGGAAAGATTGCCGGAGTCATGAATCCGTTCACCGATGGATACGCTTCGGTCGTTCTCGCCGATGAGGCGCTGAAGACGTGTGACCTCATTCCCGGTGACGAGTGCCCGACTCCGTGGGACGCCTGCTGTGTTGCTCCTGAAGAATTGAAAACTCAGCGCATGACCATTCAGATCCCGGGCGACGACGGACTTCCGGTGGCGCAGGGACTCAAGGGTGTCAACGGCCTCGCCGAAATGGATCCAGTCATTGTGACCGGAACGGTCAACGGGAGCTCGACGAAGGAGAATCTCGTGCTCGACCTCACCGGGATCTATCGAAAATGAACCGCGCCGTTTTTCCGGGACGGTCTGCCCAGCCCGCCTCGCGGAGGCTTTGCGCAGACAGGGCGACGCCCGCTCACTCTTTGCGAGACTGCATAAAACACCACTCGAAGACTCCCTCTGTCTTCGCGAGGGTCCAGTGGATCTGGTTGTGGATATGATCAGGGAAACCCTCGAAATGAGCGGTCTTTCCGGCGGCAGTGTAGGCGTCGGCAAAGGCTTTGGCTCCGTCCAGATCGCGTTCTCCTGAAAAGGTGAGCCATAGGGCGGTGTCGGTCTGATCGACCCAGCTCATCCTGGCTTCTCCGTCGGCAAGAAGTCCGGCGGCATAGAACCGGGGGCGGCGTTCGATAAGCGACCCGACCCCCCTCGAGCCCATGCTGTAGCCTGAGAGATAGATCCGGTTTCGATCAACAGGAAGAGAGTCGGCGAGCGTGTCGATGAGTGATTCGAGGGCTCCGGCCTGCTCTCCCCAGTTGGAATCGGGCGGGCAGGTCGGAACAATAATGAGACAGGGAAAGTCGTCGTAAAGTTCCCCGCCGGCGAGCATTTGAGGAGCGATTTCGACTTTGCCGGTTTCGACTGCATCGGCGCGACTCCCCGCTCCGTGCAGGTGTATGAATAAGGGAAACGGTTCTCCAAGGCGCTTGAGTTTGGAGGTGCCATAAATCTGGAATAACAATCCGTAGGTTTCTTTCGGCACTTGAATCCACTCGCCGGTGATCATTTCGGCAAAAGGCCCCGTGTTGAGCCCTTCCTCACGATTCCTGTCTTTCAGGGATTGTTGCACGAAGGCCTGATCATCGGGGGACAGCTTTTCGAGCGGGATTTCAAAGACACGACCATCGGAGCGCTTCACGCTGGCGGTGGTTTCTGTCGCGGACAGAAGGGCTCCCTCGAACGACTTTCCTTCCGAAGAGGTCCACGTTCTCGATTCTTCGGCGCTGAGGTGACTCAGTCCGAAAACAAGGGTGAGGAAAAGAAGCGGGTTCCAGATCATGCTCATCGCGATGACGCTAGATTCCCCCTTCTGAAAAGGGAAGAAAATTCAGCAGGGACGACCCGCAGCGCCCCGGGACACGGGACGGGCGACCCGACCGACGGGAAATGCGTAACCGACCTCATTCACCCGCGAAGACTTTGCGGTACGTCGTCCGACAACGCCGACACGAAGGCTCCTGGGGGAGGTGTTGCGATGTGCCGCGAAGCTGCCGCCCGGAGAGACCGGCTCAGAAGGCTTCTCGCGGATTTCCTCCGGCTGCGGTTCGGTTCGCGGCGCCTCATCCGGAACTTCCGGCAATTCGGGCACGGAAGACCCCGAAGGAGCACTGGACTGAGCCAGCGCCGGGTTCGTCGGGTAAAACTTCACCGGCATGAGATGGATCGAAGGCTCTTCCCTCCGGGGCGAGGGGCGTCTTCGTTCGGCTGCAGGAGACGAGCAAAGAAAGGTTCCGGTGTCCGGTTCGGCGGAACGGCGTCGCCTCATCGGTGGCAGGGCGAGGGCGGTCAGGGGGGTGACAAACGCCGAGACTCCCGGATGGCGGATCGGGGAGGGCGCCGGCGGACTGTTCTCCATCGCTGCCGGAGCGGATACGGTTGCCGGGGCGGGGGGCTCTTCGACGGCGACGGTTTCTTCGACCGGAGCTTCCGTGATGGCCGTCGTTTCCAAAACCTCCTCCTCCGCCGTTTCGACTGCGATGGTTGGCTCGAGAGGCGAAGCCATCGGAGTGATCGGGCCGGTGGAGATAGGGCGGATCGGCTGGGTGTAGCTCCCGCGTTTGCGATCGTTTAATGCGGCGATCAAGGCGAGCCCGGGCACTCCCACGGGAAGTCTCCCGGCGACAACCGGACGATTGAGGATTCGTGTTTTGTCCTTCGCAATAATCCGGTAGGTGATCCCGGCCCAGGTGATCCGGCTCTGTTTCCAGGTGCTGAGGAGTAGCACCCAGTGAAGCAACATCCAGAGGGGAGTGAGCATGTGTTCAAGCCAGCTTGCCGAGAACAGTTTTCGCTGGATTCCATTCTCCGGAAAAAGAGAGAGATAGACCTGCTGACGGGCGAGGCTGCGGAATTGATCGACCACGTAAGCTGCCGCGACCGGGACCCAGGCGAAGAAGTAGCCGTAGATGAGGGCGGCGATGATGGAAAGAACCCCCAGTGCGTAGAAGCCAAGAACAACATTCGTGCCGGTGTAGAGGATCGGGCTGAAAAATTTGACCTGAGTGTATTGACGCTTCGCAAATTCGAAGAAAGACCGCCAGTTGAAGTCAATCATGGTTGGCACGATGAGCGAACGAATGAACGCGATCCTGTGCCCTGCGGCCCGGGCCGCCTTGGAGAGCCTGAGATCGTCATTCAAGGATCCCTTGAGAAGCGTTGCCACATCCAGCTTGTCGAAAACACTCCGGGTGATCGCCATTGAGCCGCCCCAGAGGACGGTCGTGGATTCCCAGCCGCCCTGCGTCGTGATCGATCCATTGATGACACTCGCCACCTGGTTGGGAAGTGTCGGGCGTTTCGGGATCAGCCAGCGATAGGTGGTCGCGAGAGGATGCGTATTCTGGTTGATCGGAGCCGTGAGCCTCGCAAGCCAATCCGACTTGAAGACGATGTCAGCATCGATGAAGGCGACCACTTCGTCAGCGGCGACGAGGTGCTTGAACGCGGCACGCTGATTGTGGACCTTCTGACCTTCCGCGTCAGATGTGCCGGCGCAGACCAGCGTGATGTTTTTCAGTGATTTATCTGATTCCGGATGCGTCCAGACGGGATCGCTCGCGGAAACTTCCAGTTCATCTTTCAGCCAGACCGCGACGGGGTCACTCCAGGATTCAAAGGAAACAATGACCCGGTACTTGGAGTAGTCCTGAGCGAACAAGGTGTCGAAAAATCGCGGGCTGGACTGAAGATCGAATCCTTTCACCGCGACGATGACCACGGCAGGCTTCTGATCTTTGGAGCCGTCACCCCAGCGCTTGTCCTGTCGTCGCCGGGCGAAGGAAAAGGCGAAGACCCGGAATGCGGCGAGCAACACGAGAAGCAGCCAGCAAGCCCAGAAGATTAAGAGTGCGCGTTCGATCATTTACCCCGTGCAAAATGAAGATGGGTGACTAGACTGCAAGTAATACCGCAGATTCGTAACGATGAAAGTTGTTGAAACCCGAAAACTCAAGAAAACTTATCATTTTGGTGACACCGAAGTGACGGCGCTCGACGGTGTTTCGTTTGCTATCGAGGAGAGAGAGTTCATTGCCGTGTGGGGGCCATCGGGCTCAGGGAAATCAACATTGTGTAATTTGATCGGTCTTCTTGATGCTCCTTCGGAGGGCGAGGTAATCATCAACGGGCATTCCGCTGCGGGCCTCTCCGATGCGAGGAGAAGCGAACTTCGCAATTCCTCGATTGGATTTGTCTTTCAAAATTTCAACTTAATTCCCGTGCTCACTGCGGTGGAGAATGTGATGCTTCCGCTGCAGATCAACGGCGTTAGCAAAGAGATTGCGAGGGAAAAGGCCGAAGCCCTCCTTGAAGAAGTCGAGTTGAAAGATCGCATGGGGCACCGCCCCCAGAAGCTCAGTGGCGGTCAGCAGCAACGCGTCGCGATTGCCCGGGCACTCGTCACCGATCCACTTCTCGTTCTCGCCGACGAGCCGACCGCGAATCTCGATACCTACAACGCGAACCTGATCATCGATCTGATGCGAAAGATCAATCAGGACAAAGGAGCGGCCTTTCTTTTCTCCACTCACGATGACCGGCTCCTTGATCGTGTGGATCGCCGCGTCCACCTGCAGGACGGGAGGATTGTTTCGGACGAGCGGTCAGCGGTTGAGGTGGTGG
>JARGOP010000030.1:0-38197 GCA_029233965.1 Verrucomicrobiales bacterium | reverse complement strand
CACCTGCAGGACGGGAGGATTGTTTCGGACGAGCGGTCAGCGGTTGAGGTGGTGGCGGGTTCGTAAGAGGGCGAGGGTGAAATCTCTTTTCCTCGCGGCGGGCATTCTGATGGAATCATGAGTCCCGGAATATGGATCGGACGCATCGACTTTCTTGACCCGCCAGTGATGCCTCTCTTACCTGCGCGACGGTGCGGAGTCACTTCGCGAACTCAGGGCTTGCGGTTTGATTCTTGAATTGCGAGAGTCCTCAAACTGTTTTACGAACACTCTTCTTCAGGACCGTTACCCCAATGAGAGAATCATCGTCTGAAATCAAACCGCTGAAGCACGCTGAAGACCTTGATCTGGTCGATCGGGCAGTGGCGGGCGATGAGGGGGCGGTGAGGGCCTTCCAGGAAGAGTATCAGCCCATGCTTGAGAGGGTCATGATGTCCCGTGGCGTCGAGCGCAGCCAGGCTCAGGATCTCGTTGCGGATATCATTGCCGAGTGTTTCGGGGCCGGCAAAAAAGGGCAGACCCGTCCATTGCTGGAAAAGTTTGAGGGACGTTCCTCGCTTTCCACCTGGATGATCCGGATCACCTGGAACCGGTGGCTTGATCTGAAGCGTCGCGACAAGTTCCGTGGTGAACTTCCGAGTTACGAAGATGACGACGAGCGGTCCGGGGACCGCTTCGACCGCGTTGCCGGGGAGGAGGACGAGGCGCTGCTCGATGAGGATCTCAGTGACTTGATGGGACGCGCGATTAAGCATGCCTTTGACTCCCTCGAGCCGGATACTCTGCTCATGCTGAAGCTTTCCTACCTGCATGGAATCAGTCAGACCCTGATCGCGCGGATGTGGCAATGTGACCAGACCCGCGTGAGCCGGGCTCTCACTTCAGCGCGCGCTCAAATCGCGAACGAGACCATGGCGTTTATTCAGAAGCAGGATGCCGATCTCTCGATCGAATGGGAGGATTTTCAGCGTCTGTGTGCCGCCGGGTTAGACTTGTGATCGGCGCAAAATAATTCTCTATATTGCGAAAATTATCAAAAACGCAGTCTTTCTGTTTGGAGTTTAGGCCGAAAAGCGTGTAATCTTGCGCCATGATTCGGGTCTCCTTGTTTTTGGTCGCAATGGTTGCGAGCGGGTTTTTCGCTTCAGATTTTTCTGCCCGGGCGGCGAGAGCGCCGCGGATTCTCTATCTTGGTGACTCGCTGAGCATCGGTGCTTTCGGCCAGACCTTGGATCAGTCGATGCGGTCATCGGGCTTTGAGGTTCATACCGTTGTCGCAGGAGGCGCCAGTCCCTATTACTGGCTGAAGAGCTACCAGTCGCTTCCCTGCACGATTGGATTCTGGGAAAAGTCTCCTCTCAGCGAACGACGGGTCGGTTATGTGAGGGCCGTGCCGAAACTGGAGGACCTTCTCGAATTGCACGAGCCGAATGTGGTCGTCGTGCAGACGGGGTCCAACCTCTACGCAACGCTCCGATCCAAGCGTCGGACAAAGGAGGGGAATGTCAGCGAGGTGACATCGCTGATTCAGCAGATGTGTTATTCGATTGCCAAGTCGGGCGCTGTTTCCTATTGGGTGCTTCCGCCCCATTCACACGAGCAGAGATACCCGAAATCGCTGCAGGAGGAACTGTCCTCCATCATGCGTGACGTTGTCAATGAATACGAGGGAAGGGTTTTCGAAAGTCAGAAGGTGACTCGTTTTGATGATCCCTATCCGGCGACCGACGGGATTCACTACGGTCCGGAAGATGCCCGGGGCTGGGCGCAAAAAGTTTCCCTGCATTTCAATGATTTCATGAAGGTTTCCCCGTCGCCGTCGGCTCCCGCGATCGTGCGGGCGCTGCCGATTCAGACCCCTTCTGCAGTTTCATCGTCCGGCGGACACAGTTCGATGGAAACCAACAAGGTCTCCGGTTTGCCTATGGAGGAACTCGATCTGGTTCTGAAACTGGTCGAGAAATCTGAAATTCAGAATCTAAACGAACTTCCCTATGCCAATGCTCTCGGCTTGTATGAGTATGAGGTGATCGATGACCGGCTCGGTAATTACCCCTGTGACAAAATCCGGATTGCCCACGGGATTGTCTTTGGCAGAAAGTACACCGGTGCGGCAACCCGTGAGATTGGATCGAGCATCTCGATGCGCGTCGTTCCTCTGAGCAATGACAAGACGCTCTCAACCTGGGAAATGGTGGACGACTTGCGAATGAATCGTGAGCTTCCCATTTACACCCCAAAGCTGGACTAGCTTTGGCGAAAAAGCCTGACAAGAGTCCGGAGCAGGTGAAGTTAGGTGATTCTATGTCCGGGGAAGTGCATCAATTTGTGGTCGACGGGGCCGTAGCCGGGCAGCGTCTCGACCGCGTTCTCCCCGGGATGCTGGGAAGTACGGGGGTCTCTGTCTCGAGAGCCGCACTTCAGGGGTGGATCAAAGATGGCGGGGTGCGGGTGAATGATCGGAGTATCAAACCCCGTCACGCCCTGTCAGCAGGAGACAGGATCGAGGTGAAGGTGCCGGAGGACAAGCGTGCGGAAATCCTCGGGGAGGCTATCGGTCTGGAAGTGCTTTTTGAAGATGAGGATGTCATCGTCGTCAACAAATCAGCAGGCATCGTGGTTCATCCTGCTTCCGGAAATACAGACGGCACGCTCGTGAATGCACTGATTCATCACACTGCGGGGAAGCTTTCTAAGTTGGCGGATCCGGATCGGCCGGGAATTGTTCACCGGCTGGATAAAGACACCTCAGGCTGCCTTGTTGCCGCGAAGAGCGACCGCGCCTACGAGTCGCTGGTTGCCCAGTTTTCGGGACGGGAGACGGGAAAGGAGTATCTGGCGGTGACATCGGGAGTTCCGGCCTCAGAAAGTGGGACTCTCACGACGCAGATTGGAAGACACCCGGTCAATCGCCAGAAAATGGCAATTCTCGAGGCACCGGCGGGCAAAGAGGCAATTACGGATTATCAGGTCATGAACGCGGATCAGTCTGGAAAATGGGCCCTGCTTTCCTGCGTGATTCACACGGGACGAACGCACCAGATCAGGGTACACCTGAAAGAGGGACTCCATTGTCCGATTCTCGGGGATGTGATTTACGGTCAGCCGAAGCGGCAGGCGATCAAGACAGGGCGATTGATGCTCCATGCATGGAAGCTGTCCTTCATGCATCCTTCAGGAGAGCGCGTCTCGTTTGAGTGTCCGATACCGGATGAGTTCATCCGTTTCAGATGACGACTTTGGAAACGGGGTCGAGTTCCTCCGCGTTCGCGATGGATTTCTTCGTTTTGGAGGAGCATATCCCTGACACGAACAGCCTTGGAAGCATCCAGCCAGTGAAGAGGAGGATGGTGCCCGCCATGGTCAGATAGACGAGAGTCAGAGCACTGGTTCTGTTCAGTCTCAGGGTGGTGAAGGAGAGCAAAACCGGAGCCTCTGCGATGACGACGCAGACGACCTGATTGATCATTCCCGTTCCGAGAATGAGAATTTGGTTCAACGATTCCGGGAAGAAGTGGAAGCGAAAGAAAACGAATTCTCGATTGCGGAGGAGATCGACGGAGAATCTCTCATGGACGAGAGGTTCGCGATCGCGAAAGTGATCACCGATGAAGGAAAACCCGCTCCTGACAAGAACGAGGTACACGCCAGGATCGCAAAGTTCCTGAATTGAATCAAGGCACCTTGAAATCCCGGATCGCTTACTCCGGGATTTCGTTCAGGGTGTAGTAGGCGTCCTTGTGAAGGAGGCCGTTCCCGCTCTCCTTTGCCTTGAGACCTCCGGCGTGGAGTTCGTGAACGTGCCCCTTCGTGAGGGGCTCCACTTTGAGTTTCAAGCTCCTCCCGTCATCAGAGACAGAGGCGACGGTCACAGTCGGCTTGACCTGATCCACCTCGGGGCTTCCATAGGCTTTCTGGTAAATGTAAGTGTAGGCCTCCATCCTGAAGGAGGCATCGACAGCACTGGCAGGGTCGACCGGCTTCGTAAAGGTCAGTTCAAACCCGTCCGGGAGCGCGCGCATTTCGTGAATCTCAAAAGGCACCTTGCCGGTCCAGTCGACGCGCTCAAAGGCATGCGGCTTGCCGCCGCGGGCACCCCATCCGCGATTGGAACCGCTTGTGAAAAGCTTGCCGTCCTCTGAGATGCGAAGGCCGATATTGCCGGACTGGAATCCTTCGAGAAACGGGAACATCGCTCCCTGGTAGAGTCCGTTCACTTTTTCAAGAAAGATCCGGTGAACCTTTGAATGTGTCTGCTCTCCGACGAAAACCTGACCGGCGAAGGGACCGAATTTCCCGCCGCTCATGTCAGGTTCGATCACGGTGGGGGAGTTACCGACCTTCTGGTGTGGCAGGATGACAGCGGGAGGGATCAACTCCGGAATGTTTTCACGCTCTGTTATGGTGCGGCTTCCATCGTCGGAGTAGGGTGGCTCAACCGGACGATCACCGATGGCACCGTCGGCATATTCATACCAGATGTTTCCGTTCGGGTTTCCCTGAAAGGAGCCGGGCTTGACCCATTTGAGAGAACTGGACCCGTTCCAGGCGCCCTGGTTGTCAGTGTAAAACACGTCACCTTCCGCATTGAATCCAATGCCGCCGGGGGAGCGCACTCCGCTGGCAGTGGGGATCATTTCCCCGTCTTCGTTGATTCGGAGGACCCAGCCCCGGAAGAGTGTTTCGGAGGAAAATGAACCGGTGAGGCAGAGTGCTGTCCAGAGGTCCCCTTCTTTGTCGAAGCGGCTTCCAAAGTTGTACTCATGATAGTTTCCGCTGATACCCCAGTCGTCGCTGACCGTTTCGAAGATGTCGGCCCGGCCATCGCCGTCTTCGTCTTTCATCCGGGTCACCTCGGGCCGCTGCACGGCATAGAGCCAGCCGTCTTTCCAGGCAAGCCCGAGCGGCTCGTGAAGATACTCAGCGAAGAGAGTCCACTTGGTTTCTTTGTCAGGGTATTCGAAGGCGTTTTCAATGGTCCAGATCTGGCCCCGGCGGGTGCAGACCGCGACCTTGCCGTCCGGAAGCAGTTCAATGGCGCCACCTTCCACGATCTCACCATCGGGGGTGGGAATCTGGGTGATGGTGTAGAAATCTGATTCCTTCGGTTCCTCCGCGAAAAGCAGGGGAGAGGCCAGGGCAACAGTCAACAGGATCAGGTGGGAGAATGAAAAGGGTTGAGTCATGGACCAAACAGGGTTGGGTGGATCAGGAAAGGCGGTGAATTTGTCTTGCTGTGTCAGGATTTGGCAGGTGTGTTCCAGCGGTAGATCACGGTGATGGTTGCATCACTGGAGACCGGCACAAGGGTTTCTCTCTTTCCGTCGACCTTTCGGTGAACGGGCCCGGCCCCTTCGATTTTGAGCTTCAAATTACTTCCCACATCGATCCAGCCATCGCCGACTTCCTGGGATCCGGTGTCAGCGAGGCGGAGATAGAGGTTTTCGTCCGCTTCGCCTTCCACGTTCAGAGTTCTCACGATCGACATAACGCCGTCGACTTCCGCCGGGTCGAAGCGATCTGTCACCCTGAGGTTCCTGTAGTCGTAGCGGAAAGTGGGGAAGCGCTTCGCATCGAGACGATAGCCGCGGAACTGGTAGTCCGGATGCTTGAGGTTGAAGGTGATTTCCTTTTCCGGATTAGGGGTGTCGCGCTGATACTGGATCGTTGCTTCTGAGAACGGCTCCCAGGGCTCGTCGAGGCTTTCGAGGACTTGAAGGGGGAGGCCCTGTGCCGTCTTCACACGATCTGTTCCGAGCGGAGTGCTCCCGGAACCACGGCCGTTCCAATGCGGTGACGCATCCATG
The DNA here is from genome assembly GCA_029233965.1 of Verrucomicrobiales bacterium. Classification (GTDB taxonomy): domain Bacteria; phylum Verrucomicrobiota; class Verrucomicrobiia; order Verrucomicrobiales; family DEV007; genus Arctic95D-9. Next base: position 32,390 of record JARGOP010000030.1, on the reverse strand, counting down.
AAATCCCCGCGGTAGACATACGCGAGGTTCAAGGTGTCGGCGTCCCAGACGAGATTGACCGCTTCCGGATATCCCACGCCGATGGCACGGGGCCTGGCATCGGGAAGAAAGGCACGGTGGACGATGGCCTCGCCGGGCTTGTGCGCGGTGAGGAGAATCGGATCATAGCTTTCGTTTTTCTTCGTTTTTCCTTCGCCCCGCTCTTTGGAAAGCCAGACGGTCTCTTTTCCCATGCGAATACCGGCGGAGAGGAAGCGCTGTCCGCCGCCATCGAAATAGAGGACTTTGTAGGTGTGGGTACCGACTTCAAGCTCGTGGGGCATGCGTGCGGTTTTCGCCGGGTGGATGCCGTCGTTGCCGACCAGCGTTTCGCCATTCAGGGCAATCGCAGAGCCGTCATCCGAGGTGATCGAAAAAATGAACTTCCCGGCTTTTTCAATCGAGAGAGTACCCTCGAAAACCATGCCGAATCCACCTTTCAGATCTTTGGCAGGCTCGAGGGTGATGAGTCCGTCCTTAAGCTCGCCGGTTTTCACAGGGTTCAGTTTGGAGAAGTCGGGAAGTTCTTCCCATTTTCCTTTGTAGACAGAATAGGTGAGGTCAGTGAGAAGTCGTGGTTCGCTCGCCGCGTCGATCATTTCCTGGAGCTGCGCGCGCTTCCATGGACTGGTTCGGCTCGCATAATCCTTTCTCCACCTGGCGACATCATTCGCAGTGGGACTTTGACGCTTCCCGCCGAATTCCCCGGTCGTGTAGGCGATGAGCGCCGCGATCTGTTCGTCATTGAGTGCTGCTTCGAGGGCGAGCATTGCCTGGATGTATTTGTTGTCCTCTTTGAGAATACCTTTGAGGATGATGGCCGTGAGAAGATCGGCATTGCCATCTTTCATGAAGGCGGAGCCGTGAAGGGTCGGCGCCATTTGTAGATCACCGGCTTTGACTCCTTTGCCATCCGCGCCATGACACGCGACGCAGGACTGGAAAGTGAGTTTTCCCAATTCGAGGATCTTGTCTTCCTGGGCGAAAATGCTCAGGGGGATCATGGCGACTTGCAGGAGGAGGTATTTTATCTTCATTCGCGGGGAGGCGTTGAGGGTAGAGGAGGTGAGAGATGAGGTCAAAGCGATAACCTCAGCGGAAAGTAGCTCCATTGCGGTCCGCTGCGGCACCGGAAGGAAGACATTGCTTCAGCATGTTTTTTCCGGTTTTGTGTCGCTTTGTCATCACTACGTGACAAAGAATCAGGAGGACTCATCGCGCGGGCGCGGCGGATTCCACCCCTTTTATCTATTCATGAAAATTCTCCAGCTGTCTCTCATTCTGATTTTTTCCTTTGCGATGTCCTTACCCGGACAGGAAAAAACGGCATGGACCGATGACTATGCTGCCGCCGTGGAAACAGCGAAGCAGCAGCAAAAATCGCTCCTTCTACTCTTCACCGGAGACTGGATTCCGCTCTGCCGGAAATTCGAAGAAGACATCCTCAGCACCGATCATTTTTTACAGGAGGTGTCCGAGCACTTTGTCCTCGTTCGCTTGAATTTTCCTGAGGACAACAGGCTGCCTGAAAAACTGGCGGCGCAGAATCAACTGCTCAAAGATGCCTACCGGATTCGTGGCTTTCCCGCGATCGTTCTGACCCAGTCGGACGGAAAGCCATTTGGACTCAACGGGTTCCAGCCGGTAACACCGGAGATTTTTGTGCAACAGATTTTGGATATGAACGAGTATGGGAAGCAAAAGCAGGCTTCCCGCGAAGCGGCGGATCGACTTGAGGGAGTCGGGATGGCAGAGGCTTTGATTGAGGGAATTCCGGAGCTCCCCGGTAACATGGCAGCGCGTTACTACGGTGATGAAATGAAAAAAGTCGTAGCTGCAGACCCTGAGAATACGCTCGGGAAGAAAGAGGAGTATATCGAGATGTTGGACGACGTGGAGTACAGCAAGGCCATGCAAATGCTCGCGAAGGATTCCCGGTGGGACAAGATGATCGAGCTCACGGATTCCTACATCGAAGAGCGGAAATTGCAGGGCGGAATGTTGCAGAAGGCACTCCTGAACAAGTCTTCCGTGCAGGGCCAGATGGGCTCCTTGAGGGGGCGGATTGAAAGCCTCCTGCGAGTCGTGGAGGTCGATCATGACTCAGGTTACGGTCAGGAAGCCCAGCGACAGCTGGACGAACTGCGGGCCGAAAAATTGCGCCAGGAGGCAGAGGAACCATAGATTTCTTTAACTTTTAGAAAAATAAAGTAAATTGCGAAGAACCTGTCCTGATTCGGATGAGGTGGTTCCATCTGGATCCTTTTCATGAAAGCCTTCGTCATTTCTCTGTCAACGGTGCGCACCCTCTGCCTGCTCAGTGGTGCTCTTCTTTTTCCTTTGCCTCTGACCCAGTGCAAATCGACTGGTGGGAACTATCAGGACATTGAGTACGACCCGGCAACGTTGAAGACTCCTTCGGGTCACGGTATGGAGAAAAAAGAGTATCCTTTTGATGACGACGGAAAGTATCGCAAGGACTGGGTGAAGAGCAATGCGACCGGGAAAACGAGAAGTGCTTCCAAGTTGCCGGAGACCGCAGTTGCCGCCAATGATGTTGCCCCGGCATCATCGTCCGCCGGTTATTATGGTCCTGCTGATGTGGGCGAAGTGGCTTCCAATCAGGCGATGGAAGTGGTTGCGGCGGCTCCGGCTGTTGCTGAGCCTGCGGCCGCAAGGTATCACAAGGTGGTTTCCGGTGACACGCTTTACTCCCTTTCTCAGCGCTACGGCACTTCGGTGGATGCGTTGAAAAATGCGAATGGATTGACCGGCAATGACATCCGCACGGGTCAGTCACTGCGTCTTCCCTGAGGATTCGTGACTTTGCCGATCATGACAAGACTGTCATGATCGCGACCGGCTTTCTGTCATTGAGTGAGGGAAGAGTGGGGGATGATGAAAATTCGCCTGACTGTATTTATTCTCCTCGTTGGTTTTACCCTGCCTCTGATCGGACAGAACCCCGGTCCGCGTCCTGAGGGGCCTCCGCCACAGCGTCCTGACGGGCCTCCCGGTGGCCCCGGAGGAAGGGGTGGTCCCGGCGGGCGGCAGCACACCGCGACGGAATCAGCACCACTCAAGCTGGTGTCGGCTGAGGAACGAACCCCGGAGCGGAACAAGGTGAAAATCCGGAAACGGAACGATGAAGTTTCCATCCAGTCCAACGGGATACCGGACCATCTCATCGGGGCGTTTCCCAATTCCGGGAATCCTCATGAGGTGAAAGAACAGGACTACGATATCGTGTTTCCCTCAGATCGCGAAGAGGCTCCCACCGTGACGAAATTGCAGGGAGACCTTGCGAGTCGACAATTTCGCGTCTTCGGTGTCACCCTTGACGGCGTCTTTCTTGAGTCGGGCACCGCTGAGTTCCGGAAGGGACGTCGTGAGAACGGGTGGAATTATGAAGCGCTCGGCGGAGCGGTTCGTTTGGGGTTGGATGCGAATTACGGGCACGTCCAGCCTGACGGGAACTATCACTACCACGGTCTCCCCACCGGTCTTATGAAGCGGTTGGGGCATAAAGTCGGAGAGCACTCTCCACTGATCGGATGGGCGGCGGACGGGTTTCCGATCTACGCGTTGTATGGGCAGGCGAATGCTGATGATCCTCAATCTGAAGTGGTCGAGTTGACGAGCAGTTTCGCTTTGAAAAAAAGGAGCCGATCCGGAGGGAAGAAGGCTCCGGGCGAACCGGGAGGAATGCCCGGAAGAGGAGGTCCTCCTCAGGGACCCCCACCGGGTGGTCGACCCCCGCGACCGTTTTGATGGCCGTCAGGATTTCGCCTTTTCTTTCTTTTTGCGCTTCTTCCACGCTTTGCGGGCTGACAGCTTTCGCTTCAGGGTGCTCCAGTATTCTTCCCCTGCAATGTAGCCGACGCATTTGTCGGACCCGCAGCCGCAGGGATGATCCTGGTAGTTCTCGAGGTCGAAACCGTAGTTGAAGAACAGTTCCGCATCCTTCGGAATATCTCTCAGCGCGGCGATCCAGATCGAGTCCTCTTCGATGAAGGCTTCGCAGTTGGGGTCGCAACTGTGGTTGATGAGGCGCGCCGCATTCTCAGGAACGTTGCCGTCGATGTCCCAGTCATCGTCGAGGGTGAAGATGTAGACCGCAGCATCTCCCGTTTCTTTCGCATGATCCATTTGTGCCCAACCCCGCTCGTTGGATTCGTCTTTATCGATTCGTTCGCCGAGGTATTCGATGATGTAGGTGCCTTTGAGAATCTTTTTCTTCGCAAAGAGACCGCGACCATGAATTCCGGATTGACGGACCTCGCACCACTTCGAGTCGCAGCGCTCTCCCGGAAGTAAGGCGTTGGATTTCTTACTCATCGGGGAACGTGCCCTCCGGCCAGGGGACGGAGATTTCAAAGAAATGGGAATCTGCGGACGGCCAGCCGGCTGAATTCCGAATCACTCCGGAGAACTGAGACGGAGCTTTCGGCGCAAAGTCAGGGCGGGAGAACTGAAGTTCGAAGGTGCCGGTCGGATTATCGATCCAGGTCAGTTTGGTAGGTTCGTCAGAGTTGACCTGCATGTCATCGCAGAAAAATTCGATGCTTCCGGCGAGTTCCTGACTCATCTCCGGAATGGAAAGGGTCAGCGTGATTGTATTTTTGTCAGTCAATTTCACCTTCTTCTTCCACGACTCAGGAGCCGGCGGCGGGATTTCCTTTCGGAACGAGTCGAGGAGTAACTTTATGGACGGATTTTCCGGGTTCGGGAATTCCCCGGGGTTACAGGGCCTCATGAAGGTGAATTCGGTCAAACCCGGGTTGCACGATGTTGAGCAGGCCATCCAGGCAACCTTGGCGTGAAAGGAATACATGCCGTTCGGCAAGGTTTCAGGCACTTCGATTTCTGTCAGGAGGATGGTGGCTTCCCGATATCCGTTGGCGGCAATTCCGACCATGTCGACTTTCTCAGGAGCAGGCCAGAGAATCGGCCCCGCTTCGAACCCTTCAGGGAGATCCCATTCGATCGAGGTCGCGACCCCGACGATCCCGGGTCCCTTCCAGTAAGTGTGGTGTTCCGGCTCCGGCACGATCAAAAGGCCGATCGTGAATGTCTCCCCCGGCACAATCGCGTTGATGTCGGAGACCAATTTCATGGATTGAATACCCGGGCCCTGATAGGGGGCGGCCGGAGTGCTGCCGACGAAAAGAGCACCCTGCAGGGCAAGAATACAGAGAAGGGTTCTGGGAAAAGAGTGAATCACCCAACCACTATCCCACAGAAAGCCGGTGTCTCTCAACTGCTTTTCGAAAGAGGCTTATCCACCGATTGCGGCGGTTTTCAATCCCTTTGCTTCATCTGCTTTCGAGAAAGTCACACCGACCGTCTTCGAGACTCCGAATTCTTCCATGGAAACCCCATACATGACATCAGCCCGGGACATCGTTCGCTTACTGTGAGTCACGATCACGAATTGACTGCCGCCGATGAAGCGGTCGAGCACGCGGATGAAGCGACTGATATTCGCTTCGTCGAGCGGAGCGTCCAACTCATCGAGGACACAGAAAGGTGAAGGTTTCACCATGTAGATGCCGAAGAGCAGCGCGACGGCGGTCATGGAGCGTTCCCCGCCGGACATGAGGCTGATGGATTGAAGTTTCTTGCCGGGTGGCTTCGCGATGATATCGATGCCGCACTCAAGAGGATCGGAATCGTCCATGAGAAGCAGGTCAGCTTTCGCCTTGTCACCGAAGAGCTCTTTGAACATGTCGCGGAAATTCTTCCGGATCTTCTCAAAGGTCTCGGAGAACATCTTGCGAGTGTCCCGGTTGATTCGGGCGATCATACGGAGAAGCTCCTCTTTCGAATTCTCGAGGTCTTCGAGCTGATTCACATTGAAACGATAGTGCTCTTCCAGCTCGTCGAATTCTTCGATCGCATCGATGTTGACCGGCCCCATCGAATCGAGCTTGGTCCGCAGCTGGGTCACGATTTCGACGACAAAGTCCCAGTCCGGCTCCGCAGGATCTTCAAGGTTTGTCTCTTCTTCCGCAGTGGCATCGCCGGTTTCCTCCTCGGGGTTTTCCGGAATGGGAGCGGGGCGGGCCGCACCGTTTTTGCGACGCTCTTCGATGGCAAGGAGCAGGGCATGGCTGTCGGGTTCAAAAAATTCGAGCTCGGTGCGATAGCGATCACGGCAGGTCCGCTCCAGATTCTCAAGGCCGAGATCGAGTTGAGCTGTTTTTACTTCCTCTTTGCCCCGCTGACTGGCGACTTCCTGAACGGCTTTCCGTTTGCGGGTGAGCTCCTCTTCGCCTTCTTCGATTTTTGCCGAGTAGCCGCTCTTTTCGATGAGGATCGCGGCGCGTTCTTCGGAGGACGTTTCAGCCCTGGTTTTCCAGTCGGTGATCTGCTGTTGGAGTTGCGCGGACTCTTCATTCGCGCGCGTGATTCGTTCCCTGTAGTTCCCGATCTCTTCGCTGGCACGATGGATCAGTTCTTCGAGTTCCCGGAGGCGGGCGATCATCGGAGCGCGCTGCTCTTCCAGATTCTGGCGGGTGCCGTCTTCGACGGCGAGGCAGGTTCGCGCTTCGGTTACTTCTTCGGTGAGCGCTTCCTCGTCCCTCTGCGCGGTTCGCAGTTGTTCTGCGAGTGAAGTCGATTCCTCGCTGAGCTCACCGACCCGTGAGACCGCTTTATCCCGCTCAATCACATTGGAATCCCGATCCGAGGATACTTTTGCTTTGCGCTCGCCCACCTCCTTTTGCTCCCATTCCAGGCTTTCGATCTTGTTGCGGAACTGATTGAGGTCGCGCTCGATCAAGGCGAGCTTGCCCTCAAGAGTGGAGGAAGCGACGCGCTTTTGCTGGAGACGCTCGCGGGCGACCTGGAGGGTGTCTTCGAGTTGGTCGACGCGGGCATTGAGTTCGTCCCGTCGCGTCTGGCGCGTTGTGACTTCTTCTTTCAACGAGTCGGAAACCTTTCGAAGCTCGCCAATCTCACTTTGCATCTTGAGCACGGAAACGGACTCATCGCCGCTGCGACCACCCTGAACGATGCCTTCTTTCGTGACGAAGGTGCCATCTAGTGAGGCCACCGCAAGGTCGGGATGTTTTTCCCGCAGCCGCAGGGCGGTGTTGAGATCTTCCGCGAGGAGGACCCCATTCAGTAGCGAAGAGAGAAGGGCGTTGAATCGCTCTTCCACCTTCACTTTGTCGATCGCCCATCCGATGGCTCCCAGCGGGGCCTCGGATGATTTTTCGACTCGTGTTGATTTGAGATCTGACTGCGCAATGAGGGATGCGTGTCCGAGATGGTCCTCTCGGAGCGCGGTGATGATTTGCCCGGTCGCTTCAAGATCGGAGATGAGAACAGTCTGAAGGCGTCGACCGAGAGCGGCCTCAATCGCTTCTGCGTATTGAAGATCCACTTCAATAGAGCGGGAGAGGGGACCCAGCACTTTGCCCTCAAAGCGGCCTGATTCATCGACGCCTTTGAGCACGGTTTGCGTTCCTTTTTCAAACCCCCCGCCTTCGGCAATGAGCTGTTCAAGCACCTCGAGGCGCGAACGCTTTTCAGCATGAAGCTGATGAAGGGCGGAAAGGTCCTCCTGCATCGTTACCGCGGCACGCTTCGCCTGGTGATACTTTTGGTCCATCTCCGCGAGGTTTTCCTCGAACTCCTCGATCGACTGCTGATGGTTTGTGATCCGATCCTTGAGCTCGGTCGCGTCGGACCGGCGGGTGCCTTCGTCCTGCTGAAGGCGGGAAATTTCATCGGTCAGCTGCCGGGAGCGCTGCTGATCTGACTCAAGTTGACTTTCGTTGGTTTCAATTGTTGCATCGAGACTTCCGATCCGGCTTTTGAGCTGACTTCGTTCCTCTTCGAGATCACGGAGACGCTGATTCACGACCTCGCGGGTGGAGCGGGCTTCTTTTGTTTTCTGCTCCAGCAGTTCAACTTTCGACCTTTCCTCAGTGATGCGTTCCTGCACAGCGGCAAGCTGACGGTCCGCCGCTTCAATGTCGGATTCCTGTCGTTCCTTCTTCGCGGAGGCTTCGGCAATGTTCTCTTCGTTGCGCTTGATGAGAACACTCAACTCATGAGTCCGCTCCCCGTTGAACTCGATGCGGTTGTTCGCCGTGCCGATTTCGTTTTCGAGCCGGGCAAGTTCCGCCTGCAGCTCGCTGAGACGGTTTTCGATTTCCTGATACTCGACCCGGGCCGCAGCCATTTGTGCCTGCCGCTTCTCAATGTCGTCTTCGAGATTGTCCTGCTGAACTCGAAGAGTGTTGATTGACGTGTTGAGTTCAGATTTTTCAGCCCGGAGTTCGCGCCATTGTTTGTGGCTGAGGTGAAGCTCGAGAGTCTTCACATCGTCGAAGAGCCCCTGGTATCGCTTTGCTTTCGACGCCTGGCGGGAGAGGGAGCGAATCTGTCGTTCGTTCTCGGCAATGACGTCACGGATGCGAATCAGGTTTGCCTCGGTGTAGTCGAGTTTTCGCAGGGCCTCTTTTTTCTGAGATTTGTATTTTGTGATCCCGGCGGCCTCTTCGAACACGGCGCGCCGGTCTTCCGGCTTCGAACTGAGAAGCATGTCGATCTTTCCCTGCTCCATGATGGAGTAGCTGGAGCGACCGATGCCGGTGTCCATGAGCAGGCTGTGAATGTCTTTGAGCCGGCACGGCTGCTTGTTGATAAGATATTCGCTCTTTCCGTCACGAAAGACGCGGCGACCGAGAGCCACCTCATCGTAATCAGTCTTGAGCGCATCAGCGCAGTCTGACAATGTCAGGGTAACTTCCGCCATTCCAAGCGGGGAGCGCTTGTCGGTGCCGTTGAAAATGACGTCGGCCATCTCTCCTCCACGGAGCGCTTTTGCCGAAGTCTCACCGAGAACCCAACGCATCGAGTCGACAATGTTAGACTTTCCGCAGCCGTTCGGGCCGACAATTCCCGTAACTCCCTCGTGGAATTCGAGCTTGGTCTTGTCAGCAAAAGATTTGAATCCGTGGATCTCTAACGACTTCAGGCGCATGGCAGGGAAAGTATAAATATCTCAAATCTAAGAATTTAATTCTCAAAAATGATAAACCTTCCCTTACATTGAGCGGTTCTAGAGGAGTGTCGAGTAAAAACTGGGCCCGGCGCGTTAATTTTGGAAATTCTTTTTACGCTCCCTGAATCGCAAATCTGCGTAAGTTTTTAAAACTAAGTGACAATATTGGAAAAAAACACACTTTTTTATTGCGCGCTCTTAAATGGGAGATACGTTAGGGTGTGAGACGGTTTTGAGGCCTTTTAAAGACTCGAAATTCCGGGGGGTGTTTCTCTCCTGAGAGCTCTGAAACTTTGTGCGGAACGGGGCGGCCCGGTGCAGCGGATGAAAGTCTGAGTGCCGGGCCGTTTTCCTTTTCGGGATTCCTCCGCTCTTCCGGCGTTGCCCTGGGAATCACAAGTTAGCCTCTTCGAGGCCAAGCTTATCGGTGTATCCCGGCTAAAAGAAAGGCGGCACCGACCGTTCCCGATCGATGCCGCCTGTAACCCCTCAACACAAAACTAGCTGCCCGAAGGCGCCTGTTCCCGGGAAATCCTATCAGGATATTACAGGCAATTCAATATAAAAACAATAATAACAATAATTAATTAGTTTTAACTGGCGTGAGCCCCCGAAAAGGATAAATATTTTCACGAAAGATCATCCCTTTTGCATAAGGGTAGTATTCGGAGCGTCGATCCCGTGAACAACATCCAACTCTCCGCTGATTAACTGACATGAATAACGATTTCTCAATCCTCGCCCAATTTCTCGAGAATCTTGGACCCGAAGTGTCCGGCCATTCTTCGAATCCTCTATCTGAAGGCCAGGCCGAACTGATCCAGAAGTTCGCACAGGGCACGCTCACGGCTGCTGAAAGGGAGGGATTGCTTCCCGAAATTCTCGGAAACGAAACAGCGCTCCACGAATTGGTCAGCAAGCTCCAGGCGGAATCCTGATGATCGGAGCCAGGACCCGCCTTCTCAGGAATGCTGAATTCAATCGCCTCGGTGGCGACTTGATCGAGCACTTGGAGTCCTGGATCAGCACCGGGACTCCGACTGACCTCATCGGGCTTTTCGATGAGGTCGCGATCTCGCTTCTGCGCGAAGCGTTTGCCCATGTCGGCGGTTGCGAAGGAACGGTTTGGCTTGCTGACAGCGAGGAGAAATACCTCATCGCGTCCTACAACTCAGGCGATGACGCCGATTCCCTGATCGGATTCGAACAGCCGATTGGTTCAGGCATCATCTCGATGGTTTTTTCGCAGCAGCAGCCGTATTGCGAAAATGACATTCAAGCGAGCAATGGTCATGATGATACGCTCGATCGGAAAATGTCAAAACACACGACGGCACTCCTTGCGGTTCCTCTCTATTTCGCGTTTGGCCTGCGCGGCGTCATCTCATGCGTTCAGTTGGAGGAAGTCGAGAACGGTGTCGGGAAAAACGGCTTCAGTTCAGCAGACATCGAGGCTCTCGCTCTGGTTTCGAACGTGGTCGAGAGGTTGGTGAATGAGACTCTTCTCTCTTCAGCCCTGGGATTGAGTGATGTCAGCTGATCAGGATCCAAGATGGCCTGATCTGGCTGCAGCGGCCGAAGCGATTCGGTCCGGCGACGGGGCGGGGGTAAAGGTAGCGGTGATCGACTCGGGCGTGGACCCTTCCCATCCGGCGTTGCATGGAATGCAACTGGAGGACGATCTCGCCATTTCCTGTGACGGGGTGAGCTTGCATATCAACGAAAACGGAGGAACCGACGTCTATGGCCACGGGACCGCAGTGGCGAGTCTGCTTTCCAATGAAGCACCCGGAGCGATCATTGGCAGCTTTCGGGCGCTCGACAGCACGAATCACGCCCGGAGTTTCGTCATCGCTGAATGCGTGAGTCAGGCAATCGCGAGGGGATACCAAGTCATCAATTGCAGTTTTGGATGTCGGGGGCTTGCCCGCTACGTCATGGATTACAAAGACTGGGTCGATGAGGCCTACCTTGCCGGAGTTCAGGTTGTGGCGGCATGCAGCAATGTGAATTCGTCGATCCGCGAGTGGCCGGCCTATTTTCCATCGGTAATCAGTGTTCAGGGAATTGACTGTAAGCCGGATGAACTTTTCGCGAAGCAGGGCGAAATGGTTTCCCTCTTCGCCCGCGGGGAGCGGGTTGAGGTTCCCTGGCTGGATGGACAAATGAAAACAGAGACCGGCAGCAGCTACGCCGCACCTCTGGTTGCGGGGCGTATCGCAAGGCTTCTTTCGGCGTTTCCGGGGATCGAGCCGTCTCTGATCAAGCCGTTGCTGGGCATCCTGGCTTCATCGCGTTGATCGCCTGATCGAAAAGCCGGAAAATTCTTTCCGAAAAGAGTTGGACTAATTACGGAATAAATTTATAATTTTTGTAAAATTAACAATTAACCTTTCGTGAATAGAGTCTCACCGGCTCACTTATCAGAGATCTTTCCGCTTCGGCTCAGACCGCGGCAGGAGATGCGCTTCGCGCACGGGAACGGGGAGGTGCTCGCGGAAAAGGTGTCCGACGGGCAGCGCTTTGTCCTCAAGCCGTGGCAGTATGAAATGATGCGTCGTTTCGATGGGCAGCGCACGTTTGAAGAAATCGCGAAAGAGATCTACGGACAGTTCCAGGGTGAGTTTTCTGCCGTTGGCCTCACCAATTTCTATCAGTGGCTTTATGACGAGAATCTTGTGCTGTGCGAATGTGATTCGATTTTTGAACTGGTGACGGATGATGAATCCGATACCGTTCCGCTCACTCATCGAAAACCTCTCGCCCGTCACGCGGGAAATGCTGAGCAGATTCAAAACACGGTGAGAGCGCGCTTTGGGGGTTCCAATCATTGGCAGAGGAACGCTCTGAAAATTTCTGCCCTCGTTCTTTTCTCGCTCGCTGTTCTCCGTATCGCCTACGTTGCTGCGCCTATCCTCGAGCCGCCGGTGAATCTGGTCTGCTCCTCTATCGAGGGATATTTTTATCAGGATTCGAAACCTCCTGCAGAGCGGCACACCGGAAACGAACTTCTTGAGACTCCGATTTTGGAACTGGAACTTGCGGGACGCGCTCCGGAAGTTCCGACCGCAGTGCCGATCAAGGCTGATCCGGTTGTCAGTGCTGACGCAATTCCCGAGCCTCCGACGACGGCAACCCCCGAGCCTCCGACGACGGCAACCCCCACTCTCGAAGATTTGGAAAGCCTGAGGCGCGAGATGGCCGAATGCCGAATCCGCCGGGACGAGTTTCATCTCCAGAACAACGAGATCGGCTACCGCTACGAAGTTCAGAAGATGACTGCTCTTGCAAAGCTGATCGGCGGGATCGAAGCCCGGCTCGATTAAAATGCCGATTTCGGAATCGTGAGACTTTCCTGAACCAGTTTGATCGGGTAGTCCATTCTCCGTCGTTCCCGGAATACGCTGACGGTATCAAAACCCGCCTTCTGCAGGTTTTCGAGAGCGCGCGGGAATTGATCTCCGACACGAAGGGGAGTGTGTGAATCCGAGCCAATCACGACCGGGATGTCGCGCTCTGCCATCATCGTCAGCATTTTCGGTCCCGGATTCATTTCCGGGTAAGCCTTGTTAAGGCCGGACGTGTTGAGCTCCATCGCCACTCCGGTTTTGGCGATTCTATCAAGGGCCCTGGCAATGAAAGGGCGCATCTTTTCAAAGTCCCAGTCGTCGGGGCTGGCGTTCTTGACGAGGTCAGGGTGGGCGAGAGAATCAAAGAGTCCGGACTCCGCCGAATCGGCAAGGTGCTCGAAATACTGACGACGAAAGGCCATCGGATCACCGCGCCAGAAGGCATCGAGATACTCCGGAATGTGCCAATGCACGGATCCGAGGATATAATGGAAGTCCGCTTTTTCGTGCAGCGCGCTGAGCCATTTCTCTTTCCCGGGAAAGTAGTCGCTTTCCATCCCGAGGCGCACCTCGAATCCATCGGGAGCGGCGTCGGCAGCCTCCTGCACGATGGCGACATACTCGTTGAACTGCTCCGGAGACATCCTCACCCGGTGCGAAAATTGATTCGGCATCGGGCTGTGGCAGGTCATGATGATGCCGGCGAGTCCCTGTTCGACTCCGCGCTCCATGTATTCGATGGGATGTCCCTCGGCATGCTTGCAGAGGGGCGTGTGCATGTGGCTGTCGAAAAAAATCGGGGAGGATTCGGGCATAGAAGGATGCGGTAAGTTGCCTCACTCCGGGGACGGACCCAACCTTTTTTCTCCTAATCTCCATCGATCGCCGTCAGGGCTTCGCAATTTTCCCGGAGGTGCTTCGGATTGATTGTTCCGACAATCGCCGAGGTTGTCGCCGGATGGGAAAAGACAAAACGGAAAGCCTCTGTCACGGGATCGTCAGGAGCTTCCCCGTCGCCAAACCAGCCGCTTCCAAGCGCCTTTTTGAGAAAGACGGAGGTTCCGCTTTCGAGGGCTGAGTCGAGGATGGATTCCTCCTCGGTGTGCCAGGGATTGTAAGTCACCATGACCGCATCGAGGCCCAGTTCGATCGCGCGGAGGCCGCCGGCGACCGTCTTTGTCGAGATTCCGTAGCTCCGGATGAGACCCTGCTCTTTCAGCTTTTGAAGAGCATCAATGGCTCCGGAATGGTCGAGCACCTCGAGGTCATTGCCGTCCGAGTGCAGCAGCAGCGATTCAACCCTGTCGGTCCGGAGACGCAACAGGGTTCGCTCAACACTTTCGGTGATCGCGCAGGGTGAAAAATCGAAGTGCGACGCACCATCGATGAAGTCCTCGCCGGCCTTCGACATGATGACCCACTCGTCCCGTCGTGAGCCGAGCAGTTTGCCGAGACGTTCTTCGCTGATGCCGTAAGCAGGGGCGGTATCGATCAAGTTGATGCCCTGCTCCTGCGCGAGATCGAGCAGGGCGAGGATTTCTTCATCGGAGGGAAGTTCAAATCCGGCCGGGTATTTGACCTGCTGGTTCCGGCCGAATTTCACGGTGCCGAGGCCGAGGGAGGAAACGGCGATGTCGGTGGAGTGAATGAGGCGGCGTTTCATGGTAAGTCCCAGGGAGGCGTTCCAGGGCATGGGCTGGGAAGGTCGAGCCTGATGATATCACGGGATTCAGCGGTCGAACACTGAGCAAGAACCTGGTCCGCCAGATTCGGTGCCAGCGCCAGTTTCGTGGGCCAGGCAATGAGCACATTGTGAATCCGCTTCAGATAAGCTCCCGGGGGGCGGTCACCGGTTCCGGTGTGCGCTTCGGCACGGTCGCCGCGCCAGGTGAACCAGTCAGCCCCGGTGAGATCGATCCACGGGAGCAGTTTGGCAAAGAGAGCTTTGGCGGCTTCGATCTGTTCCTCTTTGCTGCGGGCGACGCCGGCCTGTTCGGCGATGTCGCCGCCAATGTACCAAATGGTTCTGCCCTGACTGTCGAGATGGGTCGTCGAAACCATGGGCGGTTTCGGTCCGGTTCCGACGCAGACCGAATAAAAATCGGGGAGCCCCTTTTTCCTGACAATAATCTGATGGAGCGGTCGGCGCTGCATCGCCGGCTCCGTGATTCCCATCTGCGTAAGCAGTTCGCCGTTTCCCGCACCGGCAGCGAGGAGAAATTGTCCGGCCTGAAGGGTAACGAGAATCCCGTTGTTTTCCGTCAGCTTGATCGAGGTGATCTTTCCATCGTTCACTTCGAGGGCGGCGTTCTTGTCCCAATCGATCAACCGGGTTTCTTCAGCAACCCCTTTCGCGAGCTCTCTGATGATCGAGACAGGGTCGACGACCGGTTCATCGATGCGGAAGAGTTTTCCCTTGTAAGCAGGCGTGTCAAAAACGGGCGGATAGTCCCCGCGCGGAACGCCGGAGGATCGCCCGCGCACCGCCTTGCTCCCGAAGAAGCCAACCGTCTTGCTGATCACATTCGGCAGACTCCACATGAGCTGATGATCGCAGAGCAGTTTGGCGCCGCTCAAATCGACGGGACCTTCGCCACGAATCGCCGCGAGCCAGCGGGCGGGCATGTCGGCAAGTTCCTCCGACGAATCCGTCAGCTTCCCGCCGACGGCATATTTGAGACCGCCGTGAATGACGCCCTGTGCCGCCAGCGACTGTCCCGCCCCGAGCGGCGAGTTGGTGAGGACGACAACGGACTGCCCGGCACTTTTCAGCACATTCGCGGTCCAGAGCGCGGCGACCCCTCCGCCGAGGATAACGGTGTCAGCAGTGACTGTTCGGGATTCGCTCACGGCAGCTCCAGACCGAAAAACTCCGCCGGGTTCCGGAAGCATATCCGCCGGACCATGTCTCCGACCATTTCCATGTCGCGCGGGATTTCTCCATTTTCCACGTCAGTACCAATCACGTTGCAGAGAATACGGCGGAAGTATTCGTGACGGGTGAATGAGAGGAAGCTTCTCGAATCCGTGAGCATCCCGTTGAAGCGGGAAAGCAGGCTCGTGTTCGAGAAGGTGTTGATCTGCCACTCCATGCCTTCCTTCGTGTCCATGAACCACCAGGCGGTTCCGAGCTGGAGACGGCAGGGCGGATCGCCGGGCTTGGCTTCGAGGAAGTTTCCGAGCATCGCGGAGAGCGCGTAGTTGTCCTTGGGATTCAAGTTGTAGAGCATCACCTTGGGAAGGTGGTCGCGCTGATCGAGAGTATTCAGGAAACGGCGAACCGCTCCGGCATGATTGACATCGGCCATGGAGTCGCAGCCGACATCCCGTCCGAGTGACTCGAAAAGGCGCTGGCTGTTGTTCCGCTCGGCACCGATGTGGAGCTGCATCGTCCAGTTCTTCTCTGCGTTGAGTTCCCCGAAGAAAAGCATGAGGAAGGCGCCGAACCGCTCCGTTTGTCCGGCGTCGGCGGACCTGCCCTGACGGACCTGATTGAAGATCGCCATCGCTTCGTTTTCCGAACAGTCCGCATCGAAGACATGGTGCAGTCCGTGATCGGAAAGCCGTCCTCCCACGGAGTGGAAAAAATCGTGGCGTGAGCGGATCGCATCGAGGAATCCGGAGAAGGTTTCACAATCCCCGCCGCTGACCTCCGCCAATTTGTCGGCGTAGGCATTGAAGTGATCGGCGTCATCGACCCGGAGCGCCGGATCGGGGCGGAAGGTCGGGTAAACCCGGCAGTCGATCGTCGGATCGTTTGCGATCGCGAGGTGATGCTCGAGGGAATGAGTGGGGTCGTCCGTGGTGCAGAGGGCACGCACCTTGCTCATTTTGAGGAGACCCCGGCAGGAGTAATCGGGCGTCGCGAGCTTTGCATTGCCCGTTTCCCAGACCTCGTCTGCGGTCTTCGGGGAGAAAAGGCCGTCGAAACCGAAGTAGCGGGAAAGCTCGAGATGAGTCCAGTGGTAGAGTGCGTTTCTCAGCGTATGAGGAACGGTTTCGGCCCAGGCATCGAATTTGTCGCGCGGCGGGGCATCGCCGGTGATGCGGTTCTCAGGGATGCCGTTGGCCCGCATCCCGCGCCACTTGTAATGGTCGCCGGCGAGCCAGATATCATAGAGATTATCAAACGACCGGTCCGCTGAAATTTCGGCAGGCGGGAGGTGATTGTGGAAGTCGAGGATCGGTTCGTCCTTCGCAAAGTGGTGATAGAGTTCCTTTGCCGCCTGCGACTGCAGCATGAAGTCATCGTGAATAAAGGGCTGAGACATATCGCCCGAATTGTCGCGAAGTTTGGGGCGAGATCAAGAGTGGACTGGTGGTCCGCAGTGGCTTCTTACCACCAGAGAATTGCGCAAATCAGCACGACAACTCCGTATGCCACTCCTGCGCCGGCCCCGATGAGGTAGCGTTTTCTCTCCGCAAGGAGCCAGTTGATCTGATCCCGCATCAGGTAGGGCATTCCAACCCAGAACATTCCTTTCAGGGCGATCGCGTAGGCGAAGGCGACGAGGAGGAGTCGGGACTGAGGGTCCTTCAGGAAAGCGGCATCAAGAATCGGAGCAGCGGCGAGAATCATGAGAAAGCCGAGGGCCCTCACTGCGATGAACTCTTTCACATAAATGATCACGCCAACACAGACCCCGATGATGATCGCCTGAACTGATTTTTCGATCTTGAAAAATTCACCCAGATCCATGCCGGACCAGAGAATCAGGGCCCAGGCAAAGCCGACGATGACCATGGGAACCCCCGCTTTTTCATTCCTCGGAAACGCTTTCAACTGCGTCTTTACGAGGTCCGGTTTAAGGAGAGCAAATCCATGAGAGAGGATGAGCCAGAGGCCGACGACGAAGCCCATCACCTTGAGAGAGAAACCGGGCTCGTATAAATAATCGTAGAGGGCCTGCATGAACGGGGTCGAAAAGACTCGGAGAAAAACCGCTTATTGCAAGACCGGATCCCCATAGAGGGTGTAGCCGGTGCTTTCGGTGATTTTGACGTTGAAGAGCTGCCCGGCCATGCGGTCTGCATCGCCGTCAAAGATGACAATCCGGTTCGTTCTCGTGCGACCGGTCAGGGTCTCTTTATTGTAACGGCTCGGGCCTTCACAAAGGACTTCCTGGGTGGATCCGATGAGCTGGCTGTTTTTCTTCTGGACGATTTCGTTCACGAGTTGGAGAAGATCCTGATTGCGCTCCTCCTTGACCCGCTCAGGGAGCTGGCCGTCCATTTCCGCAGCCGGGGTATCTTTGCGCTTTGAATAGCGGAAGATGAAGGCCTGG
This sequence comes from Verrucomicrobiales bacterium, assembly GCA_029233965.1. Taxonomy (GTDB): domain Bacteria; phylum Verrucomicrobiota; class Verrucomicrobiia; order Verrucomicrobiales; family DEV007; genus Arctic95D-9. The sequence goes on along the minus strand of JARGOP010000030.1, from coordinate 14,697 downwards.
TCGAACTGCACGTGCTCGACCGCTTTGCGCGTTTCAAGGTAGTCCTCTTCCGTTTCGCCGGGGAAACCGACGATGATGTCGGTGGAGATGGCGATACCGGGCCGGGCTTCTTTCATCTTGTCGCAGATGTCGATGAAACGCTGCGCTTTGTAGGGACGATGCATTGCTTTGAGGATGCGGTCCGAGCCCGACTGCATCGGGAAATGAACGTGGTCGACGAGCTTCGGGAGATAGGTGAAAGCTTCGATGACATCCTCCTTGTAGCCAATCGGGTGGGGGGAAGTGAAACGGATGCGCTTGATGTCGTCGATTTCGTGAACTGCTTCGAGAAGCTGCACAAACGGGCTCTTCCCGTCGACCTTGGGGAACTCGTGGCGGCCGTAGAGGTTCACAATCTGACCGAGGAGGGTGACTTCACGCACTCCCTGATCGGCGAGGCGTTTGCATTCCTCGACGATCTCCGCAATGGGGCGGGCCCGCTCGGGTCCGCGTGTGTAGGGCACGATGCAGAAGGTGCACTTCATGTTGCAGCCCTGCATGATGCTGACGAACTCGCTCACCCCGTGCTCTTTCACAACGTGGTCACGAATCGTGTTCTGAGAGTTTTCTTCTTCGTCGGTATCAATGATGGGGCGGCGAAGGTCGTCCATTTGCGCTTCCTCCTTCGCCCTCATGAGGTCGACGCAATGATCGACGACCCGGTGGTACTTTTGCGTCCCGGCGACGAGATCGAGATGGGGGACTTCTTCGAGAAGTTGATCGCCGCGGCTCTGCGCCATGCATCCCATCATGCCGTAGACGATATTGGGATTCTTTTTCCGGTGCTTCCCGAGGTGACGCATGTTACCGAGAGCCTTTTGCTCTGCCTGGTCACGCACGGAGCAGGTATTCATGAGAACGACATCCGCGTCATCGGCTTGAGGCGTGACCGTGAAGCCACGCTCGACGAACATTTGGGCGACCTGCTCGGAGTCGCGTTCGTTCATCTGGCATCCAAAGGTTCTGAGGAAGACTTTCGGCATGGCGTGTGGGGCTTCTGTGTTGAGGAGAAGGGGCGGAATTTAGACGCCTTTTGCGCCGGAAACAAGCAGTCGTCCGCGTAATTTCGGGCTGTGAGTAACGAGGAAAAAAGAGGGCTTGAAGATCCTGCTTCGGTCGAATCCGAGCCGACTGCATGAAAAAGCCAGTTGGGAGCGCTCTTTATTCTTCTTCCGGTCTTCGGGGTGATCTGGGTGTTGTTCAGGTGTCTTCCCGGAGCGGGTGATTGGACCAGGAAGAAAACAGATCAGCTCAAGGAAAGGGCGCGAGACGCCCGGTGAAGTTTCTGAGATCCCGGCTTCCGAGCCCACTTCAGTGGAGCGAATAGCAGAGGCTGTCCCTCAGTCGTCGTTATTTTTTTTAACGGGATTGAGGGATTGTCGATGAGGCGGTGTATGTGAAATACTCCCCCTCCAATCTCATGAATCGTTATATTTTGCTCTCCGCGACCTTTCTGGGTCTTCTCTTTCCCCTGCTCTCCCTTGCCGCAGATCATCCCGAAGCCCGGTTCGTCAGGATTTCACTGGAGGGGGAGAAAAGAGTCCTCACTCTTGCTGAGGTCGAAGTGACCGTTGCGGGGAGGAATGTGGCGCCGGAAGGGAAAGCGACGCAGTCGAGCGTAGGCGCCGGCGGAGTTCCGGAACGGGCCATCGACGGGAACAAGGATCCCGACTGGGGCAGGGGCGGGCAGACGCATACGGCGGAAGGGAAGGACAACGCACCCTGGTGGGAATTGGATCTTGGCGGCAGGAAGCCGATCGCAAAAATTCAGATCTGGAATCGCCAGGGGTTGGAGAAAAGACTGGAGGGCTTTACGCTCCAGTTGCTGGACGAAGAACGGAAGGTGGTTTTCGAGCGCGGCAACAATCCCGCACCGGTCGGATCGATTGCTCTTTCTTTTGATGGAGAAACAGAGATCTCGATGGCGGGCTATGACGGGAAGGCGCTTCCGGTTCCAATCCTGCCCGAGCCGGTTCCGGCCGACTACCGCGATCCTGAACCGTTTGCGTTTCAGAAAGAGGACCGCATTGCTGTGATCGGCAACGGACTCGCCGACCGGATGCAGCACGACGGCTGGATGGAGACTCACCTCCAGGCGGTAAATCCTGACAAAGAACTCTCATTTCGTAACCTCAGCCTGACCGGTGACCGCATTGACCGATATCCCCGAAGCAAGGGGTTCATGCCGATGAATGACTACCTGAGGCACGTCGAGGCCGATGTGATTTTTGCTTTCTTCGGCTACAACGAGTCTTTCGCCGGAGCGGCCGGAATCGAGGAGTTTGAAAAGAAACTCGCAGAGATGATCGAGACTTATCGCGGCATCAAATCCAACGGAAAAGACTTCGCCCGCATCGTTCTCTTCAGCCCGATCGCTCATGAGAATCTGAACGATCCGAATCTTCCCGATGGCTCGGAGAACAACCAGCGAATTGCTCTCTACACGGCTTCGATGCAGAAGGTGGCGGCTCACGAGGGAGTGGCCTTCGTTGATCTCTATCATCCGACGAGGGAGCTTTTCGAAGCGGAGGAAGAGCCGCTTACGATCAATGGCATTCATCTCAACGAAGCGGGAAACCGCCACGTGGGGCGCATCATTGCGGAAGCAATCAATGGCAGCGCAAGTGACGATGTCGAACTTCTCGCAGCGACTCGTGAAGCGGTTCTCGACAAGAACTGGTACTGGCACAACCGCTACCGGGCGACGGATGGCAATGATATCTGGGGCGGGCGCTCCACTTTGAAATTCGTGAACGATCAAACCAATGCGGAAGTTCTCCGGCACGAACTCGTGATGTTGGACGTCATGAGCAACAATCGTGACCCGCTGATCCGGGCAAAAGCGAACGGGAGCGACTGGAAAGTGGACGACAGCAATGTGCCGGACCCCGTGCCCGTGATTTCTAACGTCGGAGGAGGAAGCAAGAGCTCCAGTGCCGAGAAGGAAGGCAATCTCGACTATGTGAGTGGAGAGGAAGGCCTTTCCATGATGACTGTTCCCGAGGGCTTCAAGGTCAATCTCTTCGCGGACGAGAAGAAGTTCCCCGAGCTGGTGAATCCGGTGCAGATGCAGGTCGATGGCAAAGGACGTCTCTGGGTCGCGGCCTGGGCGACCTATCCAAAATGGGAGCCACTCAAAGAGATGAACGATGCGCTTCTCATTCTGCATGATGACGACAAAGACGGCACTGCCGACCGGACGACCGAGTTTGCGAAAGTGCACAATCCTCTCGGCTTCACCTTCTGGAACGGCGGCGTTGTTGTGACCTCACAGCCTGACATTCTCTTTTTGAAAGACACGGACGGGGATGATGTCGCCGATGTCCGGTATGTGTTGTTTCAAGGCATCGGTTCTTCCGACACTCACCATGCCGCGAACAATCTGACCTTCGGTCCTGATGGCGGAATCTATTGGCAAAGCGGTATCTTCCTTCAGCACAACCACGAGCATCCCCGGGGGCCTTCTCTCGAGTCGACCGCCTCGGGGATGTATCGCTTCGATCCACGGCGCTACACGATCACTTTTCATGCCGCCAATTCGCCGAATCCTCACGGGACGAGTTTCGATGACTGGGGCTACCTCTATGCGAACGACGGCACTGGTGGGCGCTCCTATCAGGTCCGGCCGGATGGTGAAGGATTTAAAATGTTCCCTCTCCTCACGAAAGAGGTTCGACCCGTTCCCGCGAATGAAATCGTTGCGAGTGCCAACTTTCCCGATGAAATGCAGGGAAATTTCCTGATCTGCAACACGATCGGATTTCTGGGAATCAAGCAATACAAGCTCCATCGGGATGGCTTCAAGGGAACCATCATGGAGCAGGCGAAGCGAAACGAGCCGCCCAAAGAAGTTATGAAGGAGTTCGCTCCCGGTGAGGTCTGGGGCACTCCGACCGATGAAATGCTGGTGAGCACCGACAAGAATTTCCGCCCCACCGATGCGATCTTCGGCGAAGACGGGGCGCTTTACGTGGCAGACTGGCACAACGTCATCATCGGTCACATGCAGCACAATATCCGCGACCCCAACCGGGACAAACGTCATGGGCGTGTCTATCGCATCGTCTACGAGGGCCGCCCTCTGCAGAAACCGGTCGCGATTGATGGCGAGCCCGTGGCTGCGCTGCTCGATAATCTGACTCATCCTGTCACCGGGGTTCGACACCGCACCCGGGTCGAGCTCAGTGAGCGCCCCCTCGGTAGCGTGATTCCTGCCGTCCGGGAATGGGTCAAACAGTGGGATCCTCAAAATAAGGATCACGCCCGCCATCTTCTCGAAGCCCTCTGGGTTCATCAACAGTTCAACGTCCGCGACCGGGATCTGCTGAATACGGTCTTGGCTTCGCCTGAGCCTCATGCCGTGATTGCTGCAAAAACCGTGGAGCATCATTGGGATGTTGCCGATCCGGTGAACAACGTGGTCACCAGTCCGATCGAACAGGTCGAGGAGAAAATCGAAGTCAACGTGCCGACTCATTTCTCGAAGGCGGAAGCGAAGGTCTATCAGCTAGGGTCGGAAGTCTTTCATCGTGATGCTCACTGCGTGACCTGTCATCAGGCGACCGGATTGGGGATCGTGAATATTTATCCGCCGCTCGTCGCAAGTGACTGGGTCACGGGAAGTGAAGAGCGCTTGATCAAGCTGACCCTGCACGGGCTCTGGGGACCGATCGAAGTCAACGGAGTGACCTATGATCCCGGGAAGGGAGTTCCGCCGATGACTGCGTTCAAAGCATTACTCGACGACAAAGAGATGGCCGCCGTTTTGACCTTTGTTCGAAATACCTGGGGCAACAAAGCTTCGGTAATCACTCCGGCGAAGGTGAAAGAGGTGCGCGAGGCAACCAGAGCTCAGCAGGCATTTTATGCTCCGGCGGATTTGCTCAAAGAGCACCCCATTGAAGAGTAGCTAAAGGTAGCGAAAGACGTGAGTCTTTCGGACGAAGCAAGGAGACGAAGGAGTGACCTCCTTCGCTACGGACAAGGTGCTTGGACTCTCGTATTCTGAAAGCCTCTGAATCCTGTTACGAGTCGAGTTTCGCGCCGCGATACTGGAGCTCCCGTTTCACGTCGAAGATTTTCGTGAATTCGGGAGCGTCGCCTTTGTGGCAGACGGAAATGAGAGTGTCGCCGGAGTCGAGCTTGGTATCGAGAGAAGGGGAGTCGATGCTCGTTCCGTCTTTCTTCACGACGGCGACGATGAGGAAGGCGCTGCTCCCTTTCATTTCCAGATTCGCAAGCGTGAGCCCGGCGAGGTTGGACCCTTCCGGGATGGAAAGTTCCTCGACCTGCAGTCCGAGGTCCGCGAAATCATTGGCGATGTGAGTCAGGAGGGTTCCGTTCGCGATCATGGAACTGGCGGTCGGACGCAGGATGAGACTGGCGATTCGCTCCGCCCCGATTTGCTCCGCAAGGACGACCTTGTCCGCTCCGGCCTGTTTCAGTTTTGCCGTGGTCGAAGGGAGCATGCCGCGGGCAATGATGGTAAGATCACGGTTCAGGTTTCTCGCGCTCAGGGTAATGAAAACATTGAGCGAATCATTAGGGAGGACGACGGCGATCTGATTGGCGTGGAGAATTCCTGCTTCCACAAGCGCTTTCTCGCTCGTGGCATCAGCCGCGAGAAAAAGATACCCTTTCTCGTTAATGGAAGCGGCGAGGCTCTCGTTTTGATCTATGACCACGAAGGGGTGGTTTGCTTCGCAGAGTTCCGCTGCCAGCATTCTGCCAACCCTGCCATAGCCACAAATTATGGTGTGTTCCTTGAGTTTGTTGATCATTTTTGTCATACGCCGGTTTCCGAGAGCGGTTTCTATTTGTCCTTCGATTAAAAACTGTACGAGCGCGCCTCCGATGTAGAGGTAGCCCGTGCATCCCAACATGATAAAAAGCATCGTGAAGATTCGCAGTCCCGGAGTGATCACCGGGTTCACCTCTTCATATCCCACCGCGAAGACGGTGATGACCGCCATGTAGGCGGCTTCGCCGAAAGTCCACCCGGCGATGACATATCCGACAATCGCGCAGCAGCAAATGAGAACCAGGAAAACCGCTCCGTTGCGGAGGTGGCGGACAGAAGCAGTCATGAACGAAGATCGGTAGCGTTATCCTAGTCTGATGCTCCGCGTCGTCAATACATCAGGAATGCATGACCTGACCGCCATCGACGTTGATTGTCTGCCCGGTGATGTTCCGGCCATGCCTGCTGGCGAGAAAAACGGCGGTGGCCCCGAACTCTTCGGGTTCCTGCCAGCGCCCCAGTGGTGAGGTTCGCTGGATTTTTTCGTCGGCCCACTCCTCGTAGGTGAGGGCCTCATCTGTCCGGTTTGCCCGGAAGACGGATTCATTCAATTCCGTCTTCACCATCCCCGGGGAAAGCGCGTTCACGCGAATCCCGTATGTCGCGAGATCCTTCGCGGCGCACTGGGCAAAGTTGATTACGGCCGCCTTGCAGGCACTGTAGGGCGGATCCGTTTGCGATCCGATCTGACCGGCGACCGATGAGAGAAGAAGAACCGACTTTCTCCGGGTGTCACCTTCAAGGAGTCTGGGGACGAAAGCATGCAGGGAATTCACGGTCCCCATCAAGGTCACTTCGATGACACGTTTCCAGTCCGAGGGCTCCATGTTCCAGAAAGGGAAGCCGGCTTTTCCCGATCCGATCGCAGCGGCGCAGACCAGATGATCGACGGGCTGATTTTCGGCGAATTCCCGAAGGGCCTCCTCATCCGCGATATCAACAACTGCGGTCTCGAGGCGGGTCGGAAACTCCTCCTGAAGTAAAGCCAGTGCATCCTCGTCCCGATCGAGTGCCGTGACGGAGGCGTCGGCTTTGAGAAAGGACCGGACAATGGCCGCTCCGATTCCTTTGGCGCCGCCGATAACGACAACCTGATGGCCGTTGAGAATGATATTCATGGGAGGGTAAAAACGAGGTAGATCCAGTTTGCTACAAGAATGCCGGAAAAGACGAAGATGCCTACCTTTACTCGACGGTTCTGCTCTGCGGACGGGAGCATGGGAAAGCGTCGCCGAAAGCGCCTTATTCCGAAGGCGAGCCACAATGGCGTCGCGAGGACACCGAGCGTGAAGGCTGGATGAAACTGAAGCGCTGAAATTACTTTGCCATGAGCGAGTGCCTGCATCGATCGCGTGCCACCGCAGGCAAGGCAGGGGATCCCGGTGCGATTGTAGAATCCGCATTCAGGAAAACGGGCCGGAAGCCGTTCGTAAAAGTGAGCGACAACCAGCATGAGGGCGACGGCGATGAGAGTGACTGCGGGCGCGATGAGCACTTCCGGATGACGCTTCGACATCGCTACGGTCACGGGGCCTGAAGTTGAACGAGCATCAATCTGGCGACGGCATCCTCTCCGGATTGCCCGGGGATCGCCGTGTCCGGGAGAAATCGTTCGTTGCTGACGCCGTTCCCGACGGAGAGCTGTGAGCGAATTTTTTCCCCTTCGGGAGCGTCCGTTTCGGGCAGGGCAAGTTGCAGGGAGGGAAGGGGAAGATCTGATCGTTCGCAGACCTCATCGAAATCGAGAATGAGTCGGCGAATGCGGTCGAGATGGACCAGATTTCCATCGAGGTCTTTCTCAAGGAGGTTGGTGCTCTCGATATCGTTTCGAAGCGTTCTCGTCCGGGTTTCGGTGAGATCAACCAATCGGGAAAAATCGACCCTGCCTTCAATGATGTATTGTGGTGACTCGGCGAGAAACGCCTCCCGTTCCGGGGCGTAGAGTTCGCCGTCCACGAGCCAGGCTCCGTCCTCCCATTTGATATCGACCGTCTTCATCGCCTCCGGAAAGCGGGCTTCAAAAAGCATTTGAGTGATCTTTTCCAGATCCTCCTCCCGTTTTTCTTTCAGTTCTTCCGCGAAGGTGCCGACGGTCCGGATGAGATCGTCACGAATTGCTTTCGCTTCATTGTCGCGGGCGGAATCTCGCTGAAGGGCGTAGGGTGTGTTCAGCGAATGGTATTCAGTCAGGATGACATCGGCTGAGTGCCTCCCAATATGATGTTTCAAGAGGTAGCTCTCTGCGGTCGGAGCCAACGGGTCGCGCAATCCCCGGAGTCGTTTTTTGAAAAAACCGAAACGCTCAACGCTGAGGATCTCGATTCCCGGCTCGGCTCTTAAGTCGGCGAGGGCACCTCTCCATTGGAATCCACGAATGAGAAGGAAAAGCGTGAAACCGAGAATGATGGCCGCGAGGCCGACCGAACAGGCGATGTAAAGTGTCGACTGCTTTGGCGGGGAGGCTGGCTTTTCCTGCTCCTTCATTTCCTCGAATTGTAACGGGATTCGGTCAAAGGATCGAGAGTTTTCGTGGATTCCAGAGGCTAAAAAATATCAGGTTCAGCGGTATCTTCCCCGGCGTGGAGGAAGCGGAAGTCACATCCTTCGTGGGCCTGGGTGATTTCGTCGGCGTAGAGGCGACCGTATCCCCGCTTGTGTCGCGGCGGCAGAGGTTTCCACTCTTCCCGCCGGGCCGCCAGCTCTTCGTCGGAGATATCGAGATGGATCGTTCTCTCGTCGACACTGACTTCGATGATGTCTCCATCCTGAACGAAAGCGAGAGGTCCGCCGATGGCGGACTCAGGCGCGACGTGGAGGACGCAGGCTCCGTAGCTGGTCCCGCTCATGCGGGCGTCCGAGATGCGAAGCATGTCGCGGACGCCCTGCTTCAAAAGGTAGTCAGGGATGGGCAGCATTCCCCACTCCGGAATCCCCGGTGCCCCGATCGGGCCGGCATTTTGAAGGACGATGACATGATCCGCGGTCAATCCGGCTGCCTCGTCATTGATACGCGCTTTCAAGTCCGCATAGTCTGAGAAGACAGCGGCGGGTCCGCGGTGGTTCAGGAGATGTGGCTCGGCAGCGGTGGGTTTGATGACAGCGCCGTCGGGGGCGAGGTTTCCACGAAGAACGAAGGTGCCACCCGCTTTCCCTACCGGTCGGTCGAGAGGACGAATCACGTCGTCGTTACATACCTCAGCGCCCTCCAGATTTTCACCGAGCGTTTTTCCCGATACGGTGGGGCAGGTGAGATCAAGGAGGCCTTTAATTTGGCTGAGCAGTGCAAGGATTCCCCCGGCGTCGTAGAAGTCTTCCATGACGTAGTCACCGCAGGGGCGGATGTTGGCGATGACCTTGAGTTCCCGGGAGATTTCGTCGAACTGATCGAGGGTCAGCTTCACCCCGGCCCGTCCTGCCATTGCGATAAGGTGAATAATCGCGTTCGTCGATCCTCCCAGCGCCATGTCTGTCACGACCGCATTTCGGAAAGCGGCTTCGGTGAGAAAGGCTTTCGGTGTCGCCCTGTCCCATGCCAGATCGACGATACGGCGACCGCACGCCGAAGCCATGCGGGCATGAGTGGAGTGAACTGCGGGAATCGAAGTGGAGCCGGGGAGGCAGAGCCCGAGGACTTCGGCGATCGCGGTCATGGTCGAGGCAGTCCCCATCGTCATGCAATGACCGGGGGAGCGGGCGATGCCGTCTTCGAGTTCGTTCCAGGAATCGTCACAGAGATTTCCGGCCTGTTTTTCCGCCCAGTAACGCCACATGTCGGTGCCGGAACCGAGCGTTTCGCCTTTCCAGCATCCTTTCAGCATGGGCCCGGCGGGGAGAAAAATGCTCGGGATGTTGGCCGAAGTCGCCCCCATGATGAGGGCGGGGACGGTCTTGTCGCAGCCACCCATGAGGACTGCGCCATCGACCGGGTAGCATCGCAGCGTTTCCTCGACCTCGAGCGCGAGGAGATTGCGATAGTACATGCTCGTCGGCTTCATGAAGCTTTCCGAGAGGGACATCACCGGGATTTCGAGCGGGAATCCTCCCGCCTGCCAGACGCCGCGTTTGACCTCTTCGGCGCGGTCGCGGAAGTGGGTGTGGCAGTTGTTTACATCTGACCAGGTATTCAGGATCGCGATCGTCGGCTTGCCTTTGAAGTCATCGGTGGCGAAGCCCATCTGCTTAAGGCGGGAGCGGTGCCCGAAGCTGCGTTGGTCATCCGGTGCCCACCAGCGGGCGCTTCTAAGTGTGGAGGGATCTCGATCCTGGGACATGCCAGAGTCTTAGCGGGAAAAGGGCGGTTGGGAAGGGGAAAAATGATTGGGTCGGAGGCGGTTTTCGGGTATCTTCAGGAAACTATTTTTCGATCCTGGAGGCGGAACAATTCACGCTTTATTCTGTTGCCGACTATCTTGAGCTTGAGGAGCTGAGCGAGGTCAAACACGAATACCTTGGTGGTACCATCCACGCCATGAGCGGAGCTTGGCGTCGTCACAATGAGATTGCGGGCAATGTTTACCGGAAAATCATTCCACAGTTATCGGGCGGCCCCTGCAAAACCTACATCGAAGGGGTCAAAGTTCACATCAGAACCGAGGTGAGTGACTTTTTCTATTACCCCGATGTCGTCATCGGGTGCGACCCGTCGGACTCGCATGAGCAATATTTGGAAAAACCATCGATCATTTTCGAAGTGACCTCACCGGGAACCGAGAGCACGGACCGTCGTGAAAAATTACTCGCCTACCAGACCCTCGAATCGCTGAATCACTATCTCATCGTGAGTCAGGATCAGATGCGGGTGGAATGGCTGCGCCGGGCCGGGGATCATTGGGAAGTTCTCAAGCTCACCAAAAAAGGAGACTGCATCGACTTCGTGGAGCCGGAAGCGAGGCTGAGTCTGGAGGAGATCTACGAGGGGATCGTTTTTGATCCCGTCGAGGAGTGAATCCCGGTCCCAAAGCACGTTTATCCGTCCTTGTCGGCTACAGGCGATTTACCGACTGTGCCGGAATGCGATTTCCAGTTACTGTGGCCTTGATAGTCCTTGCTTCGGGGCAGCTCCGCGCCTTCGACCCTGCGAATCAGGACGACTCACAGGCGCTTGTTCGCCACTTTGAGCCACGACCCAACCCTCTTGGGTCTCCGATCCAACAGGGTTCGTTTGATCCGGGGAAAGGGGAAACGATTTCCCTGATGGGAGGCGCTGAGGTGTTTCAAATGCAGGACAGCGGGTCCTTCGAGCTGATTCTGCACCGCGCCTACCCCGACCGGCAGTTGAAAGTGAGAAACCTCGGTTGGCCGGCGGATACCGTGTACCGGCAGCAGCGGCCCATGTATTTCTACACCGCCGAGGGCGACACTCAGAAAGGGAGCATCGCCGACAGCCGGGAAAAGGTCGCTCCGGGAACTTTTCTTTTGCAGTTTGGAAAGGTGGAATCGCTCGACGGGCTGGACGCGCTCGATGGTTTCGTCTCGTCCTACGAGGCGCTTCTTCAGGGCCTCGCGAAGGTGAGTCGGCGGATCGTTCTCGTGCAGCCGTCGCTCTACTCGAACGAGGGTCCGGCAGGCGCACTGGCGGAGGAAAGAAACAACATCCTGAGTCTCTACCGGGAAAAAATCAGGGAGATCGCGGTGGAGAATCAATTCGCCGTCGTTGATTCCTTCACTGAGTTGGTCCCCACTCGAATTGCTTCCGCGGATGTGGAGAGTCTGCGGGCCGCAATCCTGCGGAAGAATCATCTTTGGGATCAGTACTATCGTCCCACAAACTGGGCCTTTCTCTTTGGCGATCGCCAGCATGTCCCCAGCTCGCGGGACCATCGGGATGCGAACCGGCGATGGTTCGTGGAGGAAATTGATAAATTGCCGGCCCTGATTGCCGAGCAGGAAGAGATGATCTGGAATCTGGCCGGGGGAGGGGAGAATGAATAAGCGAATTTTGATTTTGTTAGGGGTCATCTTCGCAGGGGTTTCGCCCCGGGAAGTTGTAGCAATTTCTGTGGGGACCATGGCGGCAGATAATTCGGTCGAGGCAGAGCTGGCGTCTTTCGAAGTGCACCCTGATTTCGAGGTGAACCTCTTCGCGGACGAGACGATGGGGATTGCCAATCCCATTGCGATGCACTGGGACGAAAAGGGCCGCCTCTGGGTGTTAACCACCCTGACCTACGCACAATTGGAGCCGGGTGAGACACCGAATGACACCCTCGTTATCCTCGAAGACACCGATGGCGATGGTCGCGCCGACGCTTCCACGGTTTTTGCTGACGGGCTGGAAATGCCGATGGGATTTGCGCTCGGGCAGGGCGGTGTCTATGTGGGTGAAGGACCTGATCTTCTTTTCCTGGAGGATACCGACGGAGACGACCGGGCCGACACCCGCAAGGTCCTTTTGACTGGATTTGGAACCGGGGACACGCATCAGAATATTTCGAACTTCACCTGGGGGCCGGATCGTTGTCTCTATTTCGCACAGGGGCTTCATTGCTACTCACGCGTCGAAACCCCGTGGGGAGTGGTGCGGGGCGATGCCGCCGGGTTCTGGCGGTTTCAACCGGATACCCTGAAGCTGGAGCCATTCTGCTTTCCAAGCCTCGCGAGCCAGAATCCCTGCGGGATCGCTTTCGATCGAACGGGGGCGATGTTCCTCAAGTCGAACAACCGCGAGCTGATTTACGTCACTCCCGGACTCGTGCCGACGACCCATCCAAATAATCTCGTGCCGATCGCTTCGATCGGATCGACTCCCGGGAAATCGATGGGGGCGGAGTATGTCGAGTCGGCTCATTTGCCCGACTGGATCCAGAACCACATGCTCGTGTCAGGGTATTATGCGCACCGCGTCACCGCCTTTCCTCTGGTGAAGGAGGGGGCCGGCTACGCGGAGGTGGTGCCGGTCGAATTACTGGTTTCCACGCATTCCAGTTTCCGCCCCGTGGAAACGAGGATTGGTCCCGACGGGGCGATCTATGTCGCCGACTGGTTCAATCCCATCATCGGCCATTACCAGGCGTCCCTGCGTCATCCTGACCGTGACGAAAAACACGGCCGGGTCTGGCGGCTCACCGCGAAGGGGCGAAAGCTGATTTCCCGGGATGTCACGAAACGTGAGTATGATTTGATCAAGCCTGACATCCACAGTGAGGACCCGAAAGGCCGACTTGAGGCGATCCTGGACGCCGCTTCGCAGGGTACGGTAGAGGCGATGCTCATCGCTTTAAAGGCGCTGGATCATCCCCGTGATCGCTTCCTTGACTACGCTCTCGAGCAGACCGTTCACGCGCTCTATCCGGCCTGGCTGGCCGTTTATGAACAGGGCGATGCCGGATCGATGGAGCCGGAATATCTTGCCTACGTGCTGGAGACGGCAGGAGGGCCCGCGGCGGCGAAATTTGCCCGGCAGAAACTGTCCAGTTCTGACCTGTCCCCAGAGCTTCGCGTCAGGTTCGCCGGCATTCTTGCCCGCAACGGAGAGAGCGAGGATGTCTCCATGCTTATCAGTGAATTCGGCGGAAACGCAGAGGTCTTGAAGGCCATTTCGGGAGCGGTGCAGAAACCGGACGCGAAGGTGGCTTCTCAGGTTCGTCCCTTGCTTGAGAACAGCGATCCCGAAGTCCGGATCGAGGCCTTGAAGATGATCGGTCACTGGAAGTTGCGAGCGCTCAAGGCTGAAGTGATTTCGCTGAGCGAAGAGAAAGAGGCTTCAGCCCCGATCCGGATTGCCTCGATCCAAGCGCGGGCAAGTCTCGAAGGTGCTGCCTGTGTTCCTCTCCTCCTCGCTCGCTTTGACGGGGAGTCACCCGAAGTCAGAGCGGCCATGGTCGAGTCCCTGCTCGGGCTCGCTCCCGGTCGGGTCGCGGCAGTTGCAGGATCGGCTCTCGCCGGGGTCGATTCGGCGGAGGAGGCAAAGCTTTTGCTCTCGCCGTTCTTTCAGCGAAAAGGAGGGATCGAAGCCCTGCGGCCCGTCTTGTCGGAAATCGATTGGGTCCCTGAACAAGCCGGGTTTCTCGTTTCCGCGATGAGTCAATCCGGACTCAATGATGAGATCCTGTTAGGGATTCTCCAGGATGCGATGGGGGTCACTTCCGGGGACCGCGCCTACTCGGTTGATTTTGTCTCAGATCTCGTCGCGGAAGTACGGGCCGGAGGGAATGTCGCCGCCGGCAAAGAGATCTATTCGCGAGCGCAGTTGACTTGTGCCGCCTGTCATCAGTTGGATGGTGTCGGCGGGGTCATCGGCCCGTCTCTCGATGCGGTGGGCGCCGGCCTTTCGCCGGATCTTCTCATTGAGTCCGTTCTCTGGCCGAACCGGCAGCTCAAAGAGGGCTACTTCGCGATCACGGTTTCGACGAAGTCAGGCGAACAGTTTTCGGGATACCGGGACAAGGAAGTGAACGGAATGTTTCACCTGCGTGACACGGCGACGGGAGCCGTTCGCGAGATTCCACGAGTCGAGATTTCAAAAATCCAGGACATTGGCTCTCTCATGCCGAAGGGGCTCACGAATGGCTTGAGCCGGGAGGAACTCCGGGATCTCATTGCCTACCTGGCGACTTTGAAGGGATAGCCGAAAGACTCGCGCCCGGAGCGTGTAGCGAAGGAGGTGACTCCTTCGCCCCCCCTGCTCTCCCCGGAAGAGTGCCGTCTTTCGCTGCGCTTGACACGATCGTCTCACCAGGTGTGAACGATCTCTTCGGAAGAGACGCCACCGATTTCCCCCAGCAGCTTGAGCACTTCCTCCCGCCAGACCACGAGATCGGGTTCGGCTGCGGGGGCGCGGGTGCCGGGGAAAACGAGGTAACTGACCGAGACGTCGCTCACTGCCCGGACGCGGCCGGAAGCTTCCGGGTTGAGGGTGC
>JARGOP010000029.1:36644-58929 GCA_029233965.1 Verrucomicrobiales bacterium | reverse complement strand
GTTTGTAGCTTTGGTCGGCTCACAAACCCAAAACCCCACGGAAGACCGCACGATAAGTCAAACTCTGATAGCCTCCCCGGCAGAGCCGGGGGGTCTCGTGTTGCACCAGTAAAAAATGACACCGGGGAGTGATCGTGACGGACTATCGTTGCGTCATAATGGATGACACCGGGGCGGAGTGTTTGGTTGGGGTTCGTTTTGGTGATTTGTGGTCTTGCCAGGCGCCTTCTTCGGGCTCGATTCGGGCCAGTTCGAAGACTCGCCCCAGGTGATGCTCCACCGTTCGGTGAAGTTCGAAGGGATTGAGTTCGGCGAGATTGGTCTCGATTCGCTTCCGTCCCTCGGACGAGAGATGCTCCCATTCCAGCAGCCGCCGGGCCGGGGTTTTCGGCATGTCGTAGCGCTTGCGGTAACGCCCGCCGATGCGGGTCTTTTCCACCAGCTTCATCACCGGCGTGAAGTAGTTCTTCAACGCGCACCACGCCCGGTAGGCCTCGCTGAGTTCATCGACGCATTCCGGGCTGCCGAGCCGATCGTAGCCAACCAACTGTCGCGCGTGCGTCCAGTTCTTCTGCTCGACTCGCGCATTGTCGTTCTTGCGGTAGGGACGGCTGCGGGTGAAGGCCACCTTCGGGCGGTCCCCCCGATCCTGCAGGTAGCCCACCAGGTGCCAGTTCAAAAACTCGCTGCCGTTGTCACACTCGAAGCCCAGCAGATCAAATGGCAGAACCGCCTCGATCTCAGCCACTTGCCCAACCACTCCATGTTGGCCCTTGTTTCAGACCGCGCGGCACTCCGTCCACTGGCTGTGCACGTCGGTCATGTCCACGGTCCACACGAAGTCTCCCTCGAGCCGCCCACCGCAGTGCGCCACGGTGTCGGCCTCGAGGTAGCCGGGCCGGTCAATGTCGTCGTTGTCGGTGCGGATTGGGATCCCGGTCTTAATCAGGGTGCCGGGTTTGGTCCCGCTGTTGCGGCGGCGTCGCTCGGTGGCTCGCACCGGCTTGAGAATGCGGTCCAGGGTGGAGGCGCTGATCCTCTCGAGGCGGGCCCGCGTCTCGGGCTCGATCGGACCGTTCTCCGCTTCCCAGTGCCCGAGCCGGATCGGCAGCAGCGGTGCGAGCAGTTTGCCGCAGGGCTGGTTGGCCGCCAGCCAGATCGGCTTGATCACCGCCAGCTCCGCTGCCCCGTAGACCGCCCGGCGTCCGCGTGGCTTCGAGTTCTTCGCTAACGACCCGTTCATCAGCTTGATGGCGTGCTTGCGACTGTATCCGCACACTTCACAGAGCTCGTCGAGCAGCACGCTGCGACCTTCCCGCCCGCGCCGTTCATAACGCCATTTCATCTTCTCGAGATACTCTCGTTTGCTGTTTTGACTCATTTCGGATGGCTTTGCCATCCGGTGTCATCCTTTTTGAGGCAATTCGCTTAGGCCGACAGTTTGTCCTCGCCCACTGGCAAGATCAAGTCAGTCAATCCACACTTTTCAGCGGAGACCCATAAATTTGTTTATTCCCCGTTGCCGAGGTCACCGTCCACTTCCTGAGCAGAACGACCGGAGACGAAGCGGGACTCATCACCTCATAGTGACTTTCGTATTCCAAACGGACTTTACGATTGTAATCGACCCTCTTTCCAGATTCCATACACTCCAGACAAATAATGATGGAGGAATTAAATACCTGGTGGGATGGCCTGGCCTTGATTGCCAAAGTTTTCTATACCATCGGCATATTCTCCACCGCGGTGCTTGGGGTGCAGACCTTCCTCACGCTGATCGGTCTCGACGGTGATGATGCCGTTGATGCAGCCGATGCCATGGACGGGGGCGAAATTTCGGATGAAGTCGGCGACGGGGATCTCCAGTTTTTGTCTGTGCGAACCATTACCGCTTTTCTCGTCGGCTTCGGCTGGGTGGGCGCTTCCCTGATCAAGGCCGGTCTCTCGATCGCGGCGGTGGTCGTGATCGCCTTTTGTGTCGGTCTCGTGCTGATGTTCGGAATTTTCTATCTCATGAAGTTCTTCTGGGCGATGCGGCAGGACGGCACCCTCGACTATCGAAATGCGATCGGTGAAATCGGCTCTGTCTATCTTCCGATCCCGGGAGGGAAAGCAGGCAAAGGTCAAATCGAGGTCATGATCCAGGGACGGCTGCAAACCGTTCAGGCCATCACTTCTGCGCCCGAAAGAATCGGAAATCGCGAAAAAGTTCTCGTCATCGACCGGCTTGCGGACAATACCCTCTTAGTCATCCCGGATGAAACGGGATCAACCCTAACGTAACCAAACAATGCCAGAGATACTCATCACTATCGGAAGCGTCGTGCTTCTGTTTTTTGTCACCGTTATCGCCCTCGCCTCGCGCTACAAGCGCTGCCCTCCTGACAAGATTCTTGTGATCTACGGAAAGACCGGGGTGGATAAGTCCGGCATGAGCGGTCGCTGTTATCATGGCGGGGGCGCTTTCGTCTGGCCGATCATTCAGGACTACCAGTTTCTCGACCTGACTCCGAGCCCGATTGACATTCAACTGCAGGGGGCGCTTTCCCAGCAGAATATCCGGGTGAATACTCCATCGACCTTCACTGTCGGAATTTCGACCGAACCGGGGATCATGGAGAATGCGGCCGAGCGACTCCTCGGGCTGTCGATCAGCGAGGTGCAGGAACTGGCGAAGGACATTATTTTCGGCCAGATGCGGGTCGTCATCGCGACGATGCCGATTGAGGACATCAACGCAGACCGCGACAAGATGATCGAAAACATCTCCAACGGGGTTGAGGTCGAGTTGAAGAAGGTGGGTCTGCGCCTCATCAACGTGAACATTCAGGATATCACCGACGAGTCCGGCTACATCGACGCTCTCGGTCAGGAAGCCGCAGCCCGCGCCATCAATGAAGCGATGGTCAAGGTCGCCGAGAAGGAGCGCGATGGTGAAATTGGTAAAGCAAACGCCGAGCAGATGCGACGAATCGAGGTCGCCCGCGCCCACGCCCAGGCGGTCGAGGGTGAAAACACCGCTGCCGTCACGATCGCCAATTCGAACGCGCTCCGCCGGGAGCAGGAAGCGGAGGCGAACCGGATTGGATCAGCCGCTGAGCGTGTCAAAACAGCTGACGCGGATCGCGAAGCCTACGCGGCCGAGCAGGAGGCGGAAACGGCTCGTGCGAAAACGGTCGAAGCGACCAAGTATGCTGATATCGTCGTGCCGGCGATGGTCGAGAAGCAGAGGATCGAGACGATCGCGGAAGCGGAAGCGGAGCAGATTCGCCGGCTTGAGAAGGGTAAGGCGGACGGTATCCGTTCCGTCATGGAAGCGGAAGCGGGAGGTCTCAAAGCTCAGCTTTCCGCGAAGGCGGAAGGTTTCCGTGAGGTCGTGAACGCCACCAACGGCAACGCGGACCTTTCGGCTCTCATGCTCATGATTGAGCAACTGCCGGCTCTTGTTGCCGAGCAGGTCAAAGCGATTTCGAATCTCAAGATCGACAAGGTCACGGTCTGGGACGGAGGCGGCAAGGACGGGAAAAACGGCACCGCCGACTTCCTCTCCGGTCTCGCCGGATCGCTGCCACCGCTCCATGAGTTGACCGGAAATGTCGGCGTGAAGCTCCCTGAATTTCTCGGCAAAATGAATCTGGGAGAAAGCGGTGAGGCGACGGTCCCGGAAGAGGCGTCTCCGAAAATCAGCGTATCCTCCGCGACGACTGAGGATTCAGGTGCGGTCGATGAGTCCGGTGCTCCGGAAGAGGATTCGGAACAGAGATAGACACTGACCGTTGCGGATCTTTCCTTGCGGGACGTGGAAGGTTCCGCAAGGGAGACTATCCGCCGCCAACTCGTCCCGCCTCGAAGGTGGCCTCGTCGAGATCGAGGCGATAGAGGATCTGATTGTAGTTGTGGCGCGGGGTCGATTTCTCTGCCCCGGAGAACAGGTCGGTATACGTCCCCTCGAACAACAGGATTGCCGAATCGGCCGGTGTCAGGGTCGGATGAAGGCGCGGATTGTAAAAGGTGTAGTTCTGATGCGAGAGCACCTTCACCGCCCCGCCCCACGCCCCCAGCGGGGAATCGGCCTCGGCATACCAGACCTCGCCGAGCGGTGACGGTTTGCCGAAGTGTTCAACAAAGATCGTCACCCACTTCCTGCGATACTCGTTCCAGGCGATCGAACCACTGTGCGGTTTCACCGTTCCACCTCCCCTCGTTTCGATTTTTTCCTGCGGTTCGAGGATCTCCCACTGCGCCGGATCGAGCCATGCCTCGTAGGTCGCAGGCATCTTCATCGTCGGGAGAGGATTGCCGAAGAGAAGCCATTCCCTGCCCGATTCGTCTCTCCAGCGAGCGGGGTGGCCCACGGGCGAGGCCGGTTCTTTGTCCCCGTCTTTTTCTCGATCCCAGAGGACCTTGACCGATTCGAAGTTCTCCGTCTCGTCGTTCCAGACACAGAGGCCCGTGCGATAACTCGCGAGGGGCGTCTCGATTTTTGCGTAGTGACCGACGAGGCGCGGTTGCCCGTCGGCAGCGGGTAGACTGACATACCCACCGACCCAGGTCGGGCCGGGATCCTTCGGAGCGACGTTGGCGACATTGCGCACTTTCCCCTCCGCGTCGCGGATATACTCCAAGGCGAGCTTCAGCGGCGGTTCAAAGGAACGGAGCGGTTTCGTCGGGGTCGTAGCGCTGCTCATGTGGAAAAGCCCGAGCGGATAGTTCGGCACGATCGTGTCCCCCCAGGCCCAGAAGAGGCGCCCGCGATGCACCGCCGACTGGATGCTGTCCGATCCGAGAATACCGCTCTCTTTCCAGTCAAGATGCTCGCCGAGGCGCTGGCTCCCGGCGAAGAGACCCGCGCCGGTGAGACGACCGAGACGCTTTGCGACCATGGTCCGGTCGACTTTGACGGTGTGTTTTCCACCCGGTTCGGGGACGAAACGGAACCCGCGGTATCCGAAGCCGTCGGCTTTCCTCTCATACCCGTCCGCTGCAACCGTGAACCAGGTCTCGACGCCCATCAATTCGGGCAGGTCAAAGGCGACGACGCCCGCGTTGTCGGTGTAAAGCGAGACCTGATGATTGGTCCGCAACTCGACGAGCGGGACCGGCCAGCCGTTTTCACGATCCACGAGCTCGATGCGGCAGGGTTCGGCTGCGGAAAGCGAAGCTCCGCCGGTGAAGATCATGGCAAAAAGCGAGGCGAGAAAAAAGCCGTTTTTCATGAGGGCTTTGATCAGGCGAGGATCCCGGTGGCAACTTTACCCGAGGTCTCCGTGAGTCGGAAATCGCGGCCGCCATAGTTGTAGGTGAGCTTGCGATGGTCCAGTCCCAAGAGGTGCAGAATGGTCGCGTGCCAGTCGTGAATGTGCATGGGATCCTCGACCGCCTCGTAGCCGATTTCGTCGGTCGCTCCGTAGTTGATTCCGCCTTTGACCCCACCGCCGGCCATCCAGAGAGAAAATCCCTTGTGATTGTGATCCCGTCCGTCGAGACCGGGAGCATAGGGGGTGCGGCCGAATTCCCCGCCCCAGATCACGAGCGTTTCCTCGAGCAGCCCGCGCTGTTTCAGATCCGCGAGGAGGGCGCCGACGGGCTGATCGACGGACTCACAGGATTTCTGCAAGTTGGTCGAGAGCAGCGCGTGGTGATCCCAGTGCTCCGGCGAGGCAATCTCGACAAAGCGCACTCCCGCCTCGATGAGTCTGCGGCTGAGGAGACATTGGCGGGCGAAGCTGTCGGCTCCCTTCCCGATGCCGTAGAGCTCGAGCGTCTCCACCGACTCCGCTCCGAGATCGAGAACCCCCGGCACCTCGCTCTGCATGCGGAAGCCGAGCTCGAAGGACTCGATCATACCCTCCACCTCGGGCTGGCCGGGCTCGCGGCGAAGTCGGCCCTCATTGAGGCTGCGGATGAGATCAAGTTGGCGCCGCTGCTCCCCGGTGGAGAGATGCGGGTTTGAGATATTTTTCATCGGCGGACCGGGAGCCTCCTGCTTTTTCAAAAAGGCCGCGTAGAGCGCCGGGAGCTGACTTCCGCCGAGCCGCGTTCCCTGGCAGATGCTGGGAAGAAAGGCGCTGCCGTAGTTCTGTGCCCCGCCGTCTCCGGCCGGGGGATTGAGAGTGATGAATCCGGGGAGATTCTCGTTGCCGCTTCCCAGTCCGTAGACCGTCCAGGCCCCGAGGGAGGGACGCACGAACTGGAAACTCCCCGTGTGCATCTGCAGGAAGGCGGGAGAGTGATTCGGCACATCGGTGTGCATCGAGTTGATGACACAGAGGTCGTCGGCGTGTTCCCCGATTCGCGGCAGGAGAGACGACAGTTGCAGGCCGGAGTTGCCGAAGCGGGCAAAGGGATGAGCCGGGCGGAGAAGCTTTGCCCCGCTTGAGTCACGCCCGATCACGGCCTCTTTTCCCGAGTTCTTCACCAACGCCGGTTTGTAGTCGAGGAGATCGACATGAGAAGGCCCGCCGCGCATCGTCAGGAAGATGACGTGCTTCGCTTTTGCCGGGAAATGGCCGGTGCGCGGTGCCAGTCCCGTCGCGGCGGAGGAAGTCTTTGCCGCGAGCGCCGAAAAGGCCAGCCACTGCAAACCCAGCGAGGAGGAGCGCAGGAACTGGCGGCGCGAGTCAAAAGAGGTTTCGTTTTTCATAGCATGGGTCGGTTGCGTTCGGGATCAGTCGACGATGCGGAAGTCCGCACTCGCGAGGAGCGCGTGACAAAGACGGGTGAGCATTTCCGTTGCTGTTGTGTCAGGGTTTTCGGGGGTTTCGAGATAGTTTCGGGCCAGTTCGGCCTCAACCGCATCGGGTGGTCGGCTGAAGCAGAGTTCAAAGGCGCGGCGAATCCGGGTCTCCGGGTCGGAAGATTCATTGGCGAGACGGCGGGCGAAACCTTCGGCGCGAGCGCGGACGAAGTCGCTGTTCATGAGATAGAGCGCCTGCGAGGGCACATTGGTCGTGTCGCGTCGCCCCACGACAAGACTGGGCTCGGCAAAGTCAAAGTGCCTGAGGATGTCGGGCATGTGATCGCGCAGCACGGGGAGATAGACCGAACGATGGAGCGAGCCGTCGAGGTCGTGGGGCACGTCCTTGTTCAGTGGGAGGATGCCAATCGACTGACTCGTGAGCCCGGCCACGAGCGAGCCCGGACGGGGGGAAAGGTCGAGTTCCCCCGAGACCGCGAGCATCGCATCGCGGATGACCTCGGCGTCGAGACGATCCTTGGGATGACGCCAGAGGAGCCGGTTGTCCGGGTCTTTGGCGAAGCTGTCTTCCCTCCAGGTCGAAGCCTGACAGTAAGTGCGGGTGAGGACAAGTTCGCGGACGAGTTGTTTCACCGACCAGCCGTTTTCCTGAAACCGGATCGCGAGGTAATCGAGCAGTTCGGGATGACTCGGGGCCGCTCCGGTCGGTCCGAAGTTGTCCACCGTCGTGACGAGTCCTTCGCCGAAGAGGTGACTCCAGATGCGGTTCACCATGACCCGTGCCGTGAGCGGATGCTGCGGGTCCGTGATCCAGCGGGCGAGTTCGAGACGTCCACTCGTATCGGCGGGCACCTCCCCTTCGCTTTCCAGCGAAAAGACTGACGGCACCCCGCGCGGCACCGTTTCAGCAGGATGATTGATCTCGCCGCGCTCGTAGCGGGGTGAGTGGACCATGGCCTCCGCCTCGAGCGCGCCCATACAGAGCGGGAGAGCCCGTCCCTCCTCGTCGACGGTGTCGAGTTTTCCCACGAGCGGGCCCCGCGACCAGTAAATCCGCAGGGCATTACGGAGCATTTCGTTGAAGTCCTCCTGCCGATCACGGCCTTCCGCCATCGCGATCTCCGCCGCTTTTTTGCGCTCCGCCTCCTCGGCGTCGAGGGCGGCGAGTTTTGCTTTCACTTCGGCGAGTTCTTTTTTGGTGAGGGAAGGATTCGGGATGAGTTGCCCCGGCAGCGAAGGCAGTGGAATGAGCTTGCTGCCCTGGTTGCTTTCGGAGTCGATCCAGGTCCCGAAGCGGGTCTCGGTGCTTTTGAAGACTCCTGCGAGGGCATAATAGTCGGTCATCGTGAAGGGGTCGGACTTGTGGTCGTGACACCGGGCACAGGCGATCGAACTCGCGAGCATGCCGCGGGAAAAAGCGTCGATCTGCTCATCGGCGACGTCGGCGGCAAATTGAACAGGATTGGTCTCGGACAGTCCCTTGGGCCCGAGGGCGAGGAATCCGGTCGCGATGAGAAGACGGGCACGCTCACTCTCGTCAGACGCCTCCATGAGATCGCCGGCAATCTGCTCGCGCAGAAAGCGGTCGTAGGGCAGGTCCGCAGCGAAGGCCTCAATCACATAATCGCGATACCGCCAGGCATGCGGGTAGCTGATGTTCGCCTCTTTTCCGTTCGATTCCGCGTAGCGCGCGACATCGAGCCAGTGCCGACCCCAGCGCACTCCGAACCCCTCTGAGGCGAGCATTTCATCGACAACGGCCTCAAGTTTGTCCGGGGTAAAATCCGCCGCCGCCCCGGGCGCGGGAGGCAACCCTGTCAGGGCAAAACTGAGTCGTCGCAGCAAGGTGGTCGGCTCTGCTTCGGGAGAAGGCGTGAGCCCGGCGGACTGCAACCTTGCGTAGACAAAACGATCCACCGCCGTCCCCGCCCAGGCCTCGTCGTCCACTTTCGGCGGCGCCACCGGCACGGGCGGGCGATAGCTCCAGTGATCCTGCCACCCCGCGGCGCGGCCACTGGACGGGACTGTCTGGTCAGCGGCGGGTTCGCGCGGGTCGGGCGCTCCGCTCGCGATCCAGGTTTCGAGATCCGCACTGATTGCATCGGGGAGGCGCGGCTTCCGCGGCGGCATCTCGAGATCGGGATCTTCGTGACGTATCGCGCTGAGGAGAAGACTTTCCTCCGGCTTCCCCGGCGCGACCGCAGGCCCCAGATCCCCGCCCTCTCGCAGCGCTTCGCGATCATCGACCCTCAGCCCGCCTTTCGCCTTGCCCGACTCAACCGAGTGACATTCGTAGCAATGCTCGATCAGAACAGGCCGGATCTTTGTCTCGAAAAAATCGAAGCTTTCACGTTCCGCCGCCCATGCGAATGAGAGGGAGACCAACACGAGGGAGAGATGAGAAGTGGTCGTCTTCATGGGGTGCCGGAGGATGCCGGTTGACAGGGTAGGTAAGACACGGTTTCCATCCGCTACGTGCCTTTATCATGAGGGAAAGCGGATCGCGTGTCGATTTTTTCGTTCTCACTCCATTCTTCGCCACTACCCCTGATGGCGGTCGTTTGCCTCCTGCGATCTTCACCGGGTTTCGTGTCTCCTGCGTCCGCCGAACAGGCCGCCAATGGTTTCAAAAGCCTGACAGGTAGTCCCATCTGCCCTCCCCTTGGGCTTCAACTCTATCCTCTACACCCTCACCGAAGACTGGCTAACATGTCCGGGCAACAGATCGGCGTTGCCCGACCTGGTGACGTACTTCACGGCCCCGCAGTTCCCACTACATCAGATACCGCAGCTTCTCGTAGGCCTCTTTTTCCCTCGGTCCGGCGTCGATGGCTTCCGCCAGTTCATCGAAACCGAACATGGTTTTGACGCGATGGGTAAGGAGCGCACGGTCGTAGGGGATCTTGCCGGAAGTCCAGTAGGCGGCGGAAAACGGGCTGAACTCGGCAAAAGGCATCGGGCCCAGTTCATCGACCAGGTTCGGCAGGTTTCGCCAAAGTTGCAGGTGCCGGTGGTGGGAGGCGATCGCGTCGGGCACGAGTTCCGGATAGCCGTAGAGCGCGAGATCGGCGATCGCGGCGGCGTGGTTGTTGACGTGGACGAGACCACCATAGCCCTGGGTGTGGACCTTCGGATCCAGCTTGATGATCTCATCCATGACGGCCCCGCCCATGCCTGCCACATCGGTGTAGTGCGGCGTGCCGTCATTCCCCTCCGGCAGGGTGATCTTGTTCCCGTAGATCCGCCCCTTCGCCTTGCCGTAGTAGCCACTTCCGGGGTGAGCGTTGTCGAAAAGACCGATCAGCTTGCGAATGCCGCCGGTGATCGACGGGGTCGCGAAATCCGGGTGTTCTTTCAGGGCGCGAATCGCGATGGAGGCAAAAATCACGTTGTGCCCGGATTCGCGCGGCTCCTTGATGTTCTTCTCCAGCGCCTCGGCAATGCCGTCGATGAGGCTTTCGTCCGCCTTCTCTTTCGGGAAGGCGGCGAAGAGTTCTGAATCCATGATCTTCGCATTCTTTCTCATCCTCGTTCCGAAGACCGATCCCCCCGCCATGACCTGATCAAGATCACTCTCGATCCCCTCACAGACTTCGGGATCGAGATCCGGATGCCTCTCCCCGACGAAGTAGCCGGCGACAAGAGAGGCACCGAGATGTCCGGCCATCGAACTCATCTCATGAGCCCGCGCGAGCCCGTTGAGGCCTTTGGAAAGATAGTCAAAGTTGATCATGATCGTGATTTCAACGGGAACGCATCTTTGCGGGCGAAAAACTCAGGGGCAGAGTCTTGATCTCCCGGGTGTAGATGCGCCTTCGTTCTGCGACCTGAGTGAATAGCATTTTTCTCATGGCTCACGAAAGGTAATATTCCCTTCATCATGCCCTTCGCGCCGAACCTGCCTGCCTCTCCCGCCGGGAAGTCAAAGAGTGTCTCGCTCCGGCGGGTCGGGGAGCAGTCCCATCGCGGAATGGAAAAAGGAATCTCAAGAGAGTGGTGATCGTTATGGTGCAGGGACCAGTGCTTCCAGCGCTCCCGCAAGGAACGCTTCGCTGATCGAATCGAGCGAAACCTCGTGGGGGGAAGCCGGGCCCTCGTCGCCGGCAAAAAGATAAGGAGTGACGGCATACACGGGAAGGAGAGCGCGTCGACCTGCGGCATCGATCGCACCGACAAGGAAAGATTTTCCATCGGCCTCCAGGGTCATGAGTGGCCGAAGATCATTCCGGTTTTCGAGAGAAAAGGTCCAGGGGCAGAAAGGTTGCTGCCATCCCGCTTTGGTCGCGGCGGGACGGGCAATGGTGGAGACGGGACGGTCGGCCCCAACGAGACGCACTCTTGCACAGAGGAAATCAGGGTCGGGCACGGGGAGTTTGCTCCCGTTATCATCGCGATGCATGGCGGTGCGGAAAGAGTCGAAAGCGCCCGCCGGTGGCAGGCTCGTTCCGGCAATCCAGAGCACGCGGCCGCCCGCATCGAGATAGTCCCGCAGGTGGCGGTCAAAGGCATCGGCCTTGAGCGAATGGTAGCTGTGGAAGGAGGTCGCGACGATGACCAGCTGCGGCATCTGAACGGGGGCGGGAAAGCCATCGGCGAGCGCTTCACGAAGATCGAGGGTGGCATAGGGTTTTCCGGACTCCTGCCAGCTGCGGGCGATCGCTGCGGACTGGACCCGGCTGGCGAACCCGAGCATCGCGCCATTCATAGCCCAGCAGGGCTCAAAGACGATACCGGTAACAGGTCCCTTCTCCGGATCAATGTCGCGAAGCAAGGGGGCAAAAAGAGCGTCGTCCCCGATTTTTCGTCCCGCGAGAAAGCGGGCCACGTTCCCACGATGAGCCGCTTCCATTTCCGGGGTCAGGGCAATCGATTGATCCGATTCGGCATATCGGCGGGCGATCTCGAGATCGCGCAGGGTGCGCACCACGGCCCAGGCGCCGAGTTCTCCCAGATTTTTCCAGAGCATTTCCCGGGCCGCCGGATCTTTCCGATCGATCCAGCCGGCGGCCCCTTCCAAGACGCGAAGGCCGCGCGGCGCGCAGAAGTCGGCCCCGCTCTGCCCATAGAGCATGATCTCGGAGAGGAGTTCGCCGGGTTCCTGTCCCCTGTCCGCAAGACGGAGCCGCTCGATCGCCTCTTCAAAAGCGACCTCACCCCCTGCGGGATCGCGGGCGGCTCCGGCGAGGTCGAGGAGGGGTTTCAGCGTTGAGTAGTCGTTATCGCCGCCCGGCAGTTTCAGTTTCCAGTCGGCCCAGCCATAGGTGGCGGTGTGGACGAGCGGGTCGTGATTGCTCGCCGCCATGTCGGCGATGACATGAGAGTAGGCCGCAATCCAAAGTGCGGTGTGAGCGGGCTCCCCTTTCTTCAGCGCCTCGACCAACATGAGAAAAGCCATCGCCATGCCGCGCTCGGAATGGAGGTCGTAGCGTCTCGTCACCCTGGCTTCGGCGAGACGGGATACTGCAGCGGCACCAACGTCTTTGGGGAGGAATGGGTCGAAATTGTCCGGGTAGTGGCTCTGGTGATAGATCGCCTTCTTGATCATCTCCGGCGTGAAAGAATGGCGGAGATCAGCAGGGAGGCGCTCGATAACCTCGCGCATCACATCGTCATGACCCGAGCCCCAGGCGCGGGCCTTCTGCGCGGGTAGCAATGTCAGGGTCACCGCGAAAACCGCCAGACCCGCAGGGGAAAAGGTGGCGGGCCTGCGCTTTGGTCGAAAGAAGCCACGCATCAGAAATCGGAAAGCGATGTTGAAAGCAGTCGAAAATTTCAAGAGACTGTCAATATCGGTGGAAGTGCCCATCCCCGTCATCCCGCTTTCACGATTTTTGTTGGGGTGAGGCCAATCAGCACGGTTGCCTCATCGGGATCGAAACTACCTCCGAGGCCAAAATAGATGCGTTCTTTATATGGTATCTTAGCGGATCAAGTGCCGGGCAGAAGTTAATCCCTCCCTCTGCATCCACCCCGGCAAAAAGGGAAAAACCGTCAGCCTTGGGAACTGATCGAGCCCCGGTTACTCGGCCCCCTCCGGCTGGGTCGTCATCCTGAAATCGTCTGTTCGGAACGGCGTCATCGGTAAGCCGTCACTGGAATAGACATTGCAAACGGGGTTAGTACTCCAGGCGTAGCGGACAGCAATGGGGGCTGCCACTTCGTTGCTCCAGACTTCAATCGTGTCCTTGCCGGTGATGCTGGCTTCCGCCCATACCCATTTGCGATCTTCTCCACAGATTGCGAAGCCGCGCACTTCATTGACATCGACGGTGCGGAGTGCCCCGTCGACGTGATCAAAGGTCAGCGTTGCCTTGTTTCCGTCGATCGTCATCGCCTGAAAAGTCGGGCTCTGCGGCTCGATTCCTTCGATTCCGTAATCCCTCGCGAGAGCCCAGCGAACGAGGCGGGCCGCGACGTCGTATTTGTTCTTGGGGTGAATATCATTGGCTTCCCCGAGATCAATGATGACGGCTTCCCCGGTGTTGGGAAGGGACATCGTTTTTGTCTGCGACTCGCGCAGCTCGGCCCAGCTGCTTTCGATGGGCTGGTCGGTTTCGGACTGGAAGTCTGCAAGCTGGACCCAGTAAAAGGGGAAATCACCCTGCCCCCATTCGGCCCGCCATTGTTCGATCATGTAGGGGAACAGCTTCGCGTATTCCCAGGCCCGACCGGCATTGCTTTCCCCCTGATACCAGATCACACCTTTGATTCCGTATCCGAGAGTCGGATAGACGACTCCGGCGAAAATATTGCCGGGCCGGGCGTTGCCACGGAGGGTGCTTTCCGGGGAGGCCGGAGCCCGGGATGGAGTCTTACCTGCGGCTTTCGCCTCCTCCGCTTTTACCTTCCAGGCAGCGAGAGCGGCTTCGTATTGAGTCTTCGCCTCTTCGGTCTGCAATTGCTTCTCCCGGTTGACCCAGGATTCCATCGTGGCTGCAAAACGCGGATCCTTTTCCAGGGACTCACGTCGCACCCAGGCTTCGGCGGCGGAGCCGCCCCAGGCGTTGTTGATCAGGCCGACCGGCACATCGAGAATTTCGTGAAGGTAGCGGCCGAAGAAAAATCCGACGGCACTGAACCGGGGAATGTTGGTTTCGTTTGCCGGCTCCCACTGGCCCTCGAAGTCAGTCTGGAGCTCTTGAGTTCCCACTCGCGGAACGGTGATGAGCCGGAGGTTCGGATGGTTGGAAGCGAGTGTTTCCACCTTGTGCTTCCAGTCGCCAGAGACCGTCATTCCCATGTTCGACTGTCCCGAGCACATCCAGACTTCTCCGACCAGCACATCCTTGATGACCTGTTTCGAAGTTCCTGCGATGGTGAGCGTGCCGGGTTCAAAGCTGGCGTCGAGCGGGTCGAGTTTCACGGTCCATTTGCCGTCGTCACCGGCCGTCGCCTTTTTCGTCTGGTCACCCAGGGTGACGGTCACTTCAGTTCCCGGATCGTCCCATCCCCAGATCGGGTTTGCCTGCTTCTGCTGGAGGACCATGTGGTCGCCAATGATGGCGGGGATCTTCAACTCGGAAAAACCGGAGAGGGGAAGACCGAGGAGAAGGAGCGCGGGGAAAAGTTTTCTCAATGGTATCGAAATCATAGGCGGGAGTGTGTCTGCCGTTCGAGGATGGAAAAAGGAGAAAATCTCCCGCGATAGCGCATCAGGCAGATTCAAATACTCTCCAAGTCCAGGGCCGCCCGTGAAATTTTTACCCGACTCTTCCAGATCGATCAAAAGGCGGCCAACTCCCTGCCCGCCTGACCGGGAAACCATCCTCTTTCGCAAACTGCGTTTCATCTGTGATCAGCTCAAGGGTTCGCTGGAGTCCTGAATTGCGGTTTACGTGGAATTGACACCGACGAACCCTTCCCTTCAAGCTCCGCCCATGAAGCTGATCCCCGCTCTTTTTGTCCTCCTGACCATTTGCGGTTTGTCTTTCGCTGACGAATCCAAAAAAACTTCCCCGAAGCCGAAACCGGTCGCGCCGACGATGGCCAATGTCTCCTATGGTCCTCATTCCGAAAACGTGCTCGATTTCTGGAAGGCCGAAGGAGACGGCCCCCGCCCGCTTCATGTCTACATTCACGGAGGAGGATGGCGCGCCGGAA
The DNA here is from genome assembly GCA_029233965.1 of Verrucomicrobiales bacterium. Classification (GTDB taxonomy): domain Bacteria; phylum Verrucomicrobiota; class Verrucomicrobiia; order Verrucomicrobiales; family DEV007; genus Arctic95D-9. Next base: position 44,132 of record JARGOP010000029.1, on the reverse strand, counting down.
CCAAGGCCACGAAAGCCGGCCAGATGGAGTTTTTCCTGAACAAGGGAATTTCCTGCGCCTCGATCGAGTATCGGCTCACGCCAGCCAATCCTCTCCCCGCTCCGGTTCATGACGCCGCCCGCGCCATCCAGTTCATCCGGTCCAAGGCTGAGGAGTGGAACATCGACACAGACCGGATCGTCCTCACCGGGGGCAGCGCCGGAGCCTGCACCTCGATGTGGTTGCTGATGCACGACGACCTCGCCGATCCGGACAACGAAGATCCCATACTCCGCGAGTCGACCCGGGTTCATGCTGCCGCTGTCTCCGGCGGACAAACTTCGATCGACCCCAGGCAAATCGTTCCGTGGCTCGGGGAGAAGGTGCTCGACCACCTCATGATCGCGAACGCCGTTGGCGAACCCGACGCCGAAGCTGCACTCGCCAACTACGACAAGCACGAAGCCCACTACAAGGAGTTCTCCGCCTACAACCACGTTTCGAAAGGAGACCCGCCCCTGCTCATGACCTACGGCAATGACATGACGCTTCCTTCCGAAAACGCCGGACACGGCATTCATCACCCTGTCTACGGAGTGAAGATGAAAGAGAAATGCGATGAAATGGGCGTTGAGTGCCACCTCCTCATTTCGGGCGTATCCGAGTCGGACCAATACAAGAGTGCGAACGAGTTTCTGCTCGATAAATTGCTGGGAGAATAATTTCCGCGACAACCCACCCGTCGATAGTCCGCGAGACGAGATCCTCTGCACGAGGAAGACACGGTCGCACCGCGCCGGTCCGAACCGGTGCGGGTCGCCGTAAAGACCGAATCGCGTCTCTAGGCGTCCGCCGGTATTTTTTCCATGGTGAATGATGCCTTCGCCGTCCGTTTATCTGGTTGTCATTGCTTTGTTGATGCTCAAATCTCCTCTTGCGGGAGAGTCCGGGAGATTTCAGAACACCGCCTGCGAAGGAGACTATCCGCACCACCTTCAGGGGATCTGCACCGATGAGGCGGAGGCAATCTTCTGGTCGTTCACGACGGAGTTGGTGAAGACGGACCGTGATGGAAAGGTCCTGAGGAAAATCCAGGTCGCGAATCACCACGGCGATCTTTGTTTCCGGGACGGGCAAATCTACGTGGCGGTGAATCTGGGGAAGTTCAATGACCCCGGGGGTAACGCCGATTCATGGGTCTATGTTTATGATGCGGAATCGCTGGAGGAACTGGCCAGGCATGAAGTCCGGGAAGTCTATCATGGCGCAGGAGGCATCGGGGTGAGAGAGGGACATTTTTTCGTCGTGGGAGGACTCCCGGACGGTGTCGAGGAGAACTATGTGTACGAATACGATCAGGAATTTCGTTTCGCGAAAAAGCATATCATTGAGAGCAAATGGACACAGATGGGGATCCAGACCGCCACATGGCATGACGATGCCTGGTGGTTCGGCTGCTATGGATCGCCCGCCATCCTCCTGAAGGCCGATGATCAATTTGAATTGCTCGGCCGTTATGAATTCGACTGTGCGCTGGGAATTGCGGGTGTTGCCGGAAACAGGTTTCTCGTCGCGAGAGGGCCACGCACGGAATCAGGACGCTATCGGGGAACTCTGCATCTGGCCGAGCCTGATGAAAAACTGGGCCTGATTATTTCGAGCAAGCGGTAGAGATGAGAATACGATTTCTTCACCTTCTCCTCATTCTCGCCGGAAATCTCTGCGCGGAGGATCTTCAAGTCTCGACGTTTACGACCGACATCACTCCGCCGATCGGCTCCCCACTCTGCTTCAGCTATATAAAGCCCGCCCGGACCGTCGAGGAACCCCTCACAGCGCGTGGACTGGTGATTTTCGGAAAAGAGAAACCGGTCGTTCTTTGCGTGGCGGATTTTGTCGTGATCGCCAATGCGAGTCACGATGCGTGGAAGGAAGCACTGGCAAGCGCTGCGGGCACGACTCCGGACCGGGTGGCCATGCATGTGATCCACAATCACGATTCGCCCGGCTACGATCTGAGTGCGGCAATCGAACTGGAAGCGCAGGGCCTGCCGGATGTCATGGCGCTGAAGGAAGCTCATGACCAAGCGATTGCCGACACGGCCGATGCGGTTCGCGAGGCGGTCCAGACGAAAACACCGGTTACTCACATTGGTTTGGGAACAGGGACGGTCGAAAAGTTTGCCTCAAACCGGCGGATCATCGGAGAGTCAGGGAACCTCGTGATGACTCGCATGAGCGCCAGCCGCAACGCGGAAGCCAAAGCAGAGCCCGAAGGGACGATTGATCCGGATTTGAATTTGATCGCATTCTGGGACGGCGGGACCCCGGTCGCGGCGCTGACGTTCTATGCCTCCCATCCACAGAGCTACTATGGAAAAGGAGGAGTCACTCCGGACACGGTCGGTCTCGCCCGGAACCGGCGGACGGAAGAGACCGGAGCACTTCACATCCACTTCGACGGGGCCGGCGGCAACGTTGCGGCCGGGAAATACAACGATGGATCTCCGGAAGCTCGAGTGGAATTGACCTGTCGCGCCCACGCGGGAATGGAATTGGCCTGGGAGCGGCAGAGGAAAATCGGAGTCGGGAGCGATGATTTCGAGTGGACCGTTTCAGCAACGGAATTTCCTTGGCGTGGCCTCTTTACAGAGGAGCAGCTTCGCGTCGAACTCAGCAATCCGGAGACGAGCGTGAAGGATCGGATTCGTGCGGCGCGAGATTTGGTCTATTGGCGGCGTTGGAAAGAGGGGAGCAAGATCGATGTCGGCTGTCTTCGTCTCGGCGATGCGCGTGCTTTGTTTTTTCCGGGCGAGCTTTTCGTTGAGTATCAGCTGGCCGCGAAGGCGATGCGTCCGGATCATTTTGTCGCGGTCGCTGCCTACGGGGACGGCGGTCCGGGTTATATCGGGACGGCGATTTCCTACGAAGAGGGGGGCTACGAAGTGAGCCGGGTTTCGCGAACCGCTCCCTCCGTAGAGTCGATCCTGACGAAGGTGACGAGGCAATTACTCGAGGCGGAGTAGTCTCGTGTTTCGGCAAAACAGGGTTGAGTCAGTGGCCCAACCCTGTCAGGCCGCCCGCCTCAGGCGAACAACTTTTCGACGACCTTGCCGTGAACGTCGGTAAGTCGGAAATCGCGTCCCTGGAATCGATAGGTGAGTTCCTCGTGATCGAATCCGAACAGATGCAGGATCGTGGCGTGCAGGTCGTGAACGTGGACAGGGTCTTCCTCGACACCCCAGCCGATCTCGTCGGTGCGGCCGATGGTTTGTCCCCCTTTCACTCCTCCACCCGCCATCCAGAGACTGAACGAGTAGGGGTGGTGGTCGCGTCCGGTTACGGTCTTGAATCCGGATCTGTTTTCCCCGAGTGGCGTCCGGCCGAACTCACCGCCCCAGACGACGAGAGTTTCATCAAGAAGCCCGCGATCCTTGAGATCCTGAAGAAGGGCCGCGATCGGCTGATCAGAAATCCGGGTGTTGGTCGCAAGCTCCGAGTCGAGTTTGCTGTGCTGATCCCAGGTTGAGAGGAACAGGGTGACGAAGCGTGTTCCCCTCTCGACGAGGCGGCGGGCGAGGAGACAGTTTCGTGCGAAGGAGGCTTCAAAGCCCGTCTTATCCCGGCGATTCAGGCCGTAGGCTTCCTTGAGGGAGTCCGGTTCGTCGGAAAGGTCAATCAACTCCGGAGCCGCCGACTGCATCCGGTAGGCTAGTTCGTAGTTTTTGATTCGGCTCGCGATTTCGGGGTTCTGTGTCTGACTGTAGCGTTGCCGGTTCAAATCGTTGACCGCTTCAATGGTGCGACGCTGCATCTCCGGTGAAATCGTGTCCGGATTCGCAAGATTAAGGACAGGACTGCCTTCGTTGCGGAACAGCGCCCCGGAATAACTGGAGGGAAGAAATCCGCTCGACCAGCTGGCGGCACCTCCGGGCAGGCCCCGACCGAGGGTGGTCATGGCAACGTAGCCCGGAAGATCCCGTGAAGGGCTGCCGAGACCATAGTTGAGCCACGAACCGAGAGTCGGCCATCCCCGAAAGGGAGTCCCCGTCAGCATGAGAAGCTGGCCGGGCAGGTGGTTGAACTGGTCGCAGTACATCGAACGAATCAGGGCGATGTCGTCGGCGTGCCTGCTCAGATGCGGGAGCAGATCGGACATTTCCATGCCGCAGTCGCCGTACTTCCGGAACGTTCTCGGGCTGCCGAGGAGCCGGGCGCTTTCCTTTTGGGTGAAGGCAAATTTCACTCCCTCAAGGAGCGAATCGGGCATGGGCTGGCCGTCGAGTTCATTGAGCTTCGGCTTCGGATCGAAGAGATCCATCTGGCTCGGACCGCCCTCCATGAAAAGGTAGATGCAGCGCTTCGCCTTCGGCGCAAAGTGGGGTGTCCGTGTCGATTCCGAGGCGAGCAATCCATCGTCCCGCAACATCGAGGCAAGCGCGAGCGAGCCGATTCCGTTGGAGAGAAATCGACGCCGCGAAACCATTTCCTGAAACTGAGCGGGATCAATCACGGCTGATAAATTCATCGAGGTTCATCACGACCCGGGCGGTGGCGATCATGGCAAGTTGGGGATCTTTTCCGTGGCTTTGAAAGTCGTCGTGAGCGGAAAGGAGCGTGTCTCTCTCACTGTCTTTCGGGAGCCGATTCAAGCACCGGAGATAGAGGGCATCGATCGCGGATTCTGTGTCCGCCCGGTGCGTCGTATAGATCTCCCGTCCCAGCGTCTCGGCGCATTCGTAAAAGACCGGATCGTTCAAGAGCGTGAGCGCCTGCATCGGAGTATTCGTCTTCTCCCGGCGGGAACAGGCCACGCTGGTATCGGGCGCATCGAAGGTTGTCAGCATGGGATAGAGAACGGTGCGCTTGAGAAAGATATACATGCCGCGGCGATACCGGTCCGGACCCGTGCTTTCCGGCCACTTTACACTGCGGCCCACCGCGGCAACGTGATCCGGTAGCGGGGGATGCACCCCGGGGCCCCCGATTTTTGGTTCGAAGAGTCCACTCGCGACGAGGTGAATGTCGCGGACGGTTTCCGCCGGGACGCGAAAGCTGTTCTGCCTCCAGAGAAGAGTGTTAGGGAGGTCCGGATGCCGGTTGGTCGAGGCCTGGCGATACGTGGACGAGAGAACGATTTTCCGAATCAGCGCCTTTCGACTCCAGCCGCTCCCCTGAAATTCTTTCGCGAGCCAGTCGAGAAGTTCCGGGTGCGAGGGGGGATCCCCGTGGGTTCCGAAGTCGTCCGACGTTCGTACGATTCCCTCGCCGAAAAGGTGCTGCCAGATGCGGTTTGCGGCGACGCGGGCGGTGAGCGGATGATCGGGTTCGAAAAGCCAGCGGGCGAAATCGAGACGGTTGCGATGCTCTTTTCCGGGCATCGCGGGAAGGACCGCGAGAGTTCCCGGAGTCACTTGCTCGCCTTCTCGAGTGTAGTCTCCGCGGACGTGGATGAAGGTTTCGCGACGGTCCGATCCGCTCAACTCAAGAAAAGACTGCGCCTTTGATTGCGGTTTGCCCGGCGGGTTGGCGAGATGTTTTTCGATCGGCAACCGCAACACTGCCCACTTCGGATCCACCTTGTCGGCGGGAAGTTGGAAGGGGGGCGGATCGGCAGAGGTAGAAATCTGAAAGTGTCGCATCAGGTTTCCCGTGCCGGACTTCTGGCCGAGAGAAAACTTGAGTCGGCTCCCCTTCGGCAGCGCGATCGGCTCAGCGAGCTCAAAGAGGATCGCGTGATCCTCATAGGTCTTCGAGGCGATCCGCCAGCCTTCGTTGGATGGCTGGAACGTTTCCGCGACATCCTGCCCGTCGCTATGGGTGGCCTTCGCCGAGACGATGGGGAGTCGTTTGGCTTTTCCGTCGATGATCAAGTCCGGAAAAAACATGGAAAGAATGAATTCACCATCATTGCCACGGCCAACCGGCACCCCTTTCTCGCGACCTTTCCCGAAGGCACCCCTCACTTCGAGCTTGAATGCTGTGATCGTTTCCGAACGCTCGACAGGCGCCTCGACAAAGTAGGTCACGGTGGTGGGAGTTTTTCCGGTCGCCAAAATCGAGCCGTCTTTCCGGATCTCAAGATCGGTGCCTGCAGCTTCGACCTTGTCAGGGGACAGGATTTTCCAGTTTCCGACCGGACTTCCGGGATTCCCCGGGGGGAGCGTGTAGGATGCGAGACCTCTCTCCAGCTTCTCCAGTTCCTTTTCCCAGATCTTCCTCTTCTTTTCGTAGGCGGTCCATTCCTCTTCAAACCGGACGGAAATGTCGCTGTCCTGCATGTTGTTGAAGAAGGCATAGAGTTCGAAGAACTCCTTCTGCGAGATGGGGTCGTGTTTGTGATCGTGGCACTCGGCGCAGGCAACAGTGAGGCCCATCCATACCGTTCCTGTCGTGGCGACGCGATTGACAACCTGCTGGGTGCGGTCGAGCTCGCGGTCCGCTCCGGCTTCCGTGTTCTTGAGATTGTTGCGATGAAACCCGACCGCAATTTTCTGTTCCTGAGTGGCGTCAGGGAGAAGATCACCGGCAAGTTGTTCGATGGAGAACTGGTCGAAAGGTTGGTCCCGATTGATTGCATCGATGACCCAGTCCCGATAGACCCAGGCCCACGGGCGAAGCGTGTCTCCGAGGTAGCCGTCGCTGTCTCCGTAGCGCGCGAGATCGAGCCAATGCCGCGCCCAATGCTCGCCGAAGTGCGGTGATTCCAGAAGTTCATCCACAGCAGCGGCATAGGCTGCCTCCGGGTCGCGCTGCCAGTCGGCCAGAAAACGGTTGAGCTTTTCGGGAGAAGGGAGCAGGCCGACGAGGTCCAGATGCAGGCGGCGAAAGAGAACTTCGGGCGGCGCTTCCGGGGAGAGTTCCAGGTTCTCAGACTGCAGCCGGTTCACGACCAGAGAATCAATGGGGGATTCCCGGAGCTGTCCCGCCACAGTCGGAATCACAGGATCTGAGATCGCCTCGAACGCCCAGTGGTTTCCATTCGCAGCGTTTGCCGGAAGGAGGGACAGGACGAAACTCAGAAAGAGCCATGTTGCGCAAAATCTCATGTCAGAGCACCTCCAGGATCGGTTAGAATCGCAAAATTGTCAGTCTTCCCCTTTCACGAATCGCGCCATATTCCGTCAGCCCGGAGGGTGGCGAATCTGCCCTTCTTCTCTGCGTCACCGCGCGATTCCGATGATTTCGCTTTACCCTGCGATCAAGCGGATGCCGGATTTTCCTGAGGCAGGCCCCTCCAGCTTTCAAAATGACAAGGAGCGCAACGATGAGACGCGGGCTTCGCTCGCAGATGACTCCGACAGGTTCGCCCGGATTGCCCCCTTCCTTGAGGAGGTCGACAGCAAGGGCATCAGACTCCCTTTCCAGCTCACGATACGTCAGCGAAAGCTCGCGGCTTCTCACGGCAACCGAATCCGCAGCGGGCGTGGCTATGGATCGGAAGGCTTCGACAATGGATTCAGGATGGGAAACGGGCGATTCGATAACCCGTAAATGAACCACCAATCA
>JARGOP010000029.1:0-36544 GCA_029233965.1 Verrucomicrobiales bacterium | reverse complement strand
CCAATCAGTCGAGAGCGGGAATCTTTAGGAGACGGCGGCACTGATTCTGGAGATCGAGCGCTTTTTCGAGGGTTTCCGCAGTCACATTGAGATGCCCCATTTTCCGGCCGCGACGGGCCTCGGCTTTGCCGTAGAGGTGAAGGGTCGTGCCGGGGAGAGCAAGGACGGCAGGCCAGTCGGGCGATCCGTCATTTTCGACCCAGACATCTCCGAGCAGATTCAGCATCACGGCCGGACTGTGAAGGCGGGGGCTCCCGGGAGGGAGGCCGCAGATCGCGCGGAGCTGCTGCTCGAACTGTGAGGTCTCACAGGCGTCGATCGTGTGATGCCCTGAGTTGTGCGGGCGTGGCGCCATTTCGTTGACGAGGAGTCTGCCCTCGCCGGAAACAAAGAACTCGACGGCAAGGATGCCGACGTAGTTGAGCGCATCGGCGACGTGGAGGGCGATCCTGCGTGCCTCCTCGAGAAGCACCGACTCGAGCTGTGCCGGGACAATCGAGACGTCGAGGATGTGATCGCGATGAACATTTTCTGCAGGATCAAAAGTCACCGTCTCGCCGTTTTGTCCACGAACAACGAGAACGGAAAGCTCGGCGGCAAGATCGATTTTTTCCTCGAGGACCGCGCGGGGGGCGTCGAAGTCCGCCCAGACCTGTCTCGCATCGCTTTCCCGGGTCACGGGAAGCTGACCTTTGCCGTCGTAGCCGAACTCGGCGGTTTTAAGAATCCCTCCCCTCTCCGGAAGATTGGCGAGCGCAGTCGCAAGGGTGTCGGCGGAATCGACGACAGCGTAGTCAGCGCAGGGAATATCGTTGGCGGAGAGGAAGCCTTTCTCACGCTCGCGATGCTGACCGATCGTGATCGCCTCGGCTCCGGGGTGGAGAGGAAGCTGGGTCGCGATCGTTTCTAATAGCGGTTTCGGAATGTTCTCAAACTCGACCGTGGCGACGTCGGCTTCGGCGAGGAAGCGGGCGAGTGCTTCGGGGTCATCGAAGGAATCCTCGATCACGAGATCCGCGAGTCCGGCCGGTCCATTGTCCGGGCCTCCGACCCAGCTCACGACGCGGTAGCCCATGCGCTTTGCCACCATCGTGAGCATGCGTCCGAGTTGGCCGCCGCCGAGGATGCCGATCGTGGAACCGGGGAGAAGCATCTTCGAACTCATGCCGGGTCGTCAAGAGAGGGCAGCTCGGACGCCTCCACCCTGGCGCGAAGCGATTCGCGATAATCGATCAGTTTCCGGCTGATGGCCTCGTCTTCGTTCGCAAGAAGCGAGACAGCAAAGAGGCCCGCATTGGTCGCTCCGGCCTCACCGATCGCAAAAGTCGCGGTGGGGATACCGGCAGGCATTTGCACAATCGAGAGGAGGGAGTCGACCCCGTTGAGAACCCGTGACTTCACCGGAACCGCGAGAACCGGAACCGTCGTGAGCGCCGACGCCATTCCCGGCAGGTGCGCCGCGCCACCGGCTCCGGCAATGATGCACTTGAGGCCTCGCTCTCTCGCCGACTTGGAATAATCAAAAAGGAGCTCAGGGGTGCGGTGGGCACTGACGACCTTGGATTCAAAGGGAATCCCGAAATCCTTGAGCACCGCTGCCGCTTTCGACATCGTCGGCCAGTCGGAGGTGCTTCCCATGATGATTCCGACGAGCGGACCGGAGCTTGATGATTCGTCAGACATACGCGTTTTCGAGGATGGCGGGACGGGTGCGCCCCGGCGGGTTCAGAGTCTTTATCCGCCGATTCGGGCGGCGGGGCAAGGGATTTTGCGAAAGTCCGGATTTCCCGAAATGAGACGGTTTTTCGCTCGCTTCCACTTGCCGCAGATGCTGAAGTGGATTTGTTTGGATGACGAATTCCTTTCACTCGTCGAACGAGGATCGGCTATTCAAGCTCAACAGAAACCAAGTCGATAACCCAATCACATTGTCAGATATGAAAAAGTACGGAAAAGCAACTCTCATGGGCGCCTGCGCTCTTCTCGGCCTCAGTGCCGTGTCCTGCACCCCCGGTGAGCGCGGAGCAGTCGTTGGCGGCGCCATCGGTGCCGGAACCGGAGCCCTCATCGGTGACGGAACCGGAGCCCTCATCGGCGGCGCCATCGGTGCCGCTGCCGGCTCAGAAATTTCCAAGAATCGCGCCCACCGTAACTACTACTACGGCCACTGATCGATCTGGTCGATCGACATCGCTGGCGGCGGTGTCTTGAATTTCGGAAACGGAGGGCTTCGGCCCTCCGTTTTTTGTTGGATCAAACGACCCGCTTTTTGAAAATCACGGTGCCGAGGGGCGGGATATTGACCTGAATGGATTGAGGTCGCCCGTGAGCCTCGTGATCCCGCGTGGGGATTCCCCCGCCTGAACCAACGTTGGCCCCGCCATACAGCTCCGAGTCGGAATTCAGCAATTCCTCGTAAAAGCCGGCCTCGGGCACTCCAAGGTGGTATCCCTCGCGAGGAACGGGAGTCGCATTGACCGCGACCACGATGGTTTCCCCGCTGCGACTGCGCCGGATGAAAGTGAAGAGGCTGTGCTTCGCGTCACCATGATCAATCCATTCGAAACCGCCCGGTTCGTGGTCGAGTTGGTGCAGAGCCGGTTCGGCGACGTAGAGATGGTTCAGGTCTTTGACGATGCGCTGAAAGCCAACGTGTTCCGGGTAATCGAGAAGATGCCATGGCAGACTCTGATTGTGATTCCACTCTTCAGACTGACCGATGTCGATGCCCTGGAAGAGGAGCTTCTTGCCCGGGTGAGCGAACATCCAGGCGAGAAACATCCGGGCATTGGCCATTTGCTGCCAGCGGTCGCCGGGCATTTTCTGGATCAGTGACCCTTTGCCGTGCACCACTTCGTCATGACTCAGGACGAGGACGTAGTTTTCGTGGTAGGCGTAGATCATCGAAAAGGTTGCCATACCATGATGATACTTCCGGTGAATCGGCTCGTGCGCCATGTAGCTGAGGGAGTCATTCATCCAGCCCATGTTCCACTTGAAGCCAAAGCCGAGACCACCCGTATCGACAGGACGGGAGACTCCGGGAAATGCGGTGGATTCCTCCGCGATCATCATGATCCCCGGATTTTCCTCGTAGCAGACCTGGTTGAGCTGCTTCAGGAATTCGATCGCCTCAATGTTCTCGCGACCACCATACCGGTTCGGGATCCACTGCCCTTCTTCCCGTGAGTAGTCGAGGTAAAGCAGCGAAGCGACGGCATCGACGCGGAGACCGTCGATGTGAAATTCCTTGAGCCAGAACATCGCGTTGCTGATCAGGAAATTCCGGACCTCATTGCGGCCGAAGTTGAAAATCAAGGTGCCCCAGTCGGCGTGCTCGCCCTGACGGGGATCGGCATGTTCGTAGAGCGCGGTGCCGTCGAACCTCGCGAGACCATGGGCGTCTTTCGGAAAGTGCGCCGGAACCCAGTCGACGATGACCCCGATGCCGCGCTGGTGGCAGCGATCCACAAATTCACGAAACTCATCAGGAGAGCCGAAGCGACTGGTCGGGGCAAAGTAACCGCAAACCTGATAGCCCCAGGATTCGTCGTAGGGAAACTCCGCTACCGGCATGAGTTCAATATGGGTGTAGCCCATTTCTTTGACGTAATCGACAAGCTCATCGGCGAGTTCGAGATAGGTGAGGAAACGATTTTCCTCCTCAAAGCGGCGCTTCCACGAGCCGAGATGCACCTCATAGATCGACATCGGACTGTGGTAGGGGTCGGCCTCAGCGCGTTTCTGCATCCACGCCTCGTCTTTCCAGAGGTAACGGTCGAGATCGTAGGTGATACTGGCAGTCTGGGTGCCGTGCTGGGAGAAGAAGGCGCAGGGATCGCTTTTGACGAAAAGATTGCCCTCGGCTCCAACGATCTCAAATTTGTAGTGCTCGCCTGTCGAGATGCCCGGAATGAAGATCTCCCAGGTGCCGTTGTGGTTCCGCATCGGATGAACGCGACCGTCCCAGACGTTGAAGTCACCGACGACACTGACCCGGTGCGCATTCGGCGCCCAGACCGCGAAGGACACTCCCGAAGTCCCGCCGATCTCCGTGAGATGGGCCCCCATGCAGTCGTAGAGGTGACGATGATTTCCCTCACCGAAGAAGTAGAGATCCTGTTCGCCGAGGACGGGGCCGAATGAAAACGGATCAACAGAGGTGAGCGTATCCCCACTCTTGAACTGAAACTGCAGTTCGTAGCCGAAACGCTCCGTCGCGGTTGGAAAAACCGCTTCATAGAAGCCGGCAGGATCGAGGCTTGTCATCGGCACCGCTTCAGACGCGCCCGGAATTACCGAAACCCCTGAGGTCTCGGGGCGGAAAGCACGAAGCACCAGACCCTCGCCCGCGGGATTCTCGTGGAGTCCTAGAAACCCGAAGGGATCAGAGTGGGTTGCCCCCAGAATCTGATTAATTTCAATCGGGTCTGTTGTGTAAGTGGTTCGTTTTGACGGCATCACGAATTAGTGTAAACGAGGAAAAAAATTTCTAAAGCGGTCAGGGGAAGATTGCGTAGTTTGCTTAGCATCTTCAATGCCATGTCGAGAAAACCGAAAAAGTTCAACCCCGTCCCCTTCGACTACCACGAAGAAATCACTCTTCAAATCGACTCCCTGACTAACCTTGGAAAAGGCGTCGGGCGAATCAATGACTGGGTCGTTTTCGTTTCCCATGCCCTCCCTGACGAGACGGTGAAGGCGCGGGTTTTCCGAAACAGCGCTAACTTTTCCGAAGCGGATTTGATCGAAGTGATCAAGCCGTCCCCCAATCGCGTCGAGCCGGTGTGTGAACTCTTCGGACAGTGTGGCGGTTGCCAGTATCAAAACCTTGCCTACGAGGCGCAGTTGGAATGGAAACAGGGACAGGTTTCCGAACTTCTCCGCCGCATGGCCGGGATCGAGTTTCCTGTCTCGCCGGTGCACCCCTCCCCTGTTACCTACGGCTATCGCTCCAAAATCACCCCGCACTTTCAGCGCCCGAAGGACGGAAGCATGGGGCCGATCGGCTTTCTCCTGCAGGATCGACGACAGCAGGTCCTCGACGTCAAAACCTGCCCGATTGCCTCGGAAACAATCAACGAAAAGCTCCCCGAAGTGCGCGCGGAGGTGACTCGAAACGCGAAGAGCTACAAAAAGGGAGCGACCCTTCTGCTCCGTGATTCTCTCGACGGCTATGTCTGCACCGACCCTACGGAGATGTGCGAGGAAATGGTCGGAGATGACCGCTTTTCCTTCCACGCCGGTGAGTTCTTTCAGAACAACCCTCACATTCTCCCGGCCTTCGCCGATCACGTGAAAACCGAAGCGCTCGGGGGGGGCGGCGTTGAGTATCTCGTCGATGCCTACTGCGGATCGGGACTTTTCTGCCTCAGCGCGGCGCGGGATTTCAAAGAGGCGGTCGGCATCGAGATCAGCGAGTCATCGATTGACTGGGCGAAACGCAATGCGGATCAAAACGGGATTGCGAATTGCACGTTCATCCAGGGGGATGCGACGAACATTTTTTCCGAAGTGAACTACCCGGCCGGGAAGACGGCCGTGGTGATCGATCCGCCGCGAAAAGGGAGCAGCCCCGAGTTTTTGATTCAGCTCATCGAGTTCGGACCGAAGCGGGTTGTCTACGTGAGCTGCAACCCCGCGACCCAGATCCGGGATCTCGAGCAGATGAAGGACCACTACGAGATCACGAAGATCCAGCCGTTTGATCTTTTTCCCCAGACCCGGCATCTGGAGTGTGTCGTGACTCTGGAGCGGAAGGGGTGAGATCAGGGAAAATTTTTCACGCGTCCAAAAGAAATCTGGAACCGCCCGCAACTCTCCTCCCGGAGCGGGGTTTGACTCATGCTCCCTTTCACTCCGGAGTAAAAGATCATTCCCCCGCTTCCCATGAGAACGTTTCCGGTTTTTGTCGCCACGGCGCTCTTCAGCACCTCATCACTCTTCGCCCTGCCCGCTGCGGAGTCTCTGAACCCGTCCCAGCAAATCGATGCGCTCATTCAGAAAGGCTACGCGGAGCACGAAGTGACGCCGAATGAGCCCGCTTCCGACGAGGTCATGGTCCGCCGCCTGTACCTCGACCTTGCCGGGCGCATTCCCACTGGAGAAGAGGCTGGCGCTTACCTTTCCTCGACCGATCCGGCGAAGGCGCAGAAACTGATCCGCGATCTTCTCGCGAGCGAGGGCTACGTGAATCACTGGTTCAACTACTGGGCCGATGTCCTCCGTCTCAACCGCACCGCGAACAACAGCGGGTTCGTCGCGCCGTATTATGCGGAGTTCATCAAGAGCGCACTTCGTGAGAACCGCCCCTACGATGAGTTCGTCCGGCAACTTCTCACCACCGACGGGGCTGCCTGGGATTCCGGGGCAATCGGCTACTACCTTCGCGACCGCGGCATGCCGCTCGACAACATGTCGAACACGGTGCGGATCTTCCTCGGGACCCGTCTTGAATGCGCTCAATGCCACGATCACCCCTTCGATACCTGGACGCAGATGGACTACTACCACATGGCCGCCTTCAGCTACGACATGCAGTCCAACTACCGCTCACCGATTGGGGAAAACCTCATGGGCGTGATTCGGAAAAAGCAGCGTTTCAACACCATGGAAAAAGAAGAGCGCGCGCAGATGACGGCGATGAGGGACGCTTTCCAGGAGGTCGTCCGCCCCCTCCGCTACACCTCGATCAAGCGCGAAGACAAAACGCTCAAACTCCCCGACGATTATCAGTATGACAACGCGAAGCCGGGCGACGCCGTTGAGCCGAAGACCATGTTCGGGGCTGACGCGGCACCGGACCTCGATTCTTACGCGGCCTGGATGACTTCGAAAGAGAACCCCCGCTTCACCACCGTGATCGCGAACCGTCTCTGGAAGCAGGTCTTCGGAATCGGACTGATTGAGCCGGTCGATGAAATCACGGAAATGACCAACGCCTCGAATCCTGAGCTGATGGCCTACCTGGAGTCACAGATGAAACGCCTCGACTATGATCTGAAGGCTTTTCTCGAAATTCTCTACAATACCCAAACCTACCAGCGCAACGCTTCGCGGGAAGAAGTCCAGCCGGGTGAAGCCTACTATTTCCCCGGTCCTGTCCTCCGCCGCATGAGCGCCGGGCAGATTTGGGATTCCTTCGTTACCCTCCTCAATCCGGAGCCCGATGCGCGGCCCGGGAAGGCCGTCGCGGCGGCGGAGAATCAACTTCTCACGGTTCACAAGATTCACGACTCAATTTACGCGCTGGAAACGGAAGAGCTGGTGGAGGGCTTGAAAGCCGTTGCCGAAACTTCGGTCAAGGGCGTCGCCCGCAACCGGAAACTGACCGAGCAGATTGCGGCGGCCCGAAAGGCGAAGGATGAAGAATTGGTTCGGAAGTTGAGCCGCGAGGCGAATGGCTTTCGCAACGACGTTCGCAGCCAGGTTCGGGAACACATTTACGAACCCGGTTGGGAGAAGCTCGTCGCGAGCGGAGAAGCGGCTGAGGTATTCGGCGCGGAAGTGGCCGCCGGTCCCATTGCGGAAGAGGGTGCCGGCCGCATGATGGCAGGCATGTCGAGCAAGCGCGGCTCAGTCACGAAGGGCCGTGGCGAGATGCGTGACTACATGCTGAAAGGGCAGGAACTGGGGATCACGGATCGACAGGAAATGCGCGGCTTCGTCGAGTTCATGTCAAAAATGGTGAGCCAGGCTCAGCGGGCGGCGAATCTTCCCTCGCCTGCTCCGAACGGACACTTTCTGCGGGAGTTCGGTCAGTCCGACCGCGATGTCATCGAAAATGCGAACGATGAAGCCTCGCTTCCACAGGCTCTCCAGCTTCTCAACGGTCCCTACGCCGAAGCCCTCACCAATCAATACGGCGTTCTCGGGCGGGCGGTTCAAAGCGAGGAAACGCCCGACGCCCGCCTCGATGTGATTTACCTCAGCCTCTACTCGCGGTATCCGACGCAGGCGGAACGCGACTACATCGCGCCCTTCGTCGAGGAACTCGGGAGCGAAGCCTACGTGGATCTCGTCTACGCGATCCTCAATACCCAGCAGTTCCTTTTCGTTCAGTAAGTCTGTTCCACCCACCGAATCCCTGATCATGAATCTCAATCAACTCTCCGATCTTTCCCGCCGCCAGTTTGCGGCGCGCGCCGCTTCCACCGCTCTCGGGGTGGGACTGCTCCCCGTCGACCGTCTTTTTGCCGTCGGCGAAGGGGCCTCGAAGGCACGCAACCCGAACGCGAAGGCGAAGAATGTGATCTACCTCTACATGTCGGGCGGCATGAGTCATCTCGACACCTTCGATCCCAAGCCGGGAAGCGAAGTCATGGGTGCCACGACGACACTCGCCACGAAAGTCGATGACTACCACGTCGGCTCCGGACTCCGTCGCACTGCTGAGCTGATGGATCGCTTCGCAGTGATCAACTCGATGTATTCAACCCAGGGCGCGCATGAGCAGGGCAACTACTACATGCACACGAGCTACACCCTGCGCGGCACGATCCGCCACCCCGCGATGGGTGCCTGGCTGTTGAAATACCAGGGCAAAGGGAATCCGATGCTGCCCGGCAACGTCGTCATCGGCGACGGCAGCCGCCACCCCGGGGCCGGCTTTTTTGAGTCAAAGTTCTCCCCGCTCATGATCAACAACCCCGAGCAGGGACTCCAGAACAGCGTGCGGAAAGAGTCGGTCTCCGAGACCGCTTTCAATCGTCGTCTCGACATGGCCCGTCATCTTGATGCGCCGTTTCACGAAGCCTTCCCGCAGAAGAACGTCCGCGCCTACCGCGATCTTTACGACGAAGCGCTCTCGCTCATGAAGAGCGAGGATCTCAAGGCCTTCGATATCGCCTCCGAGCCCGCCGCGGTTCGCGAGCGCTATGGCGACGACAATTTCGGCCAGGGCTGTCTCCTCGCGCGGCGCCTCGTGCAGCACGGCGTCCGCTTCGTCGAGGTCAGCCTCGGCCGCTGGGACACCCACGTAAACAATTTCGTCGAAGTGCCGGAGCGGTGCGACATTCTCGACCGTGGCCTCAGCGCCCTCGTGCAGGATCTCGAGGCCAACGGCATGTTGGAGGAAACGCTCATCGTCCTCGCCTCGGAATTCGGCCGGACTCCGAAAATCAACGGGAACGAGGGCCGCGACCACTACCCAAAAGCCTTCACCACCCTCCTCGCCGGAGGCGGCGTCAAAGGGGGAACCGTCTATGGAAAAACCGATGAGAACGGAGCCGACGTCGTCGAGAACAAAGTCTCCATTCCCGATCTCAATGCGACGATCGGGTATGCCCTCGGATTGCCCCTCGACCAGGTGCTCTACAGCCCGGGCAAGCGGCCCTTCACCGTCGCGGACAAAGGCCAGCCCGTCACGGCGCTGTTTGGGTAGGCGGTGATTTGAAATCCCGTCGCGGCGTCACTCCGGAGATCACCTGGTTGTGACGCCAGACAGTTCAGTCGTGTAGAACTGAGCCCTCTCTTTTTTCTAAAAACGGTTATCCTTTCTCATTTTCCGGCATTTGGGTGAAGAGAAAGCATGAATCCCGATGAAAAGGACAGCCGGATGGTGGCTTTGCTCACTGAGCACCAGCTTCCTCTGAGGCATTACGTGCAGTCCTTGCTGCCCGGTGATTCCTCCGCCCCGGACGTGACACAATTGGCCAATACGACCTTGTGGAAAAAGCGGGAGGAGTTTGAGCCGGGAACCAACTTCAAGGCGTGGGCGTTTGCGATCGCCCGCTACGAGGTGCTGAACTATCGGAAACGGCAGGCGCGCGATTCCCGGCTCGTTTTCAGTAGCGATTTGGAGGAGGTTTTCGCGGAGGAGCTGATTGAGGCGAACGACAATCTTGAGATTCGGCAGAGCGCCCTGAGAGCCTGTCTGGAAAAACTCAAGCCGACGGATCGAGACCTCATCCTGCATCGCTACTACGAGCGGCTTCCGCTTAACCTGTATGCGAAAAAGACCGGGCGGAGCGTGGGCGGGATCAAGGTCACACTCCATCGGATTCGCAACTTGTTGCAAGGCTGCATCGAGGCGAATCTCAGGGACGAGGGGGCTGACGCATGAAACCGGAGGAACTACAACATCTGATCGACGCGCTCGTCGACGATGATATTTCCGAGGCGGATTTTCTGAGGCTCGAAGCAGAGTTGCATGTGAATGAGGAAGCCCGTCAGCTTTATTATGATCGGCAAAAGCTACACACGGGGCTTCAGGTCCTTGCGGAGTCTGCGCCGCCAAAAGAGATCTCCGCCGGCATCCGTCCGCGTCGAGCTTGGAAGATGGATTGGCTCACAGTCAGCGTCATAGGCGCGCTGATTCTGCTCGTCGGGGTTTTAGCCTGGAAGGTCGCCCTCGATACGAAGGATTTCCGAACTCGCGGAGCCGAACCGGCGGCATCCGGTTTCGGCGTGATCTCTGCAGAGTCCGGTGCGATCTGGAAAAGTCGAATTGCGTCCGGAAACGGGGATTTGGTGCCGACAGGAATGCTTCTTCTCGAATCGGGCGCCGCAAGATTGGAGCTTTTCAGCGGGGTTGTCCTGTTGATCGAAGGTGAAGCTGAATTCGAAGTCGTTTCCTCCATGGAGTTGTCGGTCACACGCGGCAAATTTCGGGTTCAAGTGCCGGAACTGGCTCGCGGTTTTCGCCTGCGAATGGCATCGGGCGGACTCATTGATCAAGGCGCGGAGTATGCCGTTGCCGCGACCACTGCCTTTGCCGACATCCATGTCTTTGATGGTGAGATTGAGTGGCATCCATCCTCCGCGGCGATCAGGAACCTCCCGGCGGGAGAGTCAATGCGCTGGGATTTCCGGGAGGGAAGCGAAGTGGCGGGCGCCTCGCTGGATCCGAAATCCTTCAGCGGCGTGGGAAGCTTTGAGCAGGAACTGATGAAGCGGAACGCGGATCGACTGAGGGCCTGGATGGACTACAGCGAGTCGCTGCGTAAGGATGAACGCCTGTTAGTGTATTATTCGATGGATCAATCAGGGCGGTCGGAGCAAAACGATCGCAGATTGATCGACGCTTCAGCGCTCGGTAACGATGGAACGATTGTGCGGGCGAACCGATCCATGGATCGCTGGGGGCAGCCTTTCGGAGGTCTTGATTTCAGCTCGATGGGAAGCCGGGTTCGGTTAAACGTTCCCGGCGAGCATCGCTCGCTCACCCTCATGTGCTGGGTGAAAATCGACAGCCTCGACCGCTGGTACAATTCACTTTTTCTCACCGATGGACACGAACTCCATGAGCCGCACTGGCAGATTATGGATGACGGCCGCCTTTTCTTTTCGGTGAAAGCCCATGACGCGGTCAAAAAAGACCGCGATAAGCATATCGCCTACTCGCCTCCGATCTGGACCCCGGCGCAAAGCGGCCAATGGATGCAGATCGCGACAGTCTACGACGGCGATGCCGCGACAACGACCCACTACGTGAATGGCGAAGCCATCAGCATTGACCAGATTCCGGAAAACATGCAGATCGAAAAAGTTCGGATCGGCCCTGCCTCGATTGGAAACTGGAGCGAGCCGATGCGGGACGACGCGGCTTTTGCGGTGAGAAATCTGAACGGTACGATGGATGAATTCGCCCTCTTTTCCGCCGCGCTTTCCGCCGGGGAGATTCGGGAGATGTTTGAAAAAGGACATCCTTGAGGGAAAAAGGGGGGCATTCGGCTCTCCCGATTTCGGCGGTGGCAGGGCGCCCGCGAAGTTTTTTTCCGTTTCCTGTTAACCTTTCCCCCGGAATCTCCATTTGGAAGGTGAACGCCCTTTTTGAACGATGAAACGGACCTCAATTTCCGCCCTCCTTCTCACCGCTGCGATTTCCGGTTTGTGCCCTGCCGAAGACTATTCGGAAGTGGATCGCCTCTTCACGCTCAAGGTGGGACCGCTTCTCGCCGAGAAGTGCAATGGCTGCCACGGCAACGACATCGAAAAGGTGAAGGGCGATTTCAACATGCTTACGCGGGACGCGTTGCTCGCAGGCGGTGAAACATTCGGGGCCGATGTCCTCGTGCCCGGCGATGCGGCGAAAAGTTTTCTTATCGAAACCGTCAAGTGGTCCGATCCCGACTACGAGATGCCCCCTAAGGAGAATGACCGGCTCACCCCGGAACAGATCGCCACGGTGGAGTCATGGATCAACGCGGGAGCTCCCTGGCCGGACGCGGAAACGCAGTCCGCCATTCGCCTCGCCGAGGCAAAACGAAAGGTGACGGAAGATGGCATGATCATCGAAACGAGCGGGGGCCTCGGCGACGACTGGACCTACCGGCGATACCGGCCGGAGGACATCTGGGCGTTTCTCCCTGTGAAAAAACCGGAGTTTCCGAAGTCGGAAAATCAAAATCCGATCGATGCCTTTCTCGGTGCCAAACTCGCCGAGGTCGGCATGACGGCAGCACCGGAAGCGGATACCCGCACCCTCATTCGGCGCGCCACCTTCGATCTCACCGGTCTCCCGCCGACTCCCGATGAAATCGCGGATTTCCAGGAAGAGTGGGAGAGAGACAAAGAGGCCGCCTGGACAATGCTCATCGACCGCCTGCTGGAAAGTCCCCGCTACGGCGAGCGCCAGGCCCAGCACTGGTTCGATGTCGCCCGCTACGCGGACACCGGGGGCATGTCCAACGACTACGAGAGATCCAACGCCTGGCGTTACCGGGACTATGTCATTCGTGCCTTCAATGAGGACAAGCCCTACGACCGCTTCACGATTGAGCAGCTCGCCGGTGATGAACTCGCCGACGCCTCCGTCGCGAAGCGGCAGGGTGGGGACAAAGACAAGGTGCAGGCCGCGCGACTTTCCGGCGATTACAACGAAGAGGAATCGGAATGGCTCATCGCCACGGGGTTTCTCCGCATGGGAGCCTGGGACAATGCCATGGTGAAGGAGGAGGAGGCGCGTCAGCTCTATCTCGACGACGTCGTCAATTCGGTCGGGCAGACCTTTCTCGCCACGACAATGCGCTGCTTCAAGTGTCACGACCACAAGTTCGATCCGCTTCCGACCCGCGATTACTATCGGATCTATGCCGCTTTCGCGGGGACGCAGATGGCGGAACGCGCCGTGCCTTTTCTCGAAGAGGAAAACCGGGCCGGCTTCGCCGAAGGGAAGGCCCACGTCGAGCGGATGCTGGCCTTTGCCACCGCCGGGAAAGAGGCGCTCGTCGAGAAGCGCGAAACAGCCGCGAAGGCCTGGTTTGCCGCAAACGACCTTCCCTACCTGAACGAAAAGGACCGCAGGGACCTCGACGATGACAAGAAGCCGCCGCGCCACGTCGGTCTCAGCATCACCGAGCAGGGGCAGTTGAAAGTCCGCGAACAGGACGAGTGGATCTGGACCCGCCGACTCGAGCGATACGAGCCGATGATTCAGAGTGTCTACAACGGCAGTCGAAAGGGTGCCGGCAGCGCCCGCAAACTGCGAATCCCCGAAAAGCCCGCACCGGATCATCCCATCGAAAGCACGATTCTCACAGGAGGGTCACTCGAAGCTCCCGGGGAACCCGTCACTCCCGGAGTTCTCAGTATGCTGGGCGTACCTTCGCCCTCAGGGACGGAGGAGGATCCCTATGCACTGCCGGTGTCCGTCGAGGGCCGTCGCCTCGGCCTTGCCCAGTGGATCGCCGATGCCCGGAACCCGCTCACCGCGAGGTCAATCGTCAACCGCGTCTGGCAACAGCACTTCGTCCGCCCCATCGCAGGCAACCCGAATAATTTCGGGGTGAAAGGCCAAAAGCCGACCCATCCGGAATTACTCGACTGGATCGCCGCCGATTTTGTGGAGAACGGCTGGACCATGAAACGGCTCCATCGACTCATCATGACCTCGGAGGCCTACCGCCGCTCCGGGCAGCATCCGGAATACACGGCCGTCGCGAGCGAGGATCCCAATAATACCCTGCTCTCCTATTTTCCGGCGCGACGCCTCACCGCCGAGGAACTGCGCGACTCGCTCTTGAGCGTCACCGGGGAACTCAACACCGCTGCCGGGGGCTTACCCGCCAATCCGGAGATCAACATGGAGGTAGCGCTTCAGCCGCGCATGATCCAGTTCTCCCTCGCGCCGGCCTACCAGCCCGATCCGACACCGGAACAGCGCAATCGCCGAACCATCTATTCCTATCGCGTCCGTGGTCTCGCCGATCCCTTTCTGGAATTATTCAATCAGCCCAACCCGAACGATTCCTGCGAAGCCCGCGACAGTGCCGCCGTCTCTCCCCAGGCGTTCACTCTCCTCAACAGCGACACCATTACCGACCGCTCCATCGCCTTTGCCGTCCGGCTCGAAGAGGAAGGATCCGGGGATCCGAAGGGACTGATCCACCGCGCCTTTCACCTCGCTTTCGGACGCCATCCCGATCCGGTGGAAACGGAGCGATTGGAAACCTATCTGCATGAAATGACGGAGTATCACGCCACTTCAAAACCTGCAGAACCGGTTTACCCGGAACAAATCACCCGCTCTCTCGTCGAAGAGTTCTCCGGCGAAACCTTTGAGTATGAGGAAATCCTTCCCGCCTTCGAGAACTACAAGGCCGACCTCAAACCTGCGTGGGTTTCGGCTGAAACCCGGGCGCTGGCGGACCTGTGCCTCCTCCTCTTCAACTCAAACGAATTCGTCTATCTCTACTGAGACCCTTCAGAACTCGAATTTTCCCCATCCCTGTTTCTAGATCATGAATCATTCCCCCTTCTCCTCCGCCTCGCGCCGCGACTTTCTCTACGGTCTCGGCACTTCTCTCGGGTCGCTGGCTTTTTCAGACTTGCTCGCTGCCGAGGCTCCTTCGCCTCTCTCGGTGAAGCCTCCGATGCATCCTTCAAAAGCCAAAGCCGTCATCATGTTGTTCATGGAAGGCGGTCCCAGCCACATGGATACCTTTGATCCAAAGCCGAAGCTCACCGAACTCCACAAGACGGAATCCAAGCTCACGGCTGGTCTCGAAACCGGTTTCAAATTCTATGTCGGCAGTCCCTTCGGAACGCGCAAGGTCGGCAACAACGGTCTCGACATGAGCGATCAGTGGCAATACCTCGCCGATCCCGAAGTGGCCGACGAATTGTGCAACTACCGCGGCTGCCAGGCGGAATCATTGAATCATCCCGAGGCGCTCTTCCACATGAATACCGGAAGTCGTCTCGGGAGCGATCCCGCGGTCGGTTCGTGGGCGACCTATGGACTCGGATCGGTGAATCAGAACCTGCCCGGCTATGTCGTCATGACTGAGCTGGCCCTGCCTCAGGGCGGGTCGCGTAATTGGAGCAACGGTTTCCTGCCGGCACACTATCAGGGCACGACCCTACGGCCTCAGGGATCGCCGATTCTGGATCTCAGTTCCCGGAGTTACAAGTCCCGTGAGCACCAGCGCCGTGCCCTCGACGAACTTCAATTTCTCAATCAGAAACATGCCGATGCCAATCCGCAGCACGCGGATCTGGCCGCCCGTATGGAAAATTACGAGCTCGCCTTCCGCATGCAGACCGAAGTGCCGGGCGTCGTCGATATCGAAGCCGAGCCACAGCACATCAAAGACATGTATGGACTCGGGAAGAAGGAGACTGAGACCTTCGGTCGCCAGTGCCTCATGGCCCGCCGCCTCGTTGAGAAGGGCGTCCGCTTCGTCCAGATTTTTTCCGGCGGCTGGG
This sequence comes from Verrucomicrobiales bacterium, assembly GCA_029233965.1. Lineage (GTDB taxonomy): Bacteria > Verrucomicrobiota > Verrucomicrobiia > Verrucomicrobiales > DEV007 > Arctic95D-9. Next base: position 20,896 of record JARGOP010000029.1, on the reverse strand, counting down.
ACAGTCACGACTACCTCGAGCGTGGTCACTCCTCCCGCATCCGCAGCGTCGATCAGGGGATGGCGGCGCTGATCAAGGATCTGAAGCGTCGCGGCATGCTTGATGAAACACTGGTGATCTGGACCGGAGAGTTCGGCCGGACTCCTGACAACAACAAGCGGGGTGGAGTCTATTCCCTCGGTCGCGGCCACAATGCCGATGCCATGACCATGCTCATGGCCGGTGGCGGCATCCAACCCGGCATCGTCGGTGCGACCGATGAAGTCGGCGGTAAAGCGGTCGAGTGTGTCCACCCCATTCGCGATTTACACGTCACCCTCCTTCATCAACTCGGCCTCGATGACAACAAGCTCACTTACTTCCACGCGGGGCGCTACAAGCAGCTCTCCCAGTTCGGAGGACACGTGATCCCCGAATTAATTGGAGGAGGAAGCAAAGCAGGTTGAGTCAGGAACCCGTCCCGGTTGGAGTGGATGCGGCAGGAGATTCCTGTAGCGAAACCTGTCAAAGGTTCCGACGATCTCTTGTCATTTTGACCAATCGTCGGTGAACCGCAGCTTGCAGGTCTGTTTCCGATCGACGGTTTGCTTCGCTGACGATCGAGAATATCCTTTCTCAGCTTCTCTCCATTGATTAACCTTGAGTCCGGATTGGACCCTGACACCTACATACGGGCGGGAGTGGCGCTGGCTCTCGGCCTTCTCATCGGACTGCAGCGCGAGCGCGCCAGGGAGGACCCTGCGGGAATTCGCACCTTTGCTCTCGTTGCCATCTCCGGGTTTCTCGTCGGCCTCTTGAAAACGGATTTCGGGGGCTGGCTTATCGCCGCCGGAGTCCTGTTTCTCGCCGCAATTCTCGTCACCGGAAACCTCAGGATTCTGAAACAGAAGGAAAAGGACGCCGGGGCCGGGATCACGACGGAGGTCGCTGTGTTGCTCGTCTTTTGCCTCGGAGTTTTCCTCGCGGATTCGCAGAACGAACTTTCACTGGCGGTCGTGATCGGTGGTGTCAGTGCGCTCCTGCTCTACTACAAAAAGCCGATGCACCGTTTTGTCCGCGGGCTGGAGCAGGCGGACGTGAAGGCGATCATGGTCTTCGTCCTCATCACCCTCGTGATCCTGCCCGTTCTTCCGAACCGGACCTTCGGGCCACTCGACGTGGTCAATCCTTTCGAGGCATGGCTCATGGTTGTCCTCATTGTTGCGATCGGTTTGATCGGCTACGTGGTCTATCGTGTCGCGGGCGCCCGGGTCGGCACCTTGCTGAGCGGACTGCTCGGCGGTCTCATCTCGAGCACGGCCACGACGGTTTCGGCCTCCCGTCTTGCGCGGGGAAAACCGGAGCGGGCCACGGTCGCGGGATTGATCATCATGATCGCCTCGGTCGTTTCTGTCGTCCGTGTCCTCATCGAAATGGCGGCGGTGAATCGCAGTGACTTCCTCCACACCGCGCCGCCCATCGCCGTTTTTCTGCTTCTCTTCCTTGCGTTGACCGCCCTCCTCTACTGGCGCCGGTCAGGGGAGGTGGTGCATCTGGATCCGCCCGAGAATCCGGCGGAAATGAAGGTGGCCCTGATTTTCGGGGCGCTCTACGTCATTATTCTCCTCGCCGTGGCGTCGGCCAAGCATTACTTCGGCGAGACCGGGCTCTATGTGGTCGCGCTGATCTCGGGCCTCACCGATGTCGATGCGATCACCTTGTCGACCGCCCGTCTCATCGAGAAAGATACGATCGAGCCGGACCTCGGCTGGAGGGTAATTCTGGTCGCCGTCCTTGCGAATCTTCTTTTCAAAGGCGGACTTGCTGCCGTCATCGGCGGGGCCGCTGTCTTCAAACGCATCGTGCTCTGGTATGGCCTCGCCTTCGCCGGAGGACTACTGATTGTGTTTCTCTGGCCCTGAGCCCGTTGGAGTGAGGTCTTCAGGCCTTCGCGTTTCCCCGGGAAGTACGACGACGGGAAACCTGTCTCCACCGGGAGCTTGTCGGATCGGGCGGTAAGAGATGCCCCCGCGTGAACGCGGGCTGATTCCGGCGTAAGAATCCGATACAGTATCAAAGTGACTCTACGGATGAGATTTACTTCCTTCAGTTTAATTTGGCTTTTCCTCGCCCAGGCGGTTTCGAGCGGTGCCGGGGAGAAAGCGGTCGACTTCAATCGGGACATCCGCCCGATCCTGTCTGATAAATGCTTCTTCTGCCACGGGCCGGACTCACACGAGAGGAAAGCCGACCTGCGGCTCGACACGCCTGACGGAGCGAAATCCGCGATCGTCGCGGGCGATCTCGAAGCCAGCGAGTTCTTCTACCGCATCACGACCGACGATCCCGACGACCTCATGCCGCCGGAGGATTCGCACAAGAAACTGACCGGGGAAGAAGTTGCCCTGCTCACCCGCTGGATCGAGGAGGGAGCCGCCTATGCCGCTCCCTGGGCCTACGTTCCGCCGGTGAAGCATTCCCCCCCGCCGGTGAAAGACGCCGCCTGGCCCGCGAACTGGGTGGACCACTTCGTCCTCGCCCGGCTCGATGAAGAGACTTTGGAACCGTCACCGCCGGCCGATCCGGTCACCCTCGTCCGCCGCCTTCACTTCGACCTGACAGGGTTGCCTCCGACACCGGAAAGGGTTGATTCGTTTCTCGCTGATGTTGAAAAAGATCCCGAAAGCGCGTGGACCGGGCTGGTGGATGAACTTCTCGCCTCGCCCCACTTCGGAGAGCGCCTCGCGATCTACTGGCTCGACCTGGTCCGGTTCGCCGACACGGTCGGCTATCATGGTGACCAGGATCACAACATTTCGCCCTATCGCGACTACGTGATCCGTGCCTTCAACCGGAACCTGCCCTTCGACCGGTTCACCCGGGAACAGATTGCGGGCGACCTACTCCCGGAGAGCGGGAAGTGGCAGAAAGTCGCGTCCGGTTATAACCGCCTCCTCCAGACCTCCCACGAGGGCGGCATCCAGGCGAAGGAATACAACGCGATCTACAACGCCGACCGGATCCGCAACGTCTCCGAAGTCTGGATGGGCGCGACGGTCGGCTGCGCGCAGTGTCACGACCACAAATACGATCCCTTCACGATCCGCGACCACTACGCGCTCGGGGCTTTTTTTGCCGACATCCACGATGACGGGTTCAACGGAAACACGCTTCCGGCGAACCGCCAGCCCGAGATGATGTTCTATCCGGACGAAGTCGAGAAGCGCATCGCCGAACTCACCGCAGAGCGGAATGCCATCTTCCCTGACCGGGCCGGAATTCGAGTCGCCGACCTCGAGGCGAAAATCGCAAAACTCGAAAGCGAGATCAAAAAGGGCAAGGACCGGAAGCGGAAAGAGGAACTCGGGAAAGAGAAGATCGCCGCCGAAGCCGCCCTCCTCGCGCTCGTGCCCGAAGAGGAAAGAGAACGCTGGAAAGAAATCGAAAAGTCGCTCGCTGCCGGGGCTGAGGCAGGGCGCTACACGATGGTGACTGAGGCCAAGCCCCCGCGCACGATGCGGGTGCTTCCCCGTGGAAACTGGCAGGACGACAGCGGCGAAGTCGTCGATCCGGCTGTGCCGGCCTTCCTCGGAGAGATCGGGAAGCCGGAAGGGGAAAAAGCGGACCGGCTTGACCTGGCCGATTGGCTCGTCGATCCGGCGAACGGGTCCGGGGGATTGACCGCACGGGTCATGGCGAATCGATTCTGGTATCTGTTCTTCGGAACCGGCATTTCCCGATCACTTTCGGACTTCGGCGGACAGGGCGAGCCGCCGGCCAATCCCGAGCTGCTCGATTCCCTTGCGGTCGCCTTCTACGAAAGCGGCTGGGACGTGAAGCAAATGGTGCGTCTCCTCGTCACGAGCCGTGCCTACCGGCAATCCTCGATCGCTTCGCCCGGGTTGCTGGAGCGCGATCCGCACAACCAACTCGTTGCCCGACAGTCACGGTATCGACTTCCCGCCGAGCTGATGCGGGACAACGCCCTCGCCGTCAGCGGGCTGCTCGTCGACGAAATCGGCGGGGCCAGCGTGAAGCCCTACCAGCCCGCCGGCTACTTCCGGCATCTCAATTTCCCCACCCGCACCTATCAGCAACACGACGACAAGCGGCAGTGGCGCCGCGGCCTCTACGTGCACTGGCAGCGGATGTTTCTGCATCCCATGATGAAAGCAATGGACGCCCCGAGCCGGGAAGAGTGCACCGCCGAAAGACCGCGCTCCAACACGCCGAACGCCGCGCTTGTCCTGCTGAACGATCCGACCTTCGTCGAGGCGGCCCGGGTCTTCGCGCAGGAAGTCATCGGGGCAGAGAGCGAGGCAAGGCTGCGCATCGACTGGGCGTTTGCCAAAGCCCTCTCCCGTTCGCCCGACGAAGAGGAACTCCGGGCTCTCGAAAACCTGCTCGCGAAGACCGGGGGCGAGTATCGCTCCAACCCGGAAGAGGCCGCTAAATTCCTGGAGAACGGAATCGCCCCGGTCCCGGAGGACGTGGATCCCGTCGAACTCGCGTCGTGGACCGCCGTAACCCGTGCGATTCTCAATCTCAACGAAACGATGACGAGAAACTGATTTCCCCATGAATTTTGCCCCCCTCAACCGCCGTGCTTTTCTCGGCCAAACCGGACTCAGCCTCGGCTCCGCTGCGCTCGGGAACCTGATCGGAAACGCCGGCGCCGCGACCGAACTTCCTCATTTCGCCAAGAAGGCGAAGCGCGTCATTTTTCTCTGCATGGCGGGAGGTCCGTCGCATCTCGAGACCTTCGATTACAAGCCGAGGCTCGATCAACTCGACGGTCAGCCGATGCCGGAGTCCTTCACCAAAGGCCAGCCGATCGCCCAGTTGCAGGGTCAGGCGCTCAAGGTGCAGGGGCATCTCACGAAATTCCGGCGCCATGGGAAGAGTGGCCAGCTCATCAGTGACTACCTTCCCCACACCGCGAAGCTCGCCGACGACATCGCGATCATTCGATCGATGGTGACCGAGCAGATCAATCACGATCCGGCGCACACCTTCATGAACACGGGCACCGCCATCAGCGGTCGTCCGTCGATGGGATCCTGGGTCACCTACGGGCTCGGTTCGGAGACCGAAGACCTCCCCGGCTTCGTCGTTCTCACCAGCGTCGGGGGTCGCAATCCTCAGCCGATCGCGTCGCGACAATGGTCGGCGGGATTTCTCCCGAGTCGATATCAGGGCGTCGAGTTCAATTCTTCGGGCGATCCGGTTCACTACGTCCGGAATCCGAAGGGCGTTTCCGCGACGCAGCAGAGCGCCCTCGTCGATACCGTGAAACGACTCGACCGCAAACGCAATGGAGTGGTCGGAAATCCCGAAATCGATACCCGGATTGCCGCCTACGAGATGGCGTTCCGGATGCAGACCTCGGTTCCCGATTTGATGGATCTCTCAAACGAGCCGCAGCACGTGCTCGACCTTTATGGCGCGACCCCGGGCGACGGTTCCTACGCCTCGAATTGTCTCCTCGCCCGCCGCCTCGCGGAAAGCGGGACCCGTTTCATCCAGCTCTACCACCGGGGATGGGATCACCACGGCGATCTCGCGAAGTACATGGATATCTGCTGCGGCCTGACGGACCGCCCCACCTGGGCGCTGCTTACGGACCTGAAACAACGGGGCCTGCTCGACGACACCCTCGTGATCTGGGGAGGGGAATTCGGGCGAACTCCGATGTTCCAGGGAAAAGGCGGCGCCGGCCGCGATCACCACATCAAAGGCTTCTCGATGTGGATGGCGGGCGGAGGCATCAAGGGCGGCATCAGTCACGGGGCAACCGACGAACTGGGCTATCACGCCGTCGACCAGGTCGTTCACGTCCGCGATCTTCACGCGACCATGCTGCATCTACTCGGGATTCAGCACGACCGCTTTACTTTTCCGTTCCAGGGATTGGACATGAAACTGACCGGAGTGGAGAAAGCGAAGGTCGTGCGTGAGCTGATTGGCGTGTTGCACCGGTAAAAAATGACACCGGGGAGTGATCGTGACGGACTATCGTTGCGTCATAATGGATGACACCGGGGCGGAGTGTTTGGTTGGGGTTCGTTTTGGTGATTTGTGGTCTTGCCAGGCGCCCGGGGAGTGGCTTGCGTAGGGAGGCGCAGCGGAGGTGTCTTCCGCGGCAGCGGAAGGCTCCGAAGCGGAGCCGGCCGACGCAAGCCAGACGCCCTCTTCGGGCTCGATTCGGGCCAGTTCGAAGACTCGCCCCAGGTGACTCCAGGGTGGAGGCGCTGATCCTCTCAAGGCGGGCCCGCGTCTCGGGCTCGATCGGACCGTTCTCCGCTTCCCAGTGCCCGAGCCGGATCGGCAGCAGCGGTGCGAGCAGTTTGCCGCAGGGCTGGTTGGCCGCCAGCCAGATCGGCTTGATCACCGCCAGCTCCGCTGCCCCGTAGACCGCCCGGCGTCCGCGTGGCTTCGAGTTCTTCGCTAACGACCCGTTCATCAGCTTGATGGCGTGCTTGCGACTGTATCCGCACACTTCACAGAGCTCGTCGAGCAGCACGCTGCGACCTTCCCGCCCGCGCCGTTCATAACGCCATTTCATCTTCTCGAGATACTCTCGTTTGCTGTTTTGACTCATTTCGGATGGCTTTGCCATCCGGTGTCATCCTTTTTGAGGCAATTCGCGTAATGCTTGACGGCAACGGAGATTTTGGGTTCAACTTTGTGGTGAGAGGCTTTTTTACCCCTTCCCCCCCCTGCACGCCCTCCAACCAGGGGCAATGCGCGGTGATGGAGCGTCGGATTTAAAAAAGCGATTTCCCGGCAGTAATTCCCGCAATTCAATCATGAGACTTTCACCGTTCGTTTCTCGTTCGTTTCTCGTTGGCTTCTCCTGTCTGCTCTCTGCAACCCTTTTGAAAACAATTCGCTCGCAGGATCTTGACGAGCTTCTGAATCCAGGGCGCGGGGTTCTCTTGGAAGACGATGCCAACGCCCGGGCTGAGTGGGAATCGGTGGTCGAAGCCTTCCGACGAAGTGACGTAGAGACTGCATCTGAGATGGGTAAAAAATTTCTAAATGCCGCACACCGCGCGAACCCCTACCAGATTCTCGGAGTGCAGGTCATGCTCGCCCTCGCGAGCGGCGAGGCAGTCGCGCTCAGGTCTCTAGCCAATACGGAAAATAAGGAGCTGGAACGGTTGCGTGAAAAACAAGCGGACATTCTCTCCCAAGCGACCGCGCAACGTACTATCCACAATAATGCGGACGCCCTCATAAGACAGTTGACCAATAACCGAACCGTAGGTGTCCAGCAGGGCTCGCTTAATCATCAGAAGGCACTGATGGCACAGGCACAGATGAACGAGTCCGCAAAGAAGATCGATGCCCTCAAAAAGGAACACGAGGCAATTTCCCGCGAGATCGGCGCCCAGGTCATTGCCGCCGACGAGAGCATGAAGGGTGACGTTATCCGGCTGCTGGGGATGTTGAAAGCATCCCAAGAGATCCCGGCGGCATTCGCTATCTGCAACGTCTACCTGCGAAAATTCGGACCGGATCTTGAGGTGGCAGAATTCCAGCAAGACTTCGTTCGCCTCCAGAAGATCCACGACCGAGCCGTGGCTGTTGTCGAACTGATCCGAAACCGCCAGCGAGATCTTGTGGAGGAAAAGCTCTTCTGGGCGGCGGAAGAGGCTGCAAACAACATCCTCGTAAGGGTCGAGACGGAGTCCGACGAACCGGAACTGCCAGCCCTCGTGAAGAAGTTGATGAAAGCCGACCCGCTCGGCATCACTCGGAAAATGGATAGCGCCACATCGAAAAGTGCCGCCATTCTCGCGTTCGCAAGCATCGATGGTGAAAAAGCCCGCAGCGAGTTCGTGCGGTTCGAGGAGGAATACCCCGACTTTCCCCGACTTGAGGCTCTCCGCATTAAGATTCTCGGCGAAGAGACGATGGATCGGAAGGAAATCGAGGAGTTACTAGTTAAGGAAATTGAATCCTTGGTGATGGTTTCCCCCGAAAAGGCACTCCGAGTCATCGAATCGATCGACAGAGCTTCCCTCAGCGATCCAGAGAAACTCCGGCTCAAGGTGAGGGTTTCCACCGCAGCCAGCTTGATCATCGACCAGATGCTGGCTACGCTCAACTCTGACTTGAACGAGGCGATGTCCCTCCTCGGGGGACCGGAACTGGCCATTCAAACCGCGACTGCCAGTCGTTTCCTCCTGGAAGACCGGTCCAGGGCGGGGGTGTATGTCGGCGAGCTGCGCGCAAGGATCGACAGGTCACGCGAGCACCCCAAGGCGATTTCGATTCTCCGTTCGATCACCCACACGAGCGGGAACCTTCTTATTCTCGACATCGACGAGACCCGAAAGATAATGGTAGAGAATGTGAAGTTGAAGGCAGACCTCCTCGTACAAGCTGCAGACGGATAAGTTGCGGAGAACTGAGGTGGGCCCCCTCTCCGAACCCTGGCCTTCTTCATCAAGTTCCGTCGAAACAATCTCCAGACTTCAGTTTCGGGCAGGGCTGCCACCACATCAAATCGATCTTTTGTTGACGATTCGCTCAGTGAAGGAGTCAGATAAACGCTTCTTACTATCCCCGCGATCCTTCCGGAAACGCCAATATGATAGGTTCTCTTCACGAATCAGCGAGAATCCTGATTGCCGTGGAAATGCTTCAGGAGGCAGCTGACAGAGCCTTAGGGGCCAATAGCATCAGATAAAATCAAACGGAAAAAGTAAGCTTTTTCTCGTGAGTTAAAAGGGCACATCAAGGCAGCACCGAAACGACGCCTGCATTAATGATGCTTTGTTAGTCTACCGGATTGATCGATTCGTTCTTCACTTTGCCGTGGGATTAGCCATGGGGAGCGAGAGCGGTTTGCTCTGGCACGCCGTCCGGTTTTCCTCTATCCCGGAGCCCTGGTAACTCGTCCTCGTTTCACAACAGAACCGGGATGCAGCATCTTAAACCATGACCCACCATGACTTCCTGCCGGGTGGGTCGGAGGCGGGTGGCGTCAGGCTTCCTGAACCAAGCCGTCGTTTCAACGCGGCACCAACAATGAGCCATGCGCCCGACTCGTTCCCCTTGGCGGTCTTCCCTCAACAGAGCAACCGGTCAAGGAGCACCCCTCCGTGAATAGAGGAGCAAGAATGCGGGCAGCCCTCCCGGCCTTCACTCCACTGACTTCGCCTCCGTCGCCCGCCGAATCATTTGCTTCGCTTTCTTGAGCCGTTCCGGCCACACAAACGTTGGTGCCGTCCCGGGATCATACCCCTCAAGATGCCCGTGCAGCCGGAAGACCGGCTTGGTGTATTGCAACTCGGTGTCGCCGAACACCTCCCGGCACATCGCGGCGAGGCCGGGATCGTAGGCGATCAACTCGGCGCGGGTATTGACATGGTTGTGGTCGTGATCGTTCTCGCGGTTGTCGTCGAACCAGCTCTGGACGCCTTCGGCGAAGTATTCGTGGTGATTCACGGAGGGATACTTTCCTCTCCACAGGCCGGCCTCCATCGCGGCGTCGTAGGTGGCCTTGAGTCGGGCATCGAAGGTTGGGTCGACATTCGTCATCCCGCGCAGATGAATGTTGTGGGCGAGTTCGTGAATGAGAATGTTTTCCGTCGAGTAGGGATCGCCGGGATACCCCAGCAGGTTCTCCTCGGCGCAGGAGCAGAAGGGGTCGGTAAGACTGCCTCCCATGCCGCGGGCGCGGGCGTCGCGGTAGTCTTTTGTCGAGACGCCGGGAAAGCCGGAGAGCGATCGCGTCTCGAGCCATTTCCACTCGGGCTGGTCGGTCGTGAATTCATTCCACGCGAGGATGCAGAGGCGGGCACCGCTTTGGATCATGGCCTCGCGGACGTCGGGGCGTTTCGCGAGCATGAGGTCGGTGAGGTAGGCCGCTTCTTTCAAGGCGTAGGGGTTGACCTTTTCCGAAGCGACGATGGGAAAACCTCCGGCGTCGAGGCGCTGCGTGTAGAAGGCGGAGATGCCCTGCGGGTCGGGCGGATCGAAGCGGAAGGCCTGGATCGGCACCTCGCTCGTGACGATGCGTTCGGTGCCGTCCTCCCCTGCGATGGCAAAGCGATGCCCGATTGTGGTGTCAATGATCGTCCACTGTCCCGGCTCGACTTTTCCGTTGGGGACGCGTTCCCCGTCGTCGCGAAGCCAGAAGATTTCGAGGGGCTGTCCGGAACCGTTGATGATCTGGAGTTTGGGTCGTGGGGGGGATCCTTCGGCGGCGGTGATCTTTCCGTTGCTTGAAATCAGGAAAACGAGCGAAAGTCCTGCGTAGAGGAGCGGAAAGTAAGTTGTTCTGCGCATGTCGAGTGGCGGCTTTTCCCGGAGAGGATACGGGATGAGGGATGGCCTTGCGAGAAGAAATCCTGCCTTGGGAAACAGGGCGTGACCTGAGAGGGGTGAACGAGGACCGCTATGGGCGGACCTGCGGAGCCCGCTCCCCCCACAGAAAAACCGGTCACATTTCGCGGCGTGCAAACGTGAGTGGGGACCCGGGCGAAATGTGGTAGCCTGAACTGCGATGAAATCTCCTCTCTCCCTGATCCTGGCTTCCTTTCTCCTTTTCTCAACCGCCTACCCGGAGGACTGGCCGTCATGGCGGGGGCCGGATCACACCGGAAGCCGCGCCGGGGAAAACTACCCGACCGAATGGGCTCCGGACTCAGTGCTTTGGAAGGTGCCCCTGCCGGGCAAAGGGGCCTCCGCCCCCGTAGTACATGGCGACCGCATTTTCGTCACCACACCCGATGAAGGCATCGACTCGGTCCTCGCCTTCGACCTTGAGGGGAAGCAGCTCTGGAAAACGCAATTCGGCGCGGAGCGTCCCGCAAAGCACAGGGAACTCGGGACAAGCAGCAACTCCTCTCCAGTCACGGACGGGAAGGGTGTCTATGTGTATTTTAAGAGCGGCACTTTCGCGGCGCTGGAGATGGACGGTTCGGTGCGATGGCAGCGCAACCTCGCGGAAGAGTTCGGCCCCCAGGAACTCTACTGGGACCAGGGGAGTTCCGCAGTGATTGTTGGTGACCTCCTCATCCTTCCCCGCCTTCACGCTGGGAATTCCTGGGTGGCCGGATTTGATATCGCGACCGGAGACATCCGCTGGAAGACCGAACGCAACTATGACGTCCCTGCCGAGAACGATAACGGCTACACCACGCCCGTGCCGATTCGTCATGGGAACCGTGATGCGGTCCTTATCTGGTGCTCGGATCATGTCACGACCTATGCAGCCGACACCGGTGAACTGCTCTGGTCGAGTGGCGGGTTCAATCCGAACGGCATGAAGCTCTGGCCCCACATCGCAACGCCGGTCGTGGTTGATGAGGTCGCGGTGATCCCGGTGGGACGCGATGATCGCCAACAGGCGTCGGTCTATGGACTGAAACTCGGGGGAGAGGGCGACGTCACCGAGACGCACCGGCTTTGGAGCACGGATGACTTTGGCGTCTACGTCGCCAGCCCGGTCGCCTACGAGGGCAAGGTCTACCTGCTCCGTCACAAAGGCGGGCTCGTTGCGATCGACCCGAAGACGGGCGAGCCTCACTGGGAGGCGGAGTTTCCCCGTGCCGCCGATGCTTACTATGCGTCGCCGGTCGTGGCCGGCGGCATCCTCTACGCGGCGCGGGAGGACGGCGTCGTTTTCGCCGCGAGGGTGGGAGGAAAGTTTGAGCTGCTCAGTGAAAATGGGATGGGAGAACAGATCCTCGCCTCACCGGTGCCCTTCGACGGCAAGCTTCTCCTGCGTGGGGAAACGCATTTATTTTGTGTGGATTGAGAGGACGCTCCTGCGGAGCGGGGGGAAGGTTTGAAAGGAAAAGGTTGGAGAGTGTTTTTGGAGAATCGAGCGTTTTTCCGAATTTGCCCTCGCTTCCGTGATCCCGTGATTGTTCCTTACGACATTACCGGATACGCAGAGGCATGGCCCAACGTATTCTTGTCTGTCTGACTCTTGCCTTTGCCCTGCTTCTCTCTACTGTCGCGGAAGACCGCCCCAACTTCATCATCATCTACTGCGATGATCTCGGCTACAACGACATTGGGCCCTTTGGATCGAAAAGTCACCGCACTCCTCATCTTGACCGGATGGCCGGGGAAGGCCGCATCTTCACTGACTTCTACGTGACGAGCGGGGTGTGTTCGCCGTCGCGCTCTTCGCTCATGACCGGATCCTATCCGCAACGGGTCGGGCTTCATGAAAACGAATCCGGGCAGTGGGTCCTCTTCCCCGGGAATCATCGCGGATTGAATCCTGACGAAACTACCATAGCGGAAGCGCTTCGCGACTCCGGCTATACGACCGCCATTGTCGGAAAGTGGCATCTCGGGGACCAACCGGAATTTCTTCCGACGCGACATGGTTTCGACTCCTACTTCGGTATTCCGTTTTCCAACGACATGGGCCATCAGGATCGCCCGAAGCCTTACAAGTATCCCCCACTCCCCCTTCTCCGCGATGAAACGGTGATCGAAGAGGAGCCGGACCAGGCTCAGCTCACGAAACGCTACACCGCTGAGTCGATCGCCTTTATTGAGGCAAACAAAGATCGCCCTTTCTTCCTTTACCTCCCCCACACGATGCCGCATTGGCCTCAATATTCGAGTGAGGGTTTTGCCGGAAAGTCCGCGAACGGGGCTTGGGGGGACACGGTTGAGGAGATTGACTGGTCGACGGGCGAAATTCTTGAGACGCTGCGCAGGCTTGATCTCGACGGGAAGACGATAGTGATCTTTACCTCGGACAATGGCGGGGCGATGAATCACGGGGCGAGCAACGTGCCGCTAAGTGGAGGCAAAGGCACTACTCTCGAGGGCGGGCAGCGGGTCTGCATGGTCGCCTGGGGTCCCGGCCATATCCCGGGCGGGACGCGCTGCAGCGAACTGGCGACAACGATGGACCTTCTGCCGACTTTTGCGGGGATGGCCGATGCTGACCTCGATCCGGATCGGATCATCGATGGCCGTGATATTGCTCCGCTCCTGACTGGAGAAGAGGGCGCGACGACTCCGCACGAAGCTTTTTTCTACTACTTCCGCGGTCAGCTACAGGCAGTGCGCAGCGGGCCATGGAAGCTTCGTGTTGCCCATACCCCGATGCGCGGAAAAAATCCGAAACCGGTCCCGGCAGCGCTCTTTCACCTCGTGTCCGACATCGCGGAGCGCACCGATGTCAGTAGAGAGAATCCTGATGTCGTCATCGAACTGTCAGCTCACGCCGAGCGGATCCGTGCCGAGCTTGGAGATTCAGAAAAAGGAATCGAAGGCAGCGGACAGCGCGCGCCGGGGCATGTCGAGAATTCTAAGCCACTGACTTCGAATTGAGCGGTGGAAAAATCCCTACTGCTGCGGAAGAACCTGAGAATTGATTTTTCAGTGGCTGTTGTCATACCGTACTGCAGCCGATTTGCGTTCAGACTTCCCCACGAAAATCATCACCGCCACTAAGCTGAACGAAAATCCCGGCCCTCTTCTTGAAGCCCGGGGAGATAACTCTAAACGGGATCGTTGACTCCAATTTTCCTTTCTGAACCAAGATCGTGATGGCCTGCTTTCCGTTACCCGGTTTGCTGAGACCGTGCGTGGTTTGGCAGGGGCGCCGGGCGGAGTTTCTGAATCGCCCGACCGGCAACCGGATGGTTTCTTAAGCTCCCCCGTGGCCTCAATAGAAAATCCGGATGGGAGTGCCTACATCGATCCAGTTGAAGAGGCGCTTCGCAGGGTTTCTCCCGGTAAGGGGAACCCGCACACAACCTTTCGAAGCAGGATACGGAGGCACCTCGGTGAAGCCGTGGATGAAGATGTGGCCGGTGATCTGAACGCTCCAGGGCATCGGAGCGTTGTGGTAAAGGCTGGAGTAGTGCTCAGCCGACTTGTAGGGACCCGCCTTGAAATTGCCGGTCGGGGTGTTGCCGGTGCGACCGGAGCTGATGCTGGTCTTCAGGACGACGCGATTGCCTTCGTAGGCTTTGAGCTGCTGCTTGGTCAGATCGATTTCGACGCGTTTGGCGCGGGTTGTGGTCTTGGAGGAACCGGAGCTTCCTGCGTTGGCTCCTAGGATTGCCTGAAAAATGTTGCGATCTTCGCCGTGAACAAACGGAGTGCTGAGGAGCAGCGTTGCAGCGAAAAAGGGGAAAGAAAGTCGTGAAAAGTTCATGCCGGGATATTCGCGTGGAAGTGGCGGAGAGGGCAAGCGTTTCTTCTACGTGATTCTCCCATCTCTACTGAGCAGGTTCCATGCCCGAACGCAATGAGGGAAACGGTATCGCGATGGAAAATCGACCCTGTGTATCCTAAAGTGCGTGCCTTGACCGGTTTGGAGAATTTGACGAGCGTAGTAGCAATGAAATTTCTTTTTTCCTACCTCGTGCTTTCGCTGCTCTTCGTTTTCCCCTCCCTGAGGGCCGAACCCCTCGAGGTCTACTTCGGCACGGGAGGGAAAGGTGCTGATGGGATTTATCATGCGACCTTCAATCCCGAAACCGGGAAGCTGACCGATGCAACCCGGGCCGCCGAGATCAACGGACCCGGGTTCCTCGCAATGCACCCCGATGGCGGGATGCTTTACGCGGTCGCCACGATGGAGAAAGAAGGGGGCGCAGCGGCGTATCGCATTGCGGAGGATGGTTCTCTTGAGTTTGTGAGTTTTGTTCCCACCGGGGACGGCGGCGGAGCCCACATTGCGGTGCATCCCTCCGGGAAATTCCTCCTCACGGCGCAGTATGGCGGAGGTTCGGTCGCGCTCTTCCCGCTCGACGAAGGAGGAAACCTTGGCGATCCCACAGTGACGGAGCATGAGGGTGGCTCCGGTGTCGTTGAGAATCGTCAGAAGGCTCCGCATCCTCATTGGTGCGGATTTTCTCCGGATGGAAAGTATGCTTTGGTCCCCGATCTTGGCATGGATGGGATCGTGATTTATACGGTGGATACCGACGCGCCCTCAATCACGAAGCATGGTTTCGCCGAGTCGGTCCCCGGTGGTGGTCCGCGCCACATGCGCTTCTCAGTCGACGGAAAATTCATCTACCTGCTGAATGAACTTTCTCTCTCCGTTTCAACTTTTTCGTGGGACGCGGAAGGCGGCACTGCGGAAATGCTTTCCGTGGTTCCGGCCCTCAGCGAAGAGGTGAAGGCGGGTGAAAATTTCAACTCGGCGGCGGAGATTCTCGTGCATCCGTCCGGTAAGTTTGTCTACTCCTCGAATCGCGGTCACGACACGGTTTCGGTCTACGAAGCGGACATCGCGACCGGCGGGCTTTCTGTGACGCAGATCCAGCCGATCCGCGGGGCTTTTCCCAGAAACATCAATCTTTCTCCCGATGCTCAGTGGCTCCTCGCCGCCGGGGCGGACTCCAATACGATCGCGGTTCATGCGGTTGATCAGGAGACGGGAAAACTGACTTTCCAACGGGGCCATGTCATCAACGTCCCTTCCCCGATCTGTATTTTGTTCGCTCCCTGATTCGTGAGTTTCAGTGAGCCCTGAATGTTCCGCAATTTTACTCCCCCTGGTTGGTTGGCGCTGGTGATCGCTTTTGCGATGCCGGCGCCGGCCTCGGGAGAGTGGCGGACGAAAAAGATCAATGATCTGACTTACGTTCCGCTCGCGGATTTCGCGGCCTCCTTTGCGATGACAAAGGGAAACCGCCGCAAGGGGGATCGCGAGCTTGCCTATGCGGGGGAGTCGCACCGGCTTGCTGTGAAAACGGGAACGCGCGAAGTCATCGTCGACGGGGTGCGTCATTGGCTTTCCTATCCCATCGTGACGAACGGAGGCCTGCCTCTGGTTTCGCTCGCCGACATCAATGCCACGCTCGGACCTGCGATGAGTCCAGCCTCAGTTCGCCAGATCAAGCCGGTGAAGACGGTCGTTTTTGATCCGGGACACGGTGGCCACGATCGGGGTGGGCGCAGCCCCTACGGCGATGAAAAGGACTACACGCTGGACGTCGTGAAACGCGCGCGAATGATCCTGGAGGCAAAGGACGTCAAGGTCGTTCAGAGCCGTCTCTCCGATTTCTTTGTCGAATTGTCGGAGCGCCCGAAAATGATCAAGAACTACGACTCGCCGGTGTTTGTCAGCGTCCATTTCAATTCAGCAGGATGGAAGCCGTCGGCGAACGGGATCGAAGTGTATGCCCTGCCTCCCGCCGGTCTTCCCACAACCGGGAAAGCGCCGGACCCGATTCTGGATCGTCGAAAGGACAAGGGCAATGCGATCGAACCGGCGAGCTTTGTCTTTGCCAACACCATGCAGCACACCCTTCTCGGCAAGATGGAGAGAAGTTTCGACCGGGGCGTGAAGCGGGCGCGTTATCTTGTCCTTCGATACTCGGAGGTTCCGTCCATTTTGATCGAGGGGGGATTTGTCACGAATCCGGAGGAGGCGAAGGAGATCCACTCGCCGCAGTGGCGGGAGGAGTTTGCCGCTGCCATAGCGGACGGGATTCTCGCTTACATGGCGCTGGCCAATGAGCAGCGTCTTCCGCAGCGGGCGTGGGACCACGGGAGACCGCCCACGGACGAATTTGTTTGGGAGGAGTGATCCGGATTCCGCCTCGTCATGAGGGGGAGTCAGGGTATAGTGGATCCTGACATTTTATGAAAAGCCCCTTCCCTGTTCTCCTCTCCGTCATTGTTCTTTCTCTCGCCTCCTCTTTCGCGGCGGACCGCCCTAACATTGTCTTCGTCTTTTCGGACGATCACGCGACCCAGGCGATCAGCGCCTACGGGGGCGCGCTCGCAGAGATCGCCCCGACGCCACATCTCGATGCGATCGCGAAAGAGGGAATGCTCTTCCGCCGCTGTATGGTCACGAACTCGATCTGCGGCCCGAGCCGGGCCACGATCCTGACCGGCAAATACAGCCACAAGAACGGATTTTTTCAGAATGAAAAAACGAGCTTCGATGGATCACAACAGACCTTTCCGAAGCTCTTGCAGAAGGCCGGTTACGAGACCGCCTTGATCGGGAAATGGCATCTCGCGAGCGATCCGACCGGGTTTGACCATTGGGATATTCTTCCGGGTCAGGGGAGCTATTACAATCCGGATTTCATCAATCCGGACGGCAAGTATCGCGTCGAAGGCTACGTCAGTGAGGTGATCACGGAGAAGGCGAAGGACTGGATGAAAAATGATCGCGACCCTGACAAACCGTTCATTCTCATGGTGCAGCACAAGGCGCCTCACCGTGCCTGGGATCCGGCGCCCAAGTATCTGACCGCCTTTGACGACGTCACGATCCCCGAACCGGACACTCTTTTCGATGATTACACCGGACGCGGCACCGCCGCGCACGAGCAGGACATGTCGATCAAAAAAACGATGACGATGGGGCGCGACCTCAAGGTCAAGGAACTCGACGACACGGGGCAGTTTGTGCAGAGCGCCTACGGTCGTATGACACCGGTGCAGCAGGCGGAATGGGATGCCGCCTACCAGAAAAAGAACGAGGCGCTTCTGGCTGCGAACCTCGAAGGAAAAGATCTCGTTCGCTGGAAGTACCAGCGTTACCTCAAAGACTACCTGCGTTGCATCAAATCCGTCGATGAGAGCATCGGGGAATTGCAGGATTTCCTCGAGGTAACCGGCCTCGCCGATAATACCGTCTTCATTTACTCGAGTGATCAGGGTTTCTACCTGGGCGAGCACGGCTGGTTCGACAAACGTTTCATGTTTGACGAGTCATACCGAACGCCGCTGATGGTCCGCTGGCCGGGCGTCGTCGAAGCGGGAACTGAAAATTCCGACCTTGTTTCAAACCTCGATTTTGCTCAGACCTTTCTCGAGATCGCAGGAGCAGAGATGCCTTCAGATATGCAGGGATCGAGTCTTGTCCCGATTCTCCGGGGCAGGACTCCGGAGGACTGGAGATCCTCGCATTACTACCACTACTACGAGTATCCGGGCTGGCACATGGTGCACCGACATGAGGGCGTCTATGACGGGCGCTACAAACTGATGAATTTCTATGAACTGAAGGAGTGGGAACTCTACGACATGGAAACAGATCCTCAGGAGCTGCAAAATCAGTATGACAATCCGGAGTATGCCGATATCCGCGAGCGGCTCCACGGGGAACTCAATCGCCTCCGCGAGGTCTACGAGGTGCCCGGGAATGAGATCCAGGATCTCACGAACGTGGATCAGTTTTTCCACTCCACCGAAATTCGGAAGCGAGGCATCGAACGACGGAAGATGCTGGAGGCTAAGCAGAAAGAGTGAACCTCGACTTCCGGGGTTCGGAAAGCGAGGTTCAGCTGTCGGAAAACTTTCCCGTTTCGAGAAAGGCGAGGACGTCTTTGATGACGGTCCTGTTTTTCATGATGTAGGGGTGCGTCGCCTGGACCACTTTATAGTCGGCCATTCCTGAAAGGCGTGCACTTTCGATGGAGACCTTCCCGTCGTTAGGGCCGGGTATCATCAGGGAAAGAATCCAGTTGATGCTTCTGTCTCCGGTGAGCACGCCCAGTTCAAATTCGATCGATCCGAGCCCGGCGATGAGTCCGTCTCCGGAAGTTCCGAGTTGCAAGCCGGCGGGGCCGTTCCACCACTCGAAGAATCGGAAGCCTCCGAGTCGGTCCACGATTTCGCTTCCCTTGTTCGGTGGGCACAACATGACGACCCGGTCCGTTCGCGAGAACTCGAGATGCTCATTGATGTATCGCACGAGAATGCCCCCCATCGAGTGAGTCACAAAATGCACGCGGGCAGCGTCCCCGACACGATCTTCGATCTCGGCGAGAACCAGCTCCGCCAGCTCCTCCACCGGAAACCGAGTGGACGGATAGTCGATATTCACCGTCTCATATCCGGCACATCTCAGGGCATTCTCCATTTTCCTCATGGAGGCCGCGTTTCGTGCCAATCCGTGAAGGAGGACGACCGTTCCTTTTTGCCCGTTGGCAGATGTCGACGTCATGATTGCGAAATACTGCACGAATTTCCGCCCCTTCCACTCTAACTCAAGCCCTCGCGGGTGATCACTCCGGCGTTTTCCCGAGGCCCTGAAGGAACTTCCGAAGAACCTGCTCGGGACAGGGCCGGTAGTTTCGGTGGCCTTCTTTACGAAAGAAGGAACCGAGTTCTGCCTTCGTAACGACGAACTCGACGTTCGCAAAGACCTCATTCATTTCTTCATCGCGCAGTTCGAGCGCGATTCGCAGTTTCTTCAGGACCTCGTTATTGGACAGAATTTCCAACGGCTCCGGGATAGAGCCATCCGCACGGGGGCCCCGTTTTTCAATGATGAGGCCGTCGAGGAAGCGACAGAGGATAACGTCAGGGAGAGCTTCGAATCCTTCGTCCTCCTCGCGTTTCAGCCAAATCGTGACCTGAGTGCTGCTCGTTGTCCCCCCGGTATGACCGATGATTTCAGCGACCTTCGCATCGTTGAGGTTCAGTGCATGACGCAGGCGTCGGAGGATATCGTTGTTGGTCATAGGGAGCCTGAAAAAGGTTGAGAGAAAGTAGATCGTCTTTTCCCGCTGCTGAATTCTGAGTTCTACAGCTCTTTGATCTTCAAATTGCGGAACCAGACGCGATGTCCGTGATCCTGAAGCCCGATGTGTCCTTTTCCGAGGGTGGCGTAGTCTTTCCACTTGCTGAACTTGGAGTTCGCGACCTGCTCCTTCCACTTCGGGCTGTGCATTTCGTACGCGGCAGTTTTGACTCCGTTGAGCCAGTATTCGACCTTGTTTCCCTGAACGAGGATGCGTCCCTCATTCCATTCGCCGACGGGCCTGGTCTCATCGCTGACGGCAGGTTCGATGGCATAGTGTGAAGCCGACTGTTCATTGATGCCGACCGGTTCGCCTTTGTTGTTCCGGAATCCTGCGTTGTCGAGGATCTGATACTCCGGACCGGTCAAATACGGATGCTTCGGTCCTTCACCGACGCGGAACATCACGCCGGAATTCGTGCCTGCTTCCACTTTCCATTCAAAGCGGAGGTCAAAGTCAGTGAACTGAGCTTCGGTGATGAGATTCACATACTCACTGCCTTCGGGCTGTCCGGCAAGATGCAGCACTCCGCCTTCTTCGACCGTCCAGATCCCTTCGATCCCGGCACCGTTGTAGCCCTTCCAGCCGTCGAGGCTTTTCCCGTCGAAAAGTGAGACCCAGCCTTCGGTCGACTTATTGGAAACCTCAGCTTCCGGCGGTGTTTCCCCGCAACCGGTCGCGATGACAAGGGTGATCAGGAGGGTGAGAAGAGAGAGTGGCTTTCGCATAAGGGTTCGGATGATCTGAGAGTTTGGAGGAGGAAACCAATCATTCCAGCCCGAATCCGCCTCTATGTTGTGAAAATGCCTCCGGAGAGGCGATCGGTCCACTCCGGTGATTTACCATCGGGATCCTGATCGGGGGTGTCTCAGGATGAGGGAATCGAGGGAATCGAGGGAATATCGAATCTATTTCTCAAAAATATCACAAAATGATTATTTGATCTGATTTGGATAGATAGTGCGACACGACTAAAATTCTAAGAATCTCGAAGATGAATCTCAGTATTACTCAACCGGCCGCTCTCCGGTCGTGGGACTCAATTGCGCACCCTTTGATTTCATCCCAATGAATACCATCCGTCGTCACGAAGTCTGGTTCGTCCTTTCTTTGCTAGTTATCGCGAACGCCCTATTCGTCACTCTGGTAGTGCGTGAAGCGCTGCTTCACCGTGTCTACGGGCCCGGGCGTTTTGCCCTGCTCGGAATTGTGTTGTTCGGCCTCATTTTTCTGGTCCGTGGATGGACCGGAGTGAACGATGTGCTTCGTCCCATGGTGGAATGGAGGCGCCCGCTCTGGCTTTACCTGTTCGCTTTCGGTTACCTTGGTTGCTCTGTGTCTTCGTGTTGATCGGAAATGGACTGCTCAGCGGAGATTTTCTTTCGTTTTCGGAAGTGGTCGCCTGGTTGAAGCTAGTA
>JARGOP010000028.1:51457-59031 GCA_029233965.1 Verrucomicrobiales bacterium | reverse complement strand
TTCTCAGGATTTACTTTCGCAGTGAAATACGTGATTGCACCCCCTCCTACCCGGGACGATGCGAGGTGTCCGGACGTTGGGGTTGAAAAAGCAATTTCCTAGCAGTCACTAAGCGAACGATTCAAGTTACGAACGATCCCTGATCTCAATCACTAGAAAAAGAATCCAAAAAAATGAGAATTGCCACTTTAGCGGTCTGTATCCTCCCCGTTTTCACGACACCTCTTCTCCAAGCTGGTGACACGAGGGAGCGGGACATTGTCTATTTGCGAACCGAAGGTGTTGCAATGACGATGGATGTCTTCGTTCCAGAAAAGCCCAATGGCATCGGCATCATCAAGATCGTCAGCGGAGGTTGGAAATCGCGCTACGACAAGGTCACCGATGACTATGGTAGCCCGTACACCGATCACGGTTACACGGTATTCGCGGTCATGCACGGATCCCAGCCCCGCTACCAGGTCCGCGACATCATGGAGTTCATGCACCGCGCGGTGCGCTTCATCCGCAGCAACGCCGATCGGTGGAAGATCGACCCCGACCGTCTGGGAGTGACGGGAGCCAGTGCAGGCGGCCACCTCAGCCTGGTCCTCGCCACCAAGGGAGGCCCCGGAGACCCTAAGGCGGAAGATCCCATCGACCGGGCGAGTTCCGCCGTTCAAGCTGCGGCGGTCTTCTACCCGCCCACCGACTACCTCAATTGGAGCGAGCCCGGCGATGACTGTGTTGGGGTCGGCAAGCAATCGCGGTGGCAACCCGCCTTCGGTGATGAATCCAAAACTGCCGAAGGGCGCCAAACGCTGGGACGCCACATGTCATCGATCTATCACGTCAGCGAAAAGACTCCTCCCGTCCTCATCATTCACGGAGATGCTGACCCGATCGTCCCACTCTTCCAATCCGAGAGTTTTAAGAAGGCCGCCGAGTCCAAGAACGTCCCCATCGAACTCATCGTCAAAGAAGGCGCCAAGCACGGCTGGCCCGACCGGATCGACGACGAGGTCCATTTCCTCGAATGGTTCGAGAAAAACCTCAAGAACTAGCCCCCATGCTGATTACAGACCATCAACTGATGAACCGCCGGCAAGCAATCAAGGCCGGTGCTCCTTTATTGGCCGGCTTGCTACTCAATTCCCAAGGCTACGGCGCCCAACAGGAGCAGGGCCACGCCTTCAAGATCGGCACTTGCGACTGGTCGATCAAAATGCCTCTCAGCATCGATGCGTTTCAGTTTGCCCGACGTAACAAACTCGGCGGCATCCAGTACTCCTTCGATGAGGTCGGCAAAGGTCTCGATCTGCGTGCCCTCGAGAGTCGCAAGATCATCCGCGCGACGGTCAAAGAGACCGGCGTCGCCATTCCTTCCCTGGGAATCGGCCTTCTCAACAGGATTCCGCTCGCCACGACCGACGAAGCCGAGCAACTCGTCGTCGAATGCCTCGAAACCATGGCGAACTTGAAAAAGGAAGCCGCTAAACTGGAAGACCGCGATCTCGCCGCCAAGGTGTCCCCCCGGGTCGTCCTGCTTGCCTTCTTCGGGAAAGCAGACATCAACGGACAGCCCGAACGAATCAAAGCCGTTATTGAAAAGCTCAAACGTGTTGCCCCCTTGGCGGAAAGGCATGGTTTCACCCTCGCGCTGGAAACCTTGCTCAACGAAGCCGACCACCGTCACATAATAGATTCAGTCGGATCTCCCGCCGTGAAAGTCTACTACGACACCGCGAACTCCGCCCGCATGGGCTACGACATCTACAAGGAGATCGAAAGCCTCGGCGTCGAGAGCATTGCCGAGATCCACCTCAAGGAAAACGATACGTTCCTCGGCGAAGGCGATATCGACTTCTCAAAGGTGAAGAAACTGCTTGAATCAATGAGCTATCGTGGCTGGCTCATCATCGAAGGCTCTACGCCTAAGGGAATGAGCCGAGAAGAAGCCTGTGAGAAGAATTCTGCCTTTGCCCGCGAGCTATTCGGCGCATGAACTTTTCGAGACCATCATGAGAACTCTTCGACCTCTTGCCGTCCTCCTGGCTCTCGCAGCGGCTCACTTCAACGTCTTCGCGGCGCCCCCTAATATCGTCTTCATCCTTGTCGACGACCTCGGCTACGCAGACATGGGCTTCAACGGTTCGAAGTTCTATGAGACCCCCGCCATTGACGCCCTGGCGAACGATGGACTCGTATTCAATCACGCCTACATGTACCCGACATGCTCGCCTTCGCGCACCGCGCTGGCGACCGGAAAGGATTCCTACCGAACGGGGGTCTATACGGTTCCTGCACTCGAACGCGGAAACGACCGACAAAATATCTTTTCCCGCTGGACCGTTGGCGAAGATCACATCATGTACAGTCAACCGTTGGCCGAGGCGGGATACAAAGCGATCCACCTCGGAAAATGGCACCTCGTCGGGCCCTATCCGAGGGAGGAAGCGACGGCGACCTTCCCCCTTACCAAGAAGCTCGGACAACCCGATGCCTGGGACTTCAGCTTTGTCGAATTTCACAAATCTGCAGCGTGCCGAAAGTACTACCCCGAAGGTCGAGGTTATCTCAAGAACGTCGGCGGAACCTATCGCGGTGATCCCGCCTTGGAAGTCGGTTGGTATGAGAGCGAGACAGGCGGATATTTCGCCCCTTTTAGCAACCCCTTCATGGAGCAGATGCCCGACGACGAGTGGCTCACCGACCGGCTCACCGATGATGCCATCGACTTTATGAAGGAACACAAGGAGGGGCCCTTTTTCATCAACCTTCATTACTATACCGTCCATCGCCCGCTGCGAGCGCGTTCAGAAAAACTCCTCCGAAAGTATCTCGAAAAAGCCGGAGACCCGACCACCGGGCAGGGAATGCGAAGCGGTGAGGAGAAGATTCTCGAAGCCCGCTACGCGACCATGATCGAGTCGCTCGACGACAACGTCGCGCGGATTACGGAGTTTCTCGATCGAGAGGGGTTACGGTTGAACACCCTGATTCTCTTCACGTCCGATAATGGTCAGAACCCCAAAGCGAACGGCCTCAATCACGTCCTGCGCGGCGGCAAGGGTGAAATCTATGAAGGCGGCATTCGCGTACCTACCTTTGCCAACTGGCCGGGGAAAATAAAGCCTCGCCGCACCGATACCGCCATTCACGCCACCGACTACTTCCCCACCTTCATGAACTTGGCTGGTATCGAATATGACGGCCAGCTCGACGGTCGATCCTTTCGGTCACTCTTTGAAAGCGAAGACCCGGCCTTGAGCGGACGGGCCCTCTTCTGGCATCTCGCCAGCCGCTACAAGCATGGCACTTGTTCTGTCATTCGGAAAGATCACCTCAAGCTGATCCAGTTTCTCAAGGACGGAAAACTGGAACTTTACGATCTATCAAGGGATCCGAGAGAAGAGAAAAACCTCGCCGACGAGAAACCGGAAATCGCGCAGCGGCTTCTGGAACAGCTCGTCCAATGGCGCAAAGACAACGACGTCCCACTTCCTCCTGAGTCACCCCTCGATCACTGAATTCTCACCTCCGATGATACGCCTGTCGGCATTCCTATTTCTTCTCATCCTGGTTCCCCTTGCGGCTGCCACCGCCAAGGTAGATCAACCAAATATCATCCTCTTTCTCGTTGATGACATGGGCCTCATGGACACCTCCGTCCCAATGATGGTCGATGCCGATGGTGAGCCTGAACATCACTCTCTAAATTCTTGGTACCGAACCCCCAATATGGAGCGACTCGCCGCTCAGGGCATTCGCTTCAGCGACTTCTATGCCCACACCGTTTGCTCCCCAACGCGCATCTCGATCATGACCGGGCAAAACTCCGCTCGGCATCGCACAACTCAGTTTATCAGCCCGAATGGAAAGAACACCGGCGACCATGGTCCGGAAGCGTGGAATTGGAAAGGACTCACCAGAGAGGACGTCACCCTGCCCGCTCTCTTGAGAGAGGCGGGATACCGGACAGTCCATGTCGGCAAGGCCCATTTCGCCCCACCTGATCACGAGGGAGAGAACCCCACTTCTCTTGGCTTCGATGTCAATATTGCGGGCTGTTCCTACGGGCAGCCTGGAAGTTACTTCGGTAACGATGGATACGGAAACTTGAACCCCAAACGACAGCAGCGCGCCGTTCCTGGTCTGGAAGAATACCACCATACCGACACTTTCCTCACCGAAGCACTCACGATTGAGGCGATTGCCGAGATCGACCGATCGATCGAACAGAAGAGGCCCTTCTATCTCTACATGTCTCACTACGCGGTGCATTCACCCTTTCAGTCCGATCCACGTTTTGCAAACCACTATGCGGCCTCAGAGAAAGCGAAAGCCCCCAAGGCCTTCGCCACTCTCATCGAGGGAATTGACAAATCGCTGGGCGACCTGATGAACCACCTCCAGGACCGAAAAGTCGCCCGTGAGACCTTGATTCTCTTCTTGGGAGACAATGGCACCGCCTGTCCTCTCGGTAGCGGAGATGAGATTGCAGCCTCGGCCCCACTTCGCGGAAGAAAGGCCTCCCGCTGGGAGGGAGGGACGCGCGTTCCCTTCATCGCCGCCTGGGGGAATCCCACCCTTGGTCACCCTATTCAAGAACGGCTACCCATCAGTGCAGGCTCCATCCAAACACAGATGGGGCTCTGCTATGACATCTTTCCAACCCTGACAGCCCTCGCCGGCGCTGAGATTCCCGCCGGACACATCATTGACGGCCATAGCCTAAAAGCCCTCTTCAGTGGGGAGAGAGACGGCGCGAGAAAAGAAGTCTTTCTTTCCCACTTCCCGCATTCCCACACCAACAACTACTTCACGACCTACCGAGAGGGAGATTGGAAACTCATCTACCAGTACTTTCCCGACACGGCCAAAGGCGAAACACGACACGCCCTCTACAACCTCAAATCCGATCCATCGGAATCCAACGACGTCTCGGCGGATCACCCCGACCTCATCAAGAGTCTCTCCCAAGCAATGATTCAAAGCCTTCGGGACATGAAAGCACTCTATCCCACCATCGAGGGCGACGAACATCGTCCCCTGGCACCTCAGTTATAGGCAATTTCATCGCGCTCCCTCGACCTGACTTCCCAACAACAAATCCATCATGACCAATACCCACCTGCGAAATCTCCTCACTCTCCTCTCCGCCCTAATCGTCGCATCAGCCGATCCATTGAACGCGACACCCATTCCCAAGAACCTCCTGGGAGACTGGTCGCTGGATCTTGAAACGGGCGAACCCGCCTGGATGAGCATCACGCAAGAGGAAGGGACGCCGGTGGTCTATATGCGCGTCCACGTGGGCCCCGAGGGCCCCTACGACATCACAGAAGTCGCCGACGGTCGCATCAAGTTTTCATTAAAACCAAAACGCAAAGCAAAGGGAAGCGACACTTACATTCAACAACACGTCGAAGTCGGGTTCACAGACAGCAAGCTCAATGGCACCCTCATCCGCTCCCTCAAGGATGGAAGTGAAAGCGAGGAAACGTCGTTCACGGGAAATCCAATTCCTCCTATGCCAGAATCCGCCCCGGACTTATCTCAGGTTCGTTTCGGGCACCCGATCTCCCTCTTCAACGGCAAGGACCTCACCGGTTGGCGAACCTACGAAACCGACAAGATCAATGGTTGGAGTGTCATCGACGGAATGCTCGTTAACACCACCACCAAGACCGACTTCAGCCCGACCGGCGCATACGCCAACTTGCAGACCGAAGCAGAATTCGAAGACTTCTGGCTCCATATCGAATTCCTCATTGAAGCCGATCGCAACAGCGGCGTCTACCTTCGCGGCATGTACGAAGCCCAAGTCGTCGACCGCGACAGTCGCATGCAAGGGCTCCAGGGAGTCGGTGCCATCTTCAGTAGAATCGCCCCTTCTGAGAATGCAGGCAGACCGCCCGGAGAGTGGCAAACCTATGACATCACCCTCGTGGACCGACACGTCACCGTCGTCCTCAACGGCGTCAAGGTCATCGACAACCAGCCCGTCATCGGCCCCACCGGCGGCGCCATCCGCACCGACCCCATGGCCCCGGGCCCCATCTACCTTCAAGGCGACCACACCTCGGTCAAATTCAAGAATATTTACCTCGCCCCGGTTACGGACGACTGATCGGACGGACATTCCCATGAGAATCTCGAACCTTCTTACCGCCACAATTGCCCTGACTCTCGCGGCGAGCGTATCTTCGGCCCAATCTCCACCCGCCCCACCAGACGGCTACCGCTGGTGTTTAAGGGCCTGTCCCTTTATGTTCTCTTAAATGTTACTTAAAACTCATGGAATCCCAGGTCAGGATCCCGGCTGCACGCGGGAGCGCGGATAGGGAAGGGAAGGGCGGCACTGCCCGTTCAAGGCGAAGATCAAGTAACAGCAACACGCCGCCGTTTCCTGATCAGCATGGCGAACCCTCCAAGCAACCACATTGCCAGAAACGTGGACGGCTCCGGAATCGTAGCGACGGGCACCGCCCCCGCGACACGCAAACCCGTGAGGAAGACGCCGACCGAGGGTTTCTCACTTAGGCGGGTCGTCGGCCTCAGGTTGCCTACACTGTTGCTCCACGACCCGCCGCGATAAGCGCGATTCTCCGTGGTGGAATCGTTGAGCAAGTCAGTTGCGGTTTCCTCCCACTCCCAGACGTTGCCACCGAGTCCCATCACTCCATAGGGACTCAGACCGCCGGCGTTATCAACGTCAGCGGGGCCGGTTCCAAAATCCTGGCCGAACACCGCAGTCCCCTCACCCGTCCCGCCAGGCACTGACGTCGGTTCCGTGTTGCTGCCGGTGGGATACTCGAAATATGTCTCTGTATCCGGATCGTAGTAGGCCGCCTTGTACCACTCGTCCACGTCCGGCAGCCAATACTCCGCGAGGCTGTTTCGATACAGGTTGTCGGCATCGTAGCCCGCGTCGCCCGGATCCATAGCTGAAAATTACCCTCTCCATCGAACTTGTAGGCGGCCTGCGCGCCCGCGCTCGTGTTCAGGTAATTGACGAACTTCGCTGCCTCATACCAAGTGAGCCCCGTGGCGGGTCGATCGTCACCGTTCCCTCCGTAACTGGTCATGTCATCGAGAGTGCTTCCCATTTCCGCCGCTGTGACCTGCGCCCTTGAAATCTCGTAGGTCGAGATGCGGTATTCGTAGTCCACCGCGCCCGCCGGGTCCGGGTTGCCCGCCGTATCAGCCGCATTACCCGCGTTGCCGATGGTGGTGAAGTCAATCTGCAGGCCCCCGCCGAAGTCGACAAGTTCGGCACGGAGCGTTAGCCCAGAGAACAGCAGAGACGCACACGACACAAACAGAAATCTCATCTCGAAATCTGTATGGGTTCAATGAAATCGACCCGATTTTCAAAGACTTTTTCCTGAGAGTTTCGCCCAGTCGCACGCGTGAGAATTCGGGTGAATGCGTTGCCTCTCCGCAACCGCTTGATAGACAAAAGGTCGCTATACTCGGGGTCCGTTTTCTAAGGCCTGTCCCTTATACTTCTAAGGCCTGTCCCTTAAACTTCCCAGTCCCTTAAACTTCCCAGGGCCTGTCTCTTAAACTTCTTAAACTCCACTCGCTTC
>JARGOP010000028.1:0-51357 GCA_029233965.1 Verrucomicrobiales bacterium | reverse complement strand
GTCCCTTAAACTTCCCAGGGCCTGTCTCTTAAACTTCTTAAACTCCACTCGCTTCCCGAATCGATGAGTCGGTGGCAGACAAGAACTTTCAGGACTGCAGCCCAGTCGGTGACTTTGCCGCTGATGCCGAGCCGAGGAGTAAAAAAGTCATCGAGTTGAAGTAGGTCCCGGCAATGAAGGGCGATCCAGCAAGTCCCCCATTGCCGGGAATGGTGAAGGGTGAGGGCACCGATTTTGATCTCGACCATAGCGTTCGGATCGAGTGTCCCGGGTGACCCGGATTCGGGGTAGAGAGCGGGTTCGGTCTGGGTGCTTTCGTCTCCCTAGAACACTTCGATGGACTTGCGCCAGGCTTCGAGCTGGGAGCCGTTGAGTTCGCCTCACGGTCCCTTGAAAGAAACCGTCACCTCGAATGCCCTGCATCTATCGCCCCAAGAGATACTTCTCCACCAGCTGGAGCGTGACCCTTCCACTGATCGCGAGACTCTCGGCACTGATCTTGTCGAGTGTGTCGCCCGGGGTGTGCCAGTAGGGATAATCAAAATCAATGAGATCGATGGTCGGAATTCCGGCGATGACGTTCAGCGGAATGTGATCGTCGATGATGTAATCAGGACTGATGCCCACTTCCTTCCTCACATCGAGATCCTCGGCGGCGGAGAGAAGGTCCCGTGAGAGTTCCCCGATGGACGCCTGCACCGCCTCCATGTCGACAACATAGCCTTCGGTACGGGCCTTCGCGAGATCCTGAATCGATGAGCGGGGAATCTGGACTCCGGCGCGGATCTTGAGATCCTTGTCCCCCACCATGTCGAGAAGCAGGCCCCAGCCGGGAATCAAATCCGGCGTCATGAGCATCTCTTTGGCGTAGTGCTTACTCCCGTAGAGCCCGTCGCGCGGGGTGATGTTCGGTCCGAAAGCTTCCTCCCCGTCGAAGAAGACCAACTCCAGTTCCTTCGCCAACCCGGGACGGCCCTGAAGGACGCGCGCCAACTCGACGAGCAACCCGGTGCTGGAGCCGGCGTCGTTCGCCCCGACGAACTCAAAGCGCGTGTAGAATTTTGTGTCGTAGTGAGAACAGAGCAGCCCGGAGACTTTCTCATCCCACCGGTCCTCACCAAAGCGGGCCCGGAGATTGGTGAACTCGATTTCACCCTGAGGGGTCTGCGTTTTGAAGGTCTGACGCGTGGTCTCCCATCCCAGCGCGGCGAGTTCCTCGATCAGATAAAGCCGGGATCGCTCCAGTGCTTTGGAACCGGCAGGCCGCGGGCCGAATTCGACCAGTGCTTTGACATGATCATAGGCATTCTGTCCTGAAACCTCTTTCTCAAGAGCGTTTGCGGGATCAAACGGGACGCGCTGCTCCGAACAGGCGGTGAGTGACAGGCCAAGCAAACAGCAGGCAATCAGGACCGGAGGTTTCATGAAACCGGAACCCATCTCAGTCGAGGATCACGCCCATCAGCTCGAGGATCCGGCTGAGATCTTCGTTGCCATAGTATTCGATCTCAATCTTCCCCTTTTTGTCGGAATGCTGGATCGCGATATTGGTCGAGTACCGGCTGCGAAGCTCGTCCTGAATCTGGCGCAGGTAGGCTTCGGCCTGCGGAGAAACCTTGCTCTTCTTCGGCGCCTTCGTTGTCGTCTTGCCGTTGATCTGCTCCGAGACAAGCTTCTCGGTCTCACGAACGTTCAGCGATTTGCGAACGACCATGTCAGCGAGCATCCGCTGCTCCGCTTTCGTCTTCAGCCCGAGGATCGCCTTCGCGTGCCCCTGGCTCAGCATCTTTCGCGAGACAAGAGTCTGCACCTGTTCGTCGAGATCAAGGAGACGGATGGCATTCGAAACGGTGGCCCGGTTTTTGCCGACCCGTTGGGCAATTTCATCCTGCTTGAGGCCGAAATCTTTGGCGAGCCTCGAGTAGGCTTCCGCTTCCTCGAGGGGATCGAGATCCTCACGTTGGAGGTTCTCGATGAGCGCCATTTCGAGCACATCACGATCTGAGGCATCGCGCAGAATGATGGGCACTTCTTCGAGCCCCAGCTTGGTGGAGGCACGCCAGCGGCGCTCCCCCGCGATAAGCTCATATTTTCCATCGACCTCGCGGACGACGAGAGGCTGGATGACCCCATGCTCACGAATTGATTCGACAAGCTCGTCGAGATTCTCCTCGTGAAACCGCTTCCGCGGCTGCAAAGGCGAAGGCACGACTTCATCGAGCGCGACCCGGAGAACCCGTTCGCCCGAATCGGTCGATTCAGCCTTTCCGGTTGACTCGACGGGAACTGCGCCCGGAGCTTTGATGAGGGCGTTGAGGCCCTTCCCGAGCCCTTTTCTGGGTGTCTTTGCCGGAGGCATAAGGAGAAATGCGTAGGTGGCGATCCGCAATTACTCGATGATGCGCACGTTCGGCGTGCCGCCTGCATTCATGCGAAATTCAGCTTCCATCGCCGCGTGCTGCTCGTCAGTGCAGGCCGAGTCGATCGGCGCGTCGGGAGCTTCTTCGCTTTTGTTCAGAAGGTTGTTTTCGATCAACCACGCTTCGACCTCCTCGCCGCTCACATCAGCGAGCATCTGGCCGTTGATTTCGACACAGGGCGAAAGGGGCTGACCACTTTTCTGCTCCATCTCCCAGCGGAGAGCGGGGTTCTTGATGATATCCTTCTCGGTGTATTCGAGATCGTATTTGCGAAAGATCGCGCGGACGCCTTCGCTCCAGCCACAAAAAGTCTTCAGGTAAGCGGTGATTTCGAGATTTTGTTCTGCCATAATAGTCGGGGTTACTGGTTGTTCATTCATAAGCCAACGCGTCGGCTTACGCAAATGGCATTGAACCGGATTCCCTCCCCAAATCGCGGTTTGAATCGGTCGAGGCCCGTTCTATATTAGGAGGTCCCCATTTGCCCCCGAGTCCATGAAGCGCGGCCTTTTCCGATCATTCTCCCTCCCCGCCATCCTCGCCCTTTCCGTCATCCTCTCCGGCTGCGAGAAAGCGGCCCCGGTTCTGAATTCGCTCAAAGAAGCCCTCGATCGCGAACCGGTCGAAGAGGTCGTGGCGATTTCGCCCGAAGACATTCCCCCTCCCCCCGAGCCCGTGGCGATGGAGCCGATCGTGAACAAAGAGGCCCGGGTTGGCATCCTCGGATACCACGACTTTACCGAGGGCGAATCCAACAATGACATGATTCTCAACATCGAGGATTTCCGCCGCCAGATGCAGGCGATCAAAGACGCGGATCTTCCGGTAATCAGCATGCGTCAGTTCCTCGATTGGAAGCAAGGCAAAGCCGACATTCCCGCGGAATGCGTCATGATCACGATCGATGACGGCTGGAAGGCAACTCACACTCTCGCTCTCGATGTATTCAAGGAATTTGGCTATCCGTTTACCGTCTTTCTTTACAAAAACTACATTGGTGTGGGCGGTCGTTCCATGACGCATGACGAGATCCGCGAACTCGCGGCGAATGGAGGAACGATTTCCAGTCACTCCCTGAGTCACCGGAACATGTCGAGTCGGGGCGGACGATCAAATGAGGCCTACGACAAATGGATCCTCGAAGAGCTCGAAGAATCGCACCGTTTCCTCGTCGAGAACTTCGGCGACACCGGGGCGGTGATCAAAACCTTCGCCTACCCCTACGGTATCTACAATGACCGCGTCATCGAGCTCGCGAAAGAGGTCGGTTATGAGGCCTGCTTCACCGTGAACGGAAAGAAGACGGTCTGGGATGTCGAAGACATGGAGATTGGCCGTTACATCGTTCACGGCACGACCCTCGCGAACTTCGAACCCGCCATCAATTTCGGCGGCGGCAAGGTCACCTCCTCCGGTCGAAAGCTGATGACCGCCACGAAAACAGAGGAGGGTGAAACGGAGGCCCCGCTCGTCACCGTGAAGCCGCTCGACGGATCCGTGATCGGGAACCGTCTTCCCCTTATCGAGGTCGACCTCTCTCAACTCACCGCGCTCGACGTCGAGAGCATCACGATGCGCGTTTCAGGATTCGGCAAGGTCCCTCACCGATATGACGCCGCGACCGGGTTCGTCACCTACCAGATTCCCCAGCGACTCCGTCTCGAACAGTGCGGCGTTCAGGTCAGCTTCAAACACGACGGCAACGACGAGTACGAAACAATCGGCTGGGGTTTCCAGGTCAAGCGCATCGCAGATTACCTCTCTTCGGATGCCACCTTGCCGGGATCGAACGAAGCGCTCCCCCCTGGGGAGGAAACCCAGCCGGAGAATTCCCCGACTGCCTCGCTCTAGCACACCGCCACACTTTTCCATTTATTCCCATGTTCAACTCCCTCTCCGACAACCTGCAGGAAACCTTCAAGAAACTGCGGGGTCACGGCAAGCTCAGCGAAAAGAATATCTCCGACGCCCTTCGACAAGTCCGACTGGCTCTCCTCGAAGCGGACGTCGAGTTCTCCGTGGCCAAGGATTTCATCGCCCGGGTCAAGGAGCAGTCGATGGGGGAAACGGTGATGCGAAGCATCAAGCCCGGTCAGCAAATCGTTAAGATTTTCAACGACGAACTCGCCGCGCTCCTCGGAGGCGATGCCGCTCCCCTCGACCTGAATCCGCCCGCGAGACTTCTCCTCGTGGGACTGAACGGAGCCGGTAAAACGACCACTTCCGCGAAGCTCGCCCTGCATCTTCGCAAAGAAGGCCGACGCCCTCTTCTCGTGGCCTGTGACCTTTATCGCCCTGCCGCGGTCGAGCAGCTCGTGACTCTCGGCAAACAGATCGATATCCCCGTGTTTCAGCCGGAGCCCGGGGAAACGGATGTGCTCAAGGTCGCAAAAGCGGCGCTGAAATGGGCGGACGACCAGGGAGGCACAGTCCTCATTTTTGATACAGCGGGACGTCAGGAAATCGACGAGGCGCTTATTGGCGAGTTGAAATCGCTCCACGAATTTCTCAAGCCGAAGGAGACCCTACTCGTCGCCGACTCCGCGACCGGCCAGCAGGCGGTGAGTGTCGCACAGACCTTCAACGAAGCGATCGGGCTTTCCGGTTTGATCCTCACCAAGCTCGATGGTGATGCCCGCGGCGGTGCCGCCCTCTCGATGCGGTCCGTCACCGGTCAGCCCATCAAATTTGCCGGTATTGGTGAAAAGCTCTCCGACTTCGAAGCTTTCGTTCCCGACCGCATGGCCGGCCGCATCCTCGGCATGGGTGACGTCGTCGGACTCGTCGAAAAAGCCGCCGAAGCCTTCGACGAAGAGGAAGCGCTGCGGATGGCGGAGCAGATGAAGAAGAAGAGCTTCGACTTCGACGATTTCCTCTCCCAGATCCGCATGATGAACAAGATGGGCGGGCTCGGATCGATCATGGGCATGATCCCCGGGATGGGCGATAAAATGAAAGGCGTCGACCTCGACGAAAAGCGCATGAAGCACGTCGAGGCGATCGTTCTCTCCATGACGCCGAAAGAGCGGACACGGCCTGAGATCATCAAGGCCTCACGACGCAAACGCATCGCGGCCGGCAGCGGCACGAGCGTGCCGCAGGTGAATTCGCTTCTCAAGCAGTTCGGCCAGATGCGCAAGATGATGCGCAACAAAGGCAAGATGAGTCAGATGATGAAACAAATGGGCGGCGGACGTGGCGGTGGTTTGCCGTTTTAGCCTTCTCTGATCTGGCACTACTTCGCAAACTGCAGGAAAATGCACTTCAAGTATTGCGCCTCCGGAAAGGTCGCCCGGTGATCCGGCGCGTGGAGTCGCGTTCCGAGTTCTTCGAAAGAACGCCCCGACCGCTTCGCCGTTGATCTCACGGCATGAAAAAATTCATCCTCGCTCACATGTGCCGAGCAGGAGGCCGCGACGAGAACCCCGCCGGGTCGCAGGAGTCGAATTGCCTGCGCATTCAGCTTCGCATAGGCCTCGATCGCCCGTCCCCTTTCTGCTTCCCGTTTCGCGAGTGAGGGGGGATCCATCACGACGAGATCAAAGCTCGCTGACCCCGCCTTTTCGACCCACTGGAACACATCGTCTTTGATCACTTCGTGTCGACACGCCACGACCTTTGGATCGTCTTTGTTCAGCGCAAAATTTCTCCCCGCAGCCGCGAGGGCATGCCCGCTGATATCGAGATCTGTGACCGACTTTGCGCCGCCTCTCGCCGCATAAAGCGAGAATCCGCCCGAGAAGCTGAACGCATTCAGGACGTCGCGGCCCTCTGAGAGTTCCCCAACCTGTTGGCGGTTCTCACGCTGGTCGAGAAAGAAGCCCGTCTTCTGACCACGGAGAACATCCGACTCAAAGCGGAGCCCGTTTTCGAGAAAGACAACGACGCCACCCGGTTCAGGCCCGTGCAACAGTTCTCCATCCCCGGGACCGCCGTTTTTAGAAACCCATGACTGCAGATTCCGGCTCATTCTCAGAACGATTCGTTCCGGACTCAGATGAGCCACAATCATCGGCCCTAACAGATCAAGCAGCCCCATCCAGGTCGGCGTGTAGAGCTTGAGCACGAGCGTTGCGCCGTAGCGGTCCATGACAAGCCCGGGCCATCCGTCGCTCTCCCCGTTGATGAGCCGCAACCCGTTCGTGGACTCGCTTAGAAGTGGCGCTCTGATTGCGAGCGTTTCCGCCAACTTCTCCTCCCACCAGACGTGATCCAGTTTCACCGGTTTGCCGACATGCAGAATGCGAACGCGCAACGGGGAGTCAGGATCATAAAAGCCCAGGGCGAGAAACTTGTCCTTCCGGTCGTAAATCACCGCGATTTCTCCGGCCTCCCCTTCCCGGTTTTGTTTCCGGATGCTCTCCGAATACACCCAGGGATGCCCGCCCCTCACGATGGACTCCGCGGTCGGGCGCAGGGAAAGTTTCAAGCGCGGGAGACGCCCTTCGGATTCAGCGGATTCCGGCATTCTGAAAATCGCTGACTGAATTCGTAAGCCGTTCGACCAGGGCCTCCATTTCACCGCCGGCATAGTCGCGATGTTCCGGGTGCCCCCAGACCGGGCCCGGCCAGGCCGGATCTTCCGTGTGGCGACCCACGATGTGAAGATGAAATTGCGGCACAATATTTCCGATCGCCCCGATGTTGATCTTCCCGACCTTCAAAGCAGAATCATGGAGCAAAAACTGCGACAGTGAATTGATATCAGTTAGCATCCGCTGCTGCGTCTCCGTCGGAATATCGATCCACTCCACAAACTCACCGCAGGGCACGATCAAAAACCAGGGGTAGTGAGCATTGGCCATGAGCAACAGGGAACCCGAAGGCATTTCCCCGATGTGGATGGCGCTGCTGAGCAGTCGTTCTGAAATCGTCGGCATTTCCGCAGTCTGGCCACGGATCGCCGCGTTCTCAACGGGATTCCTAAAAGAAAAACATCTTCGCGAGCGTGAAAAAGATCACGGCGCCACTGACATCAACAATCGTGGTGATCGCCGGAGAAGCGACGACAGCGGGGTCAAGTTTCGCGGCCCGCGCTCCGATGGGAAGAATCGCCCCGATCAGGGTCGAGGAGAAAACCTGTGCCGCAATCGCGAGACCGACCACTGCGGCGACGTCGAACATGCTGAAATTCCCCAGATCCAGTGACTCCGGAAGCAGGAAATCAGGGAGAAAGAAGCAAACCTGAAGCGCGACCAGCACGCCGAGCATGCCTCCTAACAAAGCTCCAATGCGGGACTCTTTCCAGACAACCCTTCCAAACTCACGGGTATCCAGTTCCCCGAGAGACATGGCGCGAATGACCATGGTCGCTGACTGCGCGCCGGTATTCCCCCCCGCCGCAACGACCATCGGCAGATACAGCGCGAGGAGGAAAACCGCGGTGAGAACATCTTCGTACTTCAAGAGGACCCATCCGGACGTCAGGGCAAGAAAAGCAAGGATCACAACCCACCCGGCCCGGCGCTTGAAATGCGAAAACACCGACATCTGGAGGTAGGCAAAGTCGCCACGTTCACCACCAATACCGGAGATTTTCTCCATGTCCTCGGTGGACTCCTCCTCAAGAATCTCGAGCGCGTCATCGTGAGTGATGACTCCAACGAGGCGGTTTTCATCATCAACCACGGGAAGCGCGACGAGGTCGTACCGGGCGATCATTTGCGCAGCCTCCTCCTGATCCTCCATCGCATGGATCGAGAGCTGATCGCTGTCCATGAGATCCGCAATCGGGGTATCCCAGGTGCTGAAAGCGAGATCCCGCATCCGGACCTTACCCGTGATGCGGCGTTCGCTGTCGAGGACGTAAATGCGACTGAGCAACTCGGCTTCCTCCTTGATCGCCCGAAGCTCATCCAGTGCCTCTTTCACCGTCAGGCCAACCGGAATCGTGGCCATCGCCATCGTCATCCGGCCACCGGCAGTCTCCTCGGGATACTGCATGAGGTTTTCAGAAACCTCGCGCTTTTCATCCGGGAGAAGCTCAATGTACTGCGGGCGATCTTTCTCCTCCATCTCCTGGAGGAGGTCGACCAGTTCGTCATCGGAAAGTGAATCGAGCACTTCGCGCTGCTCCCCTTTGGGCAGGGTATGCAGTCTCCGCTCGACGTCCGCAGCAGGAAGATAATCGGCCCATTCCGCCAAAACGTTGGAAGGCAACTGGTCAAGGATCGCCTCGCGAGACTGATCATCGAGTCGCTCGAAGGCCTGCTCGATATCTCCGGGATGTGCCTGTCTCACCCGTTCGAGGACCCTTTCAGGCGAATGGCTTTCGAAAGCATCCAGGATATCCTCCACCTCGACACTTCCTGAAATCTCTGTCTCCTCCTCAGCCATACGACGCCATTGTCGTCGTCGCGATTCAAAACGCAAGTTGACGAAATTGAAGCAATCCGAAAATGGCCTCATTCCAGAGTTGAAGAGTCCACGATGTTGCTTTTACCCTGCTGGGAAATGATCTCCCCCCGACTCCTCCTCGCCTCTCTTCTCACTGTCTCTCTCAACGCTTCCGCACAGGAGGGATCCGATAAGCCTCCCCTGAAATGGGAGTCCAGCATTGCCGCTTTTGAAGCAAGAGATGCAGATTCGCCACCCGAAAAAGACACCCTTCTGTTCGTGGGGAGTTCGAGCATTCGCATGTGGGATCTCGGTACCTCCTGGCCGGAGGCCGCGACCGTGAATAACGGGTTCGGAGGTTCCACTCTCGCCGACTCGATTCACTATTTTGATCGGCTCTTCACCCGCTACGAGCCTGCCGCCATCGTCCTCTATGCCGGCGACAACGACATCAACAAAGGACTCAGTCCGGCGGAAGTAGCTGAAGACTTCAAGACGCTTGCCACCTTGATTTCCGGAGAATTTCCCGGGGTGCCGGTGATCTACATTGCCATTAAACCCAGCGCGGCCCGGTGGGAACTCTGGCCGGAAATGAAACAGGCCAACGATCTCGTCGCGGCTCTTTGCAAAAAGCATCACTACTGGCACTTCGCTGATATCGCGGCCCCCATGCTGAAAGGTCAGGATGGGGCCCCACCGGCGAGGTGGTTCATTGAGGATGGACTTCATCTCAGCAAATTCGGCTACGAAGAGTGGACGAAAATCGTCAAGGAGACCATCCGTAAAGCCGATGTGAAGGGGTAGACCGCTCCTGCTTCGATGAGAATCCTGCTCACCCTGAGCGAACTCCCGGTGATCCGGAACGGGGGCAGGATTGTCATCCAATGGTTCGGAGGTTTTGCGGTCCTTCGCAGCCTTTGGGGCGCGGCTGTGAGGATGGATGTTCCGCCTCGCCTGAGGAGAGCCCCCCCTGACACCGCCAATGACGGATAGCAGTTGCCGGAAAAGCACGGACAAGGTATCATTAATCTTTCTTAAACTTCCCATGAGCGTCCCGCACCGCCTCCTGAGCATCATCCTTCCGGCATTTCTGCTCCCTTCACTCCTGCGGGGCGAATACATCCCGGTGAAAACGGAAATCCCTGAGCCGCGTCGCGAATTCCGGGCCGCGTGGATCGCCACGGTTCACAATATCGACTGGCCTTCGACCTACACCCTTTCTCCGAGTCAGCAGCGAGCGGAGTTGATCGGGCTTCTTGATCTCGCTGCAGAGACCGGATTAAACGCCGTCGTCCTGCAAGTCAGGACTGAGTGTGACGCCTTCTATAAATCCAACCTCGAACCCTGGTCCTGGTTCCTCACCGGGAAAATGGGGTCGCCTCCACCGGATGGGTATGACCCGCTCGAATTCGCGGTGCAGGAAGCCCACCGTCGCGGCATAGAACTGCACGCGTGGTTCAATCCCTTTCGTGCGAGCGCAACGGAGCGATCCACGAAGTCATCAAAGCATATCTCGAAAACCCACTCTTCGCTGATGCTCTCGGTCGGCTCTCAGAAATGGGCCGACCCGTCCTCGGACTACGTTCGCAACCGGGCCATCGCGGTGATGACCGATGTGACGAAACGCTATGATGTCGATGCCGTTCACATTGATGACTACTTTTATCCCTATCCGAAGACGGTGAACGGCAAAGTCTACGATCAGTTCAATGACTCCGCCGCGTTTCGCGCCTATCAGGCAAAAGGCGGAAAGCTCGACGTGCGCTACTGGCGGCGCTCGAACATCGACAGCTTCGTGCAGTCGATGTATTCCTCAGTCAAGTCAACCAAGCCCTGGGTGCAGGTGGGAATCAGCCCCTTCGGCATCTGGCGTCCCGGCAACCCAGGCAGCGTCAAAGCCGGACTTGATGCCTACGATCACATTTTCGCGGACTCGAAGAAGTGGCTTCAAAATGGCTGGCTCGACTACTTTTCCCCTCAGCTTTACTGGAGAATCTATCCGGCAGCCCAAAGCTTCACTGCCCTGTATTCATGGTGGAGCGATCAAAACTCACAACGCCGTCATCTTTGGCCCGGAATCGCCTCGAGCCGTATTCTCAGCTCCGAAGACAAAGGCCGACCCTCAACGGAAACGATCAAGCAAATCGATGTGACTCGAAACAAGCCCTCCCCGATGGGGGCGGGCCACATTCATTGGAGCATCAAAGCGATCAAAGAGGACCGGGGTGGACTCCGCGCCCGCTTGCGAACTTCCTACGCGGAAGGAGCGATCCCGCCCGCCTCGCCCTGGCTCGGGACCACCCCTCCCGATCCCGTCTACGTCGCGCCGATCCGTGAAAGCGGGGGACTTACTCTCGCCTTCAAACCGGGTGCCCAGGCACGCTGGAAGATCGTACAAGTGAAGGAAGGTCAAAACTGGGTCACCCTTCGTCGATTCCCCGCGAGTCAGGAACGCTTCCGCCTCGACAAAGAACCGGAGCAGGTCGCAATCCGGCATATCAGTGCAACAGGAATCCTCTCCGTGCCCACCGTTCTGCGAAAACAGTAGCGCTTTGTTCTCTTGAATGTGATTCCCTCTGCGCTTTACTTTCCCCCTCTATGATTTCCTCCCTCCAAAGAACGCTCACCCTTCTCCTCATGGCGGGTGCGCTGACAGGCTGCGACAAGGACCTTCAAGAGCGTGTCGACCGTCTCGAGGCAGAGCTCCGGGGAGTCCGGTCGGACACCCGCGATGAGGTCGAGGAACTCAAAGCACGCGTCATTGCCGCCGAAACCAGTGTCGGCGTTTCCGCGGATGGACGCTCCTTCGATGAGAGAATCGCCGATCTCGAGGGATCGCTCAGTCAGGTCATCGCGATGAAAGGGGCGACCAACAACATGGTCTACCTGCGTCCAAATTTGCAGGGTCATGCCCCCCTGCTCACCGATCACGGGACCTTCCTCGTCCGCATGGAGGGAATGGATCTGAACCTGACACAGGGTGGTTACACCGTTCATCTCAACATCGGCAATCCACACGCCGTTGCAGTCGAGCAATTCACCCTGACCGGTGACTACGGAGGCGGCACCCCCGAGTTGGACGAGGGCGAAGAATACACACTGAACAATCCTAAAATCCGTGCCTGGCAGGAAACCCTGACGCCTTTCGAAACCCGGATTTCCCGGACCCTCGAACCATTTTCGTGGACGCCTTTCGACATCGAGCTGCCCGCCGATTCCCGGGACCAGCTTGAGATGATTCGCTTCTCGATGAACATCGAGAACGCCCGCCTCAAGCGCCAGGACTCCGGCAGCGGAAGTGGCACCTTTTCCCACATTCAGGTCGACTCCGAAGGCGCTTCGGTCCTGCGGACCGATTACGGCGCTTTCCTCATCTCTGTGAAAAAGTCCGAGCAGACCGAACTCGGCACGAAGCTGACCCTCGAAATCGGAAACCCCTACGGCTTCACGATCAATCAATGTCGTCTCGTCGGTGATCACGGCCCCGCTCTCCCGAAGCGCGGGGAGCAGGAATCGTCCGACGAATACAATGAGAAAATGAGAGCCTGGAGTGCCGCGCTCCAGCCGTTCGAAGCGATGGTGTCATCAAAGGTGGCGAACTTTCGCTGGAACCGCACCACGATCCTGATTCCGGGGGAATTGGACCAGGTCAAGTTTCTCCGCTGCCAACTGCGGGTTGAAGACGTCACGCTTCCCGCGGCAACGGATAATTGAGAGAGGCCATCTCTTTCGA
This sequence comes from Verrucomicrobiales bacterium, assembly GCA_029233965.1. Classification (GTDB taxonomy): domain Bacteria; phylum Verrucomicrobiota; class Verrucomicrobiia; order Verrucomicrobiales; family DEV007; genus Arctic95D-9. Next base: position 38,868 of record JARGOP010000028.1, on the reverse strand, counting down.
AGCGGCTCAGGCCGAAACCGGAGGCGCACTCACCTCATTTTTGTTTTCGTAGACCCGATTAAAGAGCTTTCCGATGTCATGAAGGATCAGGTAGTTGATCGGGACAAGGAAGAGTGTGATGATCGTTGCGAACAGGATTCCGTAGCCGAGGCTGACCGCCATCGGAATGAGAAACTGGGCCTGGGTTGCTTCCATCCGGATCAACGGGAACAGCCCGGCGAAGGTCGTCGCTGAGGTAAGAATGATCGCCCTGAATCTCGCTGCTCCCGCCGTACTGACGGCTTCGAAAACTCCGTCGCCCGCGGCACGACGGCGATTGATGTAGTCGACGAGAACGAGACTGTCATTCACCACGACACCTGAGAGGGCGAGCATCCCGAAATAGCTCAGGAAACTGAGTGGCATCCCGCCGCTGTCTACCCGGATGAAGTCTTCGATGAGATGGCCTGCGACGGCGCCGATCAATCCATACGGGATTACCGCCATAACCATAAGCGGCTGGATGTAGGAGCGGAAAGGAATCGCGAGCATCGCGTAGATGCCAAAGACGATCATGAGTGCTCCGATGAGAATCCCTCCGGAGTTCTCCCGCTCTTCCCGTGCCTCCCCTTCAAAACTGAAACTCATGCCGGGGTACTTCGTCAGAATCGTGGGGATCCACTCCGCCAGGTCCTCCCGGATCAGGGCGAGATCGACGGATTCCTTGTCCGCATCGGCAGAGATTTCCACGGCCCGATTCCGGTCAATGCGCTCGATCCTCGGAAAACTCTGCTCAATCACCGCATCGGCGACGCTCGTGAAGGGAACGGCACGCCCGTCTCCCGTGCGGATCATCATCGACTCCAAAGAGGCAATCGACTTCCGGTCCTTGAGCGGATACCGCAGCATCACCCTCACTTCATCACGATCCCGCTGAATCTTCTGGATCTCTTCCCCGAAGAAGCCCTGCCTCACCTGACGGGCCAGATCAGACATCGTCAGTCCGACCAACTCCGCTTCAGGTCGAATTCGCAGCTGAATTTCCTCGCGGCTTTCGTCAAGGCTGTCCGAGATATCGAAGAGTCCTTCGTAGGTGGCCATGCGATCGCGGATCGACGCCGCCGCCTCGGTGAGGTGATCGACATTTTTGCCACGCAGTTGGACCTCGATGGGGTCACGCCCGCGGCCGATCTCTGCCCGGAAGTAGAGTTCTTTCGCTCCGACAATACCGCCGCGCTTTTGAATCTCTTCCCGCCACTCCGTCGCCAGCTCTCTCGTTCCGATTTCGATCTCCCGATCCTCCGGAGGGGTGATTTCAAAGACGACTTCCCCCTGATGGCTTTGTCCGGTCCGGTTGGTGGCACGCGAAGAGGAGACCCCCTGCCCCCCGATACTGGAGAACACGTTCTCAATCACCGAGACCCCGTCCGGGCCGACGTATTTTTCCTTCATGTCCATGACGATGTCTTCCATCATCAGGACATATTTTTCGGTCACTTCGTAAGGCGTTCCCTCCTGCATCGTGAGGCGACAGGTAGCGCGCTCACTCTCGACGCGGGGAAAGCTGACCTGCTTGATTCTGCCCCCCTGAAAAGCTCCCACGAGAATGATGAGAGTTCCCAAAAACACCGCAAGCACGGTGTAGCGATTTCGCAGGACCCGGTTCAAGGCCGGTTGAAACAGAACCCTGACAAACCACTCGACACTCCCGGCGATCGCCTCCTGGAACCGGGAAAAGTAGCCGTAACACTTTGCCACTCCTCCCGTCAGGTAATCGCCAATGAAGAATCGGAGAAATCCTTTGATCCAGCGGCGCGGGCTGTGCGTGAGGTGGGACGGGAGAATCAGCTTTGACTCCACCAGGGAAAACGCGAGCACAATGATCACAATCGTTGCAATCTGCGGCATCCAGGCTCCGTGAAATCCCGACATGAAAAACAGCGGGATAAACGCCAGCATCGTCGTGAGCACTCCGAAAACCACCGGAAGGGAAACCTCTTTGGTCCCGACGATAGCCGCTTCGACCGGATCTTTGATCTCCTTCTGTTTGGTGTAAATATTTTCGCCGGTAACAATCGCATCATCAACAACAACTCCTAACACAAGTATAAATCCGAAGAGACTGACGATATTAATTGAGACATCCACCATCGGCATCACCGCAAAAGCCCCCATGAAACAGACGGGAATTCCCAGCGTCACCCAAAAGGCCAGACTCGGCCGCAGAAATAATGTCAGGAGAATGAAGACGAAGAGCATCGACTTCCAGGCGGAGTCGAGAAGGGTGTCGAGACGGCCCCGGACCACCTCCGACTGATCGCTCCAGTAGCTGATCGAAACTCCCGGAGGAAGCTTCTTCTGATACTCCGTCATGAATTCCTTCACTTCGTCAGCAATCCGGATCGCGCTTTGGTTCCCTTCGCGGAAGACAGGAACAAGAACACATCGCTCGCCATTCATCCGCGCCACAAACGGATTCTCATCGAACCCGTCATTCACGACCGCGACATCGCCCACGGTCACGCGTGAGCCATCCTCCCTTGCGATGAGCGTGATGTCTTCGAATTGCTTCTGATTGTAGGCGCGCCCTTTCGTCCGCAGGGCGACCTCGCCCGAAACTGTCTCCAGCGTTCCGGCAGGAACATCGATCGAGGACTCCCTCAGGGCCTGCGCCACCTGCGTGAAAGTGAGATTGTACTTCAGCAGCGCGGTCTCATCGATCTCGATCGAAACCTCGTGCGGACGCGTCCCCTGAAGCTGCGCATTGGTGACCTCGGGGAGATTCACGACATCATCTCTCACCTGCATCCCGAGTTGAGTCATGTCATGCTCGCTGAGATCACCACTGATGACGACACTGATGACCCATCGATTGGACTCTGCGGTTCTGATCACCACATTCTCCGCGTCGCCGGGGGGGAAATCCTCAAGCGCATCGATCCGCGCTTCGATCAGATCCTGAACCTCCCGCATGTCATAGTCCTCATCGACCTCAACGGTGACATTACCACCGCTCGAGTTCGCGGTGGAAAGCATATCTTCGATGCCCTCAACGTCGGAGATCGCCTCTTCGACGCGGATCACAACGGACTCTTCGACCTCTTCCGGAGTGGCTCCGCGGTAATTCACCGAGACCGAAATGGTGCGACTCTCAAATTCCGGAAAGACCTCCAGCGGGATTTTCTTTGAAGTGAGCGCGTAGGCTCCTGCGAGGACGATACCGACGAGGAGTAAATTCGCGGCGACTCCGTTTCTGGCGAAAAATGCAATCATCTCCGGTTGAACACTTCACCAATTCAGGAATCCTGCGGTGCCTCAGCGCCTCCTTTTTCTTTTTTCCCTTTTCCGCCTCCCTCTTTCCCCTTTCCGCCTTTGCTGAACGGCATCGATCCGGGACCTCCGGCAGGAATCTCAATCTCGGGGGTAACTCCGTCAATGGTCGGCAGCACGAGGGCTCCGTTTGCCGGATAGGCAAGTGGCGTCAGACAGATCACATCGCCGGACTTCAGTCCTCCCCCCGATTCCGGGATAACCACTTTGTCCTCCTCTGACCAGATCGGAAAGACCTCCTGCCTTCGGATGCGATTGTCTTCTCCGATGACAATCACTTCCCCGCCCACCCTGACCGCCTTCCGAGGCACCACAAAAACGCTCTCAAGGTTCTTTCCTTTCACCAATGCATCGACAAACATTCCAATCTTCAGCGGAAACCCGGTGCGCCCCTCTTTGCGGCGATACGGATCCTCCACTTCCGCGACCACAAAAAGCTGTCTCGAAAATTCATCGATAGAACTGTCGACCCGGACAATCCTCCCGGTCCACTGACTCAAATTCTGCCCCAATCGCCCTGAAATTGCGACCTCCGGGCCCGCAACCGGAGCCGCGTCACCTCTGAATTCATCCGGAAGATCAACAAACTCAAGCTGCCGGTTCGTGAGCGGCAGGCGCACCTCCATGACATCCGTCGAAAAAGCCCGCCCCAGTTGCGTGTTCGAACTCACGAATTGCCCCACATCGACGTTCTGCTCGATAATTCGTCCGGCAAAGGGAGCCTTCACTTCAGTGCGCTCCAGATCCCGTTTCGCCTGCTCGAGCTGCGCCTCGACTGCCCGGAGACGTGCTTCCGCCTCGAGCCGCTGCGGCTTTCTCGAAACAAACTCACTTGGCTCACCCGTCTTTCCGAGACGCCGCCAGTTTTCAATTGCCTGCTCTCCGCGAATTTTCTCCTCATGAAGAACACGCTCTGCTTCAGCAACCGCCCCTTCGTTCACGATCACGGCGGTCTCGTAGTTCACCGGGTCAAGCTTCAGGAGCACTTCACCCTCTTCAAAAAAGCCACCCTCCCGGAAATTCGGTGACACTTCGACGACCCGCCCACTCACTTCCGGAATGAGGTTGGTGGTCGTCCTCGGTCGGACGGCGCCCTGAGTCTCAAGAAAAATCTGATAAGACCCGGGCACGAGGCGCGTTGCCTCGACCTTCGTGACCTGCGGGGGCGTTTCAAAGGTCCTCGCCTCGGGCTTACTCTCGATAAAATAATTCGCCAGAAAACCTGCCAGAACCACGATGATCAGCGGGGCCAGAATACGGAAAATCAACTTCATACAGGGAGCACTTCGGATCTAACACCCGCTGGCAATGGAGGTTTCGTCGTGGGGAAAGTTGTTACGTTTGAACGGAGAAATACGTCTCAGTTCATCGGAATCACTTTTCGATCAAAGGATGATCAAAATCGCCGCCGAGAGCGAGATAAAGATCAACGCGGTTGCGAAGTAATTCGAGTTTGATTTCAAGGAGGCTGCTCTGCGCATCAAAGGCCCTCCGCTGGCTGTCCAACAGGGTAATGATGTCGACCAGCCCCTGTTCATACTGGCTCCGACTGAGGCCCACGGAACGAAGGGCTTCACCGGATGCTTCACTCAGGGAGTCAGCCTGCCCCAGTAGGTAGGCTTCCGCCGCGAGTGCCGTTTCGACTTCGCGGAAGGCAACCATCGCGGTTTCCGCATAGCTCGAGACCAGTTCATCTTTCTCGTAGTCATCGAGACGGATGTTCGCCTTCAGCCGGCCGCCCTGATAGAGCGGGCGGGTCAAATTTTGCCCCAGGTCCCAGACCAGATTTTGAATGTCAAAAATATCGCCGAACTCGTCAGTCGTCGAAGTCCCGGCCCCTGAAGTAATGGCCACGGCGGGGAGCAAAGCCTTCCGGCTCGCGGCGAGTTCTTTGAGAGCGGAATCGACGCGCGCCTCAGCCGCAAGAAGGTCAGGACGCCGCAGGAGAAGCTCGCTCGGCAGGCCTGCAGGGACCTTTCGTGAAGGACGGGGCAGGGTTTTCAAGGCCTTGATCTCTCCAGAGGGATAACGACCCAGAAGCGTTTCGAGAGTTCGGCGCGCGGCATCCTCCTGCCGCTGCTCTGCGAGCAAACGGGATTTTGCCCCGGCAATATCGGCGCGGCTCAAACTGATCTCCAGAGCAGTCCGGTCATCGGCATCCCCGGCCTCCAGTTTGGAATCCAGAATAGCGAGGTTGGTTCGGAGGCTCGCCAGATTCTGTCGAATGAGCTTTGACTGCTCCTGAGACTCGATCACTTCAAATGCCGTCTTCGCGACATTCGCCGCGAGGGAGAGACGCGACGCTTCATAAACGTTCGTTTCCGCAGTGACGAGATCCCACTGCGAATCTCTCAAATTTTTCACTCGGCCCCAGAGATCGGCCTCCCAGGATACATCGAGGGAAAAACTGAAGTTGTTGGCGCGAACACTTCGGAAGGCCGCCCCCCGCAGGTTCTGCGATCGCGTCGTCCGGATCCCGGTATTCACGGCGGGAACCCGGTCTGAACCCGCAATCCGCGCACGCTCCTGCGCCTGTTGAACACGGGACAGGGTCGCGGAGAGATCATAATTGTTTTCAACCGCCTCATTCACGAGTGCCGTGAGCTGCGGGCTCTGGAAATCGGAGAGCCATCCGGTGATCGCAGCTCCGGGGATCGTTCGGCTCCCCCCCGTCCAGGTTTCCGGGAGCTCTCCGACCATGACTGCGGAATCCGACTTCTCAAGATTGTTCAGGACGCAACCCTGCTGAAGCGCAGCCAGACTGAGGCAGGCAACAAGGAAACCGGGCCGACACTTCCCCGTGCCCCCGACATGCTGTGACTTCGTGTTTTGCAAAGCGGTTTACTCAGACGCGAAACTGACGATTTGTCGATCCTGAAATCTCACAAAAACGGCTCGACCAGCGTAAAGAGTCCGAACGCCACGAGCACCACTGCCACCGGTGTGACTACCGTTTTCCGATACCAATCGAACCTTCCCATGGTGAGAAAGAATGCTGCCGAGATGAGACCGGCCGTGATCAGGGCCAGTTCAGACCCGACCACAAAAGCAATCAGTTGGCCAAGGCTGAGTTCACCGCCTTGCGACAAGTCGAAACGCGGCAGGGCAAATCCGGCGATCAGCCACCCGGCACCCAACCCTCCGACCAGAAACGCCGGGTAACGCCAGAAATGAAACCGCCGGTGCAGAAGACACTCCCCCGCGAGCGCCACGAGCAAAGCGGCCGTGATCATCGGCATCAGGGATGGCATCAAAACAAGCTCCCGGGCTGCCAGGGTGATCGCAAGGCTCAGCCCGATCATGAAAGCGGCGAGTTGCAAAAAGACGATTCTCCGCTGCGTCGTCATCAGAAAAATGGAGAGCGTCAGGGCGAGCGGAAGAAAGGTCGCCTGCCAGAAGCCAGTCCAGCCCGCCAGCAATGCTCCGATCGACCGGCCCCCGGCATCCCCCTCCGATTCGCGGATCTCTTCAGAAGCAGCCGGCGCGTCTCCTTCGGCAGCGATGAAGGGGTCTCCCTCCATCACCGGCAAAACGTTTACCGGTCGACTGTATTCCCCGGGCAGGATGACCTGCATGCGACGGGACGGTTTGTTGTCCTTGATCACGACCATCACCACAGCCATGGGACAGGTCGGCTCAAGATAAAGGAGAAACTCTTCCGAACCTTCCGGAATCCGCCCCGACATTTTCACGAGGACCTGCTTCTGCTGGAGCTCCGGGGGAGTGTTTTCGTCACTGGCCGTCTCGACCGAAATCTCAAGCTCCGGTGCCTGCTCGACGTCATCGAACATCGTGATGAGATATTCTTCGGCGAACTCCCGGGCCGCTGCCTCCGGTGGAATTTGCTCGTTGAGCACATCATCATCGCTCGGGATGACCTCCATCGCCGCATCGAAAAGATACGTTCCCTCTTTCGTATCGAGATGGGTGATCAACGAAACCGAAGAGACCTTGTGAGCCTGAAGGGAGACGATGGACACAACCGTGACGAGAACTCCTGCCGCCATAAGCGCGGGCCGGGTGGAAGTGAGTCCGTCACCTTCTCTCTTGCAAAAAAATTTCATCCTCAGCCATCCTAGCGCCACGCAATGACCTTGCACGACCTATTATCCGCACATCGGTCCGCTTGATCGCGCCACGGCTTTGCTCTTGCCTTAAGGGCAGCGGATTGGCGACAGTTGAAGAAACCAAATTTACCATGCCAAAGAAAACCGCCAAGAAATCAGAGTTTGATCGCCGTGACTTTATCCGGACCGCCGCAGGTGCCACCGCCGCGACAGCGGCCTTCGCCGGGGCCGCCAGAGGAGCCGGTATCGATCCCTCGAAAAAGCTGAAAATCGGATTCATTGGCACAGGAGGGCGCGGGACCGGCGCAGCAGCCCAGGCGCTCAGCGCCGATGACAATGTTGAACTGCACTGCATGGCGGATGTCTTCGCGGACAAGATCGACACATCTCTCGAAACCCTCGCCAAAAACGAGAAGTTTGCGGACAAGCTGAACGTTTCCGATGATCGCAAATTCGTCGGACTGGATGCGTACAAGCGCGTTCTCGACTCCGACGTCGACGTGGTCCTTCTCACGACGAGCCCGGGGTTCCGTCCCCTCCATTTTCGTGCCGCGATCGAAGCCGGCAAGCACGTCTTCGCCGAGAAACCGATGGCCGTCGACGCTGCGGGCGTGAGACATTCCTACGAAACCCTGAAGATGGCTGAGGGTCGCCCCCTTTCGATCGTCGCCGGATTTTGCTGGCGATATTCTCCCAGCCGCGTCGAGGCCTATCGTCAGGTCATTGAAGAGGGCATGATCGGTGACATCACGAGCATTTACGCGACCTACTACAGCGGACACTCCAAGCCACATCTCGATCCTTCACTCCGGACCGATGGCATGACCGACATCGAATGGCAGATCAGAAACTGGTACAACTACACCTGGCTGGGCGGCGGAGGACTTGTCGAGCAGGCCGTGCACAGTGTCGACAAGATTGGATGGGCAATGGGAGATCAGAACCCGATCCGATGCCGTGCCACCGGCGGACTTGCGGCGCCACAGGTAGGAACCGGAAACATCTTTGATCACTACCACATCGCCTACGAATACCCGAACAACGTCTGGTGTCACCTCGCCTCAAGAAAGGCCCCGGGATGTCTCAATGAAAATGCCGACTACATTCGCGGCACCAAAGGCAGCCTCATCATTGGCCGGGGATCGGACCCTTACATCGAAGACAACGACGGCAAGATCGTCTGGCGTTTCCGCAAGCCGCGCGAGGGAGAGCCTAACATGTATCAAGTCGAGCACGACGAGCTCTTCGCCTCGATTCGCAGCGGGGAACACATCAATGATGGCCAGCGTATGATGCATTCCACGATGATGGCGATCATGGGTCGTATGTCAGCGCACACCGGCAAAGAGGTGATCTGGGAGGAGGCCATGGCAGCGGGAGAGGACCTCTTCACCAACGAAGGCGGCTTGCAGTGGGCTGATCCTTTCAAGCCGGGCGGAGTGCCTGTGCCCGGAGTGACCACGATTCCTGGAATCGGAGGGACGGAGAAGCCCGCCTGACAGGAATAGCACAAGCTCAGTAAGTGCCGCCATCCGCCGGTCATCCCCGGCTGACGGATGGCATTGCCTGTCCACAGGCAATCCGGCCTTGAGGAAACCTCACCCCTTCGAGGCCAGCCTGACAATCACTCTGTTCTCAGCGCCCAGGTATCTCGCGGCGGCAGACTGAACCTCTTGCGAGGTCACCTTCTGCATGATTCCGGGAGCCTTCCGGTAGTTATCCCAACCAAGGCCGACCAGTTCATCGACCGAAGCCGTTCCGGCGAGCTCGCGGACGCCCTGGAGGTGAATCACTTCTTTGCCGAGCCACGATGCTTTGGCCCTTTCAAATTCTTCAGGAGCAAGCCCTTCGCGACGCATCAATTCGATCTCAGCGATCATTTCCTCCTGCACCAAATCAAGTTTCTCAGGTGAAGTTGAGGCATAAAAAATGATCATTCCGGGCTCCAGTCCGGGAAGTCTCGTCGTCCCGACCGAGTACGCCAGCCCCAACTCCTCCCGGATCCGGATGAAGAGACGGGACGCCATGTCGCTGCAGGCTTCGTCAATCAGCTCCAGCGCCGGATTATCTTCGTGAACGAGGTCCACGGTCTTAAACCCGATCAGGAGAACCGCCTGCTCCTTCTCATGCTCCAACTCAATGACACTGCCTCCCGCTTCCGGCCAAGAGACAACGAAAGGTTGCGTGAACTCCCGTGCTCCCGTCGCCAAATCCGTTTCGAAGCGGCTCCTGACAAGATCCTCGGCGCGGTTGAGATCCAGATCACCGAAAACGCCAACGACACCGTTCCCTCCGCGAACAAGGCGATCATGCATGGAAACGACTTCAGCCCGTCCAATTCGGGCCAGAGACTCCTCTGTTCCACTCACCTCAAGGCCATAGGGGTGATCTCCGTAAATCGCTTTGCGCAGGCTCTTCATTGCCACGGAGAAAGGTCGATCCCGTTCCGCTTTGATCTGAGCAAGCTGAAACTCTTTTTCCTTGCTCACCACTTCCTCAAAGAAGGCAGGCTCGAGCAGGCTCTCCCCCAACAGATCCAGCACCAAATCGAGATCCGGTCGCATCGCGCTGACGGAAACTCCGAAGGTGTTGTTCCCGATCGAACTTCCGATTCCTCCGCCCACTGACTCAATCTGATCCGCCAATGAAGCGGCCGACTGCCGCTTCGTGTCTTTCACAAGCAGCTTGGCCATGAGACGGGTAAGCCCCTGAAGTGGCTCACTCTCTGCGAGGAGTCCTCCACGAAATACTCCCGTCCCCTGGACAAAGGGAAGGCGATGATCGGCGAGCAGCAAAACGGTGAGCCCGTTGTCCAGTTCCACCTTACGAATCTCTTCTGAACGTTTCGCGGTGGATCCTCCCCGCTGTATTGCGGCTCCCTCTTCTTTCGGAACGAGGCTTACCCGACTGAAACGATGTGGGATCAGATACTCCTTCGCGACGCGTTGCAGGTCGGTCAGAGAGACTTGCTGGAGATCCCGCGCGTAGTCTCCGGTGTAATCCAGATTTCGGGTGAGAAGCCAGTTGGACCCGAGGTCAGAGGCCTGTCCTCTCATATCCGAGAGCGTCGAAAATTGCGCCGCGAGCCCCTGATGCTTCGCCTTGTCCAGTTCCTCCTCCGTGCCTCCCGCTTCCGCAAATCGTTCCAGTTCGCGGAGAATCGCAGCCTCGGCCGCTTCAACCTTTTCCCCATCGGTGTCGAAGCTCACCACCAACTGACCGGGAAAGGAAGGGGTGTAGGCATAGGCCCCCACGGAATGAGCAAGCTGCTTCTCCTCCCGGATTTCACGATAGAGCCGTGAGCTTCGTCCATCGCCGAGAATCGACGTGAGCAGGTCAATCGCCGGAACATCAGGATGACTTCCGTCCGGAATAGGCCAGGCCAGCCGACAACGGTGGAGGTCGGTTGGAAATTCCACCCGCTCCTGGCGAATGCCGAGCTGCGCAGGCTCAGCGGGAATTACCACGGGAGAACGGCGCCTTCTTTCGAGCCCGCCGAGTTGCTTCTCAATGGCTGCGACAACCGCGTCGCCATCCACGTCCCCGGCGATCACGATGAAAAGATTGTCAGGCGAATATTTCTCCCGGTAGTAGTCGTAGAGCTCATCCCTCGAAAGCTGATTGAAGAGATCGAGGTGACCGATCACGGGATATCGGCAGGGATGATTCGTGTATGCGGTATTGAATAACGCGCGATTGAGAACCTGCTCGGGATTGTCCTGCCCCATCGCAATCTCGCGGCGAATCACATCCGATTCGTTCGCGAACTCATCCTCGGGAAGTTGCGCAAACCCCACCACGTCGCAGAGGACATCGAGACAAACCTCAGTGCCACTGGAAGGCGCATCGATCCAGTAAACGGTCCGGTCAAAAGAGGTGTAAGCATTAATATATCCGCCCTGAGCCTGGACGGTTTGCGCTATCTCATTCGCATCGCGACTCTCCGTCCCTTTAAAGAGCATATGCTCAAGGAAATGGGAGAGGCCCGCTCCGAGCCAGTTCCCCTCGTGAATACTTCCGGCACGACACCAGGCCTGCAGACTTACGACCGGCGCAGAGTGGTCCTCTTTGACGATGATCTCCAATCCGTTCCCGAGGGTCCAGACACGGGCGGAAGACGGGGGAAAATCGAGCGACTCCGGGTTGCCCTTCAAATTTCGGTCGGCTTGGCAGGTTGATTTCCGCGCGCGGGCGGTTCGCGATCATTCCCCGATTCCTTCGCCCGAATCACTTCGCGGGAAGGCTTGAACGGAGACATCAACTCTTCGCGTAGATTGACGACACCCACGAAATCTGCCGGGGAATCATCTTCCGAGCGCCCGAACGCCCTCGCGTCGATCAATTGAAAAACCATCACCCCGATGTCCTCTCCGGTCCGAATCCCCCAGGAATCCAGCACTGTCACCGCCATCGAACCAAACTCGCGGAGGGCATGATCCACGACCCCTTCGAGCAACTCAGGACCACTGACATGACGATGCTCCTCCAGTTCATCTTCGCGCAACTTGATCACGGTGTGATCGAGCGCCTCCCGGAGAAAGTGGTAGGCGTCTACTTCGAACCGGTTGTCTCGTGAGACGATCGATTTGACGGCTTCGTCGAAGTTCGGTTTTTCCATGAGTGCGGCGCGGGGACGCTTATCCCATCGCCAAAAACGCCGAGTGAGTCAAGGGTAAAGCGGAATTGATCATTGCCACCGGCCGGAATTCAGGTCAAAACATCCCGGGACCGCCGGAGTTCCATCCGAAACATAAATCGAGGCATGCGATTTCAAACAAAACTGGTCATCACGCTGATCATGGCGGTGATTGGCGTGACGATCGCACTCATGACGGCGACGGAGATGAAGATCCGTCAGACCTACATCAACCAGTTCTCCACGGAGTTTCGGTCTCTCCTCGTCGGGCTGGAGCGGTCCCGAAAGCTCCGCTCCGATGAGTTCATGGCCCTGTGCCGCGATCTTGCCCGTAGTGAGCATGTCATCGCTGTCCTGCAGGGAACAGCGGATGAGGAATCATCGCAGGCCTTTTGGCAGCAATATTTGGCCGACCTCAGGGAGATGGAACCGGGCCGAACCGATGGTTCGAGTTCTTCCCCTGTGAATCGCAGCCCGGTTTCTCAGGATTTACTCAACAAGCTCGGCAATGTTGCGGCAATGAATCTGGAGGGTGAGGTCATTCCCATCGTCCACCCGCGGGCTGAGGATGTAAGAAAAGGGAAATTCCGTCGGCCCGGTGTCTCACGGGAAAAAGCGAAGGAGGCATTCGAAAAATTCCTCAAAAGCGACACCCAGGAAACAGTCTTTTTGCCGATGGATTTCCAGGGCCGCAAACCGGTCGTCCAGGAAATGGTGAGCACTCCGGTCGTCGATCCGGTTTCCGGGGGAATCATCGGGCTGTTCCTCCGCGCCTCCGCTTCGGAAACGGAGGCAGAACGATCTCTCGAACGCTACCAGGAGGAATTCGGAGTGGACCGGCGCATCAGGAGCGGACTCTACCTGGGCGGGGAAATCTATTCGCGAAATCTGGATGAGATGTTCGCGGCTGAGTTGAGCAAATCCATTGAGGACTTTCTCAACGCTCCGCTCGAATCAGGCGCAGAAAGCCGTTTTGAAACCACGATCGGAGACGAAGACTATCTCGTCTATGTAGACCGGATCAACGAAGCCGATTCGTTCCAGCCGCCATATCAGATCGCCGCCTTCCCGATCTCCGGGCTAAGAGCTGACCTCACCGAGTTTAGAATCCGGGGGAGCGGCATCGCCGGCGCGGTTTTGATCGTTGCAATCGGGATCGCTTTTCTCCTCGCCCGCAATCTGGCCGGCCCGATCAATGAATTGGTGGTGGGAACAAATGCGATTCGCGCAGGCGACTTTGACCATCGTGTCGCCGTGAAGTCAGCGGATGAAATTGGTGACCTCGCCTCGTCTTTCAACGAGATGGCGGAGGAGCTGAAGCAGAAGTCACTCTACCGGGAGTTGCTCGGCAAGGTCAGCGATGAGACGGTGGCCCAGGCTCTCGTGAGTGGTTCCCTCGATCTCGAACTGGGCGGGGAAATCAAGGAGGTATCGGTCCTTTTTTGCGACATCCGGGGCTTCACTCGTCAGACGGAGGAAATGCATCCGAGTGAAGTGATCCGCATGCTGAACGATCACATGACGGCGATGACCGAGCTTGTCAGAAAGCACAAAGGGGTCGTCGATAAGTTCGTCGGTGATGAAATCATGGCCGTCTTCGGCGGATTGAAATCCTATGGGAACGACGCGGCCAATGCCGCCGCCTGTGCCCTCGAAATGATCGAGGAGCGCAAACGCCTCAATGAATCGCCGGGGTTGAAAGTTGAGATCGGGATCGGAGTGGCGACCGGCGAGGTCGTCGCCGGCTGCATGGGATCGGTGGACCGGCTGAACTACACGGTGCTCGGTTCGCGGGTAAATCTCGCGGCGAGACTTTGCGGAGCGGCAGGGCCGATGGAGGTGGTCACCGATGACGAGACAATCCGCCGCCTCTCCCCTGCCCCGGAAGCCGAAGTGATTTCCGATCTGGCCCTGAAGGGATTTTCACAGTCAGTGCAGGCCTTTCGACTTCGCGCTCTCGCCAGTGCGAAGGTGGACACCGGCGTGACGACGAACTCCTGACGCTGATACGGAAACCCGGGGATTTGCACGACGGCTGATTCGACTCCAGACTGTGTCATGGGTTTTATTATCAACGGCGAGCGCATCGAGGATTCAGAGCTGGAAGACGAGTTCGAATCAATCAAGGAACACTACCAGAGCATGGGTGAAGTGGTCTGCTGCGACCGCGATGATGAATTCTGGAGTTTCGCGAAAGACAACGTCATCAACCGGACGCTCATCGAGCAGAAGTCGAACGAAAAATACGGACCGATAGAGGAGTCGGAAGTTCAGGCACGATTCGAAGAGCTGAAGACCGAGCACGGAGGTGAACGCGAGTTCCTCGACAACACAGGATTCAATACCGGTGATCTCCCGATGATTCTTCGCAAGCTGAAAAGCAGCATGACGATTGATCGCTACCTCAACGCTGAAATCGACGGTTCGCTGGAGCCTACCGAAGAGGAAATTGCCGACTTCTATCAACGCAATCAAGATCAGTTCATGACGAAGGAGGAAGTTCGCGTCAGTCAGATCTTTATCGAACCCTCCAGTCAGGAAGCGGCGGCGGAAGCCTACAAAGCCCTTCGCGATCTGCGAGAGGAACTTCTCGAGGGCAAAGATTTTACTGAAGCCGCGAGAGAGCACGGTTCAGACAGCAACCGCGAAATCGATCTCGGATTCATGAAGCAGGGCGAAACGATGCCGGAAATCGAGTCGATCACGTTTTCCATGCGGGTGAACGAGATCAGCCCGGTTATCGCGACTCACTACGGATTTCACGTCTTCAAGGTCACTGACCGCAAAGAACCTCATCTGATTCCTCTTACCGAGCTCGACGGAATAGCCGAGCAAGCGGCACTGGAGATGAGAAACCTTGAGATCGAAAAACTGATCGAAGCAATCAAGTCAGAAAGCCAAATCGAGGAGTTTACCAGTGAATCAACTCACTAAGAGAACCGCTCCGGAGTGGTCAAGGGCGTTTCACGAGCAAAAAAGAACGCGGCTGCCCCTACCACCCCGAAAAGTTTGACCTGCCTCGGCCGACGGAGATTAGATGAGGCACCGGTAGGTCGTTCCGTATTCGACGCGGAGGTAGGCTGCGGTTTCCTCGAACTCCTTTTCTCTCATTCTGGAAAAGATAAATCGTTCCTCTGCCATGGGGCCTTCCGGAACGATGACCACTCGCGTAGCAACCGTGCCGTGGCTTCCGCTCCTCCCATTGAATCAGGGAACACATGAGCGACGCCGGGAGCAGCAAGGCGACGCGTGAGATCAAAGCACTCGCCACCGAGGGAGACGATCCCGTCTTCGCCTCCCTCACCGCCTCCGCACTTGAGTAGGCCAGAGTCAGTGCAATGGAAGCCGGCTGCAATGACTTCGTGGCGAAACCTTTCCGCTCGCACGAACTCTTCTCGGTGATCTCGAAACACCTCGATCTCGAGTATCAGCTCAGGGAAAGCGCCTCACGTACGTCGGGGCCCTCAACCTGATACTGTCCCGCAACCTTATTGGCGATACAGGGTCCACTCGCCTCTACCCAGGCGGCGAAATGCTCGCTCGCTTTGTGCGCGAGGAACGCGTCACGATTCGTGTAGAGTTCGTAGATCGCAAACTTGTCAGGGTCATCGACATGACGTGACCACTCCCACTTCAGGCAATCCGGTTCTTCGCGGGAATGGCTTCCATTGGCCTTGAGTGCCTCGATCAAATCATCGGCTTTCCCGGGGACGGCTTCTATCGTAACGACAACTGCAAACATGACCGCCTGTAACGCGGGATAATCCGGTCTGCAAGTAAACCGTAGCGAATGACGTGCACCTTTCGCTCCCCATCAACGGGGCCCCGGCGTCCTGCCGGCGATCTACCTGACCACTGCCGGGACGCCGGGGTCACGTTTCTGTCGTCGGGATCGGAGAAAAATAATCGCGACAAGGGTACCGACAACCCCGCCGAGGTAACTGGAATTGTGGATGTATCCCGCGGTCATAAAGGCATCGAAATCCTGAACCGTCATGGCATCCATCCATTCGAGCCACCCCGAACCATAACCGGTTCTCCGCCTCCATTGGCCGTAGAGATAGCCGAGGCAGGCGATGAGAAAAGAAACCGAAAATACGATCACGAAAGCGCTCGCAAAGTCTCGAAGAGACGGAAGTTTGCAGCCCTGCAGTAACGAAACTCTCGCCATTGACCAGGCGATGATCGCGCCCACCCACCAGGTTGCTAAGAAGCCGATGATTCCGGCAAAAACTCCCGGGGAGCGACTCTCAGGCTCCGCGTAGGCAAATTGGTAAAACTTAAACCTCGTGAAATACTCCTCCGAAATGGTGTAGGTCACTTGATCATGCAACACCCCGTAGAGTCCGGCGACGAGTGCTCCGACGAGGGTAATCCCCGCCATTCGACCCAGATCACGGCGCGCGATTCTCGGAACGACAAAACGGAAGAAGTCCATCTTACTTCCATTTCAGTCCGCGGGCCCCGTTCCTTCAGACCCGGAAAATCTTAAAATCCAAGCCCGGGGGGCAGCCCGAGGCCCGCCGTCAACTTGCTCATCTCTTCCTGATTCAGCGCCTTGCCCTGCTCGATGGCCTGCTTGACTCCGCTGAGCACAAGATCTTCCAACATCTCGACGTCATCGGGATCCACCACCGCAGGATCGATTTTGATGGAAACCACGTCGCCGGCGCCATTCGCGATGACGGTGACTTTCCCGCCACCAACGGAGGCTTCAAATTCCTTCTCCGCCAGTTCCGCCTGCATTTCGCCCATCTTCTTTTGCATCTGCTGGGCTTGCTTCATCATTTTAGCGATGTTCATCAGTATTCTCTTTCTTCGGGTATTAGGATTTAATGACTCGAGCCTGGAAAACGTCCAGCGCCTCTGAGATCAAAGGGTCTTTCTTAAGGTCTTCTTCGCTGCCTTTCGGCTCCGGGGTCGGCTCCGGGGTCGGCTCCGGCTGCGTGGCGGCGGGCGAGGGTTCGGGCTCTGCGGGAGCGGGGCCTTCTTCGGGAGGCTCATCCGCCTCGATCGGCATTTCCGCCGGGGCAAGATCATCGCGAACTTCGACCGCCAACTCCACCGGTGCCCCCGCGAGCGATCCAATCGTTTCCGCCATCTCCTTTTCGTAGCGGGAAAGAGATTCGCGGAAAAAACGCTGCTCCGTTGAAAATCCGATCGTGAACTGGTTCCCCTCGTGGCTGATAAACTGAGCTGCGACGAGCCAGGTTTCAAATAGAGGCCGCTCTTCGATTAAGGTCTTCTGAGCGGCAGTCCAGAGCGCCGGGCCGGAAAGTGGCGCCGCAGGAACCGGCGCAGCCAATGTCGGCCCAGATGTTGCCACCGGCGCGGGATCAGGATCAGTTTCCGGGGGCACGAGTGCCTCCACAGGCTGAGGAACGACGACCGGAGGTGATTCAGGAATCACTTCCCCTCGCGGAGCGACAGACTCAGCCGCCGCCAGGGCCTTCGCGGAGGAATCCGGCATCGTGGCAACCGGCTCCGCTTGCGATGCGTCCGATACCGATACCGCCGGGAGCTGGCTTGAAGCACTCGCCGCAGTGGAAATCATCGCGATGACATCGTCGATGGACGCTTCGCCGAGAGTCTGAATCGCTTTGATGATTCCGATCTCGAAGTGAAGCTTTTTGTTCGGAGCCCACTTCATGCGTGAATCGGTTTCTGCGAAAAGATCAATCAGCTTGAGAAGTCTCTGCGTGTCGACAATGCCCGCCTGCTCCTGAATAACGGTGAGCAAATCACCCGGCATCTCCCCGGTGTTCGCTCCGGGATCGACCTTGAGAAGGAGGACGTTGCGGTAATGACTGATGAGGTCTGAAAGCAGCTTTGAAAGATCCTTTCCCGCATCACTGTGAACATGGATCGACTCCAGAGCAGCGGAGTTGTCGCGGCGCAAAATCTGGCCCGCGAGATCAGAAATCGACTCCGCTGAGTTGAACCCGAAAATATCGAGGACATTGGATTCGTCGATTGTGTTGCCGCAGAAAGCCACGAGCTGGTCCAGCATCGACTGAGCATCGCGCATCCCGCCCTCGGCCCCTTTTGCGATCGCGAAGGCAGCCGCTTCGTTCATCGAGATCCCCTCTTCCCCGGCGATGAACTGCAAGTGCTTCGCAATGATATCCGTGGGGATGCGGCGCAGATCGAAGCGCTGACAACGACTGATGATCGTCGGCAGAATTTTCTGCGGCTCAGTCGTCGCAAAGATAAACTTCACGTGAGGGGGAGGTTCTTCCAGGGTCTTGAGCAGCGCGTTGAACGCCTGCGTCGTAAGCATGTGAACCTCGTCGATGTAGTAAATCTTGTACTGACCCGAGCTGGGCGCGAACTTCACGGTTTCGCGCAGCCCGCGGACCTCATCGACGCCGTTGTTCGAGGCTCCATCAATCTCGAGGACATCGAGGCTGTTCCCTTCCCCGATTTCCACGCAGATCGGATCATCTGGATCAAAAGTAGCACTGGGGCCGTTCGGGCAGTTCAGCGCCTTGGCGAGAATCCGGGCCGTTGAAGTCTTTCCCGTCCCCCGCGGACCGACGAAAAGATAGGCGTGCGCGAGCCGCTCTTTTTCGATCGCGTTGCGAAGCGTCTGCACCACGTGATCCTGCCCCAGCACATCTTCAAAGGTGCGGGGACGATATTTTCGGGCAAAGACCTGGTAGTTGGAACTCACGCCTCCACTTTAGAGAAGATTCGTGGAAGGAAAATGAAGAATCAGAGAAATTTCACCCTTCTTTGTGTTTCTTGAAGCGGCGGAGGGTTTCATCCCGCTCCGCTTTATGATCCACGATCGGCTCAACATAGTCGCCGCAAAGCTTCGCGCTTCCTTCCGGCGGCTTGGTGAAACGCGCTGGATCGACTTTTTCGAGCTCGGGTATCCACCGTTTGATGTATTCCCCGTCCTTATCGAACCGCTCCGTCTGAGTCCAGGGATTCTGGATCCGGAAATAGGGTGCCGCGTCCGCCCCGGTCCCGGCCGACCACTGCCAGCCCCCGTTGTTGTTCGCAATCTCTCCATCGAGAAGGTGCTGCATGAAGTGCGACTCACCGTGACGCCAGTGCAGGTGCAGGTCTTTGGTGAGGAACATCGCCGTGATCATCCGGACCCGGTTGTGCATGTAGCCTGTCTCTGCGAGCTGTCGCATCCCTGCGTCAACGATCGGAAATCCCGTCTTCCCCGCCGTCCAGCGTTCGAATTTATCGCCCTCGCCGGGATCATCCCACGACAGGCCCCGCCAGTCCGGATTGAAATCGGTCTCCAGCACTTCAGGATAGTGATGCAGGATCGCCATGAAAAATTCACGCCAGGCCAACTGCTTCTGAAAGACATGGATGGAACTGCGCACCGATTCTGACCTCGTTTCCTGCCGGGCTTCCTCCGCCCGGTGAAACACCTCCCGCGCCGAGAGTGTGCCATAGCGGAGATCAGCCCCGAGGTGGGAAGTCGCGTCTGCCGCCGGATCATTCCTCATGGCCTCATATTCGCCGATCACTCCGGCGACGGCTTCTTTGAGACGCTCGCGGGCCGCCTTTTCCCCGGGTTCGCGAAGCAGGGGACCTTCGAACTTCAGCCCCCAGTCTTCGACTTTGGGAACCTCGCCCTTCCGAATCGTGCTCAGGGTGTGAAGCGTCTTTACTGTGTTCACTCCGCCGGGTTTCGATTGATCAAACCACGTTCGCGAATAGGGAGTGTAAACTTTGTAGGGATTCCCCGATCCCGTGAGAACCTCATGGGGTTCGTGGAGCACGGCGTCCTGGAAATCGTGAAACTCGATTCCTTTCTCCCGGCACAGCTCCTGCACCCGCTTCTCTGCCTCCCTGCCATGGGGATCCGGGTCGCGATTCAGATAGACGGCCTCCGCCTTGCTTTCGTCAATCAACTGCCGCAGTTCTTCGACCGCATCACCACGACGGAAAATGAGCCGGCCACCGGCGTGATCCACATTCTTTGAGAGCGAATCGAGGCACCCGCAGAGAAACGCCTG
The DNA here is from genome assembly GCA_029233965.1 of Verrucomicrobiales bacterium. GTDB lineage: Bacteria > Verrucomicrobiota > Verrucomicrobiia > Verrucomicrobiales > DEV007 > Arctic95D-9. Next base: position 18,871 of record JARGOP010000028.1, on the reverse strand, counting down.
ACGCGCCGGCCCGGTCCAGTGATGCTCCCCTTTCCAGTCAGAGGAAATGTAAACCGGCAGGACTTTCTCCGAATCCTTCGAAGCATTCGAAAGCGCGGTGTTGTCGCTCAGGCGGAGGTCACGGCGGAACCAGTGGATCACATTTTGATAGCGGGCCATAAAAACTGAAAACCTTTACGCTGATCGCGACAAATCGGACGAATCCCTACTCCTGAATCAACCGCGCCGAGCGCCTGAACCACTCCCTCGTTTCGCCGGCGGAAAGAATCTCCCATTTCACCTCGGAAACCCTACGGTAGAAGTCAGCTCTCTCCCGGAACCCTCTCTTCTCGGCGCCACCGGCAAGAATGACTGCCTTCCCCCGGATTCCCTCAGCGAACATTTCCATCTGCGTTTCCGAGTAGGAACCTTCGGCAAATGCTTTCATGAGAGCGTGGACTCGAAACCGGTCCATGGCAGGGGTCACGGCGGATAACTGATCATCATGACCGGCATGTTTCCGAACCAGCGGCCCGGAATCGACGAGCCCGATCAAGGCCTGTGAGGAAATTCGCAACCACAGCTCGTAGTCTTCGCAAACGCGAAAGTTCTCGTCAAATCCTCCCGTTTCATTCCACAACTCGCGCGAAAGCATGACGCAGGACGGGCCGATCGAACAGCGCTCAATCGAAGCAGCGAAAAGATCACCGCCTCTCTGCTCCCAGTGGGACGGTTTCTTTACCTCTTCTCCCTTGCGATGCCAGCTCTCGTGAACCTGCGAAATGCGGGAGTCAGGGTGCTGCTCATGCCAGGACAGTTGCCTGCTGAGTTTCTCCGGCAGCCACTCGTCGTCGGAATCGAGAAAGCACAACCAGTCAGCGGTAGTTGCTTCAACTCCCCTGTTCCTTGCTGCCGCCGGCCCCTGATTTGCGGGCAATGAACACCATTTGAAACCGAACTCTCCGGCCAGAACACGACATTCAGACATATCGACCGTGGAAGCATCATCCACAATCACGACTTCATCGGGCCGTCTCGTCTGAATGGCGATACTCTCCATCGCTTGCAAGAGAAGACGGCATCGATTACATGAGGGGATAACCACGGCGACGGTCGGCATGGTAGCAGGGTGGCCTCTTTTCGGTTGATTCGCGATCCGAATCATGGAGATGTCTCCAGAGCAAGAATGAAAGCTTTACGATGAGTGACACCACTGAATCCAGAGAGAACAGTGGCAGCGACAAGCCGAGAGAGGTGCCCCCTCCCCCTCCGATCATGCCCACACCGGACATTATCGATCCCCGCACCCAGGGCCCTACCTACGGAGGCAAAAAGGGAAAAGACAAGGGCTCGAGAAAAGAGAAAAAGCGATCTCATCCACTTGACCCTTATGAACCCCTGAAGAAACGGAAAGGCTGTGGTGGATGTTGCGGCTGCGTCGGAGGAGTGATTGGACTGATCGTCCTCTTGCTCATCGGCCTTTCAGTTCTTGTCGGTTGGTTCGGGCCCGGTCGCTATGCTTTTGACGGCTATGAGGTAGTCAGCTTCGAAGAAGCGGAGACCACCATCTCAACTGCTCCTGAGAAGCCGACTTACTACATCGGACAGTTGATCGAATACAACGCTCCCTCCACCGATGTTCCGGTGGCCTTTCTTGGCACCGAGATCACTCTCTCAGGCTACTTTGGCAAAGATGTGGGTATTGCGGGAGTGAAAGTCTTCACGAAAAGCTCGACAACCATCGCGGGGGATCTTGAAGTCTACGCCGCTGAGTTCCACGATGAAGGAATTGAGTTGAAGGGCACCCTGAAAGGTAGTGTCATGAAAAACGTATCCCCCTGATCCCATGGTTGAAATCAATGCTGTTTACGAAGGCACCCTTCGGTGCTCCGCCACCCACGGACCTTCCGGTTCGATCGTCGAAACGGACGCCCCGGTCGACAACCACGGACGCGGGGAACGCTACTCCCCGACTGACCTGGTCGCGACCGCGCTCGGCACCTGCATGATGACGATCATGGGAATTTTTGCGGGTCGCCACGAGGTCGACCTGACGGGAACCAAAGTCAGAGTCGAGAAGCACATGACTCCGGAGCCGCCCCGAATGATCTCGAGACTGGTCGTCGATATCGAAGTTCCTCTTCCCGAAGATCACCCGCAGCGCAGGGCGATCGAAAAGGCAGCCGTAAGTTGCCCCGTCCACCTGAGCCTCCACCCCGACGTCGAAAAAGCGGTCGTCTTTGCGTGGGTCGGGTAAGGTGACTCCTTCGTTCCCTTTGCCCTGCCCGAAAGACTCCCGTCTTTCGCTACCGACTTTCGGACTCTACGCCATGATCTCCGGAATCGGATCGGCCCCCTCAACGCCGACGAGCTTGTGATCAAGCCCACCGAAGAAATAGGTGAGGTCATTCGGATCAAGTCCCATCAGGCTGAGAATCGTCGCGTGAAGATTCCGGACATGATATCGATTCTCAACCGCCATCGCTCCAAGTTCATCGGTCTGCCCCACTGAGACACCACCCTTGACGCCACCGCCCGCCATCCACATCGTAAAGCCGTAACTGTTGTGGTCGCGGCCGGTGCCATACTCGTATTCCGCAGTCGGCTGACGCCCGAACTCACCGCCCCAGACTACGAGGGTATCCTCCAGCATCCCCCGCCGCTTGAGGTCTTTCAGCAGACCCGCAATCGGTTTGTCCGTTGCTCCGGCATGTAGATTGTGGTTCTTCTCGAGATCGCCGTGAGCATCCCAGTTGTGATCATTGTGCGCTCCTCCGGAGTAAATTTGAATGAAGCGAGTCCCCCGCTCAACAAGGCGGCGCGCGAGTAGACACTTCCGGCCGAAATCTTCGGTCTCAGACTGGTCGATTCCATAAAGCGCTTTCGTGCCCTCAGACTCCTCGTCAATATTGATCGCCTCCGGTGCCGTCGCCTGCATCCGGTAGGCAAGCTCGTAGCTCGCGATCCGCGCCGCCAGATTGGTGTTGTCAAAACGCGGCGAAAGATGCTCGGAATTCAAATGATTGAGCGAATCAATCAGCATTCGCTGCTCCTGATCCGCCATCCCGTTGACGTTCTTCAAGTTCAAAATCGGACTGCCCTGAGAACGGAAAACCGTGCCCTGGTAACTCGCCGGCATGAAGCCCGAAGTCCAGTTCTTGGCGCCGGATATCGGACCGCCACTCTGATCCAGCATGACCACATATCCCGGCAAATTTTCATTCACCGATCCGAGACCATAGTTCACCCAGGAACCCAGCGAGGGATGCCCGCTGATAAGCGAGCCACTGTTCATCATGAGCAGAGCAGAGCCATGGATTGGAGAATCCGCCGTCATGGAGTGGACGAACGAAATGTCATCCACGCACGTCCCGACATGGGGGAACAGATCAGAGACATACTTACCGCACTCCCCGTATTGCTTGAATCCCCACTTCGGCTCGACGATGCGACCCTCATTTTTCTTTCCCCCGCGCCCGAAGGTCTTCACCTGAATGGTCTTTCCGTCCATGCCGACCATTTGTGGCTTATAGTCAAAGGTATCGATGTGACTTGGCCCGCCATACATAAAGAGGAAGATGACACTCTTGGCCTTTCCTTTGAACATCGGAGCCTGCTCCGCCAACGGATTAACCGCCGTCGTCGCCGCCTTTGCCTGATGAAAAAATCCCTCCTGGCCGAGCATTCCGGTCAGGGCCAGCGCAGGGAATCCTCCTCCCACCGTGCCGAGAAACTCGCGGCGGTTGACGTTACCGCAAAAATCTTTGGTCTTATTCCGCTTCATAATCAGTCGAGGTAGATAAATTCATTGAGGTTCAGGGCGAGGAGCGCGACCCGGTTGAGGGCGTCTTCGGGCGAAAGCTTGACCTCTTTCTGCAGGGATTCGTAGAAGGAAGCGAGATAGTCGACCTCCCCGTCTTCTGCTTCTCTCTGCAAAGCCAGCTCAAGTCCGGAAGCGATCTGATTCCTGACATCGCCGCCAAACGATCGCATCCGGTCCGCAAAGACAACGGCCTGGTCGTTCACAAATTTCGAGTTCAGCATCGTCAACGCCTGCGTCGGCACCGTCGTCGCGAATCGAACCGCGCAGGCGGTGTCGGTGTCGGCCTGGTCAAAATCAGCCAGCATCTGATGACGCAGACTGCGCTTCACATGGACATAGAGGGAACGGCGATAGTGATCCTCCTCGTTTTCCGAAATCGGCCATCCTTTCCCGGGGCGGGACGAAGTCGCGAGGACCTCCGGTGGAAGCGGAGGGAAGACCCACTCTCCGTGAGACTCCAGGTTCAGATTCCCGGAAACCGAAAGCATCGTGTCGCGCAACTCCTCAGCGGTGAGGCGACGCATCGAAAAGCGCCAGAAGTGATTGTTCTGAGGATCAGCCGCGAGATTCGCGCTGTTCGGCTCGGAGGACATCTGGTAGGTCCGGCTTTGCAGCATGAGGCGGTGCATCGCTTTCATGCTCCAACCATTCTCCACAAACTGATTCGCAAGCCAGTCGAGTAGCTCTGGATGCGTCGGCATTTCGCCGAGTTGACCGAAGTCGGAAGTCGTGGGAACGATCCCGCGACCGAAATGATGCTGCCAGATCCGGTTCACCATGACCCGGGGCGCGATGACATTATCAGGACTCACAATCCACTTTGCGAGCTGAAGCCGTCGTCCTGACGAAACACGATCCTCATGCACCACCGGAGTCGCCACGACCGGCTTCGGCTCGGAATCATCGCTCGCAAGCACTGCGGGCAACCCCGGATTGACCTCCCCGCCCAAAGCATGCGCGCTGCCGCGGAGGTGAACATGCATCGGCGGCGCCTCGGCGGCGCGCTCCGTCACCACGTTCAAGGGCACGCCCGGTTTGCGGGTCCGCCAGTCGGCGATCTCTTTCAGCGTTTTCGAATACTCCGCCACAAGGTCACGCCCTAGACTCTCCTTCACTTCTTTCGCAAACCTCTCACCCTTGCGACCGGAGATCATCTCCTCAAGGCCCGACGCCGAACTGGAATTCCGGAGGGAGAGATCGATGTTCTGTCCGCCCCCGGAATTTCGACAATGAACCGCGACGACATTTTTCCCGGTCTGGATCACTCCGAGGGCCTTCCCACCAAGTTCGATGACCTCGTAGTCGGTCGTGTAGCCGCCCGCTTCGTAAACGAGATGACCATTCAGATACACTTCGACTTCCTCGTCGTGATAAATCTCCAGCGTGAGCGAGTCCGGAACCGTGGAAAGGCGAAAGTCAGTCCGCATCCAGATGTTCTCCGTGTTCCACTCGGTCGCGATCACTGACTTCGGAGGATCTCCCGCGCCGAAGCCACCCCTCGCCTTATACCACGACTTGTTGATGAAGCCGATCTCCTTCCAGTCGGGGGTCGGCTTCTTCGTCGTGTAAAACCACGCTGCACCCTCACCTCTCGCGTCGTCGATATAGGTGGTTGGCTCAGCGTGCCCCTCGTCGCCGGGCTTCTCTTTTTCAAGAAAGGCGAGTAGTTCCGCTTCCTGACTTTCCCGCTCCGCTTTCAGCTTCACGAGCCTTGTTTGACGCTGTTTTTCAAAGGCCACCTTCTCTTCGGGCGTTGCCCAGGAAATCATCGTCCCCTGCGTGTCGTAGTGCGTCACCCCACTGTAGAATGCCATGAACGAATAAAAATCCTTCTGCGAAATCGGATCCGCCTTGTGGTCGTGACAGCGGGCACAGCCCACCGTCGTCGCCAGAAAAGTTTCCGTCGTGACCTGCACGTTGTCCGCAAGAACATCGTAGACGTGCTGTTTTCGGTCGGCGGGCTCATCATCCCACTGCATGAGTCGATGATATCCGGTTGCGATGAGTGACTCCTTCGTCGGCTCCGGAATTTCGTCCCCGGCGATCTGTTCGATCACAAACTGATCGTAGGGCTTGTCCTGATTAAACGCATCGATGACATAGTCGCGGTAGCGCCAGATTTGCGGCTTCGGATTGTCGCGCTCAAAGCCGTTCGTTTCTGCATAGCGAACGACATCGAGCCAGTGACGGGCCCACTTTTCGCCGTATTGAGGGCGTGCCAGCAGCTCCTCCACGAGAGCGGTGTAGGCGACCTCAGGATCGGCGCTACTGGCCGCGACAAAAGCATCGACGTCCTCCGGTGCCGGCGGCAGGCCGATGAGATCAAAGTAAAGTCGGCGGATCAGCACCTCCGGTTTGGCGCGTTCGTTAGGGACGAGTTTTTCGCGATCGAGTTGAGCTTTGATAAAGGCATCGATCCCATTGCGGCTCCACTCTGCCTCCACTTTCGGCGGCGCGTCCTTTGAGATCGGACGATAGGCCCACCACTGGCGGTCTTCGTCGGAAATGGTGAAGCCGCGACGCTCATGAGCCCCGCCTTTGATCTCCAACTCCGGATCGTAAGGCGCCCCGATCACGATCCACTCGGTGAGCACGGCAATCTGCTCCTCCGGCAGCTTCCCTTTCGGCGGCATCTCGTGATCGCCGTCCTTGTAGCTGATCATCGCGAGCAGGGTGCTCGCCTCGGGATCGGCTTCGTTGTAGCCGGCGCCGAAGTGGCCGCCGTGGACGAGTCCTTCGCGGCTCGTGAGCCGGAAGTCGCTCTTGAGATGCTCCTCCGCGCCGTGGCACTTAAAACAATTCTCCTTCAGAATCGGATAGACCTGATCCGCAAAAAACTTCCTCCCGGCTTCCTCATCCGCCCCGGAATGAGAAACCACGCCAATCGTCAGGACAAAGCTCAGGACCCACTGGCGGAAGGCGGGAAAGGAGAGGCAACAGGGTTGAGTCATGGAGTTAAGAGGGTTGAGCCGGGGATTGACTGAGAGGAGCCTACCACCGATGCCGCTGTGTTATTGTCCCTCATGGGGTGTTTTTTGTAAAAATGCGTCATTTTGACCTGTTTCAGCATTACGCATTTGCGTGGCCTCGAACAAAGAGACTGCAACCCGGATCAATTCCCGTCGCCGGTTTCGTAATCACCGCCTCTCAGCCTCCACGAGAGAATCCCGCGATGAAGATGATAGATTTCCTGAAATCCTGCCGCCTTGAACGCAGGGATAGCAGTCCGGCTGCGATACCCTCCGTCACAATAGACGAGAACCGGCTTCTCAGGATCGAGTGCCGCCGGATCCATGATCGTGAGTTCTCCGCCCCGGAAGGGCGCATGAACCGCCCCGGCGAGATGGGCCGACTCATAACTCCCGCGGGGGCGAACATCGACCAGTTGCAGGTCCGGGTTCTCCTCGAGCAGTTTTCGCAGTTCCCTCACGCCGATGTTTTCACTGTGAAGCTCCGTCGAGTCCTTCGGAAAAAGCGAGCGGTCCCAGATGCCTTCGAAGACATGCCAGCCAACGGAGATGAGCGCGAAAGCGGCGAGGCCGATGAGAAGTTTTCTCTTCATGAGGAAACGCTATCAAATCTCTCCCGGTGAGTCGATAGCGGCATAAAGGAACCGGATCTGACGGTCCGAAGGGTTGCTCCCATGGCGGATGAGCGCACTTCCGTTTCCGGCGGAAACTGAGTAGCCTCGGGAGATGAAAATCCTGACGTTTGTTTTCGCCCTCGTTCCGGCACTGACGTGTTTCGCCTCCGACGGGCATTCGGAAGTCCATGACAAAATTCATATCCTCCTCATTGGTGACAGCACGACCGAGGGCAGTATTCCGCGTCTCACCGATCCGGAAGGTCCGCATCTCGAGCGCGTGATCCGACAGCTCTTGGAGTTGGAACCCGGGATGCCCCGGCTAAAAGTCTATAATCTGGGCCAGGGCGGCGACACTGCCTTTCGCCTCCTCGACAGCGGTCGCTATGAACGGGAAGTCGCTCCGATCAGACAGGCCGACTTTGTCTTCGTCCGCTATGGCATCAATGACTGGGTCAAGAGACAGCCCGTGGCGGAAAATTTTCCGGCCGACTTTCGAGCTGTCATCCAACGATTGAAAATGGACTATCCGGACGCCCGAATCATTCCGATGACAATTATTCCTTACCTCAGCGCAGAGGCCAGCGCAGTGATGAACAAGATGATTCTCGAGGTCTCTTCCGAAGAGGACCTTGAGGTCTTCGACATCTTCACGCCCTACGCGAAGCAGCTTGAAAATGGCCCAAACATGCTCAACTACCGCCGCTTTCCGCTGCAAGACATCCCTGCGAAATATAGAGAGTGGGTCGCCCCGCGTGTGCATGGAGATCGTGTCGTCGTGATGGACAACGAACTCGATGCCCTCTTCGGGGATTTGCCGGGATGGTTCAATGACCGGCATCCGAATCTGGCGGGCTACCATGTCATTGCCGTTGAAACAGTTCAGTATTTGCGGCCACTCCTTCGTCAGCGAATTGACGGGGTGAAGAAGTAAAAAGGATTGTCGATTCCTTCCCCTCACATCGCCTCAGTGAAAATCATGCGATGCCGCAGACGGTAGCTCCGCCGGAGTCCGCAGCGGCTCGATTCGCTCCGCCATGAGGTGCGTCGTCCCCGCGGCCTGCTGGACTTTTCCGGTAATGAGCAAAAACGGCTCCGTCGTGATCGTGAGACGATAGTCTTCAAACCGATCGGCATAGACGATACTGTTAGAAAGACCGGTCTCATCTTCCAGAGTGATAAAAACCACCCCCTTTGCGGTGCCGGGCCGTTGACGGCAAATCACGGCACCGGCCGTCGAAGCGGCCGCGCCCTGAGGGAGATCTCTGAGCTGTATCGCGGTCAAAACCGACTCCGGCAACTGCGGTCGCACCAGCGCCATGGGATGCTTTCCAGCCGTCATCCCAAGCCCCGCAAAATCGGCCTGAATCCGCTCGGGATACGACATCTCCGGCAGAGGACACTCTTTCACGACGGACGGGCCGGATGCCCGACCCGCAAAAAGATCGCCCTGCTCCAACTCCTCCGCCTCCACTTCCCAGATCGAATGTCGCCTTGTCAGGGCATAATCATTGAGAGCCCCGACCGAAGCGAGCTGTCGCATCTGGCGACGATCAAACTCTGTCCGCTGCCGGAAATCCTCCAGTGAATGAAAGGGTTCGCGCCCCCGTTCTGCGATCATGTGCTGAACCCCGGCCTCATTCACCCCCTTCACCGTGAGTAGTCCGAGCTGGATCGTTGCATCATCGAGCACTTCACACCGCCACCCTGACGTGACGACACTGGGTGCTCGAAACTTCAGCCCGCGACGCTTTGCCTCCTGAATCAAGGTGGCCGGGGAATAGAACCCCATCGGCTGATTGTTGAGGAGCCCGGTGTAGAACTCGGCGGCGCGATGCACTTTGAGATAGCTGCTCGCGTAGGCAAGAATCCCGAAGCTGATCGCATGGGACTCGGGGAATCCATAGAGTGCAAAGGAGCCGATCACCTTCACGATCTGCTCGATCTTGTCCTCCTCGACACCCCGCTCCTCAAGGGCACGGCGCAGCTTCATCTCGACCCGCTGCATCTTTTCGTGAGACCGGTGAAAACTCAGCGCCTTGCGGAGCTCCTCGGCCTCGCTCCCGGTAAAGTCGGCCATGACCATGGCCATTTTCAAGACCTGCTCCTGAAACATGGGAACCCCGAGGGTCCGCTCCAGGGTCGGCTGGAGCTTCTCATCAATGTAATCGACCGGCTCTTTTCCATCGCGGCGATTCAGGTAGGGATGCGCGAGCCCGCCGACGATGGGACCGGGGCGCACGATCGCGACTTCGACGACGACATCATAGAAACACCGGGGCTGCATGCGGCGTAGCGTGTTCATCTGGGCGCGGCTTTCGATTTGGAAGACGCCGATCGTGTCGGCTGAACACATCAAGTCATAAGTCGCCTCATCATCTTTCGGAATCTGCGCGAGATCGACAGGACGTCCCCGTTTCCCGGAAAGCTGCAGCGTTTCCTGCAAGACCGCCATCATTCCCAACCCTAGCAAGTCCACTTTGATGATCCCCATTTCCCCGCAATCATTCTTATCCCACTGCGCGACGGTCCGCCCCGGCATGCTCGCATTCTCCAGAGGCATCACCGCATCGAGCTCGCCCTGACAAATAATCATCCCACCCGAGTGCTGACCGAGATGACGCGGCAGTCCGTAAATCTGCTCATACAAAGTCGCGAGAGCCGCCGCCCGGGGATGCTCCGCCGTGATCCCCGATTTAGCGACCTGCTCTTCAAAAGTGATCGTGTGTTTATAGTCTCCGCTCGCGTAGAGATCCGAAAACCGGCTCAGCATTTCTTCGGGAAATTCGAGGACCTTCCCGATCTCACGAACCGCACTCCGTCCGCGATAGGTGATGACATTCGCCGTCATTGCCGCGCCGTGGCGACCGTAGCGCCGATAGACTTCCTGAATCACCTGCTCGCGCTGATCTCCACTCGGAAGATCCAGGTCAATGTCGGGCCACGACTTCCGCCCTTCGCTGAGAAAACGCTCGAAGAGCAGCTTACTCCCCACCGGATCGACCGGCGTGATCCCGAGCGAATAACACACCGCACTGTTCGCGGCACTTCCCCGCCCCTGAACCATGATGTCGTTTTCGCGGCAGTAATTCACGAGGCTCCAGACAATCAGAAAATATCCGCTGAATCCCAGTCGGGTGATGAGATCGAGTTCGTGCTGAAGCTGGGCTTTCACCGCCCGGGAAAGTTTGCCGTATCGCTTTCTCGCCCCGTGCCAGGTCCGGTTCGCGAGGTAGGTATCCATCGTGTGTCCTTCCGGCACAGGGAGCTTCGGAAACTCATAGCCGAGATTTTCGAGTGAAAACTCCAGGGTTTCCGCGAGGCGTGCCGTGTTTTCAATCGCCTCCGGCAGGTCGGCGAACAGTGCCCGCATCTCTGCTCCCGACTTGAGGTAACTCTGCCCGTTGACCGCGAGTTCACGACCTGCGGCATCAAGCGTGGTGTGAAGTCGGAGGCAGGTGAAGACGTCCTGGACCTGACGGTTCTGCGATCGCGCGTAGGACACCCCGTTCGTCGCGAGGAGTGGGAGGCCTTTCGCAGCCGCAAGATCGCGCTTCGCCCGAACAAGCGATTCCTCTCCCCGGACCGCATGACGCTGCACCTCCATCCACAGACTCTGCGCCGGGAGATGGCGCTTCATCTGCTCCATCGCGGTCTCCATGCCCCGATGACCGTCCCGCCGCCATGCAACCTCAAGAGGGCCCTCCACGTCACCGGTGAGAACGGCGATACCTTCGTTGATCTCCTCCAACTCTGACCATTGGATCCGGCAATTCCCCTTTGCCGCACGTAATTGAGCCCGCGTCAGCAACCGGGAAACCTGCCGGTAAGCTTCCCGGGTTTGAATCAAGATTGGCAAAACAGTCTCGTCCTCCAGGGTCAGTTCCGTTCCGACCAAGGCACGAAACCCGTTTTCCCGCGCCCGCTGATGAAACCTGACCGAGCCATAAAATCCATCCCGATCCTGCAAGGCAACCCCGGGAAGGTCGAGCTGCCCGACCCGATCCGCGAGTGATTCCGGCGCGGAAGCTCCCCGCAAAAAGCTGAAGGCACTGCGGGTGTGAAGTTCGTGATATTCAGCCATGACTTCTCAATCGTATCGCCCTTCAAGAAAACACTCCGCTTCACTTTCGACGAGACGGAACACTCCCTGTCCGGACAGTTCGACATCCCACTCCCGTCGTCGCCACTGCTTTCCCTCATGCCACCAGTCCCCGCCGCAGTGCCACGGTCCTGCAGCCCGGATCACGATCCCGGAAACGGGGCGTGACGCGACCCGTTCCGGTTGACCGCTTTTCCATCGCACTTCAGCCCGAACCCGGCCCTGCCAGCGGCACAGGGTAAATCCGGTTACCGGCGGCCCGCCCCGCTCCGAAGCCGTTTCAATCTCCGAAGGCAACGGCACCAATTCAAAAGCGCCCGGTCGATGCGTGTTCCTCATCCTCGGAGACCCGACCCGCTCACTCCCGACGAGACGGCGGAGGCGTTTCATGGTGTCTTCAAACTGAAACCGGTTTCGTAGTCCGGCCCCGAAAAGCAATCGTTGCGAGGCCACCGTGTCGGATGGCTCAAAGCGCAATCGCAAGGACTCCACCGGCGCTTTCCATTCGAGAGAATCGAGATGCCCGCTCACAAGGTGAAAGAGAATCTCGTGATCGAGGGCCGGCTCGGGCAGGGCGAGCCTACGGGCATGACAAACGCCATTGGCAAAGGTAAGAAGCACGTGCACTGCCGTCGCGGCCCGGCCGGTGCGAGCCACCCTGACAATGAGCTGATCGAGAAAACGGTTCACGACAAAGAGGAGCGGTTCTCGGTCGCACACCTCGTAATCAAAATCCTCGTGCTCCTCGAAGAGCTCCTCCAGCTTCGCAAAACGCAGAGGGCGCCGCATTTGTCCGGTCAACTTGAGCCAGAGTTCGACACCTTCCTCCCCAAGCCGGGCGGCCACTGCTTCACGCGGGAGTCGGGCAAATCCCCCCGGGGTCTGAATGCCCCAGAGGGACAATCGCTCTTTGAGCTCCGCTCCCACCTCCGCCACCTCCAGGGTCAAGCCGTCGAGGAGATCCAGTCGTCGCTCCGGAACCAGTTGCCAAATACTCTCTCCTTTTTGTCGCGCCGCGGAAGCCGCGATCCGCGCCAGCGAGGGTGTCTCCCCCAGTCCGATCACGACCTCGAGCCCGGCATCGTAGAGCCGCCCCCGGATACGCTTCGCGCTGTCGACCCGTGCCTCCTCCGGCTCCGTCGAAAGATCGAGCGTGAGCATACCCGCTTCCGTTTCCTCGATCCCCGGCACCCAGGAAAGAGACGTTTCCAGCAAGAGTCGCGATGCCGCGATCTCGGCGGGGGCAGAGGGACGTTCAATCTGCAGAGCCGGGCACCGCGCCAGCGCCTGCACCGTTTTCATCCCGATCTCCACGCCCATTCGCATGGCCGCTTCGTTCCGGGACAAAACGACAGACTGTCGCTGCGTATCATCGACGAGAGTCACCGCTTGCGATTCCGTGTGCACACGGCGGACGACCGCCTGCAGTCTGAAATCAGGACACGAGACCACGGCGTAGCTGGATGTTGGATGTTGGATGTTGGTTATTCTCACCCCGCCTGCCGTCTCTCTTTATGTCCTTCCCGCCTTTGCCCGTTCTCCATCTGCATCGCCGAAAACGCCAGCTCCTCCCACAGCCGGGAACGCTCCTCATCGAGCCGTCCGCAGGTCACCGGGATCCTCACCTGCAACTTCTGCTTCGCCACCGAAGTCACCGCTTCCGAAGCGAACAATACGGCAGCGACCTCTCTTTCACGCAACTGCCCGAGGATGCGATACCACAAACTCGACTTCAAGCCGGACCAGTCCCTCCTGAGACAGTTCCGCCAATCGAGCAGAAAAAGACTGAAATTCTCATCGCGCGAAGCAATGTCGAGTGCTTCCAACGACTCGAAAGGTGACGCACACCCCACCCACAAAAGTGCTTCCAGATCCTCCGGCGGAAAACTCTCGGCGGTGAAGCTGCCCCCCACGTCAAACAGCATCACATACTGCTGCTCCTGCCGCACCCGGGATAGCATCGCCGCCATGACAAGCCCTCCACCGCCACAGGGCCCGCGCTCGCTGATGATCTCAGTGAGGTGCCCTTTTGGCAGCCCCCCCCCGAGATGCTCGTTCAGTCCTGACAGCCCCGTAGCGGCTCTCCTTTCCCGGGTTTCCTGTACCACGAGCAGATCACTCCCCGTGCGAATGCGACTGCCCAGCTGATCCCGTATCGCCGCCAGGGCAGCGATTTTTTCTTCCCCTGTCATAAATGCCTGCTCTTTGAAAAGTGTTTAAGTGAACACTATTTCAAACCCGCATCATTTTCAAGACACTTTCTCAAATCCAGTTGTGAAATAGCTCGTGATCACTACCCTCCTGCCCATGGCTGAATCTCTGCCCAAAGTGCTCTTTACCCTGAACGTCCCGAAGGACCATCTCGCTCCGCTCGACGGGGTTGCCGAACTGGTGATGCCGGACCATGGCTATGCCGCCGCCCCCCGGGAGCAGACCCTCCAACTCCTCCGCGACTGCACCGGCGTTATTTCCCAGGGCGAACTCAAAGTCGACCGCGAACTCATCGCCGCCGCGCCGAACCTGAAAGTGGTCGCCAACGCCGCCATGGGAATCGACAACCTCGACCTCGTGGCGCTGCGGGAGCGCAACATCGTTGCGACGAACACCCCGGCCGCTTTTGCCGAATCCACCGCCGATCACGCCATGGGATTGATCCTCGACGTGACCCGCCGCATCTCCGAAACCGATCGCTACGTCCGCACCGGCGCATGGAAAAACGGGATAGAGCCGCTCCGATGGGAAGGCGTCTGCCTCGGTGGGAAAACACTCGGGATCATCGGCTATGGACGCATCGCCAAACTCGTCGAAAAGCGCGCCCGCGCTTTCGGAATGCATGTGATCCACTCACGGACAAAACTCTCGGATGATCCGAACTGCCGCACGCTCGACGATCTCCTCACTGAAGCCGATCTCGTTCTCACTCTTGTCCCACTGACCCCGGAAACGCATCATCTCATCAACGCCTCACGACTCGCGCAGATGAAACCCGGCGCTTATTTCATCAACATCGCCCGCGGCAAAGTCATGGATGAAAGCGCCGTCGTCGCGGCCCTGAAATCCGGCCACCTCGCCGGAGCCGCTTTCGATGTTTTCGAAAACGAACCGGTCGTCAATGAAGCGCTCTTCACGATGGACAACGTCGTCCTCACCCCGCACATCGGCGGGGCGACGAAGGAGCAACGACGCAGCGGTCGTCTTGAAGCGGCTGAAAACGTGGCACGGTTTCTCCGGGGGGAATCCGTTCACGATCTCACTTAAGACCCGAACCGTGGCCAGCCGATCCTTTAGCAGCCTGAACTAAGTGCAATAAAGCTGCGTCGGATTCGGCGTTTCTCCTTAGCCCCCCGGCGGTCCAGATGAGATGATCACGGTAGCCCCGCCGCAGCGTCTTCATCGCAGAGTCTACTTCCTCTCAATCCCCTGCCGCCCCGGCACTAACCCGCCTCACTCTGAACTCGAGAAGGCGATATCATCCACCAACACGGACTCGCCCGCGACGGTGAAACGGTAGCCGGTTTTCCCCTTCGTAAGCTTTTCGTTTGTGCCGGAGAGTTTCTCTCCCGCACAAACGACTTCAACGGTATTGCCTTTGACAGTGCAAGTAAGATCGTACCATTCACCGGCTTTGAAATCAACCGCAGCCTCACCGAAATGGATCGGCTTGGAGGCCGGATCCTTCTTGTCCTTATCGAGAGCCAAAACGACTTCCGTTGGGCTGATCCGGACACGAAAGAGATGCCCTTTTTCGTGGTTGTAGCTCAGGCCGAATCCCTTCGCCCCGTTCACTTGAAAACGGCAGGAAAAAGTCGAATCCGTATGAGCATCGGGAATCATAAAAACGGCTCCGTGATGGTCCGCTTCCAACTCTTTTCCGGAAAGTGATCCGTCCGCTACCTTCCATTCCCCCTTCACACCGGTCCAGCCTTTGGGAACAACTCCACCCGAGAAGTCTTCGACCCTTGTCTCCCCGGCCTCGACGACAAAAAGGGAGGTCAGGAAGAGCGCGGTAATGATGAGGGGCTTTTTCATTCTTGATTCGTAGCGAAATGGAGAAGCCTGACCAAGTTCACTGATCACCGTGATGACGCCTCGTTGACGAAAAAGAGGAAACCGGAATTTTCTACCCCGGCAGGATCCTGTCACCGAATCTTGCTGCCGGGACAGTAACCGCGCGTAAAAACGCGCAAATCCCCCACCCTTTTCCCGCCGGGAAAAACCACTGGCAAGCGATGGCAATCCAGCGCATAGGATTGCCATGTCGAATCCCACCTATTTTGTCGTCTCACGCGAACAGCACGAAGACCTTGTCTCCGCTGCTTACATCCACCGTGGCTATGAGGAAGACGAAGCCGCCTCCGCCGCCCGCATGTGCTCGGAAGCGTCGTGGCACGGGATCCGGACCCACAATGCCCTCAAGGCACTTCACCTCGATGAACTTTTCGGAAGCGGAGGCGGCGGCTGTGTCCCCGGCGCGGAAATCGAAGTGAAGGAGTCCCGGTTTCCTGCAGTCCAAAGCTGGAACGCGAATCGTAAACTCGGCCAGGCCGTGGCCTGTGAAGCGATCGAAACCTGCATCCGCCTCGCCGACGAATACGGATCCGGCACCGTCGCGATCGACAACGCTTTCCACTACCTCTGGGGCGGAGGCTACGTCATGGACGCGGCAAAGCGGGGTTATCTTGCCTACACGAACTGCACCTCGACACTCGCCGAAGTGGTGCCTTTCGGAGGAAAGTTTCCCACCCTCGGAACAAACCCGCACAGTTGGGGCTTCCCTACCACAGACGCAGTCGGCTATCCCGTCGTAATTGACTGGGCGACGTCCGAAATCGCAATGGGAAAGGTCGAGCAATACAAACGCGAAGGCAAAAAGCTCGAGTCAAAATTCGGGGTCGATGAAAATGGCAACCCAACAGACGATCCCTTCGCGGTGAAGGCGCTCCTTCCCTTTGGACGTCACAAAGGATACGGACTCGGTCTTCTCAACGAGCTCTACGGCAGTGCCATCGGAGGCTCCCTTCCCACCCTCCGCGGTCGGGCCGCACAGGCGGAAGGAACCGGCGAGAAAACCACTTCGGCTTTCTACTTTCAGGTGATCCACCCCGACGCCATCAGCGGCGGAGACTTCGCCAACGGACGAACTCAGGCGGAGAACATCACTGCTGTAATCCACGATGTCCTCGGTCACGGAAACGAAAACTGCATGCTACCGGGAACGATCGAAGCCAACAACGCAAAACTCAGTGTTGCTGCCGACGGACTCCTTTTCACCGAAGCGGAAGTTCAGGGCTTCATCGAACTCGCAGAGGAATGCGGAATCGATGCCTCAGCCTGGAGCAAAGATTCTCTCTCGACTTTCACTTCCTGATCCGGTTGCATGATTCCATGCTCACCGCCGACCAACTCATCGATCTCGAAGAGCTGATCGTCGCAGAGTTGGAACGGATCCGTTCCGAGTCGAAAAACAGCGGGGAAGAGCGCGAAGCGATCACACCGGATGTCTCGATCGGTCGTCTTTCGCGACTGGATTCGATGCAAATGCAGGAAGTCGCAAAAGAGGCGGACCGCCGACGCGAGGAACGTATCGCCCGACTCGAAGTGGCACTCGATCAACTCGACGAAGGCACCTACGGTCGCTGCGAAATCTGTAACGAAGACATCGATTTCGAGCGTCTCCGGATCACACCGGAGGCCACCCGCTGCAGTGGGTGTGCCTGAGCGGAATTACTGCGGGCCGAAGTACTGGAGCCCGTCATCGTTATTCGAGCCTCCCACGACGCCACCGGCCACTCCGCCCACAGCCCCGCCAATGAGGGCTCCCCTTCCGCGATTCCCATCTCCGGAAACAAGTGCCCCGATTCCTGCTCCGGCAGCTGCACCGGTCGCCGCGCCTTTCTCACCGGAGGTGCATGCCGCGTTGAAGCTCAAAGAAACAAAGATGAGAACAACGAGCAGAGACTTTTTCATGTGGGGAGAGTCTCCCGCCTGCTCTGCATCCACGCAAGCGATCAATGAGTTGCTTCCGGTAACAGAAACGTCTTCCGCGGATGGCCCCGCGCAAGGCGCTTACCCGACTCGCGTCCAGCACTTGCGGGAAGAAAGTCGGTCAATGGCGATGACCGTAGCCGGGAGGAGGTCCCCATCCGGGGCGGCCATATCCGCGGGGCGGAGGCCCATATCCGGGACCGTGATTCCAGCGGCGCTCGTTTCGGGATCCGACGGCTCCTCCGGCAAGTGCTCCGATCGCACCGCCGATGAGGGCGCCTTCCCCGCGATCTCCGGGGCCTGCAATGGCAGCCCCGACTCCGGCTCCAATTCCGGCTCCGGCAGCAGCGCCCCGACTTGTCGGGCTGCAGCTTACGAACAAAGCCGATGAAGCCATGACCAATGTGGTGATAAGAATGCCTTTCATCCCTGATTAGACCATTCAGCCGCCCTTCTTATTCAATAACTTTTCAAGTATTGCCTGCAACGGTTTCTTCGTCGGCTCCGGTTCCTCGCTCACTGCTTCCGCACTAAGCTCTTCAAAGCCCGGGACAGGCCCAAAGGCGACAAATTTTGAGTTCGATTCCGCCACAGGGACCTGCCAGTCAAAGACACTCACTCCCGTGATTCGCTTTCCGCGGAAACGCCGCCCGTCGCTCGCTCCGAATACCACGCCCTGCCCATCTGACTTCAACCGGCCGAGAAAAATCATGACATGAGAGATCGGGGGATTCCGCTTCGCCGTTGCGTAAGTGCCCGTCCAGAAAAGCAGATCACCCGGCTTCAACGCGGCAAAGACCGGATCTTCCGTCGAGTGGATCCCTTCCGTTTTTGTGAGTGTCCCTTTCTGCAACGCCCACTCGTAAAATCCGAAGGATGTTCTTGGCAATTCCTCGAGTCCCGAAGACTTCAGCACAAACTGGACGGAGCCCGAACAATCCATGCCGGCATTGCCCGGCGAATTGGACCCGAACTGATAAGTCAGCTCTTTCTCCGTCAAAGCAAGGGCGCGACGAATCAACTCCTGAATCGGCACAGGCTGCAGTTCAAAATCGATGAGATCCTCCGCGGAAATCGTGGCGACCGCGGCAGGCTCCAACGCCAGCAGAGCGTGACTCAAAAGGGTTCCCCCAATGACCCAACAGAGTTGAAAAAATCGATTCACGTAGAAATATTATTCGGAGAACGGGAAGCAGGCAACCTCGGTATGCACGCGGGTGCGACCGCACTTCTGATTCCGAAAACAAGCGTTGATCCGATGAGGCATCGAGGTACGCGTTTCAGAATGCCCGGATTCCAAAGAATCCTGCATTCAAAAGAACGACGTCGTCACAAGGTTCCATCCAGACGGTCAACCCGCGCCTACCACATCCTGCTGCAAATCGCGCAGGACCCGCAG
>JARGOP010000104.1 GCA_029233965.1 Verrucomicrobiales bacterium | reverse complement strand
GGTTATCACACCATTGCATTGCCCAATGATCTCGTTTCCGCACATTTCGCGTTTTCTCTCCCTTCTCCCATTCCCGGCTGTTTTCGCTTTGATGGCGAATCTGGCGGTCATCCCGCTTGTCGGGCAGGAGAAGGAAAAGGAGAAACCCAAGCCACGTCCCGAAAAGACTTTCGGGATGGGGGATCTCGGGAAGAGTCGGGAACGCTGGGAGTCAATGAGTCCTGAAAACCGCGAAAAACTGAAGGTTGCCGTGAGGGAGGTCTGGACGGACCCGGGAGTTCTGAGTGCCCGTGAAGAGGTCAATCAGGCCAGTAAGGCGTTTCAGGATGCGATTCGCGCCGCCATTGAAAAGGCAGACCCTTCGGTGGCCGGGATTCTGACCGAACTGCAATCGGAAAGCCGCGGACCGGGGGCGGGTCGTCCCGGTAGTCCCGGAAGTAACGGGCGCTTTGGTCCCCGCCGCTCAGGGGACTATCCGATGGGTTCCCCTGGATTCTTCGAGAAACTGACACCGGAACAGCGGGAAAAATTCAAGGTGGCTGAGGAAGCGGCGCGAGAGTCGGAGGCCGTTCTGAAATGGAAGAATGAGTTAGGTGCCCTTCAGAAGCAGGACGAACAGCTTCGCAGAAAGAGGATGGAGACGCATATGAAAATGCGGAAGGCTGTCCTTCAGGCGATGATCCAGCAGGACCCGGAATTAGAAGAGATTCTTGCCGAACTGCAGGTCCCCAAAGGTGGGAAGGGGCCTCACAGGAAGGAATCCGGCAAAAGTCCCGGAAAAGGATCGCCACCCTCCGGGGGGAAGGCGAAGCCGTAGAGCGAAGCGGCTCGCTCTTTGTCGGCCGTTGTGCTGGCTCGATCTTCCCACCCGGGCAATACTGCGGTATCTCTTGCGGCTCCCATTGTTGGGCCACCCGCATTGCCCGCGTTTCAGAGCGTGATGAATGCTCTCTCAGCGAAAAGCGAGAGAGTCGGAATGCTTGAAATTCCCCTCATGTCTGGCATCATGGCTTAGTTCTTGAAAGTAGTTTTGGTCCGACTCAGTCCCGAAACTTCCGGAATACCCGAAAATTGGGAAGTATTTCGGAAATCTTGATATTTAAGCTTGCCTTAAAATAGTTAGGGATAATATAGTAACCTTGTCATATTTTCTGAATTTATAGAAATTATGAAATTGCCAAGGCTGCCATTTTTCACACACGAACCGCTCATTTCAGACACTCTCAACGCCTTATGATTATCCCGATCAAGCCCTGGCTGGAACTTCTCGATACCAATGGAGTGCCTGGAACGAGCGGGTTTCGCGGCGTCGGAATGGACTCGGGAGTCGCGTTATCCGCAGATCCTTTGGCCGACGAGTTTCGTGTTGGCGGATTTGGATCTCGAAACCTTTACCCTGGAAGACCTATGTCGGAGCGAATGGAGTTTTATCATGAGCCAATCATGGGGGTGCAGATTCTGGAGGCCATGCAGCCTGTTGAAGGGAAGCAGATTTTTGACGGCACGCTGGGTGGGGGAGGGCATTCCAAGATGCTTCTCGAAAATGGGGCTCACGTGATCGGATGTGATCAGGATGGTGCGGCCCTGGAGCACGCGGGTCAGCGGCTGGAATCCTACGGCGACCAGTTTTTGCCTGTCCGGGGGAATTTTGCAGATATGGATGTGCTGCTTGCAGGGCTTGGTGTCGACAAGGTGGATGGAATCCTCCTCGATCTCGGAGTTTCCTCCCGACAGCTGGATGATGGTTCCCGGGGGTTTTCCTTTCAAAAGGATGCACCCCTCGATATGCGGATGGACGATCGGGCCGAACTTACCGCTGCGGTGGTCGTGAACGAATGGTCGGAAGAGGAATTGATTCGGATTTTCCGGGAGTATGGAGAAGAGCGTCGCGCCCGACGGGCCGCTCAGGAAATTCTGAAGGCTCGCGAGCAAAAGCCGATCGAGACGACTCTGGAACTGGCTGCTGTGATTGAGCGTGCCATTCCCCGTGTCAGCGGGAAGCATCCCGCGACCCGGGTTTTTCAAGCGATCCGAATTGCGGTGAATCGCGAGTTGGAAGTGCTGGAGGTGGCTCTGGAAAAAGCGATCTCGGCTTTGGCCCCCGGTGGCGTCCTTGCGATCATTACGTTTCACTCCCTCGAAGATCGAATGGTGAAGCACTACCTGCGGCAGCGCAGTCTTTCCCACCTCGATCGACCGGAATGGCCCGGCCCACGCGAAAATCCCGATTTTGCAATCACTCTGAAGAATCGGAAGGCTCTCGTTGCCGACGCGGAGGAGGTGGCGCGGAATCCCCGCTCCAGGAGTGCCAAGCTCAGGATTGCCGTTCGGAACGCGTAATATGGAGAAGAAGAATCGCTACCGGAACCGTATTGGTGCGCTCGCGCTTTGCCGTCTCATTCTGGGCGGCATTCTTCTTCTCGTTGCGGGTGCCGGGTTTGTTTTGATGAGAAATGATCACGTTCTCGTGGGGCAGGAAATTCGTTCTCTCGAAGATGGAATCAATGAGCTGGACCGGGAAATTGAGATGTGGGAACTCCGCATCGCCGGCGTCCGCGACCGTCATGAGTTGTCCCGCCGGCTTCGCTGGGTGCAGAGCGATCTGGCTGAGATTGAGAATGCGAAAGTGATTGAAATTTCTCCGGCCGGAAAGGTTTCCGGGTCCGTTCTGCCCGATTTGAAAAAGCGTGAAGAGAAAGGGGATTCAAATGGCTCAGAGTAATTTGGGGAATACACTGCGAAATCGTCTCATCATGGGATGCCTCGGGGTCGTCGCTCTGCTTTCTCTTCTCAGTGGGCGGTTGATCTATATCGAGGTCACGCGCGGAGAGGAATTGAGTGCAAAGGCTCGCTCTCACTATGAGTACAAAGAAGTTCTCCCTGCTGAGCGGGGGCGTATCTTTGATCGTTCCGGTGAGCTGCTGGCCCGGAATCAAACGGTGTATTCTCTTGTGGTGGACTGTCATCACCTTCGGGACCAAGGGCTCGCCTGCATCGGTCTGGCGAAGCAGGAGAAGGTGACTCCTCAGGCGATTCGCCGGAAGTATTTGCCTGCGGAAATTCAGGGGCGTTACCGGGAGTATGTGGCGGAGTCCATGTCCGGGGTCTTGCGGATGCCGAAGCAGGACTTGTCGCGAAAGCTGCGTGAGCGTGAGGTCGGCGAAATTGTTTTGCTGAAGGGGATCGAGGATGACTTTGCGCGGAAGATTGAGTCGGTCATGGAGGCTGGCTCGCTTCGCGGTCTCTACCTCAGAAGAGGGGAACGTCGATTCTATCCCAGCCCTCTTTCGCTGACCCAGGTGATCGGCTACACGGATGCGGAAGGAAAAGGAGCTTCCGGTGTCGAAAAGACCTTTGATGAAGTGATGGAGGGAAAGCCCGGTTACCGCTACTGCGAACGGGACAGTCGACGTCGTGAAATCCACGCCTATCGCGGGGTGCAGGTCGATCCTGTCCCGGGCAAGGATGTCTATCTGACGATTGATATGGGGCTTCAGGCCGTCGTCGAGCGCGAGTTGGACTCGGTCATTGATATCTATGATCCCGCCAAGGTGACGGCGATCTGGATGAAGCCTTCGACCGGGGAAGTCCTGGCGATGGCGAGTCGTCCGCACTTTGATTTGAGCAATCGAAACGGAATTCGCGGTAAGGATCCCATCCGTCGCAATATTGCGGTGACAGACCTGTATCAGCCGGGATCGACTTTCAAAATTGTCGGCTATGGCGGTGCTTTTGATCGGGGGCTCGCCACGCCCTCGATGGAGGTGGATTGCCAAATGGGAAAATACAATCTCGATGGCTTCGAATTGAAGGATCACCACCCTTACGGCCTTCTGACTGCGCAAATAGCGTTTGCGAAGTCTTCCAATATCGGTGCCTATCTCGTCGCCCGACCTCTCAATAAGCACGTCTTTCATCACTACATGAGCGAGTTCGGTTTTGGTCGGAAGACGGGGATTGAGCTGAATGCTGAGAACGCAGGTCGAGTTTTTCCGGTCAGTAAATGGACACGGACCTCTTTCTCAAGCCAGGTGATGGGCTACGAGGTGGCAGTCACCCCTCTTCAGATTGCCGCCGCCTGCAGCGTGATCGCGAACAACGGGGTCTACCGGACGCCGACAATCATCAAGGGGACCAAGTCCGGGCAGCGTGATGCGGAATTGGTGAAAAATGATCCTCTTGCGGCACGTAGGGTCATCAGTGACGCGGCGGCCAATCAGGTTCGCCGTTGCATGCAGGAAGCCATGGAAGAACACGGAACAGGATCAAAAGGGGATTTCCCTGGCTACTCGGTAGCGGGAAAGACGGGAACAGCACGGAAGCATGTCGAGGGGGTTGGTTACGTGAGTGGACGTTACATCGCCTCCTTCATGGGCTTTTTCCCGGCTGAGAATCCGGAGTTGCTTGGGCTGATCGTGATCGACGATCCCAAGGCGGATGGAAATGAGGTTTACGGGGGATCTGTCGCAGCACCTGCTTTCAAGGCGATTGCGATGGATGCGGTGAAGATTCTCGGGATCGAGCCGGATCTCCCCGAGGAATTGGAGCCGGTGGAGAAAAGCGAACTAATCAAAGTGGTGGACGCGGGAGGTGCGGAATGAAATTAGAGCAGATTATCGATTCGATTTATGTGAAGTCAGTGGTCGGTCCGCTGGACTGCGAGGTCACGGGGGTGCACTACGATTCACGCCAGGTGACGCAGGGCGGAGTGTTTTGTGCTCTGTCTGGTCTTGGGGTGGATGGTCACGATTTCATTGACAGTGCGGTAGAGAATGGCGCCGTGGCGGTGATATCGGAAAAGCCGAACCCCGCGGAATTCCCGATTACCTGGCTTCAGGTTCGCGATGCGAGGACTGCGATGGGATTGGCGGCAGCGAATTTTGAAGCTCATCCGAGTGAGGAGTTTCCGGTCGTTGGTGTGACTGGCACCAACGGAAAGACAACGACGACTTACCTTATCCACTACCTGTTTCAAACGCTCCTTCGTCGAGCGGGTTTGATCGGGACGATCCAGTATTCCACCGGGGATGAGATCGAGGAGGCCCCGCATACGACTCCGGAGTCGCCGGATTTGCACCGGCTTCTCCGGGAGATGAGGAACAATGACTGCCGGGGTGTTGCGATGGAGGTTTCGTCCCATGGATTGGTTCAGAAGCGGGTCGCCGGTGTCTCCTTTGATGTGGGGGTGTTTGCGAACCTGTCCCAGGACCATCTCGATTATCACAAGACGATGGAAGAGTATTTCGCGGCCAAGCGAATTCTCTTTGAGATGATGGATTTGGATTCGCGAAAGGAAAGCGTCGCGATCCTGAACCTCGATGACACCTATGGAGAGCGCCTCTCGAAGGAGTCGTTTCCGAATCTCAAAGTCTTCACGTTCGGACGGTCCGCCAATGCCGATTTCCGGGCTTCGGATATTCACTCTGATTTCAACGGCACTCGTTTCACCCTGGCTTTTCGTGAGCGGAAATTCCTGGTGCAAACTCCTCTCATTGGTGCCTTCAATGTTTACAATGCCGTGTCGGCGATCGCTTCCGCCTATGCAGTGGGACTCAACCTCCGCGAGGTCGTTTCCAAGATGCCGGACTGTCCCCAGGTTCCCGGCCGGCTCGAGGCCGTGGGAGGGCGTCAGATCAACTATCGTGTTTTTGTCGACTATGCGCATACGTCAGATGCGCTTCGCAATGTGTTGTCCACCCTGCGGGGACTGGAGCCGGCACGCATCATCACTGTTTTCGGGTGCGGCGGGGATCGCGATGTGACGAAGCGTGCTTACATGGCGAGGGTTGCGCAGGACGGGAGCGACTATTGTATTCTTACTTCCGACAATCCGCGCACCGAAGACCCCATGCAAATCATCGGGGATGCAGAGGCCGGATTTACCGAAAGTAACCACGAGTCCATCGAGGATCGAAGCGAAGCGATTGAGCGGGCGATCAGCCTCGCTGGAGAGCGGGATATCGTCTTGATTGCCGGAAAGGGGCACGAGCCCTATCAGGAAATCAATGGAGTCCGGCATGACTTTGATGATCGTCGCGTCGCTGCCCGATGCATCAATGAGAAGGCGGAAAGGGGAGGGAGATGATTCCGGTTTCCCTTTCGAAACTGGCTTCGTGGGCCGGGGGTGCGTTGATTCAAGGCACTCCCACCGATTTGATTTCCGGGATCTCCACGGACAGTCGCAAAGTGGGGGAGGGGATTGCGTTTCTGGCATTGAAAGGTGATCGCTTTGACGCGCACGACTTCCTCGAAGAGGTCGCTCAAAAGGGAGCTTCTGCGCTCGTCGTGAGCAGCCTGTCTGCGGCAACCGAGCCATATGCCGGAGGGATGATTCACGTGAAGGATACGCTCAAGGCCTTGCAGCAAATCGCGTTTCATCATCGACGCGCTGAGTCTTCTCTTCGCGTGATCGGGATCACGGGCAGCAATGGGAAAACCTCGACGAAGGACTTTCTCTCCGCTGTTCTTACTGCCGGAGGGCAGGTCAACAAGACCCCGGGAAATTTAAACAATCACATTGGAGTGCCGTTGACGGTTTTGTCAGGGGACGAGTCGGATCAATTCGGCGTCTGGGAGATGGGGATGAATCACCCCGGTGAAATTGAGGTGCTGGCTGAAATTGCCGGGCCGAATGCGGCGATCATTACCAACATCGGAACGGCCCACATCGAGCACATGGGTTCGCGCGAAGCGATTGCGCTTGAAAAGTCTGAGCTGGCCGTTGCCGTTCCTTCTGACGGGTATTGTGCGATGCCTGTAGAAGATGAGTTTTTTGAATTTGTTTCCGACCGGGCTCGATGCGAGATGATCGGAGTCGGCATCTCATCAGGAGTCGTCCGCGCAGAGAACGTCATGGTGTCCGACGGAGGGCGCGCCCAATATGATTTGGTTTCCGGGTTCGGAGATTCGGCGTCCGTTTTGCTTCCCGTGATGGGGCGTCATATGATTCTCAACTCCCTGCTCGCGGCTGCAGTCGGGCTGAAAGAGGGACTTTCGCCGGAGGCGGTTGCCGCTGCACTTTCCGGTGCCGACCTATCCGGCGGGCGCCTCGAGGAGAAGAAGGTGGGGGACTACGTCATCATCGATGACAGCTACAACGCGAATCCCGATTCGATGAAGGCTGCCCTGGAAACGCTACGGGATGCTTCAGTCAAAGGTCGCCGTGTCGCGGTATTTGGATTCATGGGGGAACTCGGAGAACACGCCGAACGCGAGCATCGTGCTCTCGGTGCGAGGGCGGTCGAGAACGGTGTCGATCTACTGGTCACGGTCTCGGAGCAGGCCGGGCTCATCAATGAGGGAGCCGGGGATCTCAATACCAATCAGAATTTTGGCACTCACGAAGAAGCGGCTGCCTTCTTGAAAAATACGATTACACCGGAAGATCTCGTGCTGGTGAAGGGCAGCCGTGCTGCTGCCATGGAAAAAGTGATCGAAGGACTTCACTAAGATTTGCGATGTTGTACTATCTCCACGAACTAAAAGACAATCACCCTCTCCTCGAGTTTCTGAACCTGTTGCAGTATCAGACATTCCGGGCGGCCGGGGCGTCTCTGACGGCTTTTCTCCTCTGTGTTCTTCTCGGGAGTAAGGTGATTTTGAAGCTGACCTCTCTGAAGCTCGGTCAGCCGATTCGGACAAAAGAAGAGGTACACCAGTTGGCGGAACTTCACGGAGGAAAGACCGGAACTCCCACCATGGGCGGGATTCTCATTGTCGGGACCGTTCTACTTTCCGTCGCTCTCTGGGCCCGTTTGACCAATCCTTTTATCCAGACGCTTTTCTTCGTGACCCTTACCACGGGCGCTCTGGGTTTCGTGGATGACTACCTCAAAGTCACACGAAAGAACTCGGTCGGAGTCCGGGGCAAGGTAAAGCTCATTGTGCAGTTTGCCGTGTCGTTCGTAGCCGTGGGGTATCTCTACTTTCATCCGGAGACAGGCGAATACATCAGCAAGCTGTATCTGCCGTCGGTTAAGTTCCCGATCATTGAGGACATGGGCTACTTCACCTTTCTCCTGCTTCCTCTGGTGATCGTCGGTTGTTCCAATGCGGTGAATCTGACGGATGGACTCGATGGTCTTGCGACGGGTTGCACGGTGACCACGGCAATGGCCTACGCGATTTTCGCCTACCTCGCAGGACACCAGGTCGCCGCCGACCATCTGCTCATCCCGTATCATAAGTATGCCGGTGAGGTGGCAATTTTCTGTGCCGCCCTCGTCGGAGCCGGTCTCGGGTTCCTCTGGTTCAACTGCCACCCTGCCAAAGTCTTTATGGGTGACACCGGATCCCTCGCGATTGGTGGAATGTTAGGGATGATCGCAATTTGCTGCAAGCAGGAGCTTCTCCTCGTCATCATCGGGTTCGTCT
>JARGOP010000027.1 GCA_029233965.1 Verrucomicrobiales bacterium | reverse complement strand
GGGCTCACCCCTTCTTAAACAACATGCTGATGCCGACTGCAATCATGAGAACGGCGAAGATTTTCGTGAGCTGGTCGTTGCCGAGTTGCTTCACCCATCCTGTTGCAAACCACGCGGCGAGGACAGCTCCGAGCGCGACGGGCCAGGCGAGGTTCCACTGGATCTGGCCCATGTCGTTGAACCGGTAGATGGCCATCAGCGAGGTCGGCACGATCACGGCCATGCTCGTGGCAATCGCGGCCTTTTGCTCCATACCCAGAACATAGGTGAAGGCCGGGACCATGACAATGCCGCCACCGACGCCGCAAAGCCCTGACGTAATCCCTGCGAAAATGCCGATTCCGAGAGCGATGAGGATGACTTTCATGGGATCGTCCACTTACGAGGGTTGAACCAAAATCTTGGTGACGAGTTGGTTCAGAACGAGGTGTGGTTCCAGCTGCGTTGTGACAAGGCGCTCGTTCGCTTCGAGGCATGCTTCGAGGGCATTTCGCAACTCTATTGATGTGAATCGATTCGAAAATTGTGCCGCCATGAAAATTCCGTAGGCATTGATGCCGCCGTCTTTCTTTTTCGGGAGATGCGAGGTCTCCGATCCGGGAAGGCGTTCTAGTGCTTTGGCGAAAGGTGGAAAACTGCGGCCGACGCTCAGGCCATGACGCTCGATGAGATCGCGAGCGTGTAACATCTGCCGGATTTTCGGAACAATCGCCGCGAGGAGGATGCCCACGGCGTTTTCCCCTTTGCGTAGTTGTTGCTCAATGAGGCTGAGCGCTTTCGGCAGATTCTTCCGGGCGATCGCGTCACCAATTTCGAAAATAATCCCGACATGGCTGGCGGCGACGATTTCGCTGACATCCTGTTCCGTGGCGGGGCGGTCTCCGACGTAGAGGGAGAGCTTTTCGAGCTCGGCATCGAGAACCCTGGTTTCGGCTCCAACCATAAGGACGAATCGTTCGAGGGCGGCACCCTCGAAGTTCAGTCCCATGCCAGACGCCCGCGCGGAGGTCCATGCCATCACTTCGGTTTCCCAGCCCGGCTTTGAAATATCGACCTTGTCGAAAAATTTCACCTCGGCGAGTTTGTTGAGCTTCTTGAAAAACGCGCGTCGTTTGTCGACCTCCGTCGCGCTGATGATGAGCTTCACGTCCGATGGGAGCCCGGCGGCGAGAAGGTCGCAGAGTGCTTCGACGGAGGACAGCGTCGACTCTGCTTTGCCGGTCTGATTGTCGCCGAAGAAGTTGGCACCCTGGAGCCAGACGACTTTGTCGCCGCCAAAGAAGGGCAGCGTCTGAATCGCTTCGATCGTGCTGGCGATAATCCGCGTCGCGTGCTCGGCGTTGTCCGCTCCCCCGGCCACGATCTCGAGGCCGAATTCGTCATCTTTTGGCGCAATTTTCTCCGAGAGACGGAGCGCCGCCTCTTTGACCTGGGCCTCATCGTTGCCGAAAAAGGCGTACACTTGCGAACTTCCTGCCATGGGGAGAGGAGAAATAGAGCGATCAGACCGGCTCTGCAATTCAGAATCGGCGTTTCTGCGCGGTGAGTCGAGGAATTTGCGCCCGATGTAGCATTTCACTTGAATCCTCCCCTGTATCTGGTACTGGAATCGTCCGCATTGTTCACGGAGTTGCGGTCGAGTCTTCCCCAGAGCCATCACCAAATCCCCGTCGATGCGGGAAACCTGTCGCGTGAAGGTCCGATGATCGACGCCGCCTCATGAATCCGAAGCACTTCGGAGGACTGAGCCGGGGAGATCGGAGAGCTGAATCGGGGCAGGAAAACCCAAACAGCTTTCCCAAAGACATGAGCCTCATAGCAGAAAAATTCGCCCACATTTCCGAGTCCCAAACGTTGGCTATTACCGCCGCTGCCAAGAAACTCTTCGACGAGGGTCAGGACGTGGCCAGCTTCGGAGCCGGCGAGCCGGATCTTGATACGCCTCAGCACATCAAAGATGCCTGTATCGAGGCTCTCCAGAACGGCAAGACTAAATACACAGCCGCGACTGGCATCCCTGAGCTTAAGGAAGCGCTCGCTAAGAAGCTTCGCGATGATAATGGAATCGACTACGAAACCAGCCAGATTTCCGTGAACTGCGGAGCGAAGCACTCCTGCTACAATGCGATCCTTGCCTGCTGTGATCCTGAGGACGAGGTCATCATCCCTGCTCCCTACTGGACGAGTTATCCCGAGATGGTACGTCTCGCCGGAGCCGAGCCATACGTGGTCGAGACCAAGCGTGAGAACGGCTGGAAGCTGACGCCGGAGGAGTTTGAGGAGGCGATCAGCGGTCGCACCCGCATGCTCATCATCAACAGTCCGGGGAACCCGACGGGCTCTGTCTACTCGAAAGAAGAGCTCGAAGCGCTTGTCGAAGTGGCGGCTTCTGAGGACATCATTATTCTTTCAGATGAGATCTACGAGAAGTTGATCTACAACGAGAAAAAGCACGTCAGCACTGCTTCCATCAGCGATGACGCGAAAGCCCTGACGATCACGATCAACGGGTTCTCCAAGGTCTACGCGATGACTGGATGGCGTCTCGGCTACACGGCAGCACCGCCTGAGATCGCCGCCGCGATTTCCACGATTCAGAGCCACACGACTTCGAACCCGACGACTTTTGCGCAGTACGGAGCAGTTGCCGCTCTCGAAGGTCCGCAGAACATGATCCACGACATGGTCGAGGAATATGATATGCGCCGCCAATATATGCTGAGCCGCCTTTCCGGGATCAACAACATTGAAGTCGTTGAGCCGGACGGAGCGTTCTATTTCCTCGTCGACACGACGAAGATGGGGCTCAGCTCGATGAATTTGACCGAAAAACTTCTCTCCCGTTACCTTGTGGCAGCTGTTCCGGGACTGGCTTTCGGCTACGACAATTCGATCCGTCTCAGCTACGCGACAAGTCTTGATGTCATCAAGAAGGGTCTCGACCGTTTCGAAGAATTCTGTCACGCGCACTAAGCGACGCCCCGTTCTGACGATGAATCCTCCTGTCGATCTGATTTGGATCGATTCGGAGGATTTTCGTTTTGGGGAATGGGTTGCTTTGCGTCAGCGCATCCTGCGGGATCCTCTCGGTCTTGTCTATAGCGAGCTTGATCTTGAGGCGGAAAGCAGGGAACGGCACCTCGTCGCTGAGCAATCCGGGCAACTTCTCGGAGGCCTGGCGGTTCGGGCACTGACTTCCCGTCGATGGAAAATTCGACAGGTTGCGGTTCAGGAGTCTGAACAGAGAAAAGGTCGGGGGCGACTTCTCATGCAGCATGCGATGAATGCGGCCCGGACTGAGGGGATCTCAGAACTGGTGCTCCACTCCCGCGAAGGGGTGGTTTCGTTTTACGGGAAACTGGGGTTTACCGTGGTGGGTGAACCCTTCGAGGAGGTGGGAATTCCACACCGGCGCATGGAAATCACTTTGCCTTTCCCGTCTCCCGCCTAAGTTTCGACACCCTGAACCGCAAAAATCGTAGCGACGGCGTTTCTGTCGTCGATCCAAACGCGACGGCGGCAGGAATGCTGTCGCCAGGCAGATGCTTTCCTCCTTACATTCTCGACTCCTTCCTTTCTTCTGTCATGTCCCCGGAACTCGAACTTGCCATTTCCGCCGCCCGGGAGGCGGGTCGGCTCCTGAGAGATCATTTTGAATCCGACCTCGATGTCGATGAGATGCTCTCGCATGATATTAAGTTGGCGCTCGATGTGAAAAGTCAGGATCTTATCGAATCGCGGATCCTCGCCACGTTTCCCGATCATGCCATCTACGGCGAGGAAGGGATCGCCGGAGATCAGGAGAGCGACACGCAATGGATCGTCGACCCGATTGACGGCACCGTGAACTTCTACTTCGGCATTCCTCATTTTTGTATTTCGATCGCGATGCGTCGGGGTGGCGAACTCAAGGTCGGGGCGATTTACGATCCGATGATGGACGAAATGTTCGCGGTCGACTTCGAAGGCCCCGCGACAAAAAACGGCAAGGCGATCAAGCCGAGTGATCGTTCTGAACTTTCCGAGTCGATCGTCACGATCGGCTTTTCCAAAAGCAGCGAGTCGATCGACGCCGGCATGGAGCGATACAAAAACTTCGCCCACCGCGTCCGCAAAACCCGCATGATGGGAAGTGCCGCGCTCGCTCTGGCCTATATTTCCTGTGGCCGACTCGACGCCTACATTGAGGAAATGATCAGCATCTGGGACATTGCGGCCGGACAGCTCATGCTTGAGCGCGGAGGCGGAACGGTCGAGTTGGTCCAGTCAGACCTCAACCCGGACAAATCCAGGATCGTTTCCTCCAACGGGAAACTCAGTTTCGAAGGGGTGCTTTGAGGCTGGATGATGTTTAACACGAATGAAAACGAAGTTTAAAGAATGGAAAGAATCGGAAACCGAAAGTTCGTGGCGATTCATTTTCAGTCGTGAAAGCGCAGCATATTCGTGTTTTTCAGAAAGTCTTTGAGGGCAGTTTAACAGATAGAAATTACTCATGAGATACCGAAGCGGCATTGGCTATGACGTTCACCAGTTTGCAGAAGGCCGCCAGCTGGTCCTTGGCGGGGTGAATATTCCCCACACACGCGGTCTCGCCGGACATTCGGATGCGGACGTGCTCTCGCACGCCATTGCCGACGCCATCCTCGGCGCGATCGGGGAGCCGGACATTGGTTACTGGTTTCCCCCGACCGATGAGAGCATCGAGGGAATCAGCAGTCTCAAGATCCTCGAAAAGGCGGCCGAGCTGGTTCGGGCGAAAGGCGGCTTCATTGAGAACATCGATTCCTCTCTCGTAGCGGAGGAACCGAAAGTCATGCCCCACGCACCCGCGATGAAAGAAGCCATCGGCAAAGCGCTCGGTCTTGAGGCCGGGGACATCGGGATCAAAGCTACGACCAATGAAACGATGGGTTTTGTCGGTCGCGGCGAAGGAATTGCAGCCCTCGCTTCGGCTTCGATCGCGCTCCCGGACCGGCAATGAAAATATCCCGCGCGCAGGGTGCAAACGCTCCATTCCCGTTGTAGAATGCAGGACGGAATTTGAATGGAAGCGATCGGCCTCTACATCAGTCAGCATTGGACGCACGCGCTTGAGGTAATCATCCTCTGGGTGATTATTTACAACACCTACCGCTATTTCCGGGCGACTCGCGGGGCGCGCATTTTTACCGCGCTTGTCGGCATTTACATCGGGATGACGCTTCTCTCGGAGTGGCTCGATCTCACGGTGATCGGATGGCTCCTGAAATATGTTTCCGTCTTCCTCGCCATCGCCCTCGTCATCATTTTCCAGCCCGAACTCCGGCGGGCTCTTGCCGAACTCGGAAGCCACCGGTTCTTTTCCTCGATCAATGAAGGGGTCCGGGCGCGATTTGCGGATGATCTCATCGAAATGACCGAGACTCTCTCGGGTCATCGTACCGGTGCCCTTATCGCGATCGAACGACGCATCGACCTGAAGCAGTATCTTGAAACCGGAACGGAGATGGATTGCCTCCTTTCGCCCGAACTGATCTACACCATCTTCTACAGCGGCACGACGCTGCATGACGGAGGGATGATCATTCGCATGGCCGACGAACGCATTTCCGGATCGGGTTGTGTGTTTCCGTTGAACCAGCGGGAACTCAGCGATCAGAGCATCGGCCTTCGCCACCGCGCCGCGATGGGAATCACGGAGGAGTCGGATGCCGTTGCGATCGTCGTTTCGGAAGAGACGGGCGCCATTTCGATTTCTGTCGGTGGAAAGCTGGAACGCAATCTGCCCAAGGACGAGTTTCGGGAGCGACTGAACGAGTTGCTCGTGAATCAGGAACAGGACGAGGAAGACGCTGACGAAGAGGAGAACGATGATGAATCTTAAGGCGGTCTTTATCGAAAACTGGCCGGCGAAGCTTGCCTCCCTCCTTATCGCGACCGCGATTTGGTACCTCATTCGCAATCACCTCGATGCGGATCAGCCCTCCTTTCCCGTCCCGGGAACCTCATCCGTGCCGGCCCGTCCCTCGACCGGAACGATTCTGGACGACACTTTGCTGAGCCCTCCTGCTCCGCCGGTGCCCGGCAACGATAGCGGCAATTGATCTGCGGCATCGAATCACTGAACTCACCTGCATGAGCGACGATAAAAGACGATTTTTTGGAACGGACGGTATTCGTGGTAAAGCGAATGTTTACCCGCTCACCGCTGATTTCGTGGTTCGGTTGGGACAGGCGGTGGCGGAGGTCTTCCTCGAAGCGCGCGGGGATTCGCGTGAGTGGCCCACCGTCGTGATCGGAAAAGACACGCGTCAGTCCGGCGATATGTTTGAGAGTGCGATCAGTGCCGGTCTCAACTCGAAAGGGATCGATGTAAGACTCGCCGGAGTCGTCCCGACACCGGCAGTGGCGATGTTAGTGCGGGAGACAGGTGCCGCCTTCGGGGTGGTCATTTCGGCCTCTCATAACCCCTTCGGCGACAACGGGATCAAGTTTTTCGGTCCGGACGGTTACA
This sequence comes from Verrucomicrobiales bacterium, assembly GCA_029233965.1. Taxonomy (GTDB): domain Bacteria; phylum Verrucomicrobiota; class Verrucomicrobiia; order Verrucomicrobiales; family DEV007; genus Arctic95D-9. The sequence goes on along the minus strand of JARGOP010000027.1, from coordinate 52,966 downwards.
AGCTGACCGACGAAATGGAACTCGAAATCGAGCGGCGGGTTCTCGCGGATCCGGTTGCCGCTAAAGATGGAACCATCGGTCGGACCGGGTTTCTCGAAAAAGCCTCAGAGCGGTATGTCGATTTTGTTCGCGCCTCCGTCGGGGATGATCGCGATCTTCTGCGCGGTCTCACCATCGCTCTCGACTGTGCGAACGGTGCGAGCTACGAAACGAGTGAGGCGATCCTCCGCTCGCTCGGTGCGACAGTGAAGGCCTTTCATCATCATCCCAACGGGATCAATATCAACGAAGACTGCGGTTGCACTCATGCCGAAGTCATTGAGTCGCTCGTCAAAGAGCACGGCGCCGATGTCGGGGTGTCTCATGATGGCGATGCCGACCGGGTTCTTCTCTGCGATGAAACGGGGGCAGTCCTCAATGGCGACGAACTCATGGCCATTGCCGCGATCGCCATGATTGACGCCGGAACCTTGAAGGACAACACTCTCGTCGCCACCGTGATGAGCAACGCCGGCCTCGATGAGGCGGTCGCCAAAGCCGGGGGCAGCGTTGTCCGGGCCGGGGTCGGCGACCGTTATGTCCTCGAGATGATGCGTGAGCATGGCTACAACTTCGGTGGCGAACAGAGTGGCCACTTCATCTTTCACGATTACAACACGACCGGAGACGGCATTGTCTCGGCCGTGCAGTTGCTGAAAATGATTCGTGAGAGCGGCAGGCCTTTGAGCGAGTTACGAAAGGTGCTCACGAAGTTTCCCCAGGCGCAACGCAATGTGAGGGTCACGGCAAAGCCTCCGGTCTCTGAATTGACGGCAGCTCCGAAAATTGATGAAGTTCAGGCTTTGTTAGGAGATGCGGGTCGCATCCTGTTGCGATACTCCGGGACGGAGCCACTCCTTCGCATTTTGATCGAAGGGCGTGACGAAGCGCAGATCAATGAGTGGGCGGATCAAATCGGCGAGTTGATCGCAGACGAAATCGGAGCGTGATGGGGAAAGCGGTATTCATCACCGGGACAGACACCGACGTCGGAAAAACATGGGTTTCTGTTCGATTAGTGAAGTTGCTGAGAGAACGCGGTCTCAATGCGGTCGGGATGAAGCCGATTGAGTGCGGCAGCTACGATGACAGCCGTGCCCTTCAGGAAGTCAGTGCGGGAGCCGGAGTAACGCTGGAGGAAGTGAATCCGATTCATCTCGATGAGCCGGTCGCCCCTGCCGCGGTCAGTGTCCCCGTCGAGATTCGGTTTGAGGATCTCAAGGAAGCCTTTGATCGGCTCGCCGGGAGGGCGGATTTCGTTGTCGTCGAAGGCGCAGGGGGCTGGCTCGTCCCGGTCGATTCGGAGAGAACCGTCGCCGATCTCGCGGTTGCTCTTGATCTCCCGGTGGTGGTCGTCGCCGCCAATCGTCTTGGATGCCTGAATCACACTCTCCTCACGACCGGGGCGATCCGTTCGACCGGGCTGGAATGCCGGGCGGTCTTTCTCAATTTATTCGGCCCGGAAGACCTGTCTCAGCAGACAAATGCAGATCAGCTCGCGCAAAGACTCGATGAAATTACGCTCATCGATCACGATCTCGAAGCCCTCGCCGACGTATGCCTTTCCTGATGAATTTGTTCCAGAGTCTTCCGGTCTACGCGCTGCCTCTCGCAGTTGGTGTGATCGCGTTGGTTCTGGGTTGGGTCGCGGGTCGGGCTTCCGGCAGAAAGAGCGGTCCGCTCGCGGCATGGGAGCCGGAGACCGACACCGCTGAAGAGGAGGGGGATCCCACTGCCCCGATTGTGCTCATGATCGAAATGGCATGATCCCCGCATGATCGCGATCCCACCGTGGGGAAAGGCACCGTCCGGCAGATCGGTTTTCTCGCTAGGATAATCAAGAGCGCGACGAAGAAGGGAGGCGCTGAAACCACCAATCAGCTCACTCTGTTGAGAAAGGAATTCGCAGGGCTCCTGAAAGAGTGCTCTGTCGAGGCCTTCGATTACGCTCCGGAAACAATCGTCTCCGCCGCGATGCACAGCCGCATTCAGATCATCGGGGGGAGCACCCGCGACGGGGAAAGGACGCGTATTTCCGGGACGATCCGCTGCGGATTCCTCTGCCTGCATGGGGACGAAGACACCATGATTCTGCGCAAAGCCGAGGTGCTGATCAAATAGGTTCACGCCTTCCGCAACCGAAGCCGGTTCATCGTTTTCCCTTCCGCGAGCCATTGCTCCTCGAAGTCGGTTCTCGGGTAAAAGAAGTCCCCTTCCTCCCAGGGAAGCTGCGCGAAAAAGTCACAGGATTTCTGAACTTCGCGGGCCTCCTCGAAATACTCCGGCGCATCGGTCATGAAAAGGAGTTCCCCGCCGTCTTCGATCAGGTCATGCAGCGATTGGAGAAACGGGAGTTGACACATTTGCCGGCGCCGTGAGTGCTTCTTCTTCGGCCAGGGATCGGGGCAGAGGAAATGAATGCGCTGAAAAGCAGCATGGGGCAGGAGCCATTGGATCGCGTAGTTCGAATCGGCGCGCATTACCCTGGCATTGTTGAGACCGGCGCGGTCAATTTTGCGGTTCACCTTGCGGACCCGACCGAGAAGGCGCTCGAGACCGAGGAAGCGGGTGTCCGGCTGTCCTTCGCCGATACGCGCGAGAAAAGAGCCATCGCCGCATCCGAGATCGAGCTCGATCGGAGCATCGCCGGGAAAAAGGTCTTCCCGCGTTAATCGCGAGAACCAGTCAGCGGGGTAGAGTTCGTGTGGAAAGGGAAATGGCTCCGTTTTAGGCATTGTGAGTGACTGTGGCGGGAATCAGAGAAAACTCAACCGGGTTAGATCCATGACTCAACCCTGTCAGGGCCATCGAAAGCGTCACCACCCCGCCTCGTGAAGCTTCCCGCATGCTTTTCTCTGTGGAGGGGAAGGTTTGAAGCTTCCGCAAGAGTCAGGTCTCGGGCGGATCGTCGTAGTTGCGCGCGGCGTTCGAAAATGGTAAATCATCCCCATGAAACAAAGCCTCACGGTCCTGCTTATTTCCCTTTTCCTGTCCGGCGCGGCAGTCGCTGAAATCCGTGATTTCACAAACAAAGACGGGAAGACGATCCAGGGGGAATTGGTCGATTTGCGCGATGGAAAAGTCCGCCTGCGGGTCTCGGGCCGGATCTACGATGTGCCGGTGGAAACCCTCTCCGCTGGAGATCAAACCTGGTTGAACGAATGGGATCTCAAGCGTCAGGGAAAGGACGAAGAACTGTATTTTTCAGAAACGATTTTCGAAGATGACTTCTCCGGCGAAGGGTTCAAAGAAGGCTGGGGACACTATAAGAGTGAGAGCGTCGTGCAGGACGGCGTTCTCGTCGGCAAAACGATCGACATCAACGACCACGCCGGGGTCGATAATATCCGTTTTGAAGGGCGTAAGGACATGGAGGTGTGCGTGAAGTTCAAATTCGCGGGGCCGACGGCCTACCGATTCAACGTCTGGTTCGATGATAAGGATTTGAAGGAGTCCCATGCCGGTCACGTTTGCAGCGTCGCCGTCAGCCCGACCGAAGTCTCTATTCAGGATGCCAAAACGGGTAACATGCGTCTCGACATTCGCGAAGCGAGGCAGGCAGGAAAGGAACTCGATGCTGAAACCCTTGAAATGCTGGCCGAAAAGATGGTCCGTTTCCCGGTCGATCTCGAGGGCAGCGAAGACTGGCATGAACTCCTCATCCGGACCAAAGACGATATCGTGACCGTCAGCATCGACGGCGAGGAACTGGGGGAGTTGCAATCCGAAGGCCTCGCTCATCCCACGAAATCACTCGTGAGTCTGACCACGAATGAGGATGATGTTCACTACGATGATTTCGTGGTCAAAGCCGCTCCGTTGGAATAGAGAACATGATTCGCGTCGCTCTCCTTCTCAGGCTCTTAGGTTTCCTGCCGGCCGCCGCTTACGCGGATTTGCCGAAGGGTTTCGTCTATCTCAAAGACATGGATCCGACGATCAAAACGGATGTTCGCTACGCCTCGACGAACAACTTTGTGGGAAAGCGGGTGGATGGCTACCGGGCCAAAAAAGTCATCATCACCGGGAAAGCGGCGGAGGCGTTGAAAAAGGTGCAGGCCGATCTGAAAAAGGAGGGCTACGCCCTGAAAGTCTTCGACGCCTACCGGCCGAAACAGGCTGTGAATCATTTCGTCCGCTGGGCGAGGGACCGGCAGAATACGAGGACGAAATCGAAATATTATCCCGACATTCCCAAAAGCTCCCTCGTGGGCGGCGGGTATATCTCCGGTCGCTCGAGGCACTCGAGTGGAAGTACGGTGGATCTCACTCTCGTCGATGCGAGCGGGAAGGAACTCGATATGGGGACGCCGTTCGATTTCTTTGGAAGCGAGTCGTCCCATGCCTCACCAATCCCCACCCCGGAGCAGCAGGCGAATCGCCGAAAGCTCAAGGCGGCCATGGAACGGGGCGGTTTCTTCGCTTACGACAAGGAATGGTGGCACTACACTCTCCGCGGCGAGCCTTTTGCCGGACAGTATTTTGATTTTCCGGTGGAGTAGTCAGGGAGAATTATCTGAACATCCCGCCGCCCGTGTTGTCTGTGTATCTGATTGACAGGAAGCGTCAATTTGTCGAGATTTTCCGCGGAATGAAATCAACCATCGCCATCTTTTTGATGATCTGCCTCCAGGTGGCGATTTCTCCGTTTTGTCTCTGCTTCGGCGCCGAGGTTTCGGAAGAGGTCGCGGTGGCGACTTGCTGTCACGCTCCCGAAGGAACTGAGCCTGCTCCCTGCCCGCACTGCGATCAGGAATTGCCGATCTCTGCGACGGCACCGGTGAAAGGCGATTTTGATGCCGATCCGCCCGAGTGGAACGGCTTTACTCTCTTTTTCGGCATCGATCTCTTCGATGCACTTAAGGCCGAGCCCGTTGATGTCGCCCCGGACTGGGTCGTCTCGGATTCGGATCCTCCGCCTTTCTCGTTCCCGGAGAGCTACGGTGTCTTTCTGATTTGATACCCGAAACCGAAGTCGTCGTTCTCCTTTTCGATCCCGAATGACGATCGGTGTAATCGCCTCTTTCTCTGAATCCGAATCCTGCAGGTAGTGGCCTGTGAGGTCTCTGGAGGAAGGTTGATCGACCCACTTTTCAAAAAACATCCATCTCTCTTTATTATGAAAATTACAAAAACATTTCTCTTCGCTGCTGTGGCAGCTTTCACATTCCTCGGTTCCGTTCAGGCGGATGAGTCTTCAGCCATCAATGACGTTTGCCCGGTGAAGGGCAAAGACGTTGACGGTTCCAAGGCCGTCGAATACACGGCGACATTCTGCTGCGGCAAGTGCGTCACGAAGTTCGAGGCCGATCCTGCCAAGTATGCCGGCAAGCTGGCTGCTGCTGAAGAAGGCAAGTGCGCTTTCTCCGGCAAGGACGTCGATCCTGATGCTACGGCTACCGTGAAGATCGCGGTTTGCTGCGGCGGTTGTGAAAAGAAGGTTGCGGCTGATCCGGTGAAATACCTCGGTGAAGTCGAGCCGAAGTCCTGATCCTTCATCCTGTAGGCATGAGGTCGCTCCGAAATCCGGAGCGACCTCATGTTCTAAAGACGGGTGTCAGTGAAACGAAGGAGTTTTTTCCCGCTTTCTTCCCGTAGCTTTGCGTTTATCTGACGATTCGGCTCTCCCGGATTCTCGGGGCATTTCCCGGGGGCAGGTCCCGTGACGTTCCCGGCACTGCGGCGACACCGATTTGTCTCGTTCCCGGCATCAAAGTTCGGGGAACCTTTTGGCGCTATGAAACGATGCGCAGCCGTATCGTAACCTCGTGCGCACGGTCATGGAGACGCCCCCTTCCGATTCAACCCTGTTGAGTCAGAGGCCTAACCCTGTTACCTAAAAGGATGGAAGATCAAAAGCCCCCGAGCTGTTGTGGCGGTCATAGCCCTGCCCCGGCATCGACGAAACCGGTCGCCCCGGGATCGCTTTACACCTGCCCAATGCATCCGGAGATCGAGCAGGATCATCCCGGCGACTGCCCCAAGTGCGGGATGCCGCTGGAACCGAAAACGGTGACGGCAGGACCGGATCCTCACGCGGAGGAGGAGATCCGGTTTCTCTCCCGCCGCTTCTGGATCGGGTTGGCGTTGACGATCCCGGTCTTCTTCATTGCGATGGGAAAAATGATTCCGGCGCTGGCGATGGCGAGTTGGCTTCCGTCAAATGTGTCCCAGTGGATCGAGTTGCTTCTCGCCACCCCGGTCGTTTTCTGGGCAGGGAGCCTCTTTTTTAAACGGGGGTGGAATTCCCTCGTGAACCGGCACCTCAACATGTTCACCCTGATCATGGTCGGGGTCGGGGCGGCCTACTTTTACAGTGCGATCGCGGTCCTCTTCCCGGGCATTTTTCCCGACTCCTTTCGGACACACGGTGAGGTCGGACTTTATTTCGAGTCGGCCGCGGTGATCACGGTTCTTGTTTTGCTCGGGCAGCTCCTCGAGGCGCGGGCCCGTGGCCGGACCGGCGAGGCGATTCAGGCGCTGATCGGTCTTTCCGCGAAGGAGGCCCACCGCCTCGTCGACGGGAAAGAGGAGGAGGTTGCGATCGACGCGATTGATCGGGGGGATCTGCTTCGGGTAAAACCGGGAGAGAAGATTCCATTCGACGGAGTTATCGTGGAGGGAAAGAGCCGCGTCGACGAATCGATGATCACGGGAGAACCCGTTCCCGTGGAGCGGGGAGAAGGTGACGTAGTCATCGGCGCGACGGTGAACCAGACCGGAGCCTTCACGATGCGCGCGGAAAAGGTGGGGGATGAAACGCTCCTCTCGCAGATCGTGGCCATGGTCGCTGAGGCGCAACGCAGTCGGGCGCCGATCCAGAAGCTCGCCGATACGGTGGCGGGTTATTTTGTTCCCGCCGTGATCTTCGTGTCCGTGATCACCTTTATTGTCTGGGCGATCCGGGGACCGGCTCCGGCGATGGCCTACGCGGTTGTCAATGCCGTCGCGGTGCTGATCATTGCCTGTCCCTGTGCGCTTGGACTGGCGACCCCGATGTCAATCATGGTCGGGGTGGGACGTGCGGCCAGGGCCGGGATTCTGATCAAGGACGCCGAGGCTCTGGAACGGGTCGAAAAGATCGATGTGCTCGTGACCGACAAGACCGGGACGCTCACGGAAGGAAAGCCGGGCGTGACGCAGCTTTTTGTCGTCGAAGGGAAAACGGAAGAGGAGCTGCTTGCGACGGCGGCGGCACTCGAAGCGAGCAGCGAGCACCCTCTCGCCCGGGCGATCGTGCGGGCAGCGGGAAAACGTCTCCTCGATCTGCCGTCATCGGCGAATTTTGAGTCCCATACCGGGGGAGGGGTCAGCGGGTCCGTCGGGGGTGTGGATGTTGAAGTGGGAAAGGCAACCTTCCTCGAATCGAGAGACATAGCGCTTTCTCCCGTTCTCCTGGAGCAGGCGGAAAAATGGCAGAATGAAGCGAAGACCGTGGTCTGGGTCGCCGCCGGGAAAGCGGTCGTCGGGCTCATTGCGATCGCCGATGCGATCAAGGAAACGACCCCCGCGGCGGTGCGCATTTTGCACGATCGAGGGGTGCGAATTGTCATGGCGACGGGCGACAACGAGGCGACTGCGCGCGCGGTCGCGAAAGAATTGGGAATCGACGAGGTGCATGCGGACCTCTCGCCGGGAGAGAAAATTCAGCTCATTCGAAAACTAAAATCCGCGGGGCATATCGTCGCCATGGCCGGTGATGGAATCAACGATGCTCCCGCTCTCGCCGAGGCGGACATTGGGATTGCGATGGGAACAGGCACCGATGTCGCGATCGAAAGCGCCTCGGTCACTTTGGTCAAAGGTGACCTTTGTGGCGTCAGCAATGCCATCACGGTGGGGCGAAAAGTGATGCGAAATATCCGTCAAAACCTCCTCTTTGCTTTCGGCTATAACGCGATTGGCGTGCCGATTGCGGCGGGAATCCTGTATCCCTTTTTCGGATTACTCCTCAGCCCGATGATCGCCGGTGCCGCGATGAGTTTCAGCTCTGTTTCTGTGATCACAAACTCACTCCGACTCAGGAGAATGAAGCTGTGAGAAAGCCCGATCGAATCAGGAGGGCAAATCTTCGGCTTCCCGCTGCGGACACGATTCCCCGGGGTGCTCGATCTCGAGTGTGATGTGCTCGAAGGAAGCCGGATCGAGGAGTTGACGAACTTCCGCCTTCGTTCCGGCAACGTCTTTGACTTCACTCCCGACGACGACATGAGCGGAGAGGACGTGGCTTTCCCCGTCGATGGACCAGCAATGAACGTGGTGAATGGATTCGATGCCGTCAATCGCGAGAGTGTCGCGCTCAAAGGATTCGACGCTAAATCCCTCCGGTGTGGTCTGGAGGAAAACGGCGAGGACTTTCTTGAGATTTCTCCCGACATTCCAGAGGACGAAAACCGAGATTCCGATCGAGAGAATTGGGTCAATGATAGGAAGATCGCGAATTGTCATGATACTGGCCCCAATGAGGACCGCGATCCAGCCTAGCGTGTCCTCGATGAGGTGCCAGCTCACGAGTTTCTCTGTCAGCGAAGAGCCGCGCCGAACGCGAAGGACTGCCGCCCCGTTGAAGAGGATCCCGAGGACGGCAAGGCCGATCATGCCCGGGGCGTTGACCGGGGCCGGATCGAAGAGCCGGGGGATTGAGTGACGAAGGACAAAGCTGAGGCCGACGAGAAGGAGAAGGCCGGTGATGAGCCCGCCGAAGAGGCGGTAGCGGCGGTAGCCGTAAGTGTGGCGCGGGGTTCTCCCTTTCTCAGAAAGCCGGTCGAAATACCAGGCGAGACCGAGGGAGACGGAATCCCCGAGATCGTGAACCGCATCGGTCAGGATCGCGATGCTGTTCGTCCAGATCCCGCCGACGATCTCCAGCAGGGTGAACCCGAGGTTGAGAAAGAACGCAACCTTCAGGTTCTCACTGCTGTGAGGATGATCGTGGGACACAGGAAGAGTGGATCAATGTTCGTGATCGCAGGTGCAGGCATACTCCTTGTTAGGGCACTCGGGGCACTGGACAAGATTGAGATTGAACTTCTCGGTTACCTTTTCCGACTCCGGAGTCGGGGTGATTGTGACGACAATCGGGAAGTCGTTGCCTTCCGGAAACGCGATGTCGGAGACAAGGACGTCGCCCTCTTTAGTGAACTTCATCCGGGTCGGGTTGGAGCGGTCCCCTCCGATGACGCTGACCTTCTGGGCGGCGATGGGCTGGAGTTCCTCATCGTCGCTGACAGAGGAGATGCGTACTTTGCGATCGTCGGTCACGAAGAACTCGAGGTGAGGTTCGACCGAAGTGAGGAGGCGTCCTCCGTTCGGTCCGTCCTCAATGCCGGCGTGATCGTGGTCGTGATCGTGGCCGTCTTTTTTCTCTTCGTGTTCGGCGTGGTCGTGGTCTTTTTCATCGTCCGCGTGTTCGGCATGATCAGCGTGTTCGGCATGATCGTGATCGGCATGTTCTTCTTCCGTGCAGGCGACGGAGGTGAAAGCAAATGCCGTGGCGGCGAGGAGGAGGCTCAGGGATGAGGTCAGTTTTTTCATTGTGTTAGGATTTTTGAGTTCAGTGTTGATTGGTGTTGATTTACTGGGCTGCTGCTGCGTTTCGGATGATCGACAGATCGGCAGAGCGACGGCAAAAAGCGTAGAAGACTGCGGGGGTCACCATGAGTCCGAGTAAAGTCGAACTTACTAGTCCACCGACGATTACGATGGCGACGGGATTCAGTATTTCTTTCCCGGGTTCACCGGCGGCGAGGACGAGTGGGATCAAAGCGATGCCTGCGGAAAGGGCGGTCATGAGCACGGGAACGAGGCGTTCTTCGGTGCCGCGAATGACCATCTTGAGATCAAAAGATTCCCCTTCGTGCTTCATGAGGTGGAGGTAGTGGGAGATCATCATGATCGAATTTCGCGCCGCAATGCCCGAAATCGCGATGAATCCGACGAGCGTCGCTATGCTCACAGTGTCGAGCGTGAACTTCGTCAGAAAGATTCCCCCGATGAGAGAAATCGGAATGTTCGAGAGGACGAGGACGACAAAGGCACTGCTCCGGAAATAGCTGTAGAGGAGAAAAACAATGACGAGCAGAATCGCGATCGACATGAGGGCGATACGTTGTTTTGCATCCGCCTGCGCTTCATACTCGCCTTCGTAGGAAAGGGTGTATCCGGCCGGGATTTTGACATCGCGTTCGACCTTTGCCTGGAGTTCTTCGACGACGCGGTTGAGATCTCCGATCGTCGGGTTGATCGAAACGACGAAGCGGCGCTGGGTGTTTTCCCTCAGGATGGTGTTAGGACCGCTCGCCTGTCGAATGTCGGCAACGTAGCTGAGAGGGATCATCTTTCCGTTCACCGTATCGATGTAGAGCTGGCGGAGGCGCTCCGGGGACTCGCGCCATTCCTCGGGGAGACGGACGACGAGATCGTAGGTGCGCTGGTTTTCATAGACTTCGGCGACGGCTTTCCCGCCCATGAGAGTCGCGAGTTCCCCGTTGAGTTCACCGGGGCTGACGCCGTAGGCGAGGGCGCGCTTCCGGTCGACTTCGATGCGAAGCTGAGGAATGGGCGCCTGTTGTTCAATGCGCGCCTCTTCGAGGCCGGGGATCTTCCGGGCGACTTCCGCGATCTCAGTGCCGAGACGCCGCAGTTCATCGAGATCCGGGCCGTAGACTTTGACCGCGACTTTGGCGGAAACGCCGCTGAGCATGTGTCCGATGCGGTCGGCGAGGGGTCCGCTCATGGCGCTGAAGGTGCCGGGGATGCCGCGCATCGTTTGTCGAATCTCTTCGAGAATTTCATCGCGGTTCCGTGCTTCGCTTTCGGTGAATTCGACATCGAACTCCACCGTCGAGACGGGAACGACATGGTCACCGCGCTCGGCCCGTCCGGCGCGATAGCCGACGGTTTCCACTTCCGGAATCTGAAGAAGAAGATCGACGGCGGTGTCCGCGAGTTCGGTCGTCTGCTTCAGTGAGGTCCCGGGCGCAGCCGTCGTCGCGACAACGGCAGTGGGCTCGCGGAAAGCGGGAAGAAAGTTGCCGCCCATGCTCGTGTAGATCACTCCCGCAGCGACGAGGAGGAGGGCGGTCGCGGCGAGTACGGTCAAAGGCTGTGCGAGGGCGAAGCGGAGCGCGGTTCCGCGAAAGAAAGCCTTCAACCCTTTCACGGCACGGTTGTCACCACGATCCTTGTCGGCTTTGGGGTGGAGAAGGTAGGAGCTGAGGACCGGAATCACCGTCAGCGAAACAACGAAAGAAGCCGCCATGCTGATGATCGTCGCGATTGCAATGGGAGCGAAGAGTCGTCCTTCCACTCCGCTGAGGCCTAAGAGAGGAACAAACACGAGGATAATGAGGATCGTGGCGTAGAGAATCGACGACCTGACCTCGGCCGAGGCGAGCGCAATGATCTCCAGTTTCGGTTTTGCCTTGGGATCGGAGGCGGCTTCGCGCAATCGACGAAAGACGTTTTCAACATCGACGATCGCATCATCAACAACCATGCCGATCGCGACAGCGAAACCTCCGAGCGTCATCGAGTTGACGGTCAGCCCCATGACGTCGAAAACGAGAACGGAGACCGCCAGTGACAGTGGGATCGCGGTCAGGGTGATCAGGGTGACCCGAAGGTTGAGGAGGAAAAGAAAGAGCACCAGGGCGACCATGATTGCTCCGTCGCGGAGCGCTTCCTTAAGGTTGCCGATTGCGATCTCGATGAAGTCAGCCTGGCGGTAGAGAATCACGATTTCCGCTCCTTCGGGGAGAGCGGTCTCCAGCTTTTTCAGTTTCTTTTCGACACGGTCAGTGAGGCCGATGGTGTCGAATCCGGGGGACTTCGTGACGCTGAGAAGCACGCCCGGGTAGCCGACCGCAGGTCCGTCCTTTGCTGCCTTGAGATGCCTGGAGCCCATTGCTGCATCGCCGCGCATGGGTTCGATTCCCCAGGTCACGTTTGCGACATCGCTGAGTCGGATCGGTCGGTCATCGTAGTAGGAGACGACAGTGTCGCCGACCTCGTCGAGGTTGCTGGTCATGGCGAGGTTCCGCACCATGATCTCCTGCGAAGACCCGGTGAGAAATCCCCCGGTCGTATTGCGCACCGCGCTCGCCGCCGCCTCTTTAAGTTCTTCGAAGCTCACTCCGAGGGCGAGCATCTCGTTGGGGAGCGGTTGGATCTGGAGTTGTTTCACCCCGCCGCCCATGCCGAGAACTTCCGCGATTCCGGGAACGGATCGAATCCCGGTCGCGAAGGTCCAGTCCGCGAGGGTTCGCAAATCGCGCGGATCGGTCTTCCCGGTCGGATCGGTGATCCCGACAAGCATGATCTCCCCCATGAGCGAAGCGACCGGTGTCATGTAGGGCGAAATCCCTTCGGGAAGCGTTTCGGTGACGCCGGTGAGACGCTCCTGCACGAACTGCCGTGCCTGATAGATATCGGTGTCCCAGTCGAATTCGACGAAGACGAGAGAAAGCGAGATGTCGTTGACGGAACGGAGACGCGAGACGCCGTTCACTCCCATGAGCGCGTTCTCGAGGGGAAGCGTGATGAGGGTTTCGACCTCCTCGGGAGCAAAGCCCGGAGCTTCCGTCAGGATCGTGACGGTCGGTTTCGTGAGGTCCGGCAGCACTTCGACCGGCAGTTCCGTGATCTTCTTAATCCCAAGGCCCAAGAGCATTGCGGCGAGCGCGAGAACAAGCGCGCGCTGAGCGAGGGAAAAGCGAATGAGGGCGTTGAGCATGGTGCGGTGTCCCGCTGTTGCGGGACGTGGAAAGGTAGGAAAGTGAAAGGTGGAAAGGTTTAGCTAGCGGAATTGGGAACAACTCCGGATCTGTGTGTGTTAGGCTTTTTGTTTGATCGTTTTCTGCAGAAAAATAAGAGCGATGAAGGTGGCGATGATGGCCCAGCTGATTGCGATCCAGAACCAGAGGGTGTTTCCGCTGCCTCCGGAGTTGGATGATGGATTTTCCTCGCGGGACGACTTCTGCTCCCCGGTCATTTCGGAACCGTCTTCGTTGTGTTCGTGCCCGTGGGCGGCGTCGAGGGCTTCCTTGAGCGACATCCCGCTTCCGCCTCCGGCGAAGCTGAGGGCATAGGATCCGCGCGTTACGACTTCATCCCCGGGGAAGAGTCCGGCAATGACTTCGACGAAGGTATCGTTCTGTTCTCCCAGGACGACAGGGGCCCTGACAAAGGCATTCGGTAACTCGTAGTCTTCGACAAAGACGACCCGTTTGGTGGGGGCACCCTGAATCGCGGTGCGGGGCACTGCCATGATGTCTTCGCGGCGACCCGTAATGATCGAAAACTCGGCCCGCATCCCGGGCTGGAGGCGGCCTTCCGAATTATCCAGTTCGAAGATCCCTTCGATCGCTCCCGCTTCGCGGTTCGCCTCCACGCCAAAGCGGCTCAGGGTCGCTTCAATGATTTCGTCGCCGAGCGCGGGAATGCGAATTCTCGCCTTCGTTCCGGGCACGATCCCGGCGGCTTCCGGCTCGGGGATTTTGGCGATCGCCCATAGTTTCGAACGGTCCGCGATATCAAGAAGATCGGCAGCAGGCTCGACAGGCTCACCGATGCGGACATGAGTATCCACGACGAGGCCTCCCTGAAGGGCCTTGAGCCCAATCGTGGGAGGCGGATCTCCGGGCTGCCGGCTTTCGACGCGGGCCAGAATGTCTCCGGCCTGAACCAGGTCGCCGACATGAGCATCGAGGGCCACGACCCGTCCGGCAATGCGGGAGGAAAGGACGGAGCGGCTCGCGGGAATTTCCTCCACCCGGCCGATTGCGAAGACCGTTGTTTCAAAGGTTTCCCCGGTCACTTCCACCGTCTCGATCTGCAGGTTCCGTGTCGCGGTTTCATCGAGGATCACGGTATTGGCAGCGCGGGCTGGATCGATCGCCGCTTCGGCGGCCCGGACGCGGCGCTCGCAGAGAAAAAGAAAAGGTATCAGGAAAAGAAAAGAAATGAGGCGCATGGGAAAAGTCTATTTGGAGGGAACGGCGAGGCCGGGGTAGTCACCGGTCACGAGCCTGACCCGGGCGGCGGCCCGCTCGTAGTCGGCCACAAATTCGAGAGAGGCGGTTTTCAGTTCGAGGACCTGCTCCTGAGCGCGCTGCACCTGGATGAGACTCGCCTGGCCCTGTTGATAGGCTTTTCGAAATTCCTCAAGGTTGGTTTCAGCGAGGTCGAGGAGTTCCCCGGAGGCGTCGCGGGCGAGTTCCCAGGCGTCGGTCCGGAGGTGAAAGGCTTCTTCGCATTCGCTCCGGATGCGGAAACGGGCCGCATCGACTCCTTTCGCGGCGGCCTCCTCGTTGATCTCTGCCTGTTCGATGCCTTCCTGGTTCTGATCACGAAGCGGCAGGGGAATAGAAATGCCGAAGCCGCTGAAGGTGTTACCGTCGAGGCCGTCGGGATCATCGATCGCATCCTCCTGTTCGACAAAAAGTCGCACCGAAACGTCCTGCCATCGTTTTGCTTGTTCAAGAGTAACCGCGGCGGCGGCTTCGTCGGTCTTGGCAAGGGCGAGAACGTAGTCGGGACGTCGCTGGAGGACGGTTTCCAGTGAGACATCGATGCCGGGTTGTTTTCCGGGAACATGAAAGCGTGTTTCCACCTCGACGGTCACGCCGGCCTCCAGACCGATGTGCTGGACGAAGCGCAGGAGGTTCTGCTTCTCTACGGCCTCCAGGGATTTTGCCTGCTGCTCGAGAGTGCGCCCGTTCAGGGTGGCCTGCATAACGTCGAGCGAGGAAACAAGGCCTTCTTTGGCCTGCTGTTTCAAAAAATCGACGATTTCCCTGTTCAACCGGAGGAGTTCACGGCTCACCGCCATTTTTTCGCGGGTCGCAATCAATTCCACGAGCGCGAGATCGACTTCCCCGGCGAGCTTGCGTCGTTGTTCGGCGATTTCGGCTTCCGCGAGGATGACCTCGTAGCGACGGAGATTTTTCTCGTGCTTCAGCCTGGTGGTGATCGGAAATCTTTGGCTGAAGCCGATCTCCGCGACGCCTTCGCCCTCGTCTTCACCGAATCCATCGCCGGTTCGTGCGAACTCCAACTCCGGGTTTTCGAGACGCCCCGACCATTTGAGACGAGTTGCGGCACGCCTGATTTCCAGCGACGCGATCGCCAGGTCACGGTTGTTTTGAAAGGCGAGGCGAATCGCTTCGTCGCGTGAAAGCGTTTCCGCCACCGCGAGATGACTCGCGGCAAGGAAGCCGAGGGCGAAAATGAGTCGGACTGCTCCGCTCTTGTTGTGTCGGTCAAAATTCATCTGAGTCCAATTTTCCTCTGAGAACGGCAGAGGACCGCGTGGGGCATCATTCCGCAGAAGAGCGGAAATGCCGTCGGGAAGGCGAAGGAAATTCGCCGCGCGGATCGGGATCAAATCAGGAAGCAACCGGTGAGGACCGATCGCGGGGGGGACGGTGGAGCGGGTGGTTCGCCCGGAATAAGGCCGCGAAGTGGTGATGAGATCGCACTTTTATAGTCTGAAAAGGCAGGGGGCAGGTCGACGGGAGGAGATTCGACCGGGAGTTTCCACGATGAAGGAGCCGTCGCATTTTCAACGAGGGATTGGCAGAGGTCGCTGAGGGGCATCTCTTCCCCGCTGTGATGATCATGCCCATGCTCCCCGTGGCAGGGCTCTTCCGCATGAAGATCAATCCCGACAGACCCGGCAGCCTGGCAAACAGTCACCGTCGATCCCACGCTCAGGGCGAGGAAAATCTGTGGCAGAAGCAGACTGAGGGTAAGGCGGCGCATCGACTGGGTAACGATAGACGTCAACGGAGTCATATGTCAACAGGGTTGAAAGGGCGTCTCAACAGGGTTGAATCCGTGCTGAAGATTTTCCTTTTCCCAAAGGTGGCGCAACTCGGGAAAAGCGGTAAGATCCTCACCCCACTCGATTCATGAAAGCCTCCCGCTATCAGACCGACACCGCTGATCCCTCTCAATTCGCCCCCGGCCAGCGCTGGGTCAGTGAAACTCAGACCGAGTATGGCCTCGCCCTGATCCTGAAATGTGATTCGACAATCGTTCAGGCTTTCTATCCCGCAGTGGGAGAAACGATTTCGTACGCGGCCCGCAATGCCCCGCTTCGCCGGGTTGAATTTGAGCCGGGGGATACGGTGAAGGACCAGGAGGGGAATTCCTTCTCTGTTTCAGAAGTCCGCGAAGAGGATAAGTGTCTCATCTACGTCGACGGCGAGGGCAACGAGCTTCCGGAAAGCAGTCTTTCGGACACGATGAATGTTCAACGCCCCGAGCAGCGTCTACTCTCCGGAGTCAGTGATGAACCGCGACTCTGGAGTCTTCGTCAGTCCGCGATCCGGAATCAACAGGAAGCCCGTTCCCGCGACATTCGCGGTCTCGTCGGGGCACGCGTTTCGCTTATTCCCCATCAGCTGTATATCGCTGAGGAAGTGGCGAATCGTCAGGCTCCCCGCGTTCTTCTCGCGGACGAGGTCGGTCTCGGGAAAACGATCGAAGCCTGTCTCATTTTGCAGCGTCTCCATCTCAGTGGGCGGGCAAAACGGATTCTCATCCTGCTGCCGGATGCGCTCGTGAATCAGTGGTTTGTGGAGCTCTACCGTCGCTTCGCGATGTCGTTCGCGATCTTTGATGAGGAGCGGGCCACGGCGATTGAAGCCGGCGCGGCCGAAGGCGGGGAGAATCCGGACAAGCCGGTGAATCCCTTTTTCGATGATCAACTCGTCCTCTGCGCGACCTCCTGGCTTGCCGGCAACCCGAAGCGTGCGCAGCAGGCTGCCGAAGGAGAGTGGGACCTCACGATTGTGGATGAGGCACACCACCTCGAGTGGTCGACGGAGTCATCCAGTCCTGAATACGACACCGTGGAGAAAATTGCCGAAAAGTCGGCCGGTTTGCTTCTTTTGACGGCGACGCCGGAGCAACTTGGGCAGGAGGGGCATTTTGCCCGCCTCCGTCTTCTCGATCCGTCACGCTTTTCCGATCTGAATGAATTCATCAGGGAGTCGGATCAGTACCGGGCCATTTCAGATCTTGCGGATCGATTGAACGGTGAGGAAAAGCTGCGGAAGGCTGACCTGAAGCAGTTGGAGAAGCTTCTCGGAAAAGAAGTCGCCGACAAGCTCGCCGAGGTGGATACCCCGGCGCTTCGTGAGTCGTGCCGGACCTCGCTGATCGACCTTCATGGTCCCGGCCGCGTTCTTTTTCGCAACCGGCGTATCGTTCTCGATACTTTTCCGCAGCGCATCGCTCATCTCAGCCCGCTCGCGGTGGATCCGGAGGATGCCTTCGTCATGAAGATGGACTGGCTCGCGGGATTACTGCGGAAAGATCCTGATTCCAAGTTTCTCCTGATCACCCATGCCCGCGAGACTGTCGAGGCGATTGAGGCTTCGCTGAAGGAGCGTATCAGCGCGCAGGCAACGATGTTTCATGAGGGACTCACCCTGCTCCAGAGGGACAAAAATGCGGCATGGTTTGCCGATGAGGAAATGGGCGCCCGTCTTCTTATCTGTTCGGAGATCGGTTCGGAGGGACGCAATTTTCAGTTCGCTCAGAACCTGATCCTCTTTGATTTACCGACCGATCCGGGACTTTTGGAACAACGCATCGGACGCCTCGACCGGATCGGTCAGACCGGAGATATCCACATTCATATTCCCTTTGTCGAAGGTACGGACGAGGAGCTGAAAGCGATGTGGTATCACAACGGTCTCGGCGCTTTCGAGCACACCCTGCACGGCGCAGGCCCGATTCACCGTGAGTTTTCGGAAGAAATTGAGCGGCTTTGCGAGGCTTCCGCAGAAGAGCGCGAGACAGCACTACCGGATTTGCTGGATCGCACCCGCGCGTTTAAGAAGCAGATCGATGCGGAGCTCGAAAAGGGCCGCGATCATCTGCTGGAAGTCAGCTCCTTCGACCGGGATCAGGGGCAGGCACTCGTTTCCCAGATTGAGGACATTGATGAGGACACCCGTCTGGAGTTCCTCATGCTGAAGTTGTTTGATCATTTTGGTGTCACTGTCGAAGACATCGAGGAGCGTTGCTACCTCCTCCTACCGGAGCACCTCTTTTCCGCCGAAGCTTTTCCGGGTCTGCCGGAGGAGGGACTCTCGGTGACGTTCTCGCGGGAAGTGGCCTTGAAGCGGGAAGAGATCACCTTTCTCTCTGCGGATCATCCCATGGTCATCAGCGCGATCGACAGTTTTCTTTCGAAAGACCACGGCAACTCCGCCTTCTTCCGTCTTGAGAAGGCAGGGGAGCAACTCCTGATGGTGGAGACCGTTTCGATTCTCGAGTGTATCGCGCCGCCGCACCTGCATGCAGACCGGTTTCTTCCGGCGAAGCCGATTCGTCAGATCGTGGATCAGAAAGGTCGCAACCGGACTGAAGATTTTCCGATCGAAAGGATCCGTTCCGATGGAAGACCCGGTCCATCCACCTTCCTTCGTGACAAAGCGAAGGCGTTGAAAGGAGCCGTGCCGCCGATCATGGAGGTCGCCGCGAGGGAGTCGGAAGATATCGCCGACGAGTTCCGTCGCGAGGCGATTGAGACCATGAGCGAGCAGTATGACGCTGAGATCGAACGCCTGAAGCGCCTCAAGGCAATGGGTCACCCGGTGCGCGAAGCCGAGATCGAAATGGCCGAAGAGGAAAAGAAGGAACTCAAGAAGTACCTCGCTGACACGCCGTTGAAAGTCGATTCCGTTCGCCTCATCCTTGCGATGACCTAACCCGGGTTACCTTCCTCACACTTGAAAACCTGCTTCACCTGCCGCAAGCTCGGCATCTGAATGGCAAGATCCGGGAAAGCCTCGTCGAAGCGGGGAAAGGCATCGGCAAAACGCAGCCGCGGGAAGCGTCAGGCATCGACCGGTCTGTTGCGGCATTCGCTGATGCAACATCCACTCGTCCGGCTCGTTGTCCTTGTCACTCTTTTCAGTATTTTTCTGGGTCTCCTCATCGTGGGGATGGTGCTGTTCAATTACGACCGTCAGGCAGCCCGCTATGATATTTCCGCGGTTGGTCGGATTCCGCAGGAAACGCGCGTCCTCGACGCCACCGGTGATCTCATCGGATACCTTCACGGCGAAGATGTCGGTGTCCCGGTGCCGCTGGAGACGGTCTCTCCCCATTTTCTGAATGCGCTCGTGGCACGGGAGGACTCGCGCTTTTACCGTCACCGCGGCATCGACCGCTATGGCCTCGTGCGCGCCTGGCTGAGAAATCTGAAAGAAGGCCAGACTGTCCAGGGAGCGAGCACAATCACGATGCAGCTTACCCGCATGAGCTATGGCCTCACGGGGCGGACGATTCAGCGGAAGCTTCTCGAAATGGCCCTCGCGCGCCGCATCGAAAAGCACTACTCGAAGGAGGAAATCCTGAGCCAGTATGTGAACCGGGTTTTCCTCGGCACGGGGATGAACGGAATCGAGCAGGCGGCGCAGGGATACTTCGGGAAAAGCTCTGCCGGGTTGACCCTGCCTGAAGCAGCCATGATCGCCGGGGTGATCCGCGCCCCCAACGGTTTCTCACCGTTCCGGCATTACGAAACGGCCCTGCGGGAAATGCGGAGCACCCTTGCCCGCATGGAGGACGAGGGAATGATCTCAAAAAAAGAACTCAAGGTGCTCATCGAAGAGCGACCTGAGGTTCTCCCCCAGTCCCGCTGGATGGAGATGCTGAAAGTGCAGAGCAAAGTATCGGGACAAACGCATATCCTGAAAATGGTCGAAGACCGCGTTGCGGAGTTACTACCGTCGTTCGCCGGTGTGGGCGGGCTGACGATTCAGACAACCTTTGATATTCGACTTCAGGGAGCTTCCGACCGGGCGGTGAACCAGCGCCTCGCCGCTTTGGAAGCTCAACCTGGATATCCGAATCCAACTTTCGCGAGTCATCAATCGGGTGACCCCCGCTATGTTCAGGCTGCAGTCACCGCGGTCGAAAACAGGACCGGCGCGGTTCGGGCCGTGATCGGGGGACGGGATTTTACCCACAGTGGTTTCAACCGGGCGACTCAGGCACGGCGTCCGATGGGCTCGATCTTCAAGCCGCTGGTCTATGGGACGGCCTTCGAAGGAGGACTGTTCCCGGGTGTGTTGATCAGTGATCAGGCGATTGCGCCCGGTGAGATCCGCTGGGATAAAAAAGGCTGGAGTCCGGAGAACTCCGACGGGGTTTTCGGCAATTCGATGCCGGCGGAAATTGGCCTGATTCAATCACGCAATACGATGACAGCCCGCGTCGGCGAGTGGGCGGGGATCGACAACGTCCTCGCAATGATGAAACACGCCGGTTTGGGAGAATCCGGAACGGAGATTTCCCCGACGATCTACATCGGGACGGTCGGGGCGAGTGTGCACGATGTCGCCAGTGCCTACTCTGTCTTTGCCACCGGCGGGATTCGTCACCGGCCCTACTTCATTGGAACGATTCACGATCGGGACGAGACACTCCTCTATCAGCACGAGGCCGAGAGTTACCGGGTTCTTTCGCCGGGCGCAGCATGGCTCACCTCAACGATTTTGAAGCGGGTTCTTGAAGAGGGTGGTACCGGCGCGAATCTTCGCACCATGGGATTCACCGCCCCGGCCGGTGGTAAAACCGGAACGACCAATGACTTTTTCGACGCGTGGTTCGCCGGCTACACGAGTCGTCTTTCCGCCAGTGTCTGGGTCGGGCTCGACCAACCGGGGACGATCATGGAAGGCGCTTACGGCGGGAAAGTGGCGATGCCGATCTGGCAGGACATCATGGGAGCGGCGCAGCGTCTCGGCTATGAATTTACCGGAATCGCCCCCCCGGAGGAAGTGATCGAAATGCAGCTCTGCCGGGTGACCGGGCAGCTCGCGAATGAGAAGTGCGGAACTGCACAAATGGTTTACGTGGAACAGGTTCCCTATGACCTCATTCCGCGGGAGTTTTGTCGTCAGCACTGAGAGCCAATATCGAATCCGGTTTTTAAAAGGCCAAAATACGCGCAATCTCCCTTATTTTCATAGTTGCTGATCGAGATTAGCCGCGTCTACTCTCTCAGTTCCCCGTATGAGCCAGCCTGTTGTTGATTCCAGAGATACCTACCGACCGTTTGCGACGTTTTCGCTCGTTTGGGGAATCAGTACGCTCATCCACCAGCTCGCGTTTACGTTTTGGACGGAGTCCTGGCAGGGATGGGTTCTCGTCGCGGCAGCCATCGCGGTGATCTGGAAACCTTCGTGCGTGATTCGTTTCATCGTGTTGGCGGTGGCTTCGTTGATGAACCTCTGGCACAAGCTGCCGTTCGTTCCGAATCACACGCTCTACGAGGGGATGTTGCACCTCATTATCCTGCTCGGGGCAATCAGTTTTTTCTGGAAGGGGAAGGGACGAAGTGCACTGGAGGGAAAGACGACTGCATGGAAGAAGCACCTTCCGCTGCTGGTTGGAGCCATCGCCCTGAAGACAGCCTACTTTCTCCTGCCGGAATCCATTCATGGCCACGGACTCGGTGCGATCACGACGCTGCTCCTGCTTTTCGGTATCGGGCGTTTTCTGGCGAAGGGCGAGGTGATCGATGAAGGGGACGACTTTCTTGCCCGGTTTGCCCCGGTGATCCGGGCAGCGGTGGTGATCATGTATATCTGGGCCGTGGTCCAGAAGCTGAACTGGGATTATTTCAATCCCGACGTCACTTGTGCCGGTCAATTACACCGGGAAATCAATATCTACTTCGGGTCGATCCTGCCGGAGGCGCCGTGGGCGCTGGTAGCGGCTGCCATTGGCTCCCTGGTCTTTGAACTCGGGATCCCGCTGCTCCTGATTTTCAAAAAGACCCGCTACGCCGGTTTTGTCGCTGCGGTGGGATTTCATCTTTGGTTGTCGATTCATCCGGCGGCGGGGATTTACAGTTTCACCTCCCTGATTCTGGCGTTTCTTCTCCTCTTCATGCCGCTTTCGTGGGGCGAACAGATGCAGTTGCTTTGGAATAAGCAGCTCGCCTGGCTGGGCAGGGGAGAGATCGATTCCGGTCGTCGGCGGGCGCGTTGGATCGTCATCAGCGTGTTCTTCGTCACCCTGATCACGCAGGGAATGCTCTATCTCACGATTGCGCGCAGCTACGAAGTCTTCGACAAAGCGAACCGCATCGGATTTTTTGCCTTCTTTGCCTGGGGTCTCTGGTTCGGGGCCTGTTATCTCATTGCAGGATGGAAAGCGAAGCCCCGCAGTGAGGCGCTTCCGAATCGCCTACGACCTGGTTTCGTTCTCATCGGGTTGATCCCGGTCCTCCTGAATGGGGTCCAGCCGTGGATCGGAGGACGGACACAGACGTCGTTCTCGATGTACAGCAACCTTCGCTCGGAGGGAGAGGGCAACCACATGTTCCTCAAACGGGTCGATCTCCTCAAGCTTCAAACCGACATGGTCGAAGTCTTGCAGTCCGCACCGAACATCCTCGGGCCGTCGGACCGTCCGCGGGGGATTCAGCAGTTTGCGAACATCGGCCATCGCATGATTCCGTGGTTTGAGTTCCGGCGTCTCGTCAGCGAGATGCCGGGTGACTTCGAAGTTACCTACACGCGAAATGGCGAAGAACTCGAACTGGGACGGCGCGATGGCGAGATCTACGGAGACGAATCCGCCTTCGTCGAGATTCCGCTCCTGCAGCGGAAGTTTCTCTGGTTCCGCCGCCTTGAGTCGCTCGAAGGACCAATGTCCTGCACGCACTGATCCTACGCACAAGTCTTGCGCCACTCTTTGAGCAGCGCATCACTTTCGCCGGGACCCACGAGGGCGGAGGAAAACGCCATCGGGTCGAAAAGGCGCCGGGCCGCCGCATTGACTTCATCAAGGGTCGTCTCAGCGATGCGGCGGTGGGCTTCATCAGGATTCTTGAGCTCATCAAAGAAGAGCAAACACTCGCCGGCCCACATCATCTGGGCTGCTGTGTTCTCGAGGCTGATGCTGCTTTGGCCAATGATGAAAGATTTGGCCTCTTCCAGTTCATCGACGGACACCCCGTCTTTGATGAGTTCGCCGGCGATGCGGGAAATCGAGCTGAGTGCCTCCTCCAGATTTCCCGGGCTGAGGGCGAGGAAGATCTGGACGAGGCCGGCGTCGTCGAAGGAGACAAGATCGCTCTGCACCTCGTAGCAGAGTGCCCGTTCTTCGCGAAGCTCCTGGAAGAGCCGCGAGCTCATGTTCTCCCCGAGAATGACGCTGAGCAATTTCATCGCGTAGCGTGCCGGATCGTGCCGGGTCACGCCTTCGAACGAAAGCGCGAGGTGAGTCTGTTCCTGATCCTCCTCTTCCTCGAAACGATGGGCGGGTTGCGGGTCTGGGGCGGCGGCAAACGGAATCGGGGCCCCTGCTTCGAGGTCCTTGAACTTTTCCTGCACCACTTCCGCGACCATTTCAGGGTCTATGTTCCCGGCGACGGAGATCACCGTGTTTTCCCCGCAGTAGGCACGGCGGAAGAAGCTGAGGACATCGTCGCGCTGAAAGGATTCCAGCGTTGCGCTCGTTCCGGTGATGGAACGCCCGAGGGGGTGCTTTTTGCCCCAGGTGGCTTCGCTGATGAGATCCTCAAGCCACTGGGAGGGAAGATCACGCACCATCGCGATTTCCTCGTGAATGACCTGCTTCTCGCATTCGAGATCGCCCGGGTCCATGACCGGACGGAGGTAAAGGTCGGAGAGAACATCGAAGAGCTTCTCGAATTGGTTCGCCGGGGCCTTGGCGTGGTAGGCCGTGTGATCCTCTACCGTGTAGCCATCGATCGATGAACCGAGGCCTTCGATCTCGCGGGAGATTCGTTCAGCGGAGCGTGTCGGCGTGCCCTTGAAGAGCATGTGTTCGACGAGATGGGCCATGCCGTGTTCTTTGGGATGCTCATGGCGGCTCCCGGCGTCAGTCCAGAGCCCGACGGCGACGCTTTCCATGTGGGGCATGCAGGTCGTGGCGAGGCGGACGCCATTGTCCAGCCGGTGAAGTTGATGATCGAAGGGCATTTCAGTAGGAAAGAGGAACGAACTGTGCTCTAAAGGCTTTCCGTTTTCCACCTCGAAAAATGCAGCTATGATTGCGACAGGATGAGCACCGCCCCCTTACCCAACCTTCCCGCTTTTCAAGTTCTCGGTCAACCGGTCGAGATTTCGCGGATTGAGAAAAAACTCCAGCAGCTTTTCATGGATGGATCCGAAGACGGTGTCGGGGTCGCCCGTGCTTCGCTCATCAATCTCGCGCTGTATAGCGAAGACCAGTCGCATCTCGAGGAAGACGCCTCCGTTCTTGCCGAGCTCACCAGCGAATCCGCCTGCCGGTCTCTCCTCATCAACGCCGATACGCATGCCTCCGAGATGACGGCGCAGGCGTGGGTTCAGGTTCACTGTCAGATCGACCGGAGCGGCAAAAAGACGGTTTGCACAGAGCAGATCAGCTTTTTTCTGACCGGCGATTCACCGGGGATGCTTCGAAATATCGTCTTCGGCCACCTCGATTCGGACCTGCCCCTCGCCTTCTGGTGGCGTGGTGAATTTTCCGATGCCTTTGAAAGGGGGCTCTATTCAAGGATTGATCGCCTCCTTTTTGACAGTGAATGCTGGGAGTCGCCGCGCAACCAGTTCATCCGCCTCATTGCGGCTCAAGGGGAAACCTCATCCCCCTTTGTCATGCATGACCTTGCCTTCACGAGATTGAATTCGATCCGCCAGGCAGTAGCGAACGCCTTTGACCGCCCCGGGGTCGCCGGACAGATTCCGTCACTGAGCGAAGTGAAGCTCCGGTTTGCGGAAGGCTATCGGATGAGCGCGATCTATCTCGCTGCCTGGATCGCGAGCCGCCTCGGAGTCTCACTCGATTCCAATCAATCGAAGCCGGAGCGCTACGTCTTTGTTTCGAATCGGAAGGGCGCTCCCTCGACCTTTGCGCTGGAAGTCAGCGGGCTTGATCCGGATCGGAAAGGCACCGTCGAAGTCGATTTTGAACTTCCGGAAGCAAAGGTGGAAATCAGCCGCTGTCAGACCCGCGATTTCATGCGGACTTTGACCCATCGTTCCGATTGCTCGACGGACGAGGACTGGCTGCCCGCGAAAAAGCTCACCGACGTGGCACTCGTGGGTGATATCCTGAATCGAGCCGGCAGAAACCGGACCTATTCTGAGGTGCTGCCGATGGTTCAGGAGATCCTGACCTTATAGCCCTCAGGCAAAGGGGTGAAACCGATTGCTGCCGGACGAGTTGCCCCATCCGGCTGCGCGGTTCCCTTGCGGGGTGATGAAGTCCGGAGCTCCCCTGATTGAATCCCCGAAATTCGGAAAGGGAATCGAATCCCGTCCCCGCCTGATTGAAGAGAGGGAATTTTTCTGAAAACAGGCGAAACTACCCGAATGCGGAAGAATCCGGGGGAGGGGTTTCTTTACAGGGCGGGCAATCTCTCTAGAGTGCCGCGATGTCAGTCGATCAGAGATGGATGGTAGAACCAAAAGCGGATCAGGATCTCGTTCGCGAGTATGCTGAGGCGCTTTCTCTCGCTCCGATCGTCGTGGAGCTGGCGATTCAGCGCGGGTATTCAGACCGCGAAAAACTAGAGCGATTTCTCTATCCGCGGCTCAATGACCTCGGAAATCCGTTCTCCCTTCCCGGAGTCACCGGCGCGGTGAAACGCATTCTCGAGGCGGCGGACAACGGGGAAACAGTGATCCTCTATGGAGACTACGATGTGGATGGAGTCACCTCGATTGCGTTGCTCGATTCTGTCCTTCGAGCCTATGGGATCAAGACGCACTGCTTCCTCCCCACGCGATTGGAGGAGGGTTACGGATTGAGTCTCAAAGGAATCGATAACTGTCTCGGAGCAACGCATGCGACGCTCCTCATCGCAGCTGACTGCGGTACGAATTCCCGGGAAGAGTCCCTGGTATTGAAAGAGTTAGGGGTTGATTTGATTGTGCTCGACCATCACGAACCTTCCTCGGAAGGGACCGCTGAATGCGTCGCTCTCGTGAATCCGAAACTGGGTGACGATTTTCACTACCTCTGCACCGCCGGCGTGGTCTTTAAGGTGTCCCACGCGCTTCTCAAGGAGCGCCCCCTCTCCGGATTCGATCTCAAGAATTATCTCGATTTCGTCGCCCTCGGAACCATCGCTGACATCGTCCCGTTGGAAGGGGAAAACCGCATTTTCGCACGTCGTGGCTTGTCGCAGCTCGACCAGACGATTCATCCGGGCCTCGTCGCGCTCAAACGGGTTGCCGGCGTGAATACTCCGGCGCGCTCCAATGACGTTGGCTTCAAGCTCGGTCCGAGAATCAACGCGGCGGGCCGGCTCGATACTGCGGAAGCCTCCCTCCATTTGATGCTCAGTCAGGACGAAGACGAAGCGGTGATTCTTGCCGAGTCTCTCGATCAACAGAACCGGGATCGCCAGGAACTCGAGCAAAAGACGCGCGAAGAGGCTGAGCAGATGATTCACGACTTGCCGCAAGAGGAGCGTGACTTCGGCATCGTCGTTGGTGCCCGTGGATGGCATCCGGGGGTCGTGGGAATCGTCGCTTCCCGTATCGCGAAGCGCTACTATCGCCCCACTTTTATCGTCGCGATCAATGAGGAAGGACTCGGGAAAGGAAGCGGGCGCAGCGTTTCGGGAATTTCACTGGTGCACGCGCTTGAAGCCTCCAGTGAAGTCATCGAAGCAGGAGGAGGTCACGAAATGGCGGCGGGAGTGAGCGTGAGGGAGGAGAATCTCGAGCTCTTCCGCCAGTCCTTTGTCAAAGATGTCGAGGCTCAGGCGGATAGCGGGACTTTGATTCCGAAGCTGCGCATTGATGCCGAAGTCAGTCTCGCAGACCTCTCGCTGGAGCTGCTCGACAGCTATGAACTTCTGAGGCCGTTCGGAGCCGGGAATCCCCAGCCACTCTTCATGGCTTTGGCAGTCCATTTCAATGAAGCGCCCCGGGTCATCAAGGACAAGCACCTGAAATTCAAGTTTCAGCAGAACGGCGTGCAGCACGAAGGGATCTACTTCAATTCCGCTGAACTGGATCTGCCGCGCCCCCCGTGGGACATTGCTTTCACCATAGATCGCAACGAGTGGAGAGGCCGCGTGCAGCTGAACATGGTGATTCAGTCGGTGCGGAAGTCGTCTTAAGCGGTGACGCCCGCTTTATTTTCCGATCCCGTTCTTTCCTTCGGAGGTGGAAACCTTCACACTTCGACGAAGTTTAATCCGGCAGCCCCTCCTCCGGGAAGCTCATGATTCTATCGATCCTCCATCGGTCCGCGCTTTCTGCGGGTCTTGTGTTACTGCTCCCCGCCGTTCCCGAAGCGCGTGACTGGCAATTGCAAAACGGCGAGACGATTGCCGCGGACTTCTATTTCCGGGACGACAAAGAAACCTGGTTCAAAGACAACGAAGGAAAGCTCTATGTGGTTGAAACCGGCGAACTTCAGCCTGTCGAGCTCGAATTCATTCAGCGGCTTGAGGACTTCATGGTTGATCTGGAGGTCAAGCCGTGGCCCCGCCAGATCCAACCGGGCGGAGGGTTCCGTCTCACAGGAGGGCCATCCATTTTTCGAAGCGCCAATTTCCAAATTTTCGCTGCGAACGCTGACGATTCCTTCGTGAAGGAAACCGCGCTGATCCTTGAGAACGCGTATGCCATGATCGGGAGTCTCCCCCTGCCTCTCGATCCGGCCCCGCCTCAGCCGCTGAAACATTTCACGGTGCGAATCCTGGATCGGCCCGGGTTTGAGGAGGCCTTCGGGAGTTCCGTGAAGAACCTCTACCCCGAGAAAGTGAAGGGCGCCTACATGGCCAGGCCGAGGGAGCTCTGGCTCCCGCTCGATGCCGAACCTGCGCCGGACTTCACCTCGACTCTCGTCCACGAAATTGCACACCAGTCGATGCATGATTTGCTCCCGTTGCTTCCCCTTTGGTTCATTGAGGGATTCGCCGAATACCTCGCTGCGGTGCCTTACGAGAACTGGATTTTCCGTTTCGACCAAAGTGAAGAGGGACTCAGGCAGGTTCTGAAGACACGCTATGGTTCGCCGCCCCTCGTGATCACCCACCCCGCGCGTCAACTCTCGACGGAAAACTGGCAAAACAGCAGCCGGGACTATCTTTCCGCCCTGTTTTTGGTGTTCTACCTCGCCGAGTATGATCGTGATGGAAAGGGAACCGGACTTCAGGCCTACCTCAGCGGGATCAACGCAGCGAGGCAGCAGACCGAAAGCTGGTTCACCGAAATCCAATCGATGGCGGATGATTACAACGAACGCGTCCGTCAGTTTCATGCTGACATGGAGCAGTATCAGAGTGAGATCGAATCAGTGAAAAGCGAGCTTCGCAGCGGGAAAAAGGTTTTCGTCAGGGAGTCGACGCCGAACCGGGTCGTCATTGCCGGCACACCGGCAATTCCCGCGAAACCGGTCGCCCCGGCCCGGCCGGCGGAACTTCCCGAAGCTGTTTCCGAAGGCCGCTCCCGCGCCGTGAATCTGATCACCTCCGCGAAGCAGTCCGCCGTCGTCAAGGTGCTGCAGGGAAGAAGCTTCGACGAGTTCGCCGAGGAAATGCGCAACGCCTTTCACTCCCGCGGCTTCGCGGTGGAGTATCGGTAGGCCGGAAACGGAACCGACGCTATACCAGCACCGCTTTGAGGACCTCATCCACCGTTTTCATCGGCAGGATCTTGAGCTTCTTCCTCGCGGACTCGGGAATGTCGGGGACGTCCTTCATGTTCAGTTCGGGAACGAGAATGGTCTTCACGCCTGCCTGAAGCGCGCCGAGGGCTTTCTCCTTGAGGCCGCCGATGGGGAGAACATCACCGCGGAGATTGATTTCCCCGGTCATGGCGATGTCTTTGTTCACGGGGCGGTCGGCGAAGAGCGAGGCGAGGGCGGTGTACATCGCGCACCCGGCCGAGGGACCGTCCTTGGGAACCGCTCCGGCGGGGACGTGGACGTGGACGTCGTATTTCCCGAAGTCTTCGTTTTCGACCCCCAGTTTTTCCGCATTTTGCCGGACGAGGCTCCAGGCGGCCTGCATCGATTCTTTCATGACGTCGCCGATCTGCCCGGTCAGCTTGATATTGCCTTTTCCGGCGTAACGGATCGCTTCGATATTGAGAACCTCACCGCCGACCGGGGTGTAGGCGAGGCCATTGACGACTCCGGGGTGACTCGTGTGACTCTTCGTTTCCCGGGCGTATTTGGGGGCGCCGAGGACTTCCTCGACGAACTCCGGGGTGACTTTGATCGCGGTGGCGTCATCGACGGCCACTTTCGCGGCGACGGAGCGACAGACGCTGCCGATCTCACGCTCGAGGTTCCGGACTCCGGCTTCGCGGGTGTAGTCTTCGATGACGAGGCGGATCGCGGCTTTCGACCAGCGGCAATGCCTTACCTTCAGCCCGTTTTCCTTCAACTGGCGCTTCACGAGGTAGCGGCTCGCGATTTCGACCTTTTCCTCCTCCGTGTAGCCGGGGAGGGAAATGATCTCCATCCGGTCCCGCAGGGGAGCGGGGATGGGATCGATCGTGTTCGCGGTCGAGATGAAAATGACCTGACTGAGGTCAAAGGGGACGTCGAGGTAGCGATCGGTAAAGTCGTGATTCTGTCTCGGGTCGAGAACTTCGAGGAGAGCACTCGCGGGGTCACCGCGGAAGTCGTTTCCGATCTTGTCGACCTCGTCGAGCATGAGAACGGGGTTTCTCGTTCCGGCACGGCGGATTTCCTGGATGAGGCGCCCCGGCATGGAGCCGATGTAAGTGCGACGGTGACCGCGGATCTCCGATTCGTCCCGCAGTCCGCCGACGGCAATGCGGGCGAACTCGCGTCCCAGTGCTTCGGCGATGGATCGACCGAGGCTGGTTTTGCCTACGCCGGGAGGGCCGAGGAGACAGAGAATGGGGCCGCGCCCATCCGGGTTGAGCTTACGGACGGCGAGATACTCAAGAAGACGGCGCTTCACTTTTTCGAGGCTAAAGTGATCCCGGTCGAGAATCTCCGCGGCCCGTTTGAGATCTTCATTGTCGTCGCTGAGCTTGCTCCAGGGAAGCTCGGCCATGGTTTCCAGGTAGCTGACAATAACCGAATGCTCGGGACTGGCCGGAGGAATGATATCGAGACGTTTCAGTTCCCGCTCCGCGGCTTCCATCGCGGTTTTGGGAAGCTGAGCTGCATCGAGCCGATCGCGGAGGTCTTCGCTTTGTTCTTCGGAACCGTCACCTTCGCCGAGCTCTCTTTGAATCGCCCGCAGTTGCTCACGGAGGTAGGCGCGGCGTTGTGCATCGGAAAATTCGTCTTCGACATCTGCGCGAAGCTTTTGCTGCAACTCGGCGATGTGAAGTTGATTGTTCAGCACGGCCTGAACTTTCTCCGCCCGCTTTCCGACGTGAGTCTGCTCCAGAAGCGCCTGCTTCTGGACGATATCCAGACTGAGATTGGTCGCGAGAAAATCAGTGAGAATCGAGGGTGAGTCGATTGCTCCGAGGGCCTGGGTTGCTTCGTCAGGGATGCCGGGATTCAATTCGATGAATCGCTCGGCCGACTCGCGGAGATTTTTCAGGGTCGCCTTCCACACCGCGTTTTCCTTCGGGAATTTGTTCTCAAGGATTTCAAAACGAGCCTTCAGATAAGGCTTCTCGGAGGTGAACTTGGTGAGGCGAATCCGTTCGACGACCTGAATGAGGACGAGCATGTCACCATCGTCCTGCTTCATCATGCGCAGGACGTTCCCGAGAACACCGATGTGATAGATGTCCTGTGACCCCGGCACATCGAGATCGGCGTTCTTCTGGGTCGCGAGGCCGAGGAGGCGCCCGTTCGGGAGCAGTTCTTCGAGCAACTGCCGACTCGCGGCCCGCTCGATTGTCAGAGGCGCCACGGTTCCCGGGAAAAGGACGGCTCCACGGAGGGGCATCACGGGAATCACTCCCGGAACGTCGCTCCGCCACTCCGGCATTTCGGCGTTGGGTTGGCTCGTTGAGATCTCGATGATTTCTCCCGAGGACTCGTTCAGCATTTGCTCAAAATCTTCCATGTGTAGTAGGGGAGGCGAAAGGGGGGCCTCCGGCAAAAAATCAGTCTTTGGCGAGGGGCAGGATGATCCAGAGCAGGCCGTTCTCCTGTTTGGCCGTGACCCGGTTACGGTCCACTTCCGCAGGGAGGACGATCTCGCGTGCAAATCGGCCGCTTTCAATTTCCATCGTCAGAACCTGGCGGCATTGGCTGGAGGTATCGCGGGTCGGCAGGGGTGGTTTGCGGTCTCCGGAGATCCGGACTCGATCCGGGAGAACGTCGACGTGGATGTGCTGCTTCTCGACGCCCGCGAGATCCACCCAGATTTCAAAGCGGTCATCATACCGATAGGCATTGATCTCCGGTACCCAACCCTGAGCGGACTGGAAACCTGAGAAATGGAGGCGACTGAGATCGGCGGCGACATCGCCGGTGCGACCAATCATATTGGTGAGACGTACCTTTCGGGACATGGGGACAGCGTAGGAGAGGATTGAGCCGATTTCAATACCGGGGAGGCGCATTGAAGTGACGGGAAAGGCCACGGTTTTGCTTGGTCTCATTTCCGGATCGTGTGATTCTCCTGTTCTGTCTATGAAACACCTCTCATTGCTACTTTCCCTCATGGCCCTGACCGGGGCGCTTCAGGCTCAGGAGAAACTGAACTTCGTCTTCTTTCTCGCGGACGACCTCGGCTATCACGATGTCGGGTTTAACAATCCGAATTCGTTTTACGAAACGCCGAATCTCGATCAACTCGCCGCAAGCGGCATGGTCTTCACGGATTTTTATGCAGCTTCACAAGTCTGTTCCCCGACACGAGCAAGCATCTTCACGGGGAAATATCCGGCCCGGACGGATACCACGAATTTTTTCACCGGCCGGAGAAACGGGAAGTTCGCCGCCGCCGATTTCGAGAATGTGATGGCGGCTGAGGAAGTCACGCTCGCAGAAGCACTCAAAGAAAACGGCTACCAAACTTTTTTCGGAGGAAAGTGGCACCTTGGTGACGGTGAAAATCTGCCGACCAATCAGGGCTTCGATATCAACAAAGGCGGCGGGGCGAACGGTTTGCCCCGCAGCTATTTTTCCCCGTACAAGAACGTCGAGAATCTTCCCGCCGGACCGGAAGGCGAGTTCCTCACGGATCGTCTCGCGCAGGAGTCGGTGGATTTTCTCAACAGCGCCGCGAAGTCGGACGATCCCTTCCTGCTTTACCTGTCCTTCTACAGCGTGCACACGCCGCTTCAGGCGCCGAAAAATCTCATCGCGAAGTATGAGGCGAAGGCGAAAAAGCTCGGCATCGATGGCGAGGAGGGAAGCTTTGATCTGGAGAAAGAGCGCCAGGTTTGGCCGGATACGGACGAGCCGAGGAAGCTTCGTGTGCGACAGGATCATGCCGTCTATGCGGCCATGGTCGAAAGCCTCGACACAGCAGTAGGCGAGGTGCTGGGACGCCTCGATCAGCTGAATCTGCGCGACAAAACCGCGATTATCTTCATGTCGGATAACGGTGGGCTCTCGACTTCCGAAGGCCATCCCACTTCGAATCTGCCTCTTCGTGGAGGCAAAGGCTGGATGTATGAAGGGGGAATTCGCGAGCCGGTTGCGATTCGCTGGCCGGGAGTCACCGCCGCGGGGACGCGATGCACGGTGCCGGCCGTGAGCACGGATTTTTATCCGACCATTCTCGAGATGGCGGGCCTTCCTGCGAAGCCCGATCAGCACGTCGATGGAAGGAGTCTTGTTCCGGTTCTCCGGAACCCGTTCGCGAAGTTTGATCGCGGCCCGATTTTCTTCCACTACCCCCACTACGCCAATCAGGGCGGCTTTCCTGCGAGCGCGATTCGCAAAGGCGACTACAAGCTGATTCAGGATCTGGAGGACGGCGCCTTTGAACTTTACAACCTCAGCACGGACATCGAGGAGCACAACAATCTCGAGCAGCTCGAAAGCAGTGTCGTCGAAGAACTCTCCGTCGAACTCAATGAATGGCGCCGCGAAGTGGACGCCAAGCCCCTGCGCAAGCATCCCGAAACCGGCGCGGAGCCACCTGCTCTCTGGTAAGCCATTGTCTTATGAAACTGATCCGGATCTCCATTTTCGCCCTGGCCTTCGCTGTCTCTACTCACGCGGAGGAAGCTGTCGTCACACTTCACGACTACCACCCGTTTCGACCCGTCCCATCCATTTCCCAGTGGAAGGACCGAAAGGAGGAAATCCAGACGCGCATTCTTGTCGCGGCCGGACTGCTCCCGATGCCGGAGAAGACCCCGCTGAATGCGAAACGCTTCGGCACGGTCAAACAGGACGGTTTCAAAGTCGAGCGCGTCTACTTCGAGTCCTTTCCCGGACACTTCGTCACCGGAAACCTCTTCAGCCCTGATGGCGAGACGGAGGCGAACGGCCTCGTCGACGGGAAACGTCCCGGAGTGATCTGTCCGCACGGTCACTGGACGAATGGCCGTTTCTACGACTCGATCGACCGCGAAGGGTATCGTGGTGCTCTCGCCCAGATCGCGAAAGGTGCGGAGCGCTTTGAAGCGGCATCGCGAAATCCGATCATTGCCCGCTGCGTCCAACTCGCCCGCATGGGATGCGTTGTCCTCGTTTTTGACACCATCGGAAATGCGGACTCGATGCAACTCGTTGAACACCGGCGCGGTCCACGGGATGCGATGAATGGAAAGGAAGCCGGCGAGTGGGGGTTGGTGAGTCCGCAGGCAACCCTGCGTCTTCAAACCAACTTCGGCCTCCAAACCTGGAACAGTGTCAGGGCCCTTGACTATCTCGCCTCACTCGAAGAAGTCGATCCTGATCGGATTCTTGTGACGGGTGCCAGCGGGGGAGCCACCCAGACCATGATGCTTTCGGCGATTGACGACCGCGTCGATGCCTCCTTCCCCGCCGTCATGGTGAGCACGGCAATGCAGGGCGGCTGTACCTGTGAGAACAGTCATTACCTGCGGATCGGTCAGGGGAATGTCGACATCGCGGCGGCCTTCGCCCCGAAGCCGCTGGGCCTCACCGCGGCCGATGACTGGACGATCGAGTTGGAGACCAAGGGACATCCGGATCTCCAATCGCTTTACGAACGGCTCAAGGCTCCGGGGAATTACGAGGCCTATTTTGACATCCACTTTTTCCACAACTTCAATCATGTCTCACGCACGCACCTTTACGAGTTCGTGAATCGCCACTTCAACCTCGGCTTTGGAGAGCCGGTCCTGGAATCGGATTTCAAGTTTCTGGGGAGAGAAGACCTCGGCGTCTGGGATGCGCTCGATGAAAAGCCGGAGAACTATGTCGCAGGGGATGAACACGAGAAAGCGTTGAACGCGATCTGGGCGGCCGATTCTGATGCGGCGATTGCTGAAGACCGGAAAGCGCTGAAAGCGGGATGGGGAGTCCTTCTCAATGCTTCCGCACTTCCAACGGCACCGGCTGCCTTTGAGCTGGGGGAAAAAGAAAAGGCGGACGGCGTCGTGAAAATGTCAGGATCGATTTCTTTCGGCGAACGCTCACTCCCGGCGGAGATTCATTACCCGGAAAACTGGAACGGCGAAGTGGTCGTGCACACGGCGGGAGATGCAAGTGGATACGGAGATGCGGCCGTGGTGATTCCTTCGCTCTCAAGGGGAGTGAATCAAGCCGTGACCTACTCCGGGGAAAAGGATCTTCCCTCCGACAGTTGGCAGCGTTCCCCCGTTTACTTCTACGGCTACAACGATTCCAATTTCACTCGTCGCGCTCACGAAGTCGCGGCTGCAGTCTCGATGGCCGCGAATCATCCCGACTGGGAAGTGACGAAGATTACGGTCCAGGGGGAAGGGGACACGGCGGCCACCGCTCTCGCCGCTCGATTTCTCAGCGGTGATGAGATCGACGAGCTCTTGATCGATCTGAAAGACTTCCGTTTTGCCGATGTGACCGACTTCGATGACGACAACATGGTTCCCGGAGCGCTCAAGTATGGAGACGTGGAAGGCCTCGGGAAAGTCGCGACACAATAGGGGCGGATCGTCGATCCGACCCTGTTTGCGGAAGGTGCCCTACAGCTCGACCCGGCTCGCCCACTCAAGGTTTTCGAGATACCAGGCGACGGTGCGGTCGAGACCTTCTTCGAGATCGAATTGAGGTTCCCATCCGAGAACTTCTTTCGCTTTCCGAATGTCCGCGGCGGTATCGATCATTTCGGAGGAACTCATTTCTTTGAAGACGAGTTCCGCTTTTTTGCCGAGGCGGTCTTCGATCATGTGAATGAAATCGAGCAGGGCGATCGGCTTCTTTCCGCCTCCAAGATTGATGACGGTGTGCTGTGGTTTGCCACCTTCGAGAGGCTTCGCGGCGAGAAGGGTTCCCGAGGCAATGTCGTCAACGTAGGTGAAGTCGCGGGTCTGCGTTCCGTCGCCGAAGACCGTGATCGGGGTGCCTTCCTGGATCCACTTGATAAAGCGGAACGGGGCCATGTCAGGGCGACCGGCGGGGCCATACACGGTGAAGTAGCGGAGGATCCGGACATCGATCTGGAAGAGATGATGGTAAGTGTAACACATCACCTCTGCGGCCTTCTTCGAGGCGGCATACGGGGAAAGCGGGTGCTCGACGGGAAGATCCTCCCGGAATGGCATGGCGTGTCCGGCATAGAGTGACGAAGTCGAGGCAAGAATGAGGCGGGGAATCTCGTGGCTCCGCATCATTTCGAGAATATTCAGGGCACCTTGAGCGTTCGACGACATGTAGACATGCGGATTCTCGATGCTGTAGCGAACTCCGGCGCGGGCCGCGAGATTGAAGATCACATCGAAGGAATGCTTCTCGAAGATGGGCTTGAGATCGTAGAGGTTCTCAATATCAGCCTCGTAGAAAGTGTAGTTCTCACGACCGGCGAGCTGCGCGATTCGATGATCCTTGATGCGCTTGTCGTAGGCGTCGTTGATGTTGTCGAGTCCCACGACTTCGACTCCACTTTCGAGCAGTTGGTGGACGATACGGTTGGCGATAAACCCGGCAGCGCCGGTGACGAGGGCTGATTTCATCGTAGAGCGGACCCTTCCCTCCCCGGGACGGATTTGCCAGAGGGAAAACGGAAGGGAAGCATAAGCGCTTTTACCGGCTTAAACGACCGAAAAATACGGTGGTTATGGCGTCTTCCAAGAGTGTTCGAAAAGGACGCGATTCCCACGAATCAAAAGAGTGAAAGCAAAGTCTGTTCGCGCAGAGGCTCGAACTCTCAGGCGAGATGAACCTTTTTCCCGTCGTTCCTCGCACTCTCATAAATAGCGCAGATCAAAGCAACGGCGCGTCGTGCCTCGTTACCGTCCACGCTCGGGGGGCGTCCTGCCTGAATTGCCTCGACGACATCTTCAAAGTTCCGCTTGTGGCCCTCGAAATTGATCGCCTTCGGATCGTTGGCGCCGAGTCCTCTTGCTTCGCTGTTCTGCATCAAGTTCGAAAGAACGACCTCATCCTCCGGTGCCGGCTCCGCGAAATCCCAGACCCGGAATTTTTCATCGGCGAGGAAAGCGGATCCCTGATCCCCGCAAAGGTGGACTTCAGCAGGGTGCCCGGTGGAGGACCAGCAGGCGGTCGATCCCTGGATCACACCGCGGGCACCGTTTTTGAATTCCAGAATCGCTACCGCGGTGTCTTCGACTTCGATGCCTTCGTGAGCGAGGCAGGCCATCGAGGCGGAAACCGAAGCGACATCACCCGCAAGGTAGATGAGTTGATCAATGAGATGAATCGACTGGTTCATGAGGGCTCCGCCCCCGTCGAGAGCCCAGGTCCCGCGCCAGGCGCCGGAATCATAGTAGGCCTGGTCACGATACCATTTCACATAGGCATCGCACAGCGTGAGTTGGCCGAAACGCCCCTTTTCGGTCGCCTCTTTGAACGCTTCCATCGCGGGGTGAAAACGACGATTAAAAATGCCGGCGAGCGTGACACCGGCTTCTTCGCAGGCTCCGATCATGAGATCGATCCGCTCGGGGGTGATCTCGAGAGGCTTTTCACAAATGATGTGTTTGCCGGCCGCCGCCGCCGCGAGCGCGGGTTCAAGATGCGCTCCGCTCGGTGTTGCAATCGTGACGATATCGAGTTCCGGATCGTTCAGGAATGCGTCTAGATCCGTGTATCCAATCCCCCCGTTCTCCGCGACGAGTTCATCGACGGCTTCCTGACGTCTTCCGTAAAAAGAGTGCAGCTCGCCTCCTCCCATCGCTTCGATTGCCTTGGCGTGGAAGTTGGCAATCATGCCGGCTCCGATGATTCCGAATTTCATAATCAAAAGCCGCAGGGCGGCGTCAAAAGTGAGAGGCAGGAAAGGCGGGTGACTATGCGGAGTCCTTCTTGTTCTTCGAGATGAAACCGACGAGGCCGATGATGAAAAGAATCACGAGAACAGCGATGCCGACTTTGCCCATGGGGAAAGAGCCGAGGTTCTTGTCTTTCAATGCCCAGATCGAACCGAAGGTCGCCAGTCCGGTCGCAATGCACATGAGCACGTTCCAGAGGACGCGCTTTCCGCCGCGTGGCATCGCGTTGCCGAGGAGCTTCTTCGAGTTCATCATGAGCAGGAAGATGAAGTAGGCGATCGGAAGGAGTGAACTTCCGATCACGGAGGTCGGAACGGCGAGGGCTGCTTTTGATTCGGCAGTCCAGATGAGAGGGAAGCAGAGTCCAAGGAATCCCGGAATGAGACTTCCGAGGAAATGGAGTTTCTTATCTCCCGGGCGTCCCATCGCCTCGCAGAGGCAGAATCCGTTGATGAGCATGAGAATGATAATCGTCGAGAGCGCCATGCCGAGCACCCCGATCCCGAAGATGACTTTTCCAACCCCCGGTCCGGCGAGGGACGAGAGTGATTTGGCGAGATCGGAGTCCTTCCGGTCCACGAGCATCGCGGCGATCTTGCGGTCAGCGAGCGGAAGAGCATCGCGGAGTTCAGTCACTTTGGCACTGAGGGCGTCGCCCTCAAGGCCGTCGAGTTCTGTCGCGTAGCGTGTCGAGATGAATTTGTCGGCGACACTGGCGAAGCTCGCTTCCTTCCCGACGATGACGGAACCGTCGGCATTGATGACGTCATTGGTCTTTGCGTGAAACTGGCTTGCGGCAGCAATGACGATGCAGGCCGTTGCGATGACAAAAGGAATCACGAGGCCGGTTCCGAGGTCAAAAATGGCAAGGCCACGGTGGTGTTTCCCCCAGCCCTTGCGGAGCATGGAGTAGGGAAGAAGAAAGGTCATGTTAATCCCCACAGCGGTTCCGAAAGCGGCGATGACCTTGTCTTTTTGCACACTCGAAACGCTGTTTCGCCAGATCTCAGCACTCTCCCCGGTCGCGGCGATCGCGGTTTCAATCGCCGGAGCCGGCTCGCGGATGTCGGAAAGATTGGGAATAAAGCCGGTGAGAATTTCCCCCCAGTTGAGTCCACCGGTCGTGGTCAGGCGGATCACGACGAGGAAAAAGGAAACTACGACAATGCCGACCATCGTTTTCAGAATGCCTTCAAAGACCTTCACTCCCTTGCTGTCGGAATCGTAGGCGCGAACGACGAGAGCTGCAGCCACCAGGAGGACCGCTCCAATAAGCCACGGAGCGGCGGAGACGCTTTCGAGCGATGGGATCAGGTTCTGCTGAACCGCTCCGGTGCCGAGAGCAAACTGGGGAAGGCACCAGACGATGTTCGCCATCATCGCGGCAATGAGCCAGGCCCAGCCGAGGACGGGACTGACATGCTCATTGATCGCCGCGAAGGGGCGCTTGCCCGTCGTGAGCGTGACGTAGGCGATCGCGCTGAGCATGACAACCCCGAGGATCATCGCGAGAGGTTGCAACCACATCAGGTTGTAGCCCATCATGACCCCTAGGAAAAGTGCCCCGGCGAGGGAGCCACCACCCAGGGTGATCGCTGCCTGAAGCCAGCCCGGTCCGGTCTTTTTGGTGAAATACTTGAGGCGTGCCCCGAGAGGCTGGGTGCTCAGTGCCTCAAGCTCGGCGGCTTCCTGCTGATTCAATTCTGGTTCGCTCATGAGATGAAATCCGGGGGTGGTGGTTGAAAAGTTCTCGCGATCTTAACGGTTCCGCCCCCCGCGTCAAGGACCGTGGAAGGCGCATCCCGTTGCGGATTTTGGTTGATCCGATTGCAGTTTTGGATCCGCCAATATTTGGTTGCCGGGGTCTGAACGTCTTTCGCCTTGTCTGAAATTTGTCGGTGGAACCCTGATGCGGATTCGTGTTTGCTGTGGAGTGCCTTTCCTATCGGTCATTATCCCGACGCTGAATGAAGCGGAGAACATTGCGACGACGCTGGAGTGTTTTCGCAGGGCGGGTGTGAATGAAGTTCTCGTCGTGGACGGGGGAAGCACCGACGAGACCGTGAAGGCGGTTTCGTCGGGCGGCTATCGAGTCCTCACCTCACCGGAGCCGGGGCGGGCGAGGCAAATGAATCTCGGGGCGAGAGAGGCTTCCGGGGATGTCCTGCTTTTTACCCACGGCGACACTTTGATCCCGGCGGCGACACTGAAGCGGCTTGAGGCGGCGATCAAAGACAATCCTGATTTGCTGGGCGGCGGCTTCGCACGTCGCTTTGCTTCCCCCTCGCAGCTGCTTCGGTTCACGGCCTGGTGTTCGGATTTCCGGGGACGTTGGTGGGGCCTCTTCCTCGGAGATCAGGGGATCTTTGTGAGGCGATCGGTTTTCCAGGACCTCGGTGGATTTGATGAATCGATTCATCCCGGCGAGGATCTCGATTTTTCCTATCGGCTCGCAAGGAAGGGAAAAACGATGTTGATTGGGCCTCCTGTCCTGAGCTCGGCGCGCCGGTTTGAGAAACGGGGCGTTTTCGGACAGACGCGACGTGATCTTACGGCGGCGGGGAAAATTCTCAGTGACTCACGAAGGAGGGCTGCGTCATGAGTTGGATCCGGAGAATGATACAATACCATGGGCAGCTGGGTATCCTTTGCGGGGCGACAGTTGGAGCGGTGCTCAATGCAAGGGTACGATGGCGTCTCGTCATGGCGCAAATCGTCGCGATCGGTTTCGGTTCGCAGTTGGTCGTGATGATCACGGGAGCGTTCACGGGGGCGGTGTTCGCGGCGCAATCCTTCTTCAAGTTCAGTGAAATCGGAATGGCCTCAGCGACCGGACCGGTCGTTTCGATCGCGATGGCTCGCGAACTTGGACCGGTCCTGGCCGGCTTGATGGTCGCCGGTCGCATGGGCGCGGCGATGGCGGCGGAGATCGGAACGATGAAGGTGACAGAACAACTCGATGCGCTCCGCTCGATGGGGGTGAGTCCGATTGACTACCTCGTCGTGCCGAGGATCATCGCGATCCTTGTTTCGATGCCCATTCTCGTGGCGGAAGGAATTGCCCTGGGGATTTTTGCTTCAGACGTTATCACGACCAAGGTCTTCGGGGTCCCCGAAGTCTGGTATCGTTATCAACTCATCGCTCACACCGGATGGGAAGATGTCTTGTGCGGTGTCATCAAAGGAGCGGGTTTCGGCCTCTTGATCGCGCTGATCTCCTGCCGTCATGGTTTGTGGACTCAAAATGGTGCCGTCGGGGTGGGGCGCGCGACGACGCGGGCGGTGGTCGATTCCAGCCTTGCGATCCTGATCGTGAATCTGTTTCTGACCCTGATTTTGAATCAACTTCTACCCATGGTGTCCTTGAATTGATGGCGGACAAGGCAACATCTGAGTTCTTTTTTGAGCTTTCCGAAGTCCACACCTCTCTCGGAGGAAAGGCGATCCTCAGGGGGGTGAATCTTGAGATACCCACAGGGAAAACGACGGTTATTCTCGGCGGGAGCGGAGCGGGCAAAAGCGTCCTCCTCAAGCATCTCAACGGACTGATCCGATCCCGCAGCGGGGTGATCTCCGTGGCCGGTGAAGAAATTCAATCCATGTCGGAACCGGAGTTGTTGAAGATCAGAAAGCGGATCGGAATTCTCTTTCAGGATGGAGCACTGTTTGATTCGATGACCGTTGGCGAGAACGTCGCCTTTCCGCTCGTCGAGCAGGGCTGGAAAGATCAGCGGGAACTTGATGCCGCCGTCGCACAGGCGCTGGAACACGTCGGGTTGCCGGGCGAGGAGCGCAAGATGCCGGCGAAACTTTCCGGCGGGATGAGAAAGCGTGCCTCGCTCGCGAGGGCGATGATCTTCCATCCTGAATGCCTCTTGTGTGATGAGCCGACCGCGGGGCTTGACCCGATTCTTTCGGAAACGATTTCCAGATTGATCCGTGCGCTCGTGAAGGAGCGCGAGACGACGGCGGTGGTCGTGACGCACGATCTCGGGGCGATGCGGATCATGGCGGACCATGTTGTTTTTCTGCGAGACGGGAAGGTGCGCTTTTCCGGCGATCTGGATGAGCTTGAGGCGTCCGGTGATGAGGGGATTCGCCAGTTTCTCTCCGCGACGGGCGGTGGTGGCTGAGCCGCCATTCCGGAGGAGCTTGAAAGCCGTATTGATGAACGCCGTGTTTGACCGCATAGTGGCGGGCGGTCTTTTGATTCTTTTCGGATCAGGGGCGGCAACACGAAACAAATGGCTTCCGGAAAACAGCGCACCGAGCTTTACGTCGGTCTTTTTGTCCTGCTTGGATTGCTCCTCCTCGGAGGATTCGCTTTTCAATTCGGAAAGTTTGGGCAGGCCGGTGGCGAGAACTATCCGCTTCTGGTAAAGGTCCGGGATGCCTCGGGGATTCGTGTCGGCGCACCGGTGCGGATCGGCGGCCTCGATATCGGCACGGTCAGTTCCGAGCCGGTTCTCGATGCGGACTTCAAAATGCTCTCGATTGAGATTCTGGTGCGCGAGGGAATGAAAATCCCGCGCGGGTCTGCGGTGAATATTGGAACGAGCGGTCTCATGGGGGATCGGTTCATTCGCATCCTTCCGCCTGAAAGTGTAACCAGCGGCTTTTACGATCCGGGGGAGGAAATCGCGGCGGCTTCTGCGCCCACGATCGACGATGTCGCCACGGGAGCGGTCGAGACTCTGGGACAGGCCGAGCAGACCCTGGAGCAGATTGGAGAATCGGTTCGGCAGTTGAATGACATTTTCCGACGATTCGACGAGGGGGTGCTCGACACCGAGAACATCGACAACCTCAAGACGATGATGGCAAGTCTGCGTGTCGCCTCGGAGAGAATCGAAGAGGCTTCAGAGCGATTCGGCCCGATTCTCGATGAGACAAGCGAAACGATCAAGACCGTGAAGTCCACCGCGAAGGAAGCGGAGACGACACTCGCAGAGGTGAGCAGAGGGGTGGAGCAGTTTTCCGAAACGCTGCAAGTTGTGGATCCGGTGGTCCTGAAGTTTGACGGAACCTTGA
Organism: Verrucomicrobiales bacterium; assembly: GCA_029233965.1. Classification (GTDB taxonomy): domain Bacteria; phylum Verrucomicrobiota; class Verrucomicrobiia; order Verrucomicrobiales; family DEV007; genus Arctic95D-9. The sequence goes on along the minus strand of JARGOP010000027.1, from coordinate 10,589 downwards.
ACCAGCTTCGCGGGACATTGGAGTCGGTGGACCGTCTCATGGGCGATTTCGAAGGAAGCGACGGCCTTGCCAATGCACTGCTCAACGATGAGGAACTGCGTCGTGATCTGAGTGACTTCGTGGACAAGCTGGAGCGAAACGGGATCTTGTTTTATCCGCGGGAACGGACGTTGTTTCAGGGCGGTGGTGGAGAAAAGAAAAGATCCGGGCCGAAACTGATGGGGAAGCCTTGAGCAACCCCTTTGCTGATCATCGATGAGTTATCTTTTTCTATTGAAGCGATTTGAGGTGTGGCTGCTTTTCGGGGTGGTCGTGTGCTTGCTGGTCTTCGCGTTTCAGCCGCTTGAGGAGAAAGCTGTCGCCGGCGTGGAAGCTTCGGAAGAGCTTACGAAGGTTGTGGTGACTGAGATTGGAGTCAGTGAGCCGGATGCGGAAGCGGCTCCTGAACCGGAAGGATTTCAGATCACGGCGGTGAAAGTGGAGCCGACTGAACAGGGGCAGGTCGTTGAGGTCACCCTGTTGGCTCGTGCCAAAACAGAAGACGCGGTTTTGGTGAATGAGGAGACGCTCAAAGCGAGCACGGGGGACGGGGTGCCGATCCCTCATTTTTTCGCCCCGTTCCAAACGCCTCAGTCCGTGGGGGCGGAAGAGGAATCCCTCGTCACGGTAAAGCTTTGGATGGCGGATGCGAGCGGGTCGATCTGGCTGGATTTTCAGGGCGATCGAGCCAAAGCGGAACTGCCGGGGGGGTCATGAGCGAAGTGTCGGCGGAGTTTCTCCTGATCAACAACAACAATACGCGGACGAAGTTCGCCCTCGCGAACCGGGACGGGCTTCTCGCACACGAGTCGATGATGTCCCGGGACGTCACCACGGAGACGGTTCGCGCGCATTTGAAGCCCTGGAACTGGGACAAGGTCGTGCTCGCGTCGGTGGTGCCCGCGAATGTTCCGGCCCTGAAAGAAGCACAGGGCGGAAAGGCGATTGTCGAGCTCTCGCATACAATTGCTCTCGGCGTCGAGGTTGATTTTCCGAACCCGGCGACGATCGGGGCGGACCGTCTTGCCAATGCCGCAGCGGTTGCGGGTCGCTATCCCGGCGAGGCTGTTATTGTGGTCGATTTCGGCACCGCAGTGACTTTTGATATTATCGACACGAGGCCCGCCTATGTCGGTGGCGTCATTGCTCCCGGACTGGATGCGATGAGGCACTATTTGCATCAAAGAACGGCGCTGCTTCCCGAGATTGAGATCGTTCGGCCCGACAGCGCGATTGGTAAATCCACCGAGGGCGCGATGCAGGCCGGGGCGTTTCACGGCTACCGGGGGCTTGTGCGTGAGATTCTCGCTCAAATCCAGTCTGAGATGGAAGGATCCGCAAAAGTGATTGCGACGGGAGGATATGCGGCTTTGATAGCGGACGAGTTTGCCGAGATCGAATCCGTCGAACCACTCCTCACGATGCATGGCCTTCTCAAGGTGGCCCGTCTCAATTTTCCTTCATGAAAAATCCCCAGGCAATCGGCATCGACTTCGGTGGCACCTCCGTGAAAGTGGCGGTGGTCGAAGGATCAGAACTTCTCACCGATGTGCACCGCATTCCGACCCAGGACTTTGTCGGTCCGGATCCTCTCATCGCAGCGATCACGGATGTCGTGAACGAATTGAAGGGCTCTTTCCCTGATCTCGTCGGCATCGGGATCGGCGTGCCGGGCGCGGTCAATTACTCCACCGGGGTGACTTACAATCTGACCAACGTGGGCGGATGGTCAAATGTCCCGCTTCGCGACAAGCTCGCGGAAATGACCGGGATGCCCACGGTGCTCGACAACGATGCCAACTGCATGGCGTTTGCGGAGTGGAAATTCGGGGCCGGTCAGGGATTTCACAATGTGGTTTGTGTGACGCTCGGGACCGGAGTGGGCGGGGGACTGATCCTCAACGACAGCCTTTACCGCGGGAGCAATTATGCCGCAGGCGAGATCGGCCAGATGAGCATCGACCACGATGGCGTCGAGGGACCCTACGGTAATTCCGGCGCGCTGGAGCGCTACATTGGCAACCGTCAGATCGGCGAAATGGCGGCCCGCATGTATGAGGAGAAGGGCCTCCCGGTTCCTGAGGATCACAGTCCTGAAGGCCTCGCGACGCTGGCGCGCGCAGGTGACGAAGTGGCCCGCGAAGCCTGGTCCATGGTTGCTTACTATCTGGGGTCGAATTTGATGAGCACGATCTACCTGCTCAACCCTGATGCAATCGTGATTGGCGGCGGCGTTTCCTACGCGGGAGAGTTGTTATTCAATCCTTTGAAGCGTCGCCTCGAAGAGACGCTCACGAAGGAGTGCTTCGATCATCTCACGGTGGTGAATGCCCGCTTCGGGAATACCGCGGGGATCATCGGTTGCTCGGCGATGGCGGCGGAACTGGGCTAGGGTAGCGAACCTGGTCACAGATTCGTTTTTCGCAGGATGTCCCATTCCGCCAGCCGCTTTGCCACGGCTGAATAGGAGAGCTGCTCTGCAGCAATGTCCTGCGATGCTTCAATGGCGGCGGCGTATTCCGCATCGTCGGTGAGCACTGCGGCGAGTCGGTCGAGGGAGCCGTTTTCGCCGGCGCTGAATTCGTTGAAAGCAATCTTTTCGAGGGTCGAATTTCCTCCGGCACAGAGGGTGCGGGCTAGAAGGCAGTCGCCGGCGACCTGACCGGGCACTCCGCTGAGGTCACGTTGATAGACGACCCGATGCGTCGCCAGCAGCTTCATGTAGGTCGGGTAGGGCAGGGTGGATTCGACGATTTGGAGAACACCTTCGGGAAACTGGCCGGCGAGGGAATGAAGTTGGCGTGAACCGCTCTTTCCTTCGGTATTGATCACCGTGACTCGCGGGACCGGGATTTTTTCAGTGATCGCGATCAGTTCCTGTATCGCCCGGAGATGGTTGCGTGAAGCGGTCTTGAATTCTCTCGTTCCCACGAAAATGCCGGAGCGCGTTTCGAGAGGACGGGAGAAATCCCATCCCGGAAGCTCGAGCGGATACGGCGTCGGAATCGTCCTGAGTTTGGCGGAGAATTCGTGCGCGCTGATTCCCGCCGGTCGCGGCGGCGGGGTCAGTGTCGGAGAGAGAATCCCGTCCGCAAGGGCAATGAGTTTTCGATAGGCCATGCCTGCGCGGAGTGATCGGAGTTGCTTTGCGATTTGGGCTTCGCTGCATTCCTTCCAGGCAACGATCACGGGAATTCCCGCTGCCTGTAAAGTTCGGACCGCTTTCAAGCTGATCCAGGCCCGCTTCCGAATGAGGACGAGAACGGCGTCGAATCGATCTCTCTGTGCGATGACTTCTTCCGTCGTATCGAAGAAAGCTCCACCCGTCGCGGCCGCGTAGGCATGAAAATTCACCGGGGCGTGGATTCCCGGGAATGGTTCAGATGGCAGTTCCTGATAGTCGAGAAAAGGGTCACGTCCACGTGGATTCAGGACAGCGAGGGAGACCGGTGACAACTCAGGATCGGTCATGGGAAAAAGATGGTGCGCGATACTGGATTTGAACCAGTGACCCCCACCGTGTCAAGGTGATGCTCTACCCCTGAGCTAACCGCGCATTGCCCTCGAATACCGAGGGGCGCGAATTTAGCCGCAGAGAATTCAATTCGCAACTGGAATATTCGGGGCAGTCGTTGAGGTTGGCTTCGTGAGTGAGTCGCAGGGAATCGAACGCCGGTTTGAGTTGGAATGGATGGATCGCACGGTCCATACCGTCCAGTATCCGGCGGTTTCGTCTACACGGGGCACCGTTCTGATCCTCCATGGCCTCGGGGACCACGTTGGAAGATACGTCTGGGCGATTGAGCTGTTTCACAATCAGGGATTCGATGTTCTCGGCATTGATTGGCCCGGTTGCGGCCAGTCTTCCGGGATCCGGGGAGATCTTCCCGTTCTCGATGAGGCCTGTCGCATGGTGGAGGAGGTTCTGGAGGCACTGGAGGTCGTCCCGGTGGGAGTCCTCGGGCATTCAACGGGCGGCTTTTTTCTCACTCATTTTCTCGCCCGTTCCCTGCCTGTCTTTTCATCGGTGAAATGGGCCTGGTTTTCCTCTCCCCTGCTCGATCCCTCTCATGGTCAGAGCGTCCTGAAGATCGCAGCCGCGAAGTTGCTGGTGAAGGTTCTGCCAAAATTCACGCTCAGCACCGGAGTCTATCCACGGGACTGTTTTCATACCGGAGGCGGACCCCGCTCGCGGGATTTTGCAGAGGGGGTTCACAATCGGATTTCCCTGCGTTTTGGTGAGGATTTACTCGATCCTGAAAAAGTCGCGGTGAAGGTGGCGGGGCGGATCGATGAGAATATATCGATTCTGGTTACTCAGGGGGCGGCGGATCATGTTTGCGCTCCGGAAGTGGCGGAACCTTTTGTGCAGGAGCTGAAAATACAGGACAAAGCATTTCTTTTCGTTCGCGGAGCACGGCATGAGCCTTTCCGGGAACCGGACTCATTTGCCTTTTTGAATCAGGTAAGGGCCTGGTTGGCGCGACGATAATCCTTGTCTCTTTCTTGACATGACAGGTGAAATTTCCCACACTAGCCGCCATGTCATCTAAATTTTCTCTCCTTGTTAGTATGCCGGATGAAGGGCCCGTCACTCATGAACTCGACGGCGATTCCCTTTCTCTGGGCCGTGGTCCGGACAACGACATTCAAGTTTTGATCTCTGAGGTTTCCGTGAAACACGGGGAGCTGAAGGTTGATGGAGACGGTTTCAAGATCGTCGATATCGGTTCGACCAACGGCACGCTGGTCAATGGTGCCAAAGTTGGCAGCGACGGCACCGCACTCAGCCCGATGGACAAGGTGCTCATCGGTGCCACGATCAGTGCGTATTATGTTCCATCAGCCGTGCTCGCGTCGACTACTGCGGAAGAATTAATTGCCTCAATCGAGGCCGCGCCCAAGTCGGCTCCGACTCCGGGCACCGCAAAAGTAGCCGTGGCCGCTCCGGTGGCTCAGCCTGCTCCGGGCGCTCCTGCAGCCAAACCGGCGGTGGCCCTGCCCGTGCAGCCCGGTGCGGTGGCACCCGGCGCCGCGACCGTGAAGCTCGACCAGGTGCGCCCCGGGCCTCCTGCGCCGGGCCCGGCCCGGCCTCCGGGAGTTGCTCCCGCGGCTCCATCTGCGCCACGCCCTGCCGGTGGCCCACCGGCTCCGGGCGCACCTCCAGTCCCTAAGCCGGTTTCCCCGGTTCCCCTGAAGCGTCCCGGATCTGAGGGTGCAGCGCCCCCATCGGTTCCGCTTCCGGGGCCACCGAAGGTGAAGCCCGATTGATTCCTGCGCTAAGGTTTTGAATCAACGCCGTCGATTGCCCGGGTGATCGACGGCGTTTTGTTTTCACGACCCGCTTCCGTTTTGAGAGAGTCGGCGACTCAGTGCGTCAGCGCGTAGAAGACGATGTTGATGCCGAGAGGGTAGGCGTATTTTTCGGAAAACTCGCGAAAATACCAGGGGTCCGTGCCTTCCTCCTCCCACCCGTCACCGAGGTCGGTATTGAAACAGATCATCATGCAGATGCGACCGTTGTCGTCCATGATCGCCCGATAGTGCGGGGTTTCGGAGCCGGGCTTGTTCCACTCGTAGGTGATGCCCTGTTCGCGACCCATCATCGCCATCCCGACAGCGGGGATCTGGGGTTTGATCTCCAAATCGAAGACCATGTGAAAAATGGGATGATCGAGCTCCAGCTCCACATATTCCCGGTCGGGAAAGATCTGCTTCACGGCACGGTAGAAATTTTTCCACTCATAGATGCCCCAGAAGTCATCGACCATGATGAATCCTCCATTGAGAAGATATTCGCGGAGGATTTGAGCTTCCTCATCGGTGATCCAGATGTCACCCGGTTCGATCATGTAAATGAACGGGTAATGGCGCAACTGCTCGGCGTCGATATCGACGATGGCTCCCTTCGGGTTGACTTCGAGTGAGGTGAGTTGCTGGAGACGGTAGGAAAAATTGAGCTCGCTGTCCGGATAATCAATCATCCACTTCGCGCGCTGACCCATCCAGGTACCCGAGTTGTAACGAAGACGGGCGAAGGTGAAAACGTCGTTGGGAAGAACCTGACTCACCGGCCAGTCAGGGAAATCGTAGAATCGACCGCCCCGGAAGTGCCTCGGATCTTCCGGAATGTTAGCGTCATCAATGCCGAAGTAGGTCGGTTCGTATCGATTCAGGACGTCCTGAGCTCTCGTGAGACATATCGCGCTGACGAGGAGGAGGAGAAAACAAGACAATCTCAGGACGCGATGCATACCTGAAGATACGGGGGGAAACCGGTTTTGAGCAACGAAAAGCGGGGCTCGATAGCGGAGAAATTTCTTTTTTAGAATAATTCTTGATATAAACAACCGCCGCGCTAATTGTGACGTAGTCTCAATAGCGGGCATGAAAGATTCCTCAACAGATACCCTGACCACCGAAAAAATGGGCGGATTGCGCATGACGAAACAACGTCAGGTCGTCTACGAAGTGGTGCAGGAAATGGCCATGGAGCATCCGACTGCGTCGGAAGTGTATGCCAGGGCGAAGGACCTAATGCCGACGATTTCTCTGGCGACCGTGTACAACTGTCTGGAGACTCTCACTGATGCGCACGCCATCACGCAGGTGAACATTGACCGCGAGGCCTCCCGCTTTTGCCCGAATCTTCAGCCGCATGCGCACTTTTTCTGTGCGAAATGCGATTCCGTCTTTGATGTGAATCTCCACCGAGAGGCGAATGCAGCTGAGCCCTGGAATCTTCCCAGGGGCTCACTCATTGACGAAGTGAATGTCGCGATGCGCGGGGTCTGCCCCGATTGTCGCGAAGACTGATTTTTTCTCTTAACACGAAACCAGCGAATTTTTTAAGACATGAGCCAATCTCTCAAAATCGAAAATCTCCACGCTTCCGTGGAAGGCACTGAAATCCTCAAAGGGCTCTCCCTTGAGATCCCGAAAGGGGAAGTCCACGCCATCATGGGGCCGAACGGTTCCGGTAAATCCACTCTTTCCAAGGTGATGGCGGGCCACGAAGACTACGAAGTCACCGAGGGGGCCGTGTTCATGGACGGTGAGAATCTTCTCGATCTCGAAATCGATGAGCGTTCCCGTGCCGGGTTCTTCCTCGCGTTTCAGTACCCGCACGAGATTCCGGGGGTAAGCAATGCAAACTTTCTCCGCGCCGCGCTGCAGGCCCGCCTTCCCAAAGGTGAGGAGATTGATGCGGTCGCTTTTTATAAAGACATGTATGAGAAGATGGACTCGCTCAGCATGGATCGGAAATTCACGGGCCGCTCTGTGAACGACGGCTTTTCCGGTGGTGAGAAAAAGCGGAACGAGATTCTCCAGATGATGATGCTTGAGCCCAAGTATGCGGTGCTCGATGAAACCGACTCCGGTCTCGATATCGACGCGCTTAAGATCGTCGCCGAGGGCGTGAACCGGATGCGCTCCCCTGAACGTGGCTTTCTCGTCATCACTCACTACCAGCGCCTCCTTGATTACATCGTGCCGGATGTCGTTCACGTCATGTCTGACGGACGCATCGTCAAGACCGGAGGCAAAGATCTCGCCCTCGAACTCGAGGCGAAGGGCTACGACTGGATCACCGACGAACTCGTCGCCACCGCCTGATTTATCCATTTACTGAAACCTCAACGAGGACAAAACCATGCCGGACAGCGCAACCTTAGAAGCAGTCAATATCGATCAGGATGCGGGGAATTTCTCCTATCCGGAAGACTACCAGCACGATGCCGGAGTCGGTCTTTCCGAAGCGACGATCGATTATATTTCCGATGTCAAAGGCGAGGCCGACTGGATTCGTGAGTTCCGGAAGAAGGCTCTCAAGATTTTTGAGGGTAAGCCCATGCCGACAAACTGGGCGACGAAAGATCTCGAGAACATCGTTTTCGAGAACATTCGCTATTACCTTTCCAAAGGTCAGACTCCGACCCGCAGCTGGGATGAAGTGCCTGACGATGTGAAGCAGACTTTCGAGCGTCTCGGAATTCCCGAGAAAGAGCGGAAGTTTCTCTCCGGCGTCGAAGCCCAGTTTGATTCTGAAGCGGCTTACTCAAATGTGAAGGAAGAGCTTTCGAAAGAGGGTGTGATCTTTGTGAACTCGACGGAAGGATTGCGCGAACACCCTGAGCTTTTCCGCAAGTGGTTCGGCAAGGTGATTCCGACGGGTGACAACAAGTTCTCGGCTCTCAACAGCGCGGTCTTCTCCGGTGGTTCCTTCATCTACGTACCTCCCGGTGTGAAGGTGAAACACCCGCTCCAGGCGTATTTCCGGATCAACGCGGAAAATTTCGGTCAGTTCGAGCGGACTCTCATCATTGTCGATGAAGGCGCCGAAGTGACTTACATGGAAGGCTGCACTGCACCGAAATTTGAGACTTCGACGCTCCACAGCGCCGTGGTCGAGCTGGTCGCGATGAAAGACGCCAAGATCCAGTACATTACGGTGCAGAACTGGTCCGCAAACGTCTTCAACCTCGTCACAAAGCGGGGTATGGCTCACGAGAATGCCGAAATCCGATGGATCGACTGCAACATCGGGTCGCGCCTCACGATGAAGTATCCGGGTGTTATCATGAAAGGGCGTAAGGCTCGCGGTGAGGTCATCTCGATCGCCCTCGCGAATGATGGGCAGCATCAGGATACCGGTGCGAAGATGATTCACGCGGCAGACGAGACGACCTCGAACATTGTCGCCAAGTCGATTTCCGTTGGAAAAGGCCGCTCTACCTATCGCGGTCAGGTTCACATTCCGAAGCATCTCAAGGGGTGTAAGAACAACACGGAGTGTGATGCGCTTCTCATTAACTCATCGAGCCGGACCGATACCTACCCGGCGATCACGGTGCGCGGCAATCAGCACGCGACTCAGCACGAGGCGAGTGTCAGCCAGGTGAGCGAAGACCAGATTTTTTACATGAAACAGCGCGGCCTCACTGAAGCCGCGGCGATGAGCCTGAGCGTGAATGGATTCGTCAACGACCTCGTTCGCGAGTTCCCGATGGAATACAGTGTCGAGCTGAAGCGACTCATCGACATGGAGATGGAAGACAGCGTGGGCTGATCCATTTGAACCTGACTTTTCACCCACATCGATTGTTAAAGTATGTCTTCAACACTTTCTGAAAATGAGACGGCGGTAGCGACGGAACCTTCTGTCCCCTGGTTTGCCGCGCCTCCTGTTCACGACATCGCGCTGGAGCTGCCCGAATGGTATCGGGAGCATCAGAAGACTTCCTGGCAGAGTTTTCTCCAACTGCAGGACCCGGATCGCCGGGATGAGAACTGGCGTTTTTCCGATCTTCGCAAAGTCCGCTTCTCCGAGCTGATCGCGGCCCGTCCGGCTGAAAACGTCGAATCGCTCGTGCAGCGCGCGAAGGCGGAGCGGGTCGAACATTTCGCGGCGCATTTTGTCTTTGCAAACAACCGGCTCATCTACTCGGAAGTCGCCGATCTCCCTGAAGGTTCCATCTGTATGCCGATCAACCAGGCACTTGTTGACCACGGGGATGTGGTTCGCGAGCACTTCATGAAAGAGGATCGCTCGCTCGGTGGTGAGAAATTTCTGGCTCTCCACGGAGCAGCCACCCTGAGCGGACTTTTTGTCCATGCGCCGAAGGAGTGTGTCATCGGGAAGCCGATCGTGGTGCACCATTTCTCCGGTGGTGATTTTCAGGCAATCTTTCCTCATACCCTCGCGGTAGCGGAAGACAACGCTTCGATCTCGATCATGGATTTCTTCGAGTCGATCAATGATGGCGAGCAGAGTGTCATCATTGGAGGAGCGGATCTCGTCGCCACCAACGGCGGTCGCGTTCAGTATGTCTCCATGCAGGACGAGAGCGATACAGGGCCGAAACACGTCCAGCTCAACAGCTCCCGTGCCGGTCGCGACGCAAACATCGTCTCCGCGTTTGTGAACCTTGGAGCCTCATGGGTTCGCAACGAATCGATCAATCACATGCAGGACAGCGGAGCGGATATCCAAATCTACAGCGCCAATCTCGTCAGCAGATCGCAGGAATATGATCAGCGGACCCTTCAGTCTCATGAGGCCCGGAACACCACCAGTGACCTTCTTTTTAAGAATGCTCTTTACGATGAGGCCCGCACCATCTTTGCGGGACTCATCCAGGTTCAGCCGGGATCCCATTACACCGATTCCTATCAGACCTGCCGCAATTTGCTCGGGAGTGAAAAGGCGGAAGCCAATTCCATGCCCGGACTCGAGATCGATGCGGATCAGGTGAAATGCTCACATGGCTCGACCTCCGGTCAGATCAGCGATGAAGAGATTTTCTACCTGCAGGCTCGCGGCATCCCCGCCGAGTCCGCGCGTCAGATGATCAGCCTTGGATTCATGAATGAGTCCATCTCGAAGCTGACGGGCGCTGAGATTAAGGAGAATCTCTTCGAGCGGGTACAGCGCAAGTTCGCTTCGCTCCGGGATTGGTAGGCTGCGGGTCTGAAATTATCCAAATTCGGCAACGATTATTGCCACGAAAAACGGCTCCCCGCAAAGGGAGCCGTTTTTGTGTTAGGGG
>JARGOP010000103.1 GCA_029233965.1 Verrucomicrobiales bacterium | reverse complement strand
TTTGGCAAGTTGCTCCGCGTAGAAACCGCGATCCTTTTCGGAGAGCCATCCGGCAGCCTGCAGCGTCGCATCGGGAAAATCGGGGGCAAGTTTCACAAACGCATCCACGAGTATATCGAAACCCTTTTCCGGAGCGAGTCGGGCGAAGTAGCCGATCACCTGTCCTGCACTCCGGCCCGATCGCTTCTCCACGACCGGATCGAACTCATGAATCGGAACGCCCAGTGGCGTCAGTGAGAATTTCTCAGGGGGAATCCCAAGCATTTCCACCATTCGCTCGCGATAAAATTCGGAAAAGGTCAAAAAGCCATCGGCGGCCTCTGCGAGATCCTTCATTTCCGAGAGCACCTGCTCACGCCAGGGCTCCTGCAGTTCATCGAGAAACACATCATCGCCCTGCAAAGTCACATAGACAGGGATTCCGAGTTCACGTTTCATAGCAGGGATACATCCCCCGACCAGCAGATTGGTGAGACAAATCAGATCGGGCTTTACGACCTCTTTCAGCCAGTGAACGAGGCGGCCCACCTCCTTTTTCTGGTATCCATGTTCCCCCCTCACCATGGACAGGGTCATCGCACCCAGTTCGGCCGCGTTTACCGACATCGCACCGGAGGCGACCCGGCGAATCAATCCCGGATTGTCGAGCCAGCGATCCAGGAAATTGGGAAGATGCCGGAACAGAGGGATTTTCTGCTGAAGATACACATTGATTCCCCCGAAAAACACCTGGTCCACGGAATGATCCTCTTCATCCACCCGAATCGGAGTGTAGAGCGGAAGCAGGAGAACGTCCCATCCCAGATTCTCCATCCCCGTGACGAGAGAATTGTCGCGAATACAGCTTCCGCAGTACATGCCCCCGGCGCCGGCTGTAATGTAGACAATTTTGGGATTCAAGTTCACGGGTAAGAGAGAGGCTCAGGAAGGGTTACGCGGTCGAAAGAAAACAGGGCATCATAACGCCAATGAATGTGGGGAAAGCGGGCTTACTATACCTCCACTCCAGTAGATTCAGCCATGAAGTATTCACTCCTCTTTTTGCTCCTCGCAACCACTTCCATCTCCTTCGGCGACTGGCCCCAGTGGCGCGGGCCGGATCGCAATGGAGTCGCTTCGTCCGACGCCGTTTTGCCGGACGGGATTCCTGAAGACTACGAAGTCGCGAAAAAGTGGGAATTCACCGGAATCCCGAGCGATCACTATGGCGGGCACGGGAGCGTTTCGATCAGCGACGGAAAGGTTTTCCTGTCGATTGTCTGGCACAGAGACGAGCCCACCGAAACGCGATCGGTCAACGGAGACGTGCTTTCCACCTTAGGCTATCGGGGGACCTCTTCGCTTCCGAAAGAGGTGGTCGAAAAAATGGAGGACGAAAGACTGAACCTGAGTCGTCGTCTTCGTGGTACCGCCCTCGATGAATGGGCCGCAAAGTGGGTCGAGGACAATCTCGATCCGAAAACACAGCTGAGTCTCGGCAGCTGGGTCATCAGTCGATTCAAAAAAGGAAAAGCAGCCATCTCGCTCGCTGACTTCGAGACACTTCGCTCCGCTCCGAAAGAATTTGCGAACCAGTCCGAAATGGAAGCGTGGGTGAATGCCCAGGATTTGGGAGAAGGCGTCGCAGCTCAAGTCATTGCCGCGGTTCCCAACACGAAGAAAGTCGCCAGCGACGTTGTCCTTTGCCTCGATGCATCAACCGGAGACCAGGTTTGGCGCTTTGAAGTCCCCGGACACCCCAGCGGTCGGTCATCTTCCAGCACTCCGGCAGTTCATGAGGGTCGTGTCTATGCGGCGCTGAGCGAAAACCTCTACAGTGTGGATGCTTCCACCGGTGAAGAAATCTGGCGCGCTCCTCTGACCGGCCGAAAAGGACCAGCCTCCTCACCCCTGGTTGCTCATGGCAAAGTCTTTCTCCAGCAGAACCGTCTCTCTGCCTTCGATACCAAAACGGGAGAGGAACTCTGGAAAAATGACGAGGTGAAGGGCGCGAACCAATCGCCAGCGGTGTGGAAGAATGTCATTCTCTGCAACTCGTCGAAAAACCTCCTCGGCGTGGATGCCGAAAGTGGTGCCACCCTGTGGTCGGTCGCCGGCGGAGGCGACGGGACCCCGGTTGTTTCGGAGGACCACGTCGTCGTTTCGAGCCGATCCGAAGGAAAGAATCTGATCGCCTACCACCTCGGCAATGAAGGACCGAAAGAACTCTGGACGAAGGAATTCCTCGCCCGCCGCTATGGCTCCAGCCCCATCGTTCATGCCGGACATGTCTATCATCTCGGCAGCGAACGACACTTGTGCATCGATCTGAAAACCGGAGCGCAGAAGTGGGAGCGCAAGGCTTCCTCTTCCATCTCCTCCCCCATTCTGGCCGACGGGAAGCTTCTCGTGTACGAAAACAGGGGCGGCTTTGCCCTGCTGATTGCAGCAGATCCGGAAGAATACAAGTCCCTCGGACGCACCAAAGTAGGAGCGCTCTACTGTGCCTCACCCGCACTGGTTGGAAATCTTCTCTTCCTGCGGACAAAAGAGAGTGTCGCCTGCTTCGAGTTCGAATAGGTCGCCCGGGCGGTAAATGTCGCAAATCTCAGATTTCCGCAAAAAGCACTTTACAGACAGTTCTGTCTGTCTATTGTATTGCCAGATGAGAAAAGCAAACGCCAGAGAAAGAATCCTTGAGACCGCGTCCCGGCTCTTTTTCAAGCGCGGCTATTCGGAAGTAGGAATCAATGAGATCATTGAGAAGGCGGAAACGGCGAAGGCCAGCTTCTACCAACACTATCCTTCCAAGGAAGCGCTCTGCGAGGCCTGGCTTTCTCACGTTCATGACAAGTCGGAAATCAGCCGTTCCGAGATTCTCGACATGGACAAGCCCGCCAGTGAAAAGCTGGAGCTCTACTTTGACCAACTGGAGACCTTTATGAAGCAAAGCGAATTTCGCGGCTGCCCATACTCCAACACCGGGGCTGTCTCAGACGAAAGCTGTTCAGGAATTCTCGAGCAGATCCAGGGACACAAAGAATCCATTCGCCAGTTCTTTCGGGAAATTTGCTTTCAGCATACCGGCGACCGCGAGAAGGCGGATCAAACCGGAGACCGGCTTTTTGTTCTCTACTCAGGCGCTACGACCGAATGTCAGAATATGAAAGATCTCTGGCCCGTTCACTCCGCACGAGCCGCCGCCCTGGAATTGCTCAATCACTGAACCCATTTTTTTTGCAAAAACAAACAGACAGAACATTCTGTTAATAGTTTTACACCACCCATCGATATGAATAACAACACTCTCAATCCAGACAATTGGAATGTGGATTATCGCGACTATCTGATCCGGTTCGCTCTCCAGCGCGTTTCGGACTACGGAACTGCTGAGGACCTGGTTCAGGATACCTTTCTCTCCGGGTGGAACGCCCGGGCCAGATTCCGCGGTGACTGCAACGAGCGGACCTGGTTGACCGGAATTCTCCGAAACAAGGTCATCGATCACTACCGGAAGACAGGACGCCGCCCTTCCGTCCTCACCACCGACCTCGATTCCGCAGGTCCCGAGCAGGAGACCAATTCCTGGATTGACCGGCAGCCTGACCTTCGTTCCGTGAATCGCCCGGAGGCGGAAACAGAGCGTCATGAGTTTTTGGAAGAGTTGGAAGAAGCCGTTTCGTCCCTCCCCGATAAGATGGGGAGGGCGTTCAAAATGCGGGAAATGCAGGGCTACTCCACCGAGGAGATTGTCCGCGAACTGGGAATTTCCAAGGCCAACCTCTGGGTCCTGATCCATCGCGCTAAACAGGCTTTGAGCGAAATTCTAACCGAAGAATGGAGCGAAATAGATGAGTTTGGCGGTCTCCGTGCGGCGTAACGAAAGAATTCGAAAGAATTTCTGCATACTTCGGGACCACAATTCGTATTCCCCTCAGTTACTTCACTCACTTTTGCTCTCACTGTCACGAATGAGACACTCAGGACAATAATTTATTGAAGTCCCGTTGATTGACCCTCAACTGACCACCCAACATGGCCGAACTGGCAAAACAGATTATCAAACAGCAGTGGGAGAAGCGCCACGACCCCGATCCCGGCATCCGGAATCAGGCAGTAAGCTTGATCAAAACCCATGTCGTGATGATTCGCAGTTGGGAAAGAAAGGCGAAGCAGGCCCAGAGCCTAGCCGTTTAGCCATCCGATCCAGAGCCTGAGTCTCGAAAGATTTTAGATGTTAACTAAAAGTTTTAAAAACTTTTAGTTAACATCTCTTAAATATGAATTAAAGTTATGGAATGGACTTCCATTCCGTATCGCCGCGTCTCTTCATCGCACTCACGATTGTTACGCTTCCCGCCCTTTCCACCATGGCCGGGCCCAAAGCGCGTTCTTTCCGTCCGATCATCCCGATCAAGCAGAACGTAAAGAGTGGTTCCGACAATACCGTGAGCCAGACCGTGAAGCTCACGATTCCTTCCCCTCCCATCCCTGAACCGGCTGTTTCCCTCTTCCCCGACGATACCGTTCCGGAAATCAATCTCCCTCCTGAATCGGAGAAGCCGCTCCACAACGAGGAGGGTGAATTTTCGGAGATGCAGGAAACCGATCTTGACTCAGACACATCGATCGCAAAAGACACGGAGACGTCGCGAAAGAACGGACCGACACTTCAAAGACTCCGTGAAGAGGCACATATACTTGCCGACATGGGCTTGAAATACAAATTCGGAGCAGACGATCCCGATTCGGGCGGACTCGATTGCTCGGGAGCGATGCAATATCTTCTCAACAAAATTGGAATCGACGATGTGCCGAGGACTTCCTACGACCAGTACTACTGGCTCAAGAAAAAGAAGAAACTCGATGATGTCTATGGCAAAGGAGCTGCCCAGAAGATGTTCAAGAAGCTCTCTCCGGGTGATCTCATCTTTTGGGGAGGCACCTGGAAGTCAGGGCATCGCGTATCCCACGTCATGCTCTACATGGGATACAACCCGGCCGAGGAGAAGCATTATGTCTTCGGCGCGCGCAGCAAGAGCTCGGAAGGACTACTCGGACACGGGGTTGACATTTTTGAACTGGACCCGAGCCGTGGACGTCTTATTGCTCATGGCAAGATTCCCGGACTGATCTATTGAGACAAGAAGGGCACCCTCCCCCTCCTATTTCATCGGAGCGAGAAGATCATCCAGTTCGCTTTCGGAAAAAGCGAGTTTCTGGGGAGTCCCTTCGAGAATGCCTTCGAAGAGCGCTCTCTTCTTTTGTTGGAGCAATAGGATTTTCTCCTCAATGGTCCCGGCGGTAATCAACTTGTAGACAAAGACAGGATTCTTCTGACCAATGCGGTAGGCCCGATCCGTCGCCTGCGCCTCAAGAGCGGGATTCCACCACGGATCAAAGTGAATCACGGTGTCAGCTGCGGTGAGATTCAGACCCGTTCCTCCGGCACGAAGACTGATCAAAAACACCGGAGCTTTTCCGGCCTGGAAATCGTCACACAGCTGTCCCCGGTCTTTGGATTGTCCGGTCAGAATCAAATACCGGATTCCCTCCTTCTGAAGTGCTTCTTCAATAATCGCCAGCATCCCCGTGAACTGGGAAAAGATCAGGATCCTGCGGCCCGCCTGTACCATAGATGGCACCATGTCCATCAACAGATCCATCTTCGCAGATCCCTTTACTTTCTGAGCAGACGGAAGCTTCAGAAGCCGGGGGTGGTTGCAAACCTGCCGCAGCTTCATGAGAGCCTCCAGAACGAGGAGTCGCGAGCGTTCCGAGCCCAAACGCTCAATTTCGTCGTGAACCTCGCGGCTCACGGCGGCTCGAACCGCCTCGTAGAGCTCCACTTGCTTTGGCAATAGTTCGAGAGTGCGGACGATCTCGTTCTTGGGGGGAAGGTCTTTGGCGACGAGAAGCTTCGTTCGGCGGAGCATCAGGGGCGCGACGCGCTCCGAAAGCCGTTTGCGAAGCCCTTCATCCCTGTCTTTCTCAATCGGGGCCCGGAAGCAGCGGTTGAAGCTGTCCTCGCTCCCCAGATATCCGGGCATGAGAAAGTGAAAGAGCGACCAGAGTTCTCCGAGATTGTTTTCAATCGGAGTCCCGGATAGACAGAGCCGGTGCCGGGCATCGATTCGATAGGCAACCTTGGTGACCTGGGAAGTCGTATTCTTAATCGTGTGTGCCTCATCGAGGACAACGTAGTGAAAAGGCTGGTTCAAGAGTTCCTCCGCATCGCGCAAAAGGACGGGATACGAGGTCACGACAAGATCCGTGTATTGCAGAACCTGATAGTATTTTTTCCGGTTCGCCCCTTGCAACGCGAGCACCTTGAGGGACGGAGCAAACTTCTTCGCTTCCTTTTCCCAGTTGGGGACAACACTCTTGGGTGCCAGAATCAAACTGGGAAGATTGGCCCGACCTTGCGCCTTTTCATAATGAAGATGGCAGAGGGTCTGAATCGTTTTCCCCAGGCCCATGTCGTCTGCAAGAATGCCCCCGAGCCCCTGCTCGCGTAAAAATTGGAGCCATTCAAACCCATCCTGTTGGTACGGTCGCAAGGTCGCCAGAAATCCCTCCGGAGCTTCCGGGTCGGACCTGGGTTTCAGCTGTTCCAACTCCGCTGCCGTTGCTTCGAGTGACGCCGGGGCAGTCTGAATCAATGAGTCCTCGCCCTGATATCGAATCAACTGCGAAGCGCGGACTTTGTGCAGTTTCAAGGTCCCGTCCTCACTCACCGCATCCCGGTCGAACAGCTCTGTGAGAATGCTGAGGATCGAATGAAGCTTTCCTGCCGGAATCGCGATGTACTTTCCCGACTCACCCGTTCCAATGGGTATCTTTTTCTGCGCCGGCCAATTCCCGATCGCACCGAGGCTTGAATTGGAAGGACGACTCTCGAGATATCGTATCAAATGGGGAAGTAGGTTGATCTTGTCGCCATCAAGATTGACCCCGTATTCGAATCCGAACCAGTCCGTTTCCTGAGCTTCCTCTTTGATATCTCCGTAGTAATCAATCGGCTCAATGACCTGCAGCCCGAACTCTTTGCCGACCGTCACCTTGCATCCCATCGACTCCAACTCGCTACGCTGGTTGGTAAGGAAATCAGCCCAGAAAACCTCCTGCATGCCGCGGCGCACGGCCGAATAGGCATAGCATTGACGGCATTCCGCATCGATTTCGTCCCAGGGATACAATTCGACCAGACGCTTCAGCCCCATTTCCCGAAGGCGAGTCTCGACCCTGGGATCCTCGCCGGTCACTCGCGCCAGAGGCATGTTTTCCAGAACCGCCCGGGCATCCGAATCATCCCAATGCAAAATCCCAGCCCTGACATCGCAGGAAAACAGATGGATGTGATTAGTTAATGGACTTTCGCCAAATGATTGTCCGTCGAGAACGCCCTTGTCCTTCATCGCCGCGATGAGAAGACCTACGACCCGCTCATCATTCCCACCACCTTGCCTGCCGGCCCGACCGTCGACTTTCCAGCTTCCGTCAGTTCCGCGGTGAACGACCATACTGATCTCCTCGGCAGCTTCCCCCCTCGTGCCCAGGATCTGACCGAAGATCCCGGCAAAGGAGCCCTGCACGTTAGCTGTGACCAGCTTTACCTGACCGCTCTCAACCAGCCATCGTCCCTTCTCAATGGCTTCCGCTGCAAAAATATCTCCGCAAAACGGCTCTCGAAATAAGTCGATCTGCCCCAGAACTCCCGCATCAGAACGAGAGTCCTGACGAGAGCGGGCATCGCTTTCGGGAAGTGAGGGATTCAAAATGTGGAACGGGTGTCGGGGCATCTTCAGCAATGGCGCCGAATTTTCAACCCTTTCGAACTACTTTTTCTTCCGGAGGCCCAAAAAAATGAGCCGGGTGGATTGCTCCACCCGGCTCAACAGGATTACGTCCACGTCCCGGAAAAACCGGGCCGTAAATTCTTAGTCCGAGAACTCACGTTTCAGCTCGTTCACAGCACGGCGACTTCGATCAAGAAGATTGTTCAACTCATTTCTCGAGTCCGAACCTTCGGGCATCGTCTTCACCAACTTCGCCAAATCTCTTTGGATCGCTTGAAAATCTGAAATCAATCGCAGGTCGACTTCCATTTGTTCGACAGGATTACCAATCATCGAAACGGGGCGGAAACCTGCCAAAACCACTCCTCCGCTGGAGGGTTGCTCGGCGGATGACAATCCACCATCCATCGCAACGTAGCCGCGCACAAACACGCGGGATCCGTCCTCAGAGGAGGAATCTGCAATCGCCTTCAATGTTCTGCGCTGCTCAATCAAACCACTTGGCTTTACAAAACTCGCAGCACTTTCCCCCGGAAGATACGAATCCACCCGGCTGCCAAGATACTCATTCATCGAGGCGGCGACGATCGAACCGGATGAAGTGGCCGTTGCCTCCTTTGATTCCAAATAACTGGCATCAACAGGACCTCCCAGATCGTCCAGGTTAGCGAGAGCTTCCGCCAGTTCCAGATTTCCGGGGTTCTGGACTTCCTCGGTTAAGTAAAGATGAGGAACCGATATACCGGAACCGATTCCGGGAAGATTGATCGAATGGCTCACCGAGGCGACCATGGAAC
>JARGOP010000026.1 GCA_029233965.1 Verrucomicrobiales bacterium | reverse complement strand
ATTGCGCGGACCATGACCTCAACCTCCAGAGACCGGTCCGTGCCTCCGCCGATCAGGCTGCCCCGGACCGGAGCGACATCGTGATAGTCGCGCCCGGAAGATACCGATACGTAGTGCTCATCGACCCAGCGACGATTCGTTGGATCGATTCCGACCCAGCCGATCGTCGGCACATGCACCTCGACCCACGCGTGCGTTGCGCCGGAACCGATGAACTCCGCATCTTTCGAATCGTCGAGCCCCGGGTCATAGAGGTAGCCGCTCAGATAGCGTGCCGGCATTCCGAGGGCGCGGCAGTAGCTGATCAGGAGATGCGAAAAATCCTGGCAGGTGCCGGTCTTGCACTCCTGAATTTCCGCCGAGGTTGCCATTCGGTGAATAGCCTGGTCCTGATACTGACAGTATTCGAAAACATAGTCGCTGAGGCCCTGGATGAGTGCTCCCCAGGTCTTTTCGCAGGAGAGATGGACATCGACGGCCTCTCTCCATGTCGCGGGATTCTTGAAGACGAAATTGCTGTCGGTCGTGAACTCGTAGAGGGATTCCTCGTCACCGCTGAGGAACTCTCGAAGCGGGACCGACATCGAGCGCATTGCCAGATCGAGAGAGCTGCGCGTTTCGACTTCGGCTCTTGACTGGATTGTGAGTTGTTCGTGCCTGTCCTCGACTTCAAAGTGGTGCACGAGATTGCCGAAGAGGTCGCGCATTTCACGGAGTTCCGCCACGGGATCAACCGAGATCGTAAGGGCACCCGGTTTTTGACGGAGGTTCTCCTCGGGCGTGAGCCGGAGTTCGTTGATATTCGAGCGCGCCGGGGCGGTATAGAGATATCGCGTGAGATGCGAAATGGACAGGCGCATGGGGAGGGGAAAAACGGGCTTAGCCGCGGGGCTTGAATGAGCTTTTCTCCGCAAGCTGCCGCCAGAGGGCCTGTTCCTCTTCGGTGCTCTTTTCCGGGAACTCAACTGTGACATCGAGATAGAGATCCCCGAAATCAGAGGCCCCTTTCGGGAGTCCTTTCCCCTTAAGCCGCATCCTCGTTCCGGGGGAAGTGTCCGGTTTCACGGTCATCTTCACATTTCCGTGAGGCGTTTTTGCGGTCACCGAAGTTCCCAGGACGAGTTCCCACGGGGCAAGAATCAATTCACTGATGAGATCTTTCCCGCTTGCCCGATAGATGGGGTGACGTTCGAATCTAACCCGGAGAAAGAGATCCCCGTTCGGCCCGCCGTTCGCCCCCGGGTGACCCATGTTTGCACAGCGAATTTTCTGTCCTTCACCAATGCCTTTGGGAACCTTGACGCGGATGGTTGTTTCACCGGAAGGGCGCGAAAGACGAAGTTCGCGGGAGGAGCCCGTCATGACCTCTTCAATGCTGACGAGGAGATCGGCTTCGATATCCTGGCCGGCCATGGGACGGGTGGAGCGTGCCTGCCGTGCACCGTAGGCACCGAAAGGATCGCCACCCCGACCGCCGCCACCGAACATGGATTCGAAGAAATCACTGAAGCCGGTGCTCCCGCCGAAATTATACTCGTAGGACCCACCGCTTCCGCCGCCTCCATAGAATCCGCCGGGACCGCCGGAGAAATCCTGACCGTGCTCCCAGTTGGCTCCGAGGGTGTCGTATTTTTTTCTCTTTGTCGGATCGCTCAGAACCTCGTAGGCCTCATTCACTTCTTTGAACTTATCCTCGGCGTCCGGAAGGTCCTTGGCCACATCGGGATGATATTTCCGGGCCAGTTTCTTGAAAGCCTTCTTGATCTCATCCTGCGACGCCGATTTTTCGACGCCGAGGATTTCGTAGTAATCTCGATATTGAACAGACATTCTCTTTTTCCAAGATGGCCTTGGATCGGGCCGGATTCAACTGCGGGTAGGAATCAGTTTTCGACAGGGAGAGTTCTCACATAGAGGTTCGACATTTCCAGGTTTCCGCTCGTGGAGAAGGCGAGGGGACCTTGTTCGGCGAGATCGATGAGCGGCTCTTCCACGGCCTTTCCGTTGATCGAATAGGAGAGCTTTCCATCGCGGATTTCCCCCTCAATCCGATTCCATTGACCGGTTTTTTCGAGCTTGTCTGAGCCTCGTTCAAAAATGATCGAGGGTCCCTTTGGACCGCGGGGAAAGAAACTGACACCGGTGGACTCTTCGGAGAAAGAGAAGTCAAAGACAAAACCGATCGCCTCATAGGATGCCCCGGTCTCGAGGAAACTGGTTTCCGGGCCGCTCCCTTCGTGCGCCAGAATCCAGTCGCGGGCGATCCATCCTCCGGACGGCTTCCAGCCCGATAGATCCACTCCGGTGTAGAGGTTTTGAAATCCACGGTCAGCAATCGCGACGTGGGCGGGATCGACGGGAGATTCAGGCAGCTCTTTGATCCTCACGTTTCGGTAATGGACAACGCCCCCTTCCGACTCGAGGCAGAGGTAGCCTTTTCGGGGGACGGATTCCCGACCTTCGTTCACTTTCGTGCCGTTGACCCACAGTTTCACGGTGCCGTCCTGACATTCGATGCGGTAGTGATTCCATTCCGGTGAAGGCTTCGAAAGCAACCCGGTTGGAAACGAGCGCATCCCGCCGCGGCCGTTGGTGGGTTTCATGGTCGCTCCCTGGATCGGGAAGATATCGCCGTGCGTGCTGTAATTCTTTGTGTTGCCGTAGGCGTTCTCCAGGACCTGGATTTCGATGCCGCGGATGAAAGGGGTGCCGCGCGCATTGATGTCATCCGCCCAGACAAAGACACCGGCATTTCCCTTCGGAACCAGATGTCTCCATTCCAGTTCGAGGATGAAATTCTGATACATCCGTTCGGTCCGGATTTCGCCGGTCGGAATGCCGGTGCAGACAAGGAGGCCTTCTTCGTTAAAGCTCCATGTCGATGGAGCGCAGCTGACATTCACCCAGCCACTGAGGTCTTTTCCGTTGAATAAAGGCACGAATCCCTCCTCACCGTTACCGGTCCGCGCGGAAACGGTGAAGAAGAGGAGTGCGAATGTCAGGAGGCAGCAGGAGGCGCGCATCGGATGATGCTATCACTTCGCAAGTTCTTCCAGCAAGGCCCGATTCAGGCGGATTCCGGCTTCAAAATTGGAAACGGTGAAGCTTTCGTTCGGAGCGTGGATCTGGCAGTCGGGAAGGGCGAGCCCGAGGAGGAGCGTGTCCACTCCGAGGATGTCCTTGATCGACTGAATGATGGGAATGCTTCCCCCTTCCCGAATGAGGCGGGGCTCGTCTGAAAAGGCGATTCGCAGAGCGTTCTGTGCCGCTTTTCCGTAGGAGGAATGAGGATCCATGACATAGGCCGGACCATCGTGGCCGAGTTCGACTTCGATGCGACAGGAGTCGGGGCAGGTGGCCTCCAGATGTGCCTTAGCCAGTTGCAGGATCTCCGCCGGATCCTGATCCGGAACGAGGCGGAAACTCAGCTTGGCCATCGCTTCGCGGGGGATCACGGTTTTGGATCCTTCCCCCTGATAGCCGCCGCCAATGCCGTTCACTTCCGCGGTCGGCCGGCCCCATCGTTGCTCGAGAGCAGTGTAACCGGCTTCGCCCCACAGTCCGGGGGCTCCGGTCTCGGCGAGGGTGGCGGCATTTCCGTCAGGGAGAGAACCCCACATGTCACGCTCCCACTGCTCAAGGGGAACAACTTTGTCATAGAAGCCGCGAATCCGGACGACGCCCTCTGGGTTATGAAGCGAGGCAACAATTCGTGAGACGATCGTCGCCGGATTGGGAACCGCGCCTCCATACACGCCGGAATGAAGATCGAGCGTCGGTCCGTGAATCTTGAAATCGAGGCAGGCGATGCCGCGGAGGCCATAGGTCATCGTGGGAATGCCGGGGCCGATCATCCCGGTATCGGAGACCGCGCAGATGTCGCATTTCAATTCATCCTGATGCGCTTTGAGAAACGGTGCCAGGTTCGGGCTCCCGATTTCCTCTTCACCTTCGAGGAGAAAAATCACATTCACCGGCAATTCGCCGTTTTCCCGGATCGTCTCCTCCACACCCAGCATGTGGGAAAAATGCTGACCCTTGTTGTCTGTCGCGCCGCGGCAGAAGATTTTATCGCCTTTCAAGGTCGGCTCGAAAGGAGGCGTGGCCCACTCATCAACCGGATCGACCGGTTGGACATCGTAGTGCCCGTAGATGAGAACGGTGGGGCGCCCTGCTTTGACCTCGCTCCGGGCGATGACGATGGGGTGGCCGGGCGTCTCGTGAAGTTCCGGCTTCAGTCCCATTCCCGTGAATTTCTGCATGAGGTAGTCGGCGCAGGCGCGGACGTCATCCTTATGACGACTGTCCGTCGAGATGCTGGGGAAACGGAGGAATTCGAAAAATTCGGTGAGTTGCGGAGTCATGGGGGGGCGATAAGAGAGTGACTACTCGATGATCTACGATGAGAAGCCCGGTTGAAAGCGCGATTTTATGAGATTCGACTGAAATTTTCTTAATTTACAGCAACACCGCATCGCGACAGCTTGGTTGCACTTTTCTCTTTTTGGCGAATTCAGTACCTTGATTATCGACGGACCGGAGGCCATCATGCACCGTGGTCTTCATCAGTGACCTTATGGGCCTCATCAGTGACCTTAATTATCTCTTCAGTCGGCATGTTCTAAGGCGAACTTTTCTTGTCGCCGAAATAGAAAGTCCGAGGCTTAAAATACGATTCAAAACTGAGGACGCGGCAGGTCGCCGAATGTATCGTCGTGGGAATTACGAGCCTCATCTAACTCGCTTTGTAAACGAACACGTTTCTCTCTGGAGTGAGGATCATGCATTTGATGTGGGTGCCCATCTTGGCTGGTATTCACTCCTGTTGAATTCACAAGGTCAGGGAAATATTCACTCTTTTGAACCTGATCCGATGAATTTTTCACTCCTATCGGAGAATCTGGAAATGAACCATGCCGGGCGGGTAAAGACAAACCAGGCGGCTGTAGGAGAAACTCCTGGAACACTTACGCTTCATCTTTACCCGGATAAAAATCGCGGACGACACTCCATTCTGCCCATCAATGACGGGGAAAAGGTCGAAGTTGAGGCGGTGTCTCTTGATGACTACTGCCGCTCACTCGAAATCGATCCCGCGCTGGTGCGCTTCGTCAAAATAGATGTCGAAGGCTTTGAACCGATCGCCTTGAAAGGGGCTTCGGAGATCCTGAAAGCGAATCCCCTGATCTTGAGCGAGTATGCTCCGGAGTACATGGAGAAAGGCGGCATTTCCATTCCCGACTACCTCGAGATGATGTTCGGCAATGGATTCTCTGCCTACAAAATCGACGAAGAGGGAATTGAAGTGATCAACAGGGATGATCTCTCAAAAGTGAGTGAGGCAATCGATGTGGTCTGGTCCAAGGACCCGATTTCTTAGATCGATCCCGTCCCAACGGGCTGCCGCGACTCAAAGAATGCTTCCCGGGGCATAGCTCCCGGATCCATCGATGTTGTCCGCGTAGGCGCTTGCTTCGGAAATGAACCGGTCAATCTGGGTCTGCACCGCGCCGGCGTTGGCTTTGCCTTCTTCGAGGCAGGCCTGAAGTTCCTCACGGTTCATGCCGAGGCCGCCATCTTCAGCGAGGCGGTCGACGAGATCGTTCCGGTCGGACGCACCGCTCCGGTAAGCCTTCGCGGCAGCGACGGCGTGTTCCTTGATGACCTCGTGAGCGGTCTCGCGTCCGACCCCGCGCTTCAGAGCGGTCATCATCATGGTGGTGCTGAGGAGAAAGGGAAGGTAGTGCTGATTTTCGCGCTCGATCACCGCCGGATAGGCGTCCATCTGGTCGAGAATCGTCACCATCGTTTCAAGAAGGCCGTCGATTGCGTAGAAGGCATCCGGAAGCATGACCCGCCGCACCACAGAGCAGGAGACGTCGCCTTCGTTCCACTGGTCACCGGCGAGGGAGGAGGCCATCGTGAGATAGCCACCGAGAATCGTTTTGAAGCCATTGATCCGTTCGCAGCTGCGGCTGTTCATTTTGTGCGGCATCGCGGAGGAGCCGACCTGTCCTTTCGCAAAGCCTTCGCTCGCGAGTTCATGACCGGCCATGAGTCGGATCGTTTTGGCGAAACTGGAAGGTCCCGAAGCGATCCCGTTCAAGGCGGCGATGACCTTGAGGTCGAGGCTGCGGGGATAGACCTGACCGACATTGTTAAAAATGCGATGAATGCCGAGGTGGGCGGCGACGCTGTTCTCCAGTTTCATGACCTTGTCGGCGTCCCCCTCGAAGAGACTGAGCTGGTCGAGCTGCGTTCCCACAGCACCCTTGAGCCCGCGCGCCGGATAGTCGGCGATGAGCTCGCTGAGTTCCTGGGCGGCGAAGAGAATTTCCTCCCCGAACATCGCGAGGCGCTTGCCGAAGGTCGTGATCTGGGCGGCGACGTTGTGGGTCCGCGCCGTGATGACGAGGTCGCGATACTGGTCCGCTTTCAGCGCGAGGCGGTGGAGAACGACGGCGGTCTTGAAATGGGTGACTTCGAGGGCCCGGTAGACCTGAAGCTGCTCGACATTCTCGGTGAGGTCGCGGCTCGTCATGCCTTTGTGAATGTGCTCATGACCGGCGAGATCGCAGAACTCCTCGATGCGTGCTTTTACATCGTGGCGGGTGACCCGCTCACGGGCGTCGATCGACTCCAGATTGATCTGATCGATGACTGACTCGTAGGCAGCGATCGCCTCTTCGGGGATGTCGAGACCAAGCTCGCGCTGGGCTTTCATCACGGCCACCCAGAGTTCCCGCTCGAGGCGGACTTTCCCTTCGGGGGACCAGACTGCCTTCATGGCATCGGTGGCATAGCGTTCGGCGAGGACGTTGGGGATCATGTTGGGAGAAGAAGAGGAGTCGAGTAGTAGAGAAGCAGAAGAGGTGGGCCTGCCCGCAGTTAGAGATGATTCGTGAGTTCTTTGAGGAACTCGAAGGTGTAAATGCCGGTGTTGTGACCGTCTGAAAAATGAAACTGGATGCCGTAGCCGCCGACGGGATTCCAGCCGGTCACAGTGATCCCTGTGAAATCGCGACCTTCTTCGCCGCCGCCGATTTTCACCCCGAGAAGATCGCGTTCCCCGGCGGTTTCGGCACTTGGTGAAGCGGCCCGAAGCTTGTCCATGGGATAGAAATCTTCGGAGTCATCATCCCACTTGATGGCGACTTCGTTTCCGATCAGCTGGATATCTTTGATGCCGGTCATAAAATGAAAGGTGGCATGATTAGCACGTGGCGAAGGGCGAGGCAACAGGGTATGGTCAGGGAATGAACAGGGTTGACTCGTTTCTGGTAAAAGTTGCTCTCACGGCGGGAGCCATGGGGCTGGCCTGCGCTCCCGCGTATGCTGATCCGGATCCCGATGCAGCGCCTTTTTCCCGGGATGAAAATTCGGGGAAAACCGTCATGTCTCACGACGATGGATACCGGATCATTCTTTCGCGGTTCTACAATGCTCCTGTGAAAAACAGCAAAGCCCCGGAGCTGACGCTCTTCGATCCCGTTGCGGGAAAAGAGGTGGAATTGGAATCGTTGCTCGGGGAAAAACCGGTGGTCCTGGTTTTTGGGAGCTACGGTTGTGACACTTTTTACAAAGCCGGAGGAGCGGTGAAACGATGTGCGGAAAAGTTTGGAGATCAGGCCGAGTTTATTTTCGTCTACGTTCGGGAAGCGCACTCTATCGAGTCGCGGGGGGGACCCGGGGATCCGGCGGAGCCTCCTGTCATTTCCGAGCCGAAAACCATTGCGGAGAGAGTTGCCGGTGCCGCGAAATTTCAGCAGGAGCAAAACTTGAACCTGCGCGTCCTTGTGGACAGTCTCGATGATCGTGCTGCGACCCGGTGGGCGGGGTGGCCGGTGAGAATGTTCGTCATTGATGCAAATCGAACCGTAGTCTATGCGGGCAAACCCGGGCCATGGGGGTTTCTGCCTACGCCTGACGCGAAGGACCCCCGATTCGATGAGATGCGCCCTCATGAGGACCGGTTCAATCAGGAGTCTCTCTACGAATTCCTTGAGGCTTACTTCCGTGAAGAGAGCTAGTTAAGGTGAATTGAGTTTTGATTTCTGTCGGAACTCGCTCACCTTCACGCCCATGAAAATTGCGAAGGACGGAATCCGCTCCATTGTCAAAGTCGGCTACGATGGCCGCGTTCACAAGACCTTCCGGGGGACCGGCAAGGAGGAGCGTTTCGCCAACGAAGTGCGCGTTCTGAATGCCCTTGAGGCGCGGGGTTGTGATTATGTCCCGAGACTTCTCAATCAGGATCCGGAGACGCTCACGATTGTGACGACGAACTGCGGGGCCCCTGCCGAGAACTCGATCAGTGAAGGAAGGGCCGCGGAGTTGTTTGCCGAGTTGGAGGCGGATTACGGAGTGGTTCATGATGATCCGTTTCCGCGGAATATCACCTACAGCGCGCGAATGGGGCGGTTTTGTATCATCGATTTCGAATTGGCGGAAGTGAAGGAAGATCCGCAACATCAGTGCGACGAAACCGAGCCGCATCGGGTGCTCACCTGGGCCGGACTGACTCGCAGCGGAAGACGGAAGGCGGAAAACCAGGATGCGCTCTCGGTATTTTCCTCCGAAAAGGGCTGGGCGAATGATGTCGAACTCTCCGGGACGCAATCGATCGATGACAATGGACTGATCTTTGCGGTGAGCGACGGCATGGGCGGACCGGCCGGGGGGGCTGTCGCGAGTTCCCTCGTGGTTCGGGAACTGCGCCGCTTCCTTCCAGCCATGATGGGAGATTTTCACGGCGCCGGGGATCCGGAGGGACTGCTCGAAAAAGCGGTGAGTTCTCTTCATGACTACGTGACGAAGACCGGGGAGCGGAAGCCCGAACTGAAGGGTATGGGCGCGACCGTGGTTTGCGGTCTCTTTTACCGGACCAAGGTCTTCTTCGGACATGTCGGAGACAGCCGTTTCTACCGATTCCGCAAAGGGGAGATCGAGCAATTGACGCATGATCATTCTCACATCGGGAGCCTGTTCCGTTCCGGAAAAATGAATGAGCGGGAGATGCGGATGCATCCACGGAAAAATATCCTGAGTCAGGCGATCGGAGGTGGCTGTCAGATTGTCCGGCCCCAGGTTGATTCGGCTGATTTGCGGCACGGAGACTGGTTCCTGATCTGTTCGGATGGTGTCATTGACGGGTTGTGGAACAAAAACATCGCCTCCTGCTTTGCGGAGGCGGACGAGAAGAATCAGTCCGTGGAGGAAGTCGCTGAGAGAATTCTTGAGTGGGCCTATCGAGAGTCCGGGATGGATGACACCACCTTTTTTGTCGTGAAAGTCGAGTAGTGGACACAAGCGGCACGGCAGCACCCTGCCCGCAGAAACCAAGTCTCCGGAGGTCTATCCTCCGCGGTCGAGGCGGAACGCCACCCTTCCATTCTCCAGTTGCGCCCCGTCCCGTCGCCTAAACCTTACGGGTCAGGACGAGCGCGTTGCGTCCGTTGGTCTGCCACTTTTTCCGACGGCTGTTCGGGAGTTCGGACAGTTCGTCCGTCACGCTGAAGCCTTCTCTCTGCAGGTAGCCGGCGGCCTGAGTGGAGAGGGCAAAAAGGGTGGGGGCCCCCAGTTCTCTGGCCCGGTTCGTCGCGGCTTCGATGAGGAGCCGCCCGTATCCCTGATCAGTGTGGCCTTTTTTCACAAACAGGCAGGCGAGTTCCGCCTTTTTCTCTTCTGCGTAGGGGTGCACCGCAACACAGCCGACCACGTTCCGGTCAATTTCCACGACGATGTAGTCATCGATCGTTTCCAGAATCTCGGAACGGCTGCGCTCGATGAGCTGCTCGTCCTCGACTGCGCGATGAATGAGGAGGTGGATTTCATCGACATCTTCGCGGATCGCGGGGCGGACTTTCTGGTAGGCGTCGGAATACACCATGACGCCGACCCCTTCGTTGCTGAAGAGTTCGGCGAGAATGGCGTCGTCGTTGCGGCTTCCGATGAGATGGACCCGTTTCACTCCGTCCCGGGTCGCGATGGATCCGTTTTTCAGCTTGGACGCGATCCCGATGGGGAGTTCCGGGTGGGCGCTGAGAAATTCAAGAATGCTCTCGCTCGACCAGTTTCGCTCACCTGCCTGGAGCGTCGCCCTCGGATCGTCGCAGGAAAGAAACAGGATTTTGGCGGCCCCGAGAGCGGTCGCCACTTCGCGGGCAACGGAGTCGGAGTTCACCCGCAGGGTCTTCCCGTCGGCATCAAATCCGAGAGGAGGGACCACCGGGAGAATGTCCTGATCGAGAAAGCTTTGGAGCACTCCGGCATCAATGCGCTCGATCGTTCCGGTAAATTGGGCGTCGACCCCTTTGACGATTCCGGCGGGGTGGGCGTGGATCGCATTTGCGGACGCGGCCTTCAGCTTCACGGTCGTGAGGCTTTGCATGAGGGCGTTGCTGAGGCGGGAAATTGCGTCAATGCTCACTTCGAGCGTGGCTTCATCCGTGACTCCAGTACCATCGACGTTCGAGAGAGGTATGTTTCGCCTGGCCCCGAGAGCGGTGATCTGGGCAGCTGCGCCGTAGACGAGAACAACGCGAATATTCAGCGACCGCAGGACGGCGAGATCGAGGAGGATGTTGGAAAAATCCGGCGAATCGATCACGGCTCCATCCAGAGCAATGACAAAAGTGCGCCCGCGAAACTGCGGCACATACTGCAAAATGGCTCTGAGATCGTTGAAATTCATCGAAAAAAGGCGACAAAGGCCGTTTTCTTAGCGGTCCTTAAATAAAGGGTGAGAAGAGCTAAGTTTCCAGCAGCGAATCTCACCATTTGCGATTTTCGTAATGAGTTGGTAGGGAGTGCAGTTGCCGCTCCCGCTTTCGTCCCCGTCTTTCATGGAAGATTTCGCCTTCGTCAAACTCGCCCCGCAGCGTTATCTTTGTGGTGTCGGTCCTTTCCGGACTTCGGCAAATCCTCCTGCGGACGGTGCGACTGCTTTTTATCGAAACAATTTCGACCTTTCCGACCCGGAACCCTGGAAGATTCCGGCAAGGGTCTTTGAGACTGCCGATCTGCGGATTCTTCTTTCGGAGAACGGGGCCACGCCGCTGCCGGAGATTGCCTGGTCCGGTCTCGGTGATGGTGATGTGAGAAGTATTTTCGATGCGATTCTCGGCCAGATCGAACGGGGGGAGCTCAAAAAGTCGGTTCCAGTCCTGGCGGAGCGCGGCATTTTGCATCGCGGTGAGCCGGCCGCGCTGGTCAAAGCGATCATTGCGGCCCCGGAGACTTTGTGGGGCTACGGCTACCGCGAAGGCGGTGCCGGGATGATTGGTGCGACACCGGAGCAGTTGTTCACGGTGAAAGAGGGGGTTCTCGAAACGATGGCGCTGGCCGGAACGGCTCCCCGCCATGAGGTCGACGACTTTCCGACCGATCCGAAGGAGATCCGCGAGCATGAGTTGGTTGCCGACTATCTGGAGGAACTGCTGACGCCACTCGGAGAGGTGGCCCGCGAAGAGCGCACGCTCATGGACCTTGGTTCGATCGTCCACTTTCTGACCCGTTTGCGCGTGAATCTGGGGGAAGGGGATCCCAATCTGAACGAACTCGTGAAGAGTCTTCATCCCACTCCCGCGCTGGGGGCCTGTCCGCGGGGAGACGGGGCCTTGAGACAGCTCGTCGACTATCGGGATCAGCTCGGTGTGCCGCCGGAGTTTGGTGCCCCCTTCGGGGCGATTCATGAAGGATTTTTTCAAGTCCTCGTCGCGATTCGGAATGTCTCCTGGAACGGACGCGATGTTTTTCTGCCGAGCGGAGTGGGTCTTGTCGAGGGGAGCCGCTTCGACCGGGAGTGGAGAGAGCTTGCCCTGAAGCGCAATTCAGTGAAGTCTCTTCTCGGAGTATGAATCAGAACGGGGAGTTGGCCGGCGCGACTCTCGCCCATCTCGCCGGACTGGGCGTGAAACACGTCGTGGTATGCGCGGGGGCGCGCAACGCGCCCCTGGTGACTTCCCTGCTCGCGACGGAAGGAAAGGCGGACTGGCGCATCTGGCACCATTTTGATGAGCGATCCGCCGCCTTCTTTGCCCTCGGAATGTCAAAGAAGTCGTGGGAGCCGGTCGCGGTTGTGACCACCTCGGGAACGGCGGTTGCGGAACTCCTCCCTGCGGTGATCGAGGCTTTCTATTCGGGGGTGCCTCTCGTTCTCGTCACCGCAGACCGCCCTGCCACCTATCGCGGGAGCGGGGCCCCGCAGGCGATTGAGCAGGTCGGTATCTTCGGCCCCTATGCGCCGGTCGCTCTCGATGTCACCGGTGGCCTCGATCTCAGCGAGGTCGTAAAATGGAATCGCGATGTGCCGCTCCACCTCAATGTGTGTTTTGAAGAACCGACCCCGGACGACACGATCCGTGATTTTGATCCCATCACCCTGCTTCATGCCGTGAAGCACTGCGGTGATGATCACGTGCTCACGATCGAGACTTTCGTCGCGAATCCAAACGGTCTTGTGGTTCTGGTAGGTGAACTGCCGCCTTCGTGGCACCAACCCGTTCAGGATTTTCTCGTCGCCCTCGGTGTGCCGGTCTGGGCGGAGGCGACGAGCGGGCTGAGGGAAAGTGAGCAGTTGGCGCCTTTGCTGATTCGAGCTGAGAGGGAGGTGGATCAACTCTCGCCCCGTGAAATTCTCCGGATTGGCGGCGTGCCGAGTCTGCGCTTCTGGCGTGACCTTGAAAGCCTCGAGGAAATCTCCGTGCTTTCGGTGACACGGCGTCCTTTCTCAGGGTTGGCCCGGCTCTCCCGGATTCTGGTTCTCGCAGAGTTTCCCCGCTGGAGTGAGGGCTTCAGCCCTTTGCGAAAGATCGAGTCTGCTTCTCTGCACAAAGGCCTAAGGACCTCACTCCGGCGATGTCTGGAAAACCACCCCGGATCGGAGCCGGCAATGATGCGTGCCGTTTCGGAACTGATTCCGGAAGAGGCACTCGTCTATCTCGGCAACAGTCTCCCGATTCGCGAATGGAATCTCGCAGCGTCGATTCAGCCTCGTCATCCGCGCTGCTATGCCAGTCGCGGAGCGAATGGCATCGATGGTCAGATCGCGACCTTTCTCGGCCTGTCTGAAACGGAGGAGGAAAGCTGGGGGATCTTCGGCGATCTCACGGCTCTCTATGACCTCAACGCTCCCGCCCTGCTCAGGCAACTGCCCGGGGCCCGTCGCCGCATCGTGATCCTCAACAACGGAGGGGGTAAAATTTTCTCCCGTCTCCCCAGTCTCTCCGGGCTCACCCGGAGCGGAAAACAGGTCACGGAGAATCATCACCGGCAGAGCTTCGAGCACTGGGCTGCGATGTGGAATCTGGATTACGTGAAGTGGCAGGCGGGAGAGGAAAAGCCGAAGATCGATGGAGCCGGTGTTGTCATTGAAGTCTGCGTGGATGGTGATGCCACGGAAGCCTTCTGGAGTGATTGGAAATGAGTTCTCCTCCCATCCTCGCGCTCCACGGGAATCTGGGTTCCTCTCAAGATTGGGAGTCAACCTGCCTGTCGAATCTGACCGCGGTGGATTTGTGGGAGTATACGGAGCTGGACTTCTTTGAAATGGCGCACCGGCTCGCGACGGATCTGAGCCGCGGCATGGAACGGCCTGTCATCGCGGGATACTCTCTCGGAGGTCGCCTCGCTTTGCATGCCATGGCGATCCATCCCGAGCGATGGGGCGGAGCCGTGATCCTTTCGGCGCATCCGGGGTTGGATTGTGTCGAGGATCGCATGGCCCGCCGGATTTCCGACGAAGTGTGGGCGGGACGCGCCCGTGAGTTGCCATGGGAGAAATTTCTTGCCGCCTGGAATGAGCAGGGCGTCCTCGCCGACTCCCCGGTTTCTGATGAGCAGACCGGACTTGCTTCGAGGCGCGGAGAGATCGCTCTCGCCTTTGAAACCTGGTCGCTCGGTCGTCAGGAAAACCTTCGCTCGCAGCTTCGCCGTTTTCACGCGCCGGTCCTGTGGATCACGGGGGAGAC
This sequence comes from Verrucomicrobiales bacterium, assembly GCA_029233965.1. Classification (GTDB taxonomy): domain Bacteria; phylum Verrucomicrobiota; class Verrucomicrobiia; order Verrucomicrobiales; family DEV007; genus Arctic95D-9. The sequence goes on along the minus strand of JARGOP010000026.1, from coordinate 46,785 downwards.
GGACTCGAAGTTCACGGTGCTCGCGGAAGGCATGGGTGAGGTGTTTCCGAGGTTTCAGCGGGCGACGATTCCCGGCGCGGGGCATCGGGTTTTGGGTGAGGGCGCGGGGGAAATCATTTCGAAGTGGCTTTCATCGGCTAAGAAGGAGTTCTCAGCGTAATCCCTTTGCGTTGATACGCTTCCTCGCTAGGCTCTTGCACCCATGAACTGGATTTCCGCTCACGAATTTGAAGACCTCCGATATGAAACCTCGGAGGACGGACAGATCGCCAAGATCACGATCAATCGGCCCGAGGTGCGGAATGCCTTTCGGCCGCAGACAGTTCGGGAAATGCTCGTCGCTTTTGATCTCGCGCACGAAGATCCGACGGTTGGTGTCGTCATCCTGACAGGAGAGGGTGACCTCGCTTTTTGCTCCGGCGGGGACCAGAAGGTTCGCGGTCATGCCGGTTATATCGGGGACGATGGTGTTCCGAGACTCAACATTCTCGACGTGCAGAAAAAGATCCGTGGACTGCCCAAGCCGGTCGTCGCGATGGTAGCCGGTTATGCGATCGGAGGCGGGCATGTTCTCCATGTCGTCTGTGACCTCACCATCGCCGCCGACAATGCACGGTTCGGACAGACCGGACCGAAAGTGGGTTCCTTCGACGGCGGGCTCGGGTCGAGCTACCTCGCGAGAATCGTCGGACAGAAGAAGGCCCGGGAAATCTGGTATCTCTGCCGTCAATACGATGCGCAGCAGGCCCTCGACATGGGATTGGTGAATACCGTGGTCCCTCTCGCTGATCTTGAGAAAGAGACAGTGCAATGGTGCCGCGAAATGCTCGATCATTCCCCGATGGCGCTGCGTTGTTTGAAGACGGCACTCAATGCCGACTGCGACGGACAGATGGGCCTCCTCGATCTCGCCGGGAATGCGACCCTGCTCTACTACATGAGTGAAGAAGCAAAAGAAGGGAAGAATGCCTTCGTCGAGAAGCGGAAGCCGGACTTTTCGAAATTTCCGCGGGTTCCGTAGGCGGGCGGGGCCTGCCGGAAAAAGATGGGAAGGTGAAGAGTTCCAGGACCGCACGCGAACAACGTAGAAAACCTTTTACCGTCCCGCTTTTCACCTTTCACTGCGAATGAAATGAGCATCTCCGCCTGGATCCTGGCAGCCCGTCCCAAGACCCTCCCCGCCGCCATCGTGCCGGTTTGGGTCGGTTCATCACCGGCGCTCTTGAATCCTGATCCTGCGGTCGGCTCGTGGCTGCTCTTCTGGTGTACTCTCGTCAGTTGTGTCTGCATCCAAATCGCGACGAATCTCTTCAATGATGCGATTGACCACGAGAAGGGAGCCGACACGGAGAAGCGTCTCGGACCGACGCGGGTGACCTCTTCCGGGTTGATCTCACCTCGTCTCGTCATGGGGGGAGCGCTCGCGTTCTGCCTTCTTGCAGTGCTCGTCTCAATTCCCATGGTGCAGGCACGCGGGTGGCCTGTCATCGTCGTCGGTTTGGTCTCCCTCTACTTCGCCTACGGGTACACCGGGGGGCCGTTTCCGCTCGCGTATCGCGGGATGGGGGAACTGTTCGTGATTCTATTCTTTGGTTTGGTGGCGGTGGCGGGATCTTGGTACGTGCAGACGGGGGAGATTGGCGGGGCTGCGATCTGGGTCACGGCACTGCAATGCGGTTTCTATTCCTGCGTCCTCATCGCGATCAACAATCTGCGGGATCGCATCGAAGACGGCGGGACCGGGAAGCGAACCCTCGCCGTCCGGTTTGGCGAACGCTTCGCCAAATTTGAGATCGCCTTTTTCTGTTTGGCTCCGGTCATCCTCGGAATGCTCACTATGCCTGATGGATTGTCGATCCTCGCCCAATGGGTCCCGATGCTGGTGATCGGATTGGTGATCTCAGGCCTCGTTTTCCGCACCCCGCCCGGACCGGTCTACAATCGATTTCTTGCGCTCGGCGCGGTTCAGTTGATCCTTTTTGCCGTCCTGCAGAGTCTTTAAGAATGTCCGCCATTTTCTATCACCGGTATGCTTTGACGAGTGCGGGCGCTCTCAATGCAGCCAGTGCCAGAACGACTCATGAAGGCGCCCTGATCCGGGTCGGGAGTGGCTATGGGTGTTTGCATCCATGGCCGGATCTGGGCGACGATGCGATTGAGGAACAGCTTCAGACTCTGGCGCAGGGAGGGCGATCCCCGCTCATCGATGGGGCGTTGCGCTGTGCTGCCGCCGATGGGGCGGCCCGGATCGCAGGGCGGTCCCTTTTTGAAGACGCGGTTCCGGAGAGTCATTGGCTTGCGCTGCCCGGCGATGAGCCGATGGCAGTAAAGAAGCTGGGCTTCGATACCGTGAAGCTGAAATTCGGACGGGACATCGGGCCGGAGTTGGAGATGATGTCTTCCTGGTCGGATGCCGGATTCCGGCTCCGCCTCGACTGCAATGAGACGCTATCGCTTTCGACCTTTCTCGAATTTTGGGAGGATCTTGGAGAGATGAAGAAATCGGTTCAGTTGATTGAGGACCCGGTGAAGTGGGATCCGGAGAGTTGGCGGGTTCTCAGGGAGATTGAAGTTCCTGTGGCCGTGGATCGGGACGCGGAAGAACGCTTTCATCCCGGTGAGATTGCTGTGATCAAACCGGCGACCTCGAACTGGTTGCCGCCGGGTGATGCCCGTTTTCTCGTGACCTCGTATATGGATCATGCGATTGGCCAATGCTGGGCCGCAGTCGAGGCGGCACGGCTCGCGAAAGAAGAGGGGAACCGTTTCCTCGGAGCCGGGCTCCTGACGCATCGTTGTTTCGAGACAGATGAGTTCTTCGATCAAATCCAAACCGACGGCCCGCGCTTATTGAGTCCCGGAGGAACGGGGCTGGGCTTTGATGAACTGCTGGAAGCCCTGCCATGGAAACCGCTCAACTAGCGACCGCTTCGTACTGGGAGTCGGGGAAAATTGATCTGAGGCTCAATCCGCGAAGGGAGTTTGCCGCGGGAGGACTCCTCGAATTTCTCTCGGAGGAAGTCGGGATCCGGCATTCTGTCGTGATGGCGACTTCAGGCTCCTCCGGCGATCCGAAGTTCGTCGTCTTGTCGAAAGAGGCGCTGCTTGCCTCAGCCAGAGCGGTCGCAGCGCATCTTGACCTGAGTGCGGAAGACAGTTGGCTCGCTGGACTCTCCGACTTTCATGTCGGTGGACTCGGGATGTTTGCCCGCGCTTACGTCACCGGAGCTGCGGTGACTCAATTTGAGCGTGCGACCTGGGAACGTGACGGAGGGAGTTTTGTCAGGGCTCTGAGGGATTGCGAAGCGCGGTGGACTTCCCTGACCCCAACGCACCTGCATGATCTCGTCATCCACAAAGTGCCGGCGCCGGCCTCGCTGAGAGGGGTGCTGCTGGGTGGGGGGCGCATCGATCCGGTTCTCGTCGATGAGGCCATGAGTCGGGGGTGGCCGGTGCATGCCAGCTATGGAATGACGGAGGCCTGTTCGCAGATCGCAACCGGATCTCCGGGTGAATCGACCTGGTTGCCGATCCTTCCGGGATGGGAAACGGAACTCGCCATGGATGGTCGGTTGAGGATCCGAGGGGAGGCCTTGTTCTCGGGGTATGCGATGCCGAAAGATGGCGGCTGGAGTTTTGACGGGGACAAAGACAGGGAGGGCTGGTTCATCACCGGTGACCGGTGCGAACTCAGAGAGGGAAAGCTCCGGCACTGCGGGCGGGCTGACGATTTGGTGAAGGTGTTGGGAGAACTCGTTTCCGTCTCGGCAGTGGAATCACGAGTCAGCGAAATTGCAGCGCGATACGGACTGGCCTCAACCGTCGTCGCGATGCCGGAAGATCGCAGGGGGCACGTGTTGGTTGCCTTGCTCGAGACGAACGACGAAAGCCGCGAGTGTCGCAAACTTCTCAGCGACACCTTGACTGGATTGGAGCGCCTCGATCAGATTCTCGCCGTGGAAGAACTCCCGCGGACGGATCTCGGCAAGATTGATCGCGCCGCGCTGCGGGATTCACTTACTCCGTCGTGACACGAACGTCTTTGACCGAGAGACTCCCATAAGCAAAGCCGATGCTGAAGTTCGTCTTCGCGCGATCATAGCTTGCGTGTTCAACCTCGACGGAGGGATGGTCACCCATCGTGACCGTGGCGCGGGAGCCTTCGATCAGCACTTTGACGGAAGTCCATTCGTTCTCAGGAAGCACCCATTCGGTTTCCCGGCCGGTTGCGATGGACTTTTCCTCACCCTCCGGCGGGAAGGCGCGGAAGTTCGTGCCGGCTGCGGCGCTGACAAAGCGGAAGACGTGTCCCGCTTCCGCATTCAGAGTGAAGACGACGCTCTTGCATCCCGCCGGTTTCACTGCGTAGTGAAACGTCGCGTTGGTGGTGGGCAGGTCGTAAAAAAGGATCGGCCCGTGGTCCTTGTATTTTTTGTAGAGTTCATCGTCCTGGGTGACGCTGGCAACGCCGCCCTCGATCTGCCAGTCGCCGCGCATCGCCCGGCGTTCCGGGACCTTGTCACCGCCGGTGAACGGATCGGAAAAAATCGCTTCGCCGGCATGGAGCAGGGAAGGGATAATGAGCGCGAGGACGGAGATAGCGAGAAGAGATTTCATCGGATTGGGGGGATTAGGGAGAGGGAGGCGGCTCAATGTTTCGCCCAGCCCACCGGTTGGACCCAGGCCTGCTCTTTTTGCCCTGGAAACGAGCGGTTGGGGTGGTTGGCGCTCGAGTTGATCGTCGCTCTGAGGTAGAGCGCATCTTCGGGCATCGTGAAAGAAACGCTGGTTCCCGCCCGGGTGGAAAAAACCTCGCCGATGCCGGTTTCGGAAGCGGTCGCATCGTAACTGCTGCGGGTGCCGATGAAATGGGTTTCGTATTCCACGCCGTCCCGGGGCGCGATCTCGATCGTTAAAGTCCCGCTCTTTTCATCGAAGTGAATTCGCTCGAGGGTCACCCCGGAGCTGGCGTAGAATTTACCGGCCTGCATCGCTTCGATGAGTTCATCACCATTGAGTGTTTCGGATCCGACGTGGATCCAGCCCCGCCCGGGGGAAACGTCGCCGCCGTGGTAGGTGTGCGAATCGTCTGTGGCGACTCCGAGAAGGGGCGGGGCATCCATTTCCGCAATCCGGATCGTGTTGGCGATGTCCCAGATTTCCTGATCCCCGGGGCGTTTGTCATCGCCGGGATGATTGATCCCCGGGTGGCCGTTGTAGATTTCGAAGAAGCGCCCTTCGGCGACGGCGGCGAGATCCTCAGCGGTGATCGCCCATTGGAAATTCGGGTGGTTGAGATGGGCGAGGACAGGCTTGCCGCTCGTTTCCCCGTGTTCGGCGATATCCTTGAGAGAACGTTGCATCACGTCCCTCGCCGGGGCGTCATCATCTTTGACTGCCGGGATCACCGCACTGACATTGAGCGCATTGATGTGAACGGGTTTCTTCTGCGCGCTGTTCGAAACCTCTTCAGCGGGGAGAAGGAGAAACTCGCCGGGGACTTCGAGCTCGGCACGACACTCATCGAGCGTCTTCAGTTTGATTGTTTCGACGCCCTCGCGGGTTTCGCTGACGATCCATTCATTGCCAAAACGGGCCACGCATTTGCTCATGGCATCCCGTCCCAGCGCACGTTGTCTTTTTCGAATGTCAGGGACTGACATCCATTTTTCCCCCTCCTGAAGAATATTGTGATCACTCATCGCGACGAAGTGATAGCCCCGCTGCTTGTACCAATCGAAAATCATCTCCGGGAAGTCATTGCCGTCACTCCAGAGGGAATGCGTGTGAGTATTGCCCTTAAACCAGGCACGGGTGTCGTAGTCGAAGGCCGATAGCGGTGAGGCGGCGAGCAGCAGGAGAGCAATGGTGAGGAAGCGATTCATCTCTCTGATTCTGAGATGCTTCCACAACTCTCGTCCACCGAAATGAATGGCGCTTTCGAGGGGGTCACTCCGGATTCTCTTTCTCGAAATCACCCGGATTGACCCACCCGGCACGGGTCGGTTCGCCCTTCATGAATCGTTCGTAGAAGTTCGCGGAGTCCGTTGCGATGGGATATTGATCGAAGATCGCGCCTTGGCCCTGCATCCGCGGATCCTCCTGTTCAAGAAGCTCCGACTTCATGCGTTCCGCGAGTTTCTCTTTGATTTCCTGATGGGCTTCACTTTCCGCGAGATTGGTGATGCAGTCAGGGTCATTGGCGACATGATAGAGTTCTTCGCCGGGAAGTTTTCCGAAATTCAGGTCCCAGTATTCGGTGTTCTCGCCGCTGCGCCTTGCATCGAGAATCCAGGTTTTGGTGGGGCTCCCGTCGGTGTTGAGGTAACCGGTCACAGGGTCTCCGGCGGGCCAGCGGTCGGGCTCGAAGTTGCGCAGGTAGAGCCATTCGTCGGTGACGATGCCACGGATCGGGTAGCCCTCGTCATTGGGGCGCCCGGCATCGTGACGTTCCTTTCCGATGAGGACATGGTCGCGACTTTCAAGGACGCGGCCACCCTTCTCCGATTCGAAAATCGGGACGAGACTTTGGCCGGTGAGCGAAGCCATCGTGGAATTTTCCGGCGCGAGCCGGGCGACTTCGAGGAAGGTCGGCGCGAGATCAATAAAACTCACAAAGTCGGTAATCTCGCGCCCGGGTTTTTTAATCCCGTTAGGCCACATCATCGCGAGCGGGAGGTGGTTGGAGAATTCGTATTCGTTCCCCTTCACGCGGGGAAAGGGCATGCCGTTGTCTGAAGTGACGACGATGAGGGTATTTTCCAGCTCCCCGGCGGCTTCGAGCTGTTCGATGATGCGAACGAGGTGAGTGTCGAAGTGTTCGATCTCAAACGCGTAGTCGAGCATGTCATTGCGGACGATTTCGTTATCGGGCCAGAAGGCGGGAACACGGTCAATGTCGCTGAGCTTCTTGCCTCCGATTTTCACTCCTGCTTCATACTCGTAGGCGCGGTGAGGCTCGGTCGATCCATACCAGAACGCCCATGGTTTCCCTGAGGCTTCGGCTTCGGCAAGGAAGTCAGCGAAGTTTCCCGCATAGTCGTTGTTTGAGATCTTCGCTGCGGGCGGGGTTGTCTTGCGCCTGTTGAAAGACTTGCCGACGAGCTGTCGTGGTGTTCCGGACGCATCGTTCGCGATGCCGGGTGCCCACCCTTTGCCGGTGCTGCCGACAAAATAGCCTCCTTTGCGATCGAGGGCTTCGACGTAAGAGGTGAATTTGGTCGGAAAAAACGGCATGTGATTCGCCGCCTCCTCCAGCTGCCAGGAGGGTCTTCCGGTCAGGATCGCAGCACGACTCGGGGCACACTTTGCATTGGGTGTGTAGGCCTTGTGGAAGAGGAGTCCTTCACGGGCGACGCGATCGAAGCCCGGAGTCTTGACCCATTCGGTTCCATAAGCTCCGGCGTGGGGCCATGATTGATCGTCCGAAATCGCGAAGAGGATATTCGGCCGGTCGGCGGCGTGGAGAGAGCTCGCGCAGAAGAGCGCAGTCGCGCAAAGAAAAAGGAGTTTCATCGGAACGGGTATTCTTCGGGTTGTCGAAGGGGGAGTTGGAATGCGAACAAAACACGAATTCGCTTCCGCTTTAGTCTGCGATGGTGATTTCGGCAGGATCAAAATCAATTTTCGGGTAGCTCATGCCGAGACCCCGCATCGTTTTGATGATGATGTCGGCGACGATGAGGTTTCGATACCACTTCCGGTCAGCGGGGACGAGATACCAGGGCGCAGCATTCGTGCTGGTCTTCGCGAAGATATCCTCGTAGGCAGTCATAAAATTCGACCAGAGGGCCCGGTCGTGCAGGTCCCCCGGATTGAACTTCCAGTGCTTATCGGGTTCATCAAGCCGCGCCTGGAGGCGCTCTTTCTGCTCCTCTCGCGAGATGTGAAGAAAGATTTTCACGATCGTCGTGCCTTCATCAGTGAGCATCTGCTCGAAGTTGACGATGTGGTCGTAGCGCTTGCTCCAGACGGACTCCGGAAAAATTTCACGAACCCTCACGGCGAGAATATCTTCGTAGTGGCTCCGGTTGAAAATCACGACCTCGCCGTTCTGCGGGACCTGCTGATGAATGCGCCAGAGGTAGTCGTGCGCCAGCTCGAGACTGCTTGGTTTCTTGAAGGGGGCGCAGCGAACTCCCTGCGGGTCCATCTTTTCGAAGACACTCCGGATCGTTCCGTCCTTTCCACCGGTGTCCATGGCCTGAAAGACAACGAGAAGGCGGTGTTTTCCCTCGGCATAGAACAGCGTCTGCAATGCATCGATCTGCAGATTCATCTGCTTGAGAAGATCTTTTCCCCTTGTTTTATTGACCGGGAAGAACTCTTCATCGGTGGTTGGCCACTGGCTCAAATCGACCGACTGGCCGGGGTAAACGCGGAAAGGGTGCTGAGAAAGAGGGATGTCAGACATGTGCTCAGACTAACGCAGCGGCCACGGGGTCGGCAAGTGCTTTGCCGTCACGGGTCAGTTGCAATCGACCGTTTTTCTCGATGATCAGCCCCTGGTGGGTCAGTGAGGCAACAGGGTTGGGTGAGGAGATCAGCTCGAGGGGAATGCCTTCCCGGGTTCTCAGTTGCAGCGCGAGTCGCTCCAGTCGCTTGTCCTCTTCGCTGAGGATCTCGATGTCACGACGGGTGTCGAAACCGCCGAGCGCGGCTTTGACGTAGGCGGCTGTGTCAGGGAGGCTTGTGGAGCGTTCGTTGTCGAGAGTGGAGACGGCGCCGGGTCCGAGGCCAAGGTAGTCGGCGCCGGCCCAGTAGGCCTGATTGTGAAGCGATTCGAAACCGGGCCTGGCGTAGTTGGAGATTTCGTACTGCTGGAAACCCCGGCCCTCGAGCATGTCGATGGCCTCGTAAAAGAGATCGGCGTCGCGGTCTTCGTTGGTGTCGAGTTCCCCGGATTCATGTCGTTCGAGAAACTCGGTGTCTTCCTCGTAGGTGAGGTTGTAGGCGGAAATGTGATCCGGTTTCAGGGCGATCGCCTGCGCAAGGTCGGCCTGCCATGAGGTGAGATCCTGACCGGGGATCGAAAACATGAGATCAACGCTGATATTCTCAAAATCGGCCTCACGAAGGGTTTCGAAGGCGGCGACGGCATCGTCCGGCGTGTGGTCTCTTCCCAGGGTGGTGAGCGTGTCAGGCTGGAAAGACTGAACTCCGAGGCTGACCCGGTTGATGCCCAGCTCTTTCATCAATCGGCCTTTGCTGAGATCGTAGGTGGCGGGGTTGGCTTCGATCGTCCACTCGGCGACCTGACTGAGATCCAGTTTTTCCGACAAGCCGCGACAGAGTGTTTCGAGATGCGTGGGGGAAAGGAGAGTGGGGGTGCCACCGCCGAAGAAGATGGTTTTGAAGGGGCTGGCGAGGTGCTGTCCCCGCTTCGCCGCTTCTGCGAGAATGGCCTCGACAAATTCAGCATTCGCGAGTTTGCCGGGCTTGTGCTTGTAGAATCCGCAGTAGGGGCAGATGTGATGACAGAAAGGGATGTGGACGTAGAGATGCACGGTCCCTCTCAGGTTCAGGAATTTTCCGCCAGTCTCACGATGAGGCTGGGGCCGCGCTTCGCGATCACGACGATTTCCGCGTCCTTCCTGACGCTGCCGCTTTCGGCAATGACGTCGTATTTCCGGCCATCGATCCTGGCATGTCCCGAGGGAACCAGATCGGTCAGCGCCACTCCGGGTTGCCCGACCAGCTCTTCTGCGGCCCGGTCAGCTTTCCCCGATTCATTGTGCAGGATGAGCTGCTTCGTGCCCGGAAGTTTGTGAAAATACTTCATCCACCAGCCGATCGTTGCGATGCCGAGGGCGATGAGGAGAAACAGTCCGATCACACCGGCGGTCGCGCCGTATTCCACGAAAGTGGTGATGACCGCTCCGAGGAGGCAGAGTGCGCCTACGACGCCGAGAAGTCCACCGGGAAGGACGAGTTCCGCGAGGATGGCAATGAGTCCAATGACAACGAGGGTGATGATCAGGGTCATGGGGAAGGCGTTCCTTGGTTCATGCTACGTTACGTCTTCCGCCGGTTCCTGAACGAATTGATCAGGATTTCCCGCAGCAGTTCTTGTATTTTTTGCCGCTGCCGCAGGGGCAGGGGTCGTTGCGGCCGACCTTGGGCTCTTCGCGTTTGATCGTCTTCGGAATTTGAATCTTCGGTCTGTCGTCTTCAGGAAGCGCGGCGGAGCCTTGCCCGGAGGCGAGCTCGGCGAGGACGTCAGGTCGGCTCGTTTGAATTCCGCGGAGGACGTTTCCGTAGTTCTCCGGGCGTGTCGTGGTGCGGAAGAGGTTTCCGAGCACCTCAAGCTTGATGCGGTCCATGAGACCGACGAAAAGCTCGTAGGCGGCATGCTTGTATTCCACGAGTGGATCTTTCTGCGCGTAGCGGTAGTTACCGATCGACTCACGAAGGCTGTCCATCTCGTAGAGGTGCTCCTGCCAGAGCTGGTCGATGCTGTGGAGGATCACGAAGCGCTCAAGGCCTTCGACCTGCTCGGGGTCTTCAAATTTGGTTTTCACCTCATAGGCGGCTTTGACCTGATCGATGAGAAAATCGAGATTTTCCTCGGCGTTGCGGGTTTCCAACTTGGCGTCTCCCGCAGTGAGTCCAAGAGGGAACTGCGTGTTGAACGTATTCAGCGTCGCAACCGGGTCGAGTTCGCCTGATTCGATATCGAAGCAATCCTGGAGAAGGGGTGGCATGGCATCCTCAATGATCTCGGTGATGAGGGAATGAGGGTCTTCGGTCGTGAGAACATCATTGCGGTAGCCGTAAACGACGCTCCGCTGATTGTTCATGACATCGTCGTATTCGAGAATGTGCTTCCGGGAGAGATAGTCACGCTGTTCGACTTTCTTCTGCGCGTTCTCGACGGACTTGTTGAGCCAGGGATGCTCAAGTTCCTGGCCTTCTTCGAGACCGAAGCGATCCATCATCTTCGTCATGCGCTCGGCGGCACCGAACTGCATCATGAGGTCGTCCTCGAAGCTGACGTAGAAGACGGACATCCCGGGGTCGCCCTGACGGGAACAACGTCCCCGCAACTGACGATCAACGCGGCGACTGCGATGGCGCTCTGTCGCGATCACGAACAGTCCGCCTTTGTCTGCAACGCCTTCGCCGAGTTTAATGTCAGTGCCTCGACCGGCCATGTTCGTGGCCACGGTGACTGCACCGGGCTGACCGGCGCGGGCAACGATCTCCGCCTCCTGGAGGTGAAATTTTGCGTTGAGAACCGAGTGGGGGATCTTCGCCATTTTAAGCATGCGGGCAAGCACCTCCGAAGACTCAACGCTGGCGGTTCCGAGGAGGACCGGCTGTCCTTCCGCGTGGCGCTCACGGACAAGATCGATGACGGCCTTGAACTTCTCGCGCTGGGTCTTGAAGATTTTGTCGTTGAGATCCTGACGGGCGATGGGGCGGTTTGTCGGGACGACGAGGACTTCCAGTTTGTAGATGTCATGAAATTCCGCGGCTTCGGTTTCCGCCGTTCCGGTCATGCCGCCGAGTTTCTCGTAGAGGCGGAAGTAGTTCTGAATCGTGATCGATGCGTAGGTCTGGGTCTCGCCTTCGATGGTGACGCCCTCTTTCGCTTCCACGGCCTGGTGAAGTCCGTCCGACCAGCGACGGCCGGCCATTTTACGACCGGTGTTTTCGTCGACGATCATGACCTTGTTGTCTTCAACGACGTAGTGGACATCCTTCTCGTACAGCGTGTAGGCGCGCATGAGCTGGGAGATGGTGTGCATCTTCTCGGCTTGAGCGGCCATCTTTGTCTGGAGTTCCGCCTTCTTTTTCGCCTTTTCCGCGTCGGAAAGATTCTCAGATCCATCGATCTTTGAGAAGGCTTCGGAAAGATCGGGAAGAACGAAAGCCTCGGGCTCGTTCGGGCTGAGGAACTGGCGGCCTTTTTCGGTGAGCTCGGCCTCGTGCTGCCTCGGATCGAGGGTGAAGTAGAGTTCCTCTTTCAGGGCGAAGAGCGCGGTCTTTTGAGGGTCGCGGTAAAACTCGAGCTCGGCTTTCTCCATGGCCCGGCGAATCTCGGCATCCTCCATTGCGCGGAGAAGGGCCCGGTTCCTCGGCATGCCGAGCTTCAGCTTGAAATACATCGTTCCGGCCCCGGCGGTGTTGCCGGCCTCGAACTCTTTCTTCGCCTCCCGGGCGAGGTCGTTGCAGAGCCCGGTCTGCTTCCGGTAGAGATTCTGGATTTGCGCCTTGTAGTTGTCGAACTGCTGATCCTGCCGAACCGTGACCGGGCCGGAAATGATGAGCGGGGTTCTGGCTTCATCGACGAGAACGGAGTCGACTTCATCGATCAGGGCAAAGTAGTGGTTTCGCTGCACCTGCTGGGAAGCCTCCTGCGTCATGCCGTTGTCGCGCAGGTAATCGAAACCGAATTCACTGGCGGTTCCATAGGTGATATCGCGGTTATACATCTCTTTGCGGGCCGGACCGCGCAGGTCATTCTGAATGCAGCCAACAGTGAGCCCGAGCCATTCAAAAAGATACCCCATCCACTCCGAGTCACGACGGGCGAGGTAATCGTTCACCGTGATGACATGCACGCCCATGCCGGTGAGGGCATTGAGATAAACGGGAAGGGTCGCGACGAGCGTTTTCCCTTCACCGGTCGCCATCTCCGCAATCATGCCGCGGTGCAAACCGATGCCGCCGATGAGCTGGACGTCGAAATGAACCATCTCCCACTTCACGGGGTGGTCACAGACGTTCCATTCCTGACCGCAAAGGCGGCGCGCTGTATTTTTCACCACCGCATAGGCTTCGGGAAGGATTTCCTCTAGATAGGCGGCACGCGCGGCGGGAAACTTTTCCTTCAGTTCGCTGAAGAGTCGCTGCGCGTTGAGAATCTGTTCGACGACGGCTGCGTTTTCGAGTTTGGAGACAGCGTCCGGCTTGATAAAACCGGCCGCCTCGCGGAATTCGTCCGCGAGTTTGCTGTAGCGTTCCGCCCATCCCGCAAGAATTTCCCGGTTTTCGTCGCCGGACCGGGCATTCAGCATGCGCTCGCTGAACGAGGTGACACGGAGATCGTAGCGATTGAGGTGTTTCCTCCACGCCGCCGTCCTGTCTTTGAGGACCTGATCGGGCTCATTCTGCAGTTGTTTTTCGATCTCGTTGATGCGCTCGACCATGGGCGCAACCTTCTTGAGGACGCGCTGGTTGCGGCTGCCAACGATGAGTTTGAGAATGAACTTCAGCATGGTCTGGGGTCGGGAAAAGATTAAGGGAGGTGAAGCATACGGTATTTCAGACTTTTTTCAGTCACTTTTGCCTCGTGGGAAGAAGGGGTGGAGGGCGCACTTACGAATGGCGGCGGAGAAATTCGTCGGCGAGGGCGCGATAGGCGACCGATCCGGAGCAGGAGGGCGCGTAGTCGATGATGGTCTGCCCGTAGCTGGGGGCCTCGCCGAGGCGAATGTTCCGCGGAATGATCGTTTCGTAGGTCACTTCGGGAAAATACTCGCGCACGTCGTTGATGACCATCGCGGAGAGATTCGTCCGGCTGTCGGCCATGGTCATGACGATGCCTTCGAGAACGACCTTGGAATTCGCCCCCGATTCCTTGATCTGCTGATGAACGCCCACAATCTTCGAAAGTCCCTCGAGACCGAAATACTCGCACTGGAGAGGAACGATGAGTTCGTCGGCTGCGGCGAGCGCTGAAGTCATGAGGACGCCGAGGGAAGGGGGGCAGTCCATGAGAAGGTAATCGGCGGGATTCGACTGTTTGAAGGGCTCAAGCAGGTTCTTGAGCCGGACGAGGTGATCATCCTCCCGTGCCATTTCGATTTCACAGCCGGCGAGATCCATGTCGCAGGGAATCAGGGAAAGGTTCTCGTATTTGGTCTTGAGAACAAGTTCCGAGACATCACCTCCACCGATGAGATGCTGATAGATGCTGGGATGGTCGCCCGGGGTGAAATCGAGTGCACTCGTCGTGTTTGCCTGGGGGTCAAGATCGAGGACGATGACCTTCACGCCGCGTTCTGCGAGGCAGGCACCAAGATTCACGGAAGTCGTGGTTTTTCCCACGCCTCCTTTTTGGTTGGCGATGGCGATGGTTTTCATGAGAGGGAAATGCTGGAAACAAGATGGGCGTGAAAGTTGCCCGATCCTGAGCCTGGGGAAAGGAAAAAAGGGCCGCATTCTGGAAAAGTTTTTTGCGGAGAATGAGGCTTGCGGGATGGAATTCCCGACTTGCAATCAGAATGGGCCTTTGGTGTAGTGATCCTACTGAAAAGAAGATTCCAGCGTTCCTTTTCCGAGACCTTTCGACGCTTCTGCGCTGTGGGGGGAGTTACGTTGTTTCTTTGCGGTCTGATCCAGGGTTCCCGGGCTCAGGAAGAAGGACCCGCCGAGCCAACTCCGGAGGCAGAGGATGTTGAAGCGGTGGCAGCTGACGATGAGGCGGTGGCAGTTTCCGACGAGGCCACTGCGACTGACTCCGGGGAAAAGAAACCGGTCGAAGCAAAGACGGCGGAGGGAATCAGAGAGGAGATGCTCGAACGGCTTGCCGATCAGATGTCGAAACGGATGAAGTCCCTGAAAGAGCGTGAGAGGGCTCTCGAGGTGAGGGAGAGAGCGCTCGGTGATCGCGAAGAGGCGCTGGGGGATCGCGAGCGTATGCTCGGATCGATGGAGGAGTTGATGCAGTTGCGCGAGGAAGTGATCAAGCGTCGTGAGAAACTTCCTCCACCGCAATCCTGGAAAGGTCCCGAGGCCCCTGCGGTCTATGGGCGATACGCCGCGGTGCTGGACGGGCGGACGATGCAGTTTTATCACAGGAAAAATGCCGAGTCCCGAACCCCCGTAGCGAGCACCCAGAAGCTCGTCACGGCTTTGGTGGTCTGTCATGACGGGGACCTCGACCGCCTCGTTGAGGTGCCGCGCGAGGTTTATGACGTTGAGCCGACGGTGGTCGGAGTGAAGCCGGGCGAGAAATACACGAGACGCCAAATGCTGACTTCGCTTCTCGTCAAAAGCGGAAATGATATTGCCGCGACTCTGGCGATCGATAACGCGGGATCGATTGAAGCTTTCGCTGAGAAGATGAATACCTTTGCAAAGTACATCGGGATGACGGATTCGAATTTTGTGAATCCCCATGGCCTCCCGGCGGAGGGGCAATATTCAACGGCGAGGGATATCGCGATTGCCGCCTACGAGGCTTACCAGGTGCCGGACATTCGCGAAATGGTGAACAAACCGGTCTACGAATTCGTGTTCAACAGTGGGGATGTCCGCATGCTCTACAACACGAACAAAGTGCTCACCTCGTTCGAAGGGTGCAACGGCATGAAGACCGGATTCACCTACGCGGCCGGGAACTGCCTCGTCTCCAGTGCCAGCGTGAATGGGAACGATCGAATTTCCGTGGTCATCAAGAGCGCAAGACCTCAGGTCTGGGACGACAGTAAGAAATTGCTTCAGTGGTCGCTCGGTCTTGAGATGAAGGGACCACTGGAAGATCTCGCTCTGGTCAGGTGAGAGCCCCGGCGGCATCTTCGACCGCATCGACAATAGCCTGTTTCACATCATCGACGGAAATCGGTTTGGCGACAAAGCCGTTCATTCCACCGGAGAGGCAGGAGTCTCTGACCCCGGCGAGTGCGTGGCCTCTCATTGCCACGATGAATGGCTGACGGGCGAGTCCGAAGTCCTGTCGAATCGCTTCCGTTGCATCGAGTCCACCCATGACCGGCATTTGAAGATCCATGAAGACGAGGTCAATGTCGCCGTTGGAGACCCGCTCGACCCCTTTGGCGCCGTTGTTGGCGAACTCAATGTTCTCATATCCGAGCTTCTCGAGCACCATGCCGGCAATCTTCTGGTTCATGCTGACGTCCTCGACGATGAGAATTCTTGCGGGATAGCGCTTTGCAAACGCGTCTCCCTTCAGAGATGTCACGTTGCCCGGCTTCTCAATTTGGTCTCGGAGATTTCGATCCCCCGCTTTCTTTGAACCATGCTGACCGCATCTTTGAGAAGCTTGAGTTCCGAGATAGGCTTGTGGAGCGTCCGGATGAGAGGGGGCTTGTTCTCATCGATCCGAATGCTGCTTTCGCCGATGCTGGAGAGGAAAATGGAGGGGATCTCGTGTTGGATCAACTCGTCTGCGAACCTTTTCATGTTCTCTTCGTGCTCCATCGCCATCGGATCGGCGATAACGAGATCGGGAGCTTTGGCCGCGATATGGGCCGCGAGGTCATGGGTGAACTGTTTAGCGGTGTGCACATCAACCTGCCAGGATTCAAGGTAGGTTCGTAAGAGCGTGTTCAAAGCGGCGTACCGGGTCAGAAGGACGCAGGTCACGCCGTGCAAAGGCTTCTGATTCTCAATCTGATGCTGCGGTTTGATCGCACCCAGCAGCGGAACTTCCCGGACCGGGATGTTGAAGAAAAACTCAGAGCCGACGCCCAGTTCGCTTCTCACACTCAGCGACCCGCCGAAGTATTGGCAAAGCTTTCGGCTGATCGCAAGACCGAGACCGGTGCCCCCGAAGCGTCTCGTCGTGGAGGCGTCAGCCTGGGTGAATGCATCGAAAATTCGTTCGAGATTTTCCTCGGCAATCCCGATGCCGGAGTCCTTCACGGATACGAGGATCATAGCCTCGCTTCCCGATTTCGTTTTGCGGGAAGTCAGGTTGGCCGTGATGATCACTTCTTCTTTGTGAGTGAATTTCATCGCGTTGCCGACGAGATTGACGAGAACCTGCTTGATGCGTTCGCAGTCACCGAAAACCATGCTCGGAACCCGCTTTTCAATGAAGTAAATCAGCTCGATCTGACTCTCAGCCGCATAGTAGGCGAACATCTCAATGGTTTCCTCAATGAGTGTGGTGAGGTCGACAGGCTCGTTTTCGAGCTCAATTTTCTCGGATTCAAGTTTCGAAAAATCGAGAACGTCATTGATGAGGTGAACGAGCGATTGTCCGCTCGACCGCATGATCTGGACGAGTTCTTTCTGTTCGCTCGTGAGAGGAGTTTCGATGAGAAGGCTTGTCGTTCCGATAATGCCGTTCATCGGAGTTCTGATCTCAGGGCTCATGTTGGCAAGGAAGTCCGATTTGGCTTCCTGTGCGACTTCCGCCTGCTGCTTTGCAATCTGAATCTCCTTGATCGACTCCTCGATCTGCGATGTGGTTCTTCGCAAGCTCTCCGCCATGAGGTTGAAGCTCGCCTGGATGCGTTCGATTTCCGGTGGACCTGCTTCTTTGAGCCGGTAGTCATAGCGGCCCTCACTGACAGTCTTCATGCCTTCGGAGAGACCTTTGAGTCGCTACGAGAATCACGCGCCCATGAAAATGAGCGAGAGGAGGAGAGGAACGATTCCAATGAGGGGGTAAAGATGGTGAAGGTCGAGAACGCTCGTGAGGCGGAGGATCCGCGAACTCACTACGGACTCGGTGGCCACATAAATCGTTTCATCACCGACCCGCGTGGGAAACACTGCGCGGAGTGACATGGACTTGGCGTTGGAATTGCCGAGGCTGGCGGGGAGGGCATTGGTGGCTGCATCAGGATGTTCAAGTTCACCGGCGAAGCCGCGAATGATCGGTCGATCCGTGGTAATGACATCAATCAGAATCGAAGGGAGCGCGGTTTCGTCATCGCTTTCGTAGGAAGGCGTCTCGAAGGTGAATGAGGTTTTCGGACTTCCGGTAGATTTGTCGATACTGAAGATTCTGACTTTTGCGGCCGGTTCTGCCTAGAGCGTATAGTTGACAGTGCTGAGGTAGGTCTCAACTTCTTCGAGGGCATTTTTTTCCTCCTTTTCAAGACGTTTGAGGAGGGCCGGAGTCATCCGCTGAGAGAATTCAGCAACCTTTGAAGAGAAGTCTGAATTGAGATTACTCTTTTCGTTCTTTACCTCGTGCAGATAGGTGATGCCCAACCCCGGGGATCGCTCCGGCAGCAACCATGAGCAGGCTGGCGCAGAGCAATGTGAGTCCAAGAGATGGTCTACGGAAAAGTATCCCTGTAACATCGCGTTCTAAGACTTTTAATTAATATAAAAATAAAAATTACCATACTTAAATTGAACGATTGATCGCTTGAACGAAACCGGTCGGTGAACTAGACTCCCGCTCGTCCGAAAAAGCGCGGTTAGCTCAGGGGTAGAGCACATCGTTCACACCGATGGGGTCACTGGTTCAAATCCAGTATCGCGCATTTTTTTCCCTCAGCATCGCCGAAGATAGGTGCCCAGATGCTGGGTCTCTTCCTCTCCCGATTGGGGTCTCGAGGGGCTCCGGGGCTCCACCAAAGATTGGGGACTGTTCCGCTTTTTGCAGGCTGCCTCCTTGAAAAACCTGCCATTTCGGGATCACAGGTTTGTCGAAAGGCTTTGCAGCAATGTGATTGCTGCCCTCACCGACGCGAGTGAGGCGGTTTCCGAAGCGGTGTGATAACCGGTCGTTGGAATCTGCAGGGTCGTTCCACTGATGCGGCCGTTGGTTGCGGAAACGAGTCTCCCCAATTCAGTTCTTCCCAGTGACATGGGCCTGGGCCGGGTGAGGTTTTCGTTTTCAATCCAGAGATCCTTAAATGTCACCGGGATCTCCAAGTCCATGCAGCGGGTTTCAATCTCCCGGGTGAAGGGGAGATCGAATAAAGCGGAGGCATCCTTGAATCGTAGAACGAGATCCTGCCGGGATGCCGCTTCCGGAGTCGGGTAAGGACTGGTATCCAGGACAAGAAGACGCGAAGTCGAGATTCCCTCCCTCAGAAACCAGGAGAGCGCGTAGCGCCAACTCCGTCCCGCTTCCTCCTGTGCGGTGAAAATGGCGGTGCCGGTAAATCCATTTCGGAAGAGGTAGACGATGAGAGCGACACTGAGGACATTGTCGAGTTGAGCAAAGAGGTGCGACTCGGTAACCTGAAGACGATCAAGAAACGAGACAGGTGTTCCCGGTTGGAGAAATTCGAGACCTTCGATTTCAAAAACGAGGTTTCGTCGATACTCACAGAGACTTCCCGACGATATCGTTCCCTGTCCCAGGTAGGTGCCGGTGTAGGGCATATGAGCCTGGACGCGTTGACCTGCGAAGCGATCGGCAATGTTGGCCATCATCTGCTCGGAAGCAGAGTCACCCGAAAGTTCACCCTGGTTCCCGGCAATGAAGGCCGCATATTGAAATTCATTTGGACCGGTACAAAGAAGCCCGTGCCGATCGACATGAGCCGAGAGAATGATGCTTTCAGGCCTTGTTCCCCGTGCCACGAGGACGCCGAGATGTCGCTCCACGGTGACATTCACTTCCTCCAATTCGCGCTGAAGGACACGGAAAAATGAATCCTCAGTGCCGACCACCGAGGGTTCACGGACAAGGGCCTGAAGGATTTCCAGAAACCCTGACATGCCGTGGAGTCCGGTAGGGGGATCACTCAGGAAAGAAGATTCAAATCGGGTGATGCTCAATTATTGGGTCGCCGGTCATTTTTCCCGACGCCTCAAAGATCAGCACAAAAGATGCCGTTTGCGAATGGAATCAGTGATGAGCAGAGGCTATTCCGAAGGGGAAATCGCCTTGCTGAGTTCCAGCGCAAACTGGTCCGGTCCCATCGCTCCCCGAAGCTGAGTAGTGATGAGACCGTTGGAATTGTGGAGCGCAATATGAGGGATACCCTGGACGCCATACTTCATCATCAGGGTCTGGTTTTCCGACTGATCCGCATCAAGGTAGGCCCAGACGAACTGATCGTGAAAAGGTTCCACTTCCGGGCTGGGATAAACGGCCCGCTTCATGATCTGACAGGGAGGGCACCAGGTCGCGGAAAAAATCACGATGAGCGGTTTATTCTCCGCCTTTGCTTTCTGCTTCGCTTCCTCGAAAGAATCCTCAAACAGCGGGGCGGCCGAAAGAGCGACCGCAGAGGCAAACATGGCAACGGTGATCAGGATTGAAGTAAATATCTGTCGGCGCGTCTGCTTCATAGGAGAATAAAATAACGCTCATCCTTTGATTCGCAACTGAAGCGATGTTTCCCCTGTCCGAGGAACTCACCATCGCGATTACTTTTTGTCCTTGTTCGGATCGTAGAAAATCCGGATGTCGGCCTCTGTCGTTCCCAGCAGCTCCTGCGCCCGTTTCAAAGCGTTTCTCGTCGAGAGATTCGGATTCCTGGGATTGTTCGCAAAAATGTTGCTTCGGCCAATGACCTCGACGGTTCCGGCGTTCTTGAGGACCCGATAGACCTCCTTCGTCGCCCCGCTGATGATGACATGGCGGCCGTGAGCGTTGAGGAACTGGACCATCTCCTCGAGGGCAACGACGCTCGTGGCATCGAGGTGGCGGGCGTTTTTCAGTCTCAGAATGATGACTCTGAGATCCGGATCCAGTGACGTCTTCTGGATCTGCGTGCGAAAAAGCTCGGCGGCGCCGAAGAAAAGATCACCCTCGACGTGCACGATGGAAATCGCAGGCATGGGACGGGTTCGTTTTTCACCCGCCTCGCGCAGCTCACCGTGTTCGGAGAACTCATACTCGGTAAGGTAGGGGCGACTCGCTGCTCTCAGGTAAAGCATGATCGAAATGCCGACGCCAAGGAAGATTGCGACGTTGAGTGGCATCACAAGAGCGGCGATAAACGTCGTGAGAAGCACCGCCGCGTCAGAGGACGTCGCGTAGAGCGAAATCCGAATGTGGTGTTGGTTGATCACGGAAGCAGCAATACACATGACCAGCATCGCAAGGCTGCATTTCGGAACATGAACCATGTAGTCGCCGAGGAGAAGCAGACCTGCGATACAGAGAAGTCCGCTGAAAATGCTGGAAAGACGGGATACGGCACCACTTGAAAAATTGAGCGCCGAACGGGTCAGTGATCCTGAGGCCGGCATTCCCCCGGTCACGGAAGCGGCGAGGTTGGCGAGGCCAACGCTCAGCATGTCCTGATTCACATCGGGCCGGTCCCCGACCCG
Organism: Verrucomicrobiales bacterium; assembly: GCA_029233965.1. Classification (GTDB taxonomy): domain Bacteria; phylum Verrucomicrobiota; class Verrucomicrobiia; order Verrucomicrobiales; family DEV007; genus Arctic95D-9. Next base: position 25,839 of record JARGOP010000026.1, on the reverse strand, counting down.
ACTCGCAAGAGTCTTCGACATGACGGAATTTTCCAGTGCGGCGAGAAAAGCGATCGAAAAGGCGAGTCCGATCAAGCGGCTGAGATCGGTGAAAATTCCGCGGCTGCTGATTTCAGGAAGGCGGGGTTTCAGATCAGAAATCGCGAAGGCCTCAAAGGTGGCGACTTCCCAGTGTGCATAGCGATGGAGGAAATAGTAGGCGAGCGAGACGAGAAGCAGAGTGATCGCAAAAACCGGCAGTTTCGGCAGTTTCTTCCTCAGGAAAAACCAGATCAGAAAAGTAGCCGCGGAAAGGGTCACGGGTTGCCATTTCAGATGGGTGAACTCCGCAGCGGTGCCCTGGATGATCGTGAAAAAGGTCTTCGGTCCTTCAGAGATGGCATCGGGCAGTTCCACGCCGAGGACATGCCGCATCTGATTGGCGATGATGAGTACTGCGGCCGCTGTGATGTAGCCGACGACGACAGATCGGCTCACGTATTGAACCAGCTCGGCAACGCGGAAAAGGGCTCCGATCGTAAGCAGGACTCCGATGAGGAGAACGAGCATGGGAAGATAAAAGAGCCGGTCCGCCGAGGAAAAAGCGGCAAAACTGGCGAACAACATGAAAGCGGTCGCGTTCGTTGGACCGAGAATGGTGTGCCTCGATCCGGCAAAGAGCGGGGCGATGATCGCGGCAATGGCTCCGGAAACGACGCCATACTGGATCGGAAGATCGGCGATCACGGCGTAGGCCATGCCCTGAGGGAAGGCAAGCAGGGCGACGTTCAGGCCTGAGAGTGCATCGGCCCGGAGATCCCCGGGTTGATAGCCCTGAAAGCCCTTCCGGATGGGCAGGAAATCGATCGAGTTTTCCCCGATAAAGCTCCCGATCCTGTGCCCCAGTCGTCTTATCAGCCAGCGGTTCCGTCTCCTCATACAAACGTCGGTTCCAATATTGGGTCAGGCTGCGGTCATGACAATGCTTAATCCCCGGATTGCAGGTGTTTAACCCGGTCATGACCGAAACGGCGGGCGACATCCTCGAGCATCAGGTAGATGCAGGGCACCAGGATCAGGGTGATCACCGTGGCAAAAAGGATGCCGAAACTGAGCGAGACGGCCATGGGGATGAGGAATCTCGCCTGCACATCTGTTTCCAGAAGCATCGGCGTGAGGCCGGCAAAGGTCGTCAGCGAGGTGAGGAGAATCGGTCGAAAGCGGGCTGCGCCGGCCTCCGAGGCGGCATCGTGGATCGACTGGCCGTCTTTAACGTGGCGATTCACATAATCGACAAGGACGAGACTGTCGTTCACGACCACTCCGGCGAGCGCGACGATGCCGCACATGCTCATGATCGAAAAATTGAATCCCATGAGGAGATGACCGAAAACAGCGCCGACAAGTCCGAAGGGGATCACGGACATGACGATGACCGGCTGAATGTAGGATCGCAGGGGAATCGCCATGAGAATGTACATGCCGAGAAGGGCGAGAACGGCCTTGCTCCCCATTTCGCTGACTGATTCGTTTTGATCTTTCTGTTCGCCTTCGAAGCTGTATTGAACACCGGGATATTTCCCGACGATTTTTTCGAGAGCTCCCTTGTCGACTTCCGGAAGGGGAGGCCGGCCTGTTTTTTCGCGAAGCAGGTTTTGAATGTTCTCCCGCCAAAGCTGGAACTTCGTTTTCTCTACACTGCCGGCCGTTAAAGAGCGAACCACTTCAGTCGCGTTCGTGCCCTGCGCCTTGTCGACGTCCGCCGTGATCCGGATCGCGCGCTGCTGGTCGGTGCGTTGAATCGTCGCGTTGCTGCGGCCGAACTCGACGGTGGCAACTTCTGAAAAAGGGACCTCGGCCCCGTCCGGCGTGCGAATTTTGATGTTCTGCAGATCGGCAATGGAAGCGCGTTCGGTGAGAGGGTAGCGGACATAGACCTCGACCTCATTTTTGCCGCGCTGAAGTCGTTGGATGAGATCACCGTAGAAACCCTGCCGCACCTGACGCGCCACATCATCGAGCCGAAGTCCGAGGGCGGTTCCCCGTGGCAGGATGTTGAGCTTGAGCTCTCTTTTGCCTTCGACATCGGAGTCGGAAATGTCGATCACTCCGGAGAATTCGGCGAGAGCGGCCTTGGCTTCGTCGGTCGCCTTTTCGAGATCATCCAGATTGTCACCGACGATCTCGAGATCGATCGCGTTACCGCCGGCGGCCGATTCTGTCGCGAAGGTCAGTTCGACGGCGCCAGGAATCGGGCCGACGAGTTTCCGCCACTCCGAGACGATTTCAACTCCCGTGGCATCCCGTTCGGTGGAGGGGCGAAGTTCGATCGTCACCTCACCGAGGTTGTTGCCTTTCGGCATCATGCCTCCCGGGGCCCCCATTCCCTGGAGGAGGGGTTGTGTGCCGACGCTTGCCAACATGTGCTTGATGACTCCTTCGCCGTCCGGTCCCTTGAACTTTTCGTTCAGGGTGAAGGCGTTTTTTTCAATCTTCCGGACGGCTGCCTCGGTGGTCTCAAAGGAGACTCCCTGTGCCATCTTGATTTTCGCATTGATGACGTCGGTCTCCACTTCCGGAAAGAAAACAAACTTGATATGGCCCGAGCCGACGGTGCCGATCGTGATCACGAAAATGGAGAGGAAAGCGATGAGGACGAGATATCGATTCCGAAGGGAAAAGGAGAGCACCGGACGGAAATACCGGTCGATGAAAACCTCAAGCCCGCGGGAGAAAAGACGCTGAAAACGAATGATGGGCCCGGGTTCCTTTTCTTCACTCACGGGCTTCAGGAGGGCGAGGTGTGACGGCAGGATGAGCTTGGACTGAAGGAGCGAGAAGAGCAGGGTGGGGATGACGATTAGGGGGATGTTAGGCCAGATCTTGCCACTCACACCGCTGAGCCCGAGCATCGGCGTGAAGGCCATCGCCGTCGTAAGAATGCCGAAGACGACGACGATACCGACTTCATGAGTTCCGCGCGGGGCTGCGTCCCGGGGGGGTTCCCCTCTCTGCATCCTGCTGTAGACATTTTCCCCGACAACAATCGCGTCATCGACCACGATCCCGAGAACAAGAATGAATGCGAAGAGGGAGATCATGTTGATCGAAATCCCGGTGTAGGGCATCAAGGCAATCGCTCCGGCGAAGGACACGGGGATGCCGATTGAGACGAGCAGTGCAAGGCTGGGGCGCAGGAACAGGGTCAGGACCAGGGCGACGAGGATGAGTCCGAAGATTCCGTTTTTCGCGAGGAGGTTGAGTCGTCCGGAGAGATAGAGTGAATCGTCCTTCCAGATTTCAAGAGTCACGCCTTCGGGCAGGGCGTCGGGCGCGACTTCGTAGACATATTTTTTGACGGTGTCGGCGATTTTGATGGTGTCTTCATTGCCGACGCGGAAGACGTTGATGAGGATGGAGGGTCTTCCGTCGAACCGGGTCTCAATGGAGTCTTCTTCAAATCCATCAATGATCGTGGCGATATCACCGAGCTCGACTCGCGAGCCGTCGGGGCGCGTGATCACGATGATGTCACGAAATTCCTCCGCGGAGTATCGTCTTTGCTCGGTGCGCAATAGCACTTCGCCGCCTTCGGTTTTCACGGAGCCGCCCGGTAAGTCGAGTGAGGCGCGCCTCACTGCTCCGGCAACCTGATCGAAAGTGAGGCCGTACTGTCGCAGGGTCTGCTCCGAAACCTCAATCGAGATTTCATACTCGCGAACCCCGGCGAGAGCCGCCTGGGTCACGGGCTGGTCTGTTCCTTTGTAGGTGAGGAGACCGGTGCGGACCTGTTCCGCGAGCTCACGCAGGGTTCGCTCGTCGGTGTCGGCCGATACGGAAACGCTCATTACCTGCGCCTTAATGAGGATCTCTTCGAGAATGGGTTCCTCGGCTTCCTCCGCGATGTTCTGAATTGCATCGACGCGCGTTTTCACGTCGTCCATGACGTTGCGGGGATCGTACCCGGTCGCAACTTCCACGGTGACGGTGGCGTTTCCCTGATTCGCATACGACCGAATCGTGTCGATGCCGTCGACGTCCTGGATCGCCTCTTCGATGGGCACGATGATTCCCTTTTCCACCTCGGTCGGAGTTGCGTTCGGGTAGGGGACAGTGACGTTGATTGCGTCGATCGAGATCTCGGGGAAAATCTCTTTTTTGATCGACGGCCAGGTCCCGAGTCCGATCACGACAATGAGGAGCATGAGAAAGTTCGCCGCGACATGGTTGCGGCTGAACCAGTAAATCACTCCGGAGTCTTTGTATTCTTCACTCACGTTATTCGGAGATAGAGGTGGCTGACTTTTCGGTCGGGGTTTTTGCCGGTGACGCATCCACTTTCATCCCCGCGACAAGATCGGGGAGTTCCGTCAGGGTGACTTTTTCGCCTTCTTTGAGCCCGTCGCTGACGTAGACGAAGTCCCCCTCACGGTGGATTACGGTCACCTTGCGGAAATCGATTTGATTGCTTTCGGTGATGATGACGACTTCGTTCAGATCTCGAAAGGCACGGAAAGGGATTTTGGCCACGTCAGGAAGGGGGCGGCTCGGAATGGAAGCGTCGACGTAGAGACCGGGGCGCATCTCAATACCGCCCGGGTCAATCGGGGCACCGATTCGGGCAATGAGATAGAGCGACCGGGTGGCGCGGTCGATTTCACCTTCGCTGCGAACGATCTCGGCCTTCCATCGTCGTGTCTTCCCGGCGGCGGTGGCCTGAATTTTCGCGGTTCCCGTGGGTTCCCCCTTCGCATTGCCGGGAAGAAAAGCGGCACTGTCCACTGACAAAGGAAGCCGGACTTCAAAAGGGGAGGCTGTGTAGATTTCCGCAACGGGAGCTGCGGGGGCAAGGTAGTTTCCCAGCTCGGTCGAAGTCGAGGCGATGACTCCGTCGTAGGGGGCGCGAACAGTGGTTCGCTCCACGTCATTCTTCGCCTTTGCGAGGGCGGCCCGGGCGGAGGCGACACGGGCACGCGCACTGTTGAGTTGTGGTTTCCGGGCAAGGAGTTCGGTCGGTTCCCCCGGATTGCCGAGGCGCCTCCAGTCTCGCATCGCCTGATCCGCTTTTGCCTCCTCCGAAACGAGGGTCACTTCTGCTTCCGCGAGGGTGCTCGCCGCCTGGGCTTCGATTGCTTCATAGTCGGTCTTATCAATCCGGATGAGGATATCGCCCTTCGCCACCTGCATGCCCGCCTCGAAGGCGGGAGAGACTTCAATCACTTTTCCGCCCACTTCCGCAGAGAGTTGAGTACGCTTGTCAGGTTGAATGATGCCCTGGGAGGGAAGCTGGAAGACTTCTTCGCCCTTGCTCACCGTCATGTATTCCACGACCGGAAGGTTCACCACATTCTCTTTCTTTGCCGCCTCCGGACGGGTGATCCAGAGGAGGACAGAGAAGGCGATGCCGACGAAGAAAATTGCGAGGCCAATGATGACTTTGCCAAAACGTTTCATGATTCAGTCTTCTTTGTCGATGGAGGGGGATCGTAAGGGCGGAAACTTCCGCCGAGTGCGAGATAGAGATCGACCCGGTTTTCGAGGCGCAGTCGCCGGACGCTGAGCAACTGCGAACGGGCCGTGAATTCCTGCTGCTGGGAGGCCAGGACCGTGAGAATGTCTCCGGTGCCGTTTTCAAATTCGCTGCGGGCACGTTCATAGGCTTCGGCCGAAAGGCGGGCCGTGCGAATGAGCGCGGTGACGCGATTGCTGAGGAACTCTTCCGAGGCGAGCGCGTTTTCGACTTCGGAGAAAGCGGTCAGCGCCGCCTGTTCGAACTCCGTGGCGGACAGCTCCAACTCAGCCTGACGCCGTGCGATGTTGGCGCGGAGCCGACCTCCCTGGAGAATCGGTTGCGCGAGATTTCCCGCCACTCCCCAGACCGTGAAGCCGCTGTCGAGGAGCTGACTGACATCTTCACTCGAGGTTCCAAAGCTGCTCGTCAGGCCAATCGCCGGAAGCAGGGAACGTTTCGCTTCGAAGACGCGTTCGTCCGCTGCCGCGATGCGGCGTTCGGCGGCGGCCAGATCAGGGCGTCGCTCAAGAAGGGTGGATGGCAGATCTGCCGGAACCCGGCCGGGAAAACCGTGCAGTTCGGCCGTCTTGCCGGCCTCGCCCGCGGGGTAGCGGCCGGCCAGGACTTCCAGTTGGCGGGAGGTCCGCTGGGCGAGATCGAGCTGGTTCTGAAGCGATGCCTGAGCCCTCGAAACGTCGGCGGCGGCGAGAAGAAGCTCCGAGGCGAAGTTTCTCCCGTTCTCTTCGATGCCGGACTCAAAGCGGTCGCGGAGAAGCGCTTCCGTTCCCGAGAAAGTTTGAATCGTCGATTTCGTGAGGGCGACCTGATCCCTGGCTTCTGCCAGAGCGAACCAGGCTTTCGCGGCCTGCCCCGTGAGGGAAAGTTCCGCCGTGGCCCGATCATATTCAGAGGCTTCAAACTCCGCGACCGAAGCTTTCGTCGCGGCACGGATTCTGCCCCAGAGATCAATCTCCCAGCTCAGGTCGAGGGAGAGTCCGAACTGATTGTTCCGCGTCGAGAGAACGGTCCCCGGAGGCGTTCCCGGAATCGGAAGCCCGATGAAGTTCTGCAGGTTCCGCGCGCCCGATCCACCGCCCTGAAGCTGTGGATAGAGATCGGCCGCCGTGATGTTGGCTGCGGTCCTCGCGATCTCGATTCTCGACTGGGCCGCCTTGAGGTCCTTGTTGTTTTCGAGGACGGAATCGACGAATGCCGTAAGGTTCGGATCCGAGAAGTTTTCAATCCAGTGCCTGTCGGGGAATGTATCGGGACGATAGGAACTCCCGGCGATCCAGTGCCCCGGGGCCTGCACCGAAGCAAAGTGCTTTGCGTCGGGCGGGGAAAGGGATTCGCAACTGCTCAGAAGCAGGAGGGCAGCGAGGGCGGAGACGGCAGCCGCGGTTCCCTTCTTCTTTTTCGGCTGCGTCTTTTTCGGCGGTGCTTTTTCGATCGCGCTGGATTCGGCCCGCAATCCGGCCGCGGTGAAGTCAATCAGGCGGCGCAGGATATCTTCCGGATCAGTGGACTGAACCCGTCCCTGCGAAAAGAGGGTGACCCGGTCTCCATGCGTGAGTGCATACACCATCGTCCCGAATGAGAAATGCATGCGCCAGAAGAGATCGGTGTCGGCCACGTGGGGGAGGGAAAAGGAAACCGCCTTCATGAAGCGGCTGATCATTTCGCGGAAGAGATTCACGAGCGTCTCCGAAAAGTTTTCAGTTGGCTCCGCGAGACAGCGGCCCGCGAGTTTGAGGTACACTGAAGACTGATGAGGGGATGCCGTGAGCTGGTTTACGACGGGGCGGTGGACCGACTCGAGGATCTCCTCAATCGGAACCGGACGCCCTTCATAGCGCGCTTCGACCTCGTCGAGGAGGCGCAAACGCTGTTCATTGATCGGCGCGATAACCTGAGTAAGTACTTCGGCGATGAGGGCTTCTTTCGAACCGAAATGATAATTCACGGAAGCGATATTGACCCCGGCTTCGCGGGTGATTTGCCTCAGGGAAACATCCCGGAACCCGTGATCTGAAAACAGCTGTTCCGCCGTATCGAGGATACGGGTCTTCGTTTCAGATTGCTGCAGATTTGCCTTGGCCATGGAAAGGGAGACGACTGTCTCCAACAGACGTTTCAAACAGTTGTTTGAAACCGGCAAGCAAAAATTAGGTTTTTTATCGTCAAAAAGCTCGTCGCCACGAAGAACGGGAAGGACCGTCTATGGCTGAATTGTCGGCGTTTTCGGCGGCTCGATACTCAGGATTTTGTCATGAATTTTGAGGATCTCTTTCGATTTCTCGAAGAAGGCGGTGACGTCTTCGGCGCTTCTCTCGTTCGAATCGACCACTGATTCGAGCTGGGCGAGGTATTGGTTGATATCGAGAGAGACCCCGGCCATCTGGCGCTGGGCGTTGCTGTAGGCGGTGGCGACCCGGTTGCGGGCTTCCGTGAGAGCAGAGAGACGACCCTGGTTCTCAAAGTACTGGTTCCGCTCCTCTTTGAACTTTTTGTTCTGAAAGATGCGCTTTCCGAGCGGGGTCGTCTCGATCGGGTCGGCTTCCCCTGCCTGAATCTGAGCGAGCTGCTGATTGAAATAGCGATTCAGCTCCCGGAATTCATTGAGAGGTTTTTTGTATTGCTCGTGGAGAAAGACCAGTCCGTTGATGACGCTTTGCAATTCAGCGGCTTCCTTCGTGTCAAGATTCTGGCCGTCGCGGAGGCGGGTCTCAATGTCACCGATGTAGCTGAGCGTCTTACGGCTGTCGTAAACGATTTCGTTCATCTGCGCGTAGGTCCGCTGCAGCTGCTCTTTGTGTTGGTCCTTGAGAGTTTCGACCTGCGAAATCCACTCCTCGCGGAGGCGCTCCATTTCGGCCTGCTTGTCGGCAAGAAGAGAGGAAAGCTCGGCGTTCTTGTTTTCCAGCTCGCTGACCCGACCCGAGAAATCGTTGAGCTGCTGCTCCATGGTGAGGGCATTGGACTGTGATTCACTCCAGAGGCGCCCGAGCCAGATCGCGGCAATGGCCGCGCCGACGAAAAGGACCGACAGGATCACAATTGCGATCTTCCGCCCTACGCCTCCGCTGCCGTAGCCATATTCCGCCAGGGTTTCCTCTGTGCTGTTTTCCTCACTCATGTTGACCTTATCTTAGAATGGTTTTCTTAATTTTCCACAGGTGGCGTGAATTCGTGCACCATATTTTTACGATCCGGGGCGTAAATTCCTTTCAATTGAGATGATGAATCCTCTGGAATTGAGAAAACACTTCCTGAACGAGATCCGACCGGATCTATCGTTTCAGCTTCTTTTTGATCATCTTCCCGGAGTCCTTTTCTTCGCCAAGGATCTCGACGGTCGGCTTCTGGCCGCCAATCGTGCCCTCCTCGACCTGTATGGATATCAGAATGAGGAAGATTTCTGGGGGGTTACCGACTTTGAGCTGCTTCCGCGAAGTCTTGCCGAAAAGTTTCGTCAGGATGATCTCCATGTCGCGGAATCCGGCGAGCCGATGCTGGAAATCGTCGAGGTGTTCATCAGTCGGCAGGGCATTCCCGCCTGGTTCCTGACGAACAAGATTCCCATCTTTTCGAAAGAGGGAAAAACGATTGGAGTGATGGGGACGATTCAGGATTACGATCAGCAGCGGGAACTTCTCCCCGCCGATTCCGATATTTCGCCTGCGTTGAATTTCATCGGAGCCAATTTCAACCGGGAGATTCCGATTCCCCGGCTCGCCGAAAAATGCGGCTTATCGGTCCGGCAGTTTGAGCGGAAGTTTAAGGAATATCTCAAGACCCCGCCGCAGCAATACATCATCAAAATGAGGGTGCACGCGGCTTGTGACGAACTCCGGAGTTCGAAGAAGCCGATCGCAGACATCGCCACGGATCTGGGTTTCTACGATCAGGCGGCGTTTTCCCGTCAGTTCAGGAAACACATGGGAATGACCCCGATGTATTATCGCAAGGAATACCGGTAGGAATTTCCGCGAACCGGATCAGGGTTTCAAAATCACCTTCATGAGGCCTTCCTCATTTTTGTGAAGCTTGTGAAACCACTCTCCGCCTTCCGCCAGATCGACGGTCGCGGAAATGAGCGGCTCAACCTGGATCGAACCATTCGCGACGGCTTCGACCGCTTCCGCATATTCACCGGCGGAGGCACAGCTGCCGAAGACACTGAGCTCCCGGGTCACGACCGCCTGGAGGGGAAAGGGGACTTCCGCCTTGAGATTCCCGACACATCCGATACTGCCTCCTTTGCGGACTGAATGGATCGCCAGCTGAATCGTGGGACCGAATCCAACGACCTCGATCGCGACGTCGGCACCGTCATCATTCCCCACAATCTCACGAACCTGCGCAGGCACTTCATCACTGGAAAGGAGAGCGGCGTCGGCTCCGAGTTCTTTGGCGAGAGCGAGTCGTTTTTCGTCGAGGTCGACAGCAATGACAATACCCGCTCCTTTGGCTTTCAGCGCCTGAACGACGAGAAGGCCGATGAGGCCGGCCCCGATCACGACAGCGGAATCACCCGGTTTCAAGGGGACCCGGTTTACCCCGTGAAGGGCGATCGAGACAGGCTCTGCGAAGGCGGCGTGCTCGTAGCTGACTGACTCGGGAATCTTGCAGAGAATGTGCTGAGGGACCTTGACCAGCTCCGCGAAAGCTCCATGGCGGCGGTAGTCATCACAGGAGACGCCGAGCACGTTTCGATCCGGGCAGAGATTGATCTGACCGCTCTTACAGGATTCGCATTCGCCGCAGTACACCGTGGAATCGAAGGTGACGCGGTCGCCGAGGGACCATCCGGAAACGGCGGACCCCATTGCCGTGATCTCGCCGGAAGCCTCATGCCCCATGATGATCGGAGGAATGCGCCGTCCGGAGCTTCCATCCATGCCATGAATGTCCGAACCGCAGATGCCGCAGGCTTTCACCGAGATGAGCACTTCGTTTTCCCCAATTTCAGGATCGGGGGCATCGCCGAATTCGAACTGGTTGTAGGCGGTCAGGGTAAGAGCTTTCATCGGAAAATTTGAGACTTGAAGCCAAGTGGTAATCGCAACAAGTTTGGGCATCAAATTGAAATCCCCACCTTCAATCTTTTCCCGGTCCCTGAAAAAGGTCCTTGCAAGCCTCGGTGTGATCGCCCTCGCCCTCATCCTGGCTCAATGCGAGACCATGGACACCGGCGAGGCTGTCTCGGGACCCACCATCACGGTCGAGGGAACGCTGTTCTATCCGGACGAAGTGGGCGCGACGTTTATCGTTCCGACGGGTGCCCAGGTGATTGGTGCGGGCGGGAAGGATTGCCACTACATCGTGCAGACCGGAGGATCCCTCACGGCTCATGCGGGGGAGAGTAACACGTTCAAAATTCAATCCGGGGGGCACTTCCGCGGCTTCTCGCATCCGGCGACCAACTGTGTCGTTACCTACGAGGCAGGAGCCATTATCGAGCCGGAACAGGGAGGTCCGGGCACTCGATTTGAAGCACTCTAGAAAAGTTCGCTGAAGGGAGGACGGGTTGCCAAACCCGCCTCGAACCTCGCTACAAGGGGCGAAGGCGCATGAACTGCTCGAGTCCTTCGCGGCCCTCATAGCTGGTCTCGGGGACATAACTTTCGAGAATCTGAAATCGACCGGATCCCTCGAAGAGTTCCACGAGTTCCTCCAGGCTGGTGCCGTGGGGCGGCCCTTCACCGGGGCGGTGCTCTTCATCGTAAGGATCACGATAGAACACCGCGAGAAGCTGCCCTTCCGGTTTCAGGGCAAGATGAACCGCTTCGACATAGGCGTCCCGCATCTCCGGATCGATCGCGCAGAAGCAGGTGTGCTCCCAGACCCAATCGAATGCGGACTGGTGGACGACGGACAGATCGAAGAGGTCTCCGACTTCGGATTGGAAGCGGTCGGATCCGTTTTCGAGATTGGCCAACTCCACCGCGCGGGGTGAAATGTCCAGACCAAGCACTTGCGTGGCATCCGTCAATTCAGCGAGCGCGACGCCGTCATGGCCCTTGCCTGATCCCGGAATCAGGACCCTTCCGGAGATGATCCCGGGGTTCGCTTTGATCCATTCCAGCAAGGGCGGGGCAGCGGTTCCTTTATCCCAGGGAGTGTCGTTGTCGAGGTAGTGATTTTCCCAATCCATGTTCTTTACGGTGTGGGAAACGATACGCACGAACTCGTATTTCGCACTGGACCTTTTCGCAGACGGTGACAGCTTCTTCGACAATGAGCACTGCGAAATCCCTGACCGACGAACAGATTGAGATCATCCGGCAATGGGCGGAGGAAGGCGCAGAGCTTTCCGAGATTCAACAACGCCTCACGAGCGAGTTTGAGATCAAGGTAACTTATCTCGAAACCCGGTTTCTCCTCGAGGACTTGAGGATTGAGCTGAAGCCCATTGAGGTGCCCGAGCCTGAGAAAGAAGAGGAGCCTGAGGTCGAAGGCGATGAGGCTTCGGAAGAGGCCGAAGCTCCTCCGGGGTCGGAGATGCCTGCAGGCGGGGAAGAGGTTATGGTCACAGTCGATACCGTGCTCAGGCCCGATGCGTTGATCAGTGGGCAGGCGACCTTCAGTGGCGGTCAGACCGCAGCCTGGTGGCTGGATCAAATGGGCCGCCTCGGGATGGATCCGTCTGAGCCGGGCTTTCGTCCCAGTGAGAGCGAGATGAGATCTTTCCAGATGGCGCTCCAGCGCACGATCCAGGAATCGGGGATGTAATCAGCTTTCCCCCGGTCCCAGAAAGAGTGCGGTGAGGGTAAGCCCGTCCACCTCCAGCTCGACTTTCCGTTGAATCCCGAATCTCGCGGCCAGGGTTTCCATGGCTGCGGCGGAGCCTTTCCTCCCGATCAGAAAGCGGGTCTCATCCGGAAGTTGCTTTGACTCTCCCTGATCGACAAAATCATCTCCGAGGTAATAGAGGAGGCGGAGGTGTTTCGGGTGGCTGTTGCGATACTCGGAGTCTGCGTAAAACACTCGCTTCCCTTCGATTTCGGCAGTGAGATCCCGGATTTCAGCCGCTCCGGAACGGAACTGGTAGTGCTCGCGTTCGAAGGGGAGCGAGACGGAGCTGATGAAAAAGTAGGCGATGGCCATGGCCAATGGAGTTGAAATAAACACTCCGGGCTTCGTTTTCTCTTTGAAAATCCAAACCATGAAACCCGCGAGGAGCACCACGGAGAGTACCAGCGGAAACCACATCGGATTCAGGCCCCGTTGGATCGAGACCACAGTGCCTCCTGTCATTACGAGAAAGAGGATCACAGTCAGGATGAGGAGCGACCGGTAAACGAATCTTTCGTAAGCAGCGCGGGGCTTTTCATCGACCTTGAAATAGAGTGTCACAACGGCAATCGCAACCGGGACGTAGAGCGGGAGAAGATAGCGGGGGAGCCCGCCGGGGATTGAAAGCAAAGCGAGCGCAGTCAGGATGCCGCTCCAGAAGCATCCCCGCGCGACCGCATCCCATTTCGGGAGTGGAAGACTTGGTTTTTCCTTCTTACGCAGGCACCAGAGTGAGAAAAGCAGAGGGATGGTCCACGGGAAAAAGTTGATGAGAATTTCAAGGGGGTGAGTCATCCATCCCTTGAGGGCCTCCGGCGAAAAATCGGCCCGCTTCGTGATTTCGTTGATCCAGTTTCCCACGGAATCATCCGGTTTTTCGACGGCAGCGAGATTGGCAAACACCCACGGCAGCGCGACAGCGGCCATGATAAAAAGACCGACGAGATGGGCGGGATGGAAGAGTTCCCGCAGCGAACGGGCGGAACGCAGGACGGGGATGAGAAAGAGAATCCAGAAGATCAGGTGAACCGGCCCTTTGGCAAGAGAGCCGATGCCAATAAAGAGATAAGGAACCGTCCAGATGAGCCAGGGGGATTTTCCGGAAGTCCAGAGAGTGATCCAGGAAAGACAGGCGAAGCCGAAGAGCATGATGAAGACCGATTCGATCTCCGCCATGCGACACTTTTCGATCATCGATCCTGCCGTCAGGATAATTAAGGCGACGGAAACGGCCCTCTTGACCCCGTAGTGAGTTTGCAGGGTGAAAAAAGTCGCCAGAGCAAGAGCGAGAAGGCTCAGAACAGAGGGAAGTCTTGCCGCTAATTCACTTTGAGATCCGGTGAGGAGGAAAGACCCGGCGATGACCCAGTTGATGAGAGGTGGTTTATTGCCGTAGGCCTCTCCCGCGAGCGTTGGCACGACCCACTGATCGTTTTGGATCATCTCCTGCGCCGGTATGATACGACGGCCCTCCTCTCCCCTGAGTTCCCTCTCGCCGAGAAAGCTGAAATAAATCAGGGACCAGGTCATCAGAATCAGGCTGATGGCAAAGAGTGGTTTCATTTGTGAGACGCTGGTTTACGGGAAGGAGGGTGGTGACGCAACCAAATTTCGGTTTCGCCCGATCAGATCGACCGCAGTTGCGCCTCTCAAGAAGATTGCGAAACTGCCTGAGGCTTAGTTACGCTGAAATTCATGAGTCAGGAAAATATCTCCCGCCGTACTTTCGTCACTGCCGGCAGCATAGCCGCTACCGCCGCCATCGCTGCTCCCAATCTTCTTCTCGGGCAGGCAAAAGGAGCCAATTCAAGATTGCGCGTCGGCGTCATGGGGTTGAGTCGGGGAAAAGGACATATCAAGGCGTATCTCGATGTGCCGAACACGGAGATTGCCTACGTCTGCGACGTGGATGACGCCCGTTTGCTTACCGGAGCCAACACGATGAAAGATCGTCAGGCCAAAGAGCCTCAGAAGGTCACCGATTTCCGGCGCATTCTCGATGATCCGGACATCGACGCGATTTCAATTGCCGCCCCCAACTTCTGGCACACTCCGGCAGCGATCCTCGCCTGTCGCGCCGGCAAGCATGTCTACGTGGAAAAGCCGGGCAGCTACGACGCGCACGAGGCCATGAAACTCGTTGAGGTCGCGGGGGAAACCGGACGCCAGGTGCAGATGGGAACTCAGCGGCGCTCCTACCCGGCCATGATCGAGGCGGTTCAGAAACTGCGGGAGGGCGTCATCGGGAAGCTCAAGTATGCCCGTTGTTTTTACAGCAGCACGAGGCCTTCGATCGGAAAGGGAAAACTCGTTGATCCTCCTGCGGGACTGGATTGGGAAATGTGGCAGGGACCGGTTCCGGATCAGCCTTACAAGGACAATCTCGTTCATTACAACTGGCACTGGCACTGGCTCTATGGAGGGGGCGAACTGGCGAACAACGGAGTCCATTCCCTTGACGTGGCGCGCTGGGCGATGGGAATCGATTACCCCGATCGCATCACCTGCAATGGGGGGCGCTATCACTTTGATGATGACCAGGAGACTCCGGACACGGCATCGGCGATCTACGATTACGGTGACGTCGGCATGAGTTGGGAGGGAAGCTCCTGCCATCGACGTAAGCCCGAAGAGCAGAGCTTCGTTTCCATCTATGGCGAAGGAGGCAAGCTCGACTTCAGCAGCGCGAACTACACGATTTTTGATCTGAACGGCAAAGAGATCGGGAAAAACGTCGATCCGCCGAGCGACATTCCCCATTTCACGAACTTCGCGAATGCGATCCGGGAAGGGGAGACCCTGAACCAGCCGATCAAGGATGGTCAGATCAGTGCGATGCTATGCCACCTCGGAAACATCGCCTATCGCACCAACGGCGCCGTCGAGGTCGATTCGGCCACCGGAAAGCTGGTCGAAAATCCTGCCGGGGAGAAATTGTGGAGCCGCGAAAGCTATCGCGCCGGTTGGGAAGTGTAGCATCGTCTGCGATGACAAGGTGCAAGGTCGAACGTCAAACTTCCAGTGTGCAAGTGGCCCGGCCTTGAGCGTTGAATGTTAGGTTCCATCGGGGCCGTATCCGCCGCCGCCGGGCGTTTCGATCATGAGAACGTCGCCGGGGGCGGCGGCGAAACTTGCGCTTCCCGGCAGTTCGCTGCCGTTCAGCGTTTGCCTTCCGCATTGCCCGTCATTTCCTCCGGAGAGACCGTAGGGGGCTTCAAGGCGATGCTGGGTCAGGAGTGAAACCTGGAGGGGTTTCAGAAATTCGATTTCCCTGACAATGCCATCACCACCGGTCCATTTGCCCCGGCCTCCCGAGCCGCGCCGGATCGAAAAACGGCGGAGACGGACCGGGTAGCGATACTCGAGAATCTCGGGGTCGGTGATCGCGGTGTTCGTCATGTGCGAGTGGATCCCGGACGTTCCCGCGTAGCCCTCGCCGGCTCCGGTGCCGCCGCAGATCGTTTCGTAGTACCCGAAGTTTTCGTCGCCGAAGAGAAAATTATTCATCGTGCCCTGTGAGCATGCCTGGATTTTCAGGGCGCGGATCAGCGTATCGACGACCCGCTGGCTCGTCTCGACATTTCCACCGACGACGGCGGGACATCGGGTTGGGTCCGGATCGAAAGCCGGGTTCAGAAAACACTCCGGCAGAACGATTTCGACCAGGTCTAACATTCCTTCATTAAGCGGAACCTCTGTCCGCGTCCAGAGTCGCAGGACATAGAGCACGGC
Organism: Verrucomicrobiales bacterium; assembly: GCA_029233965.1. GTDB lineage: Bacteria > Verrucomicrobiota > Verrucomicrobiia > Verrucomicrobiales > DEV007 > Arctic95D-9. Next base: position 9,818 of record JARGOP010000026.1, on the reverse strand, counting down.
ACTCTGAATGATCGCCGGGGTGGCGTTGAAATTGCCGGCATGCTGAAGCGAAGTCCCGGTGAAATCGAGCTTCAGTTTCCCTTCTGAAGTTCCGGCCGTCACGGTGATGCAATGACCGTCGTCGAGTCGTTCCGTCGCCGTGGCATTCGGGATTGTCGCCTTCTCAAGCCGGGCTGCAAACGCCTCCCGACTGCGATCTTTCAAGTGCTGCATTTGGGCGTCCACTTCGCCGGGACCGTTGTCCGTGATCATTTGCCCGAGGAGCGCCGCCCCGCGACGGTTCGCGGCGAGTTGGGCATTGAGATCGGCGAGGTTGTCCTTCAAATTGCGCGTCGGATAGGGGCCGGAGGTCAAGAGCTCACTGACCTGATCAAAGCATGATTCGTGGGCGCGCATGAGGTGAGTCGGTGGGATCACGACGCCTTCCTCCGCGAGCGATTTCGCATGCGGCGGCATCGAGCCGGGAGTGATGCCCCCGATTTCGGCATGATGGGCCCGGTTCGCAATGAACGCGACTGGCTTGTCGATCCCTGCGGTGAAAACCGGGGTGATGAGAGTCACGTCGGGAAGGTGTGAGCCGCCCACCGCGGGATGATTGGTCACGATGGTGTCGCCGGGCCCCATCTCGATGGCTTCGTTCACTATCCTGACACAAACACCCAAAGCACCAAGGTGCACCGGAATGTGAGGTGCGCTCGTGATCAGTTCCCCGTTGCCGTTGAGAAGGGCGCAGGAAAAGTCGGCCCGCTCCTTCACGTTCGTCGAAATTGCGGAGCGTTGGAGCATGGTTCCCATTTCTATGACCATTTGATCGAAGCGATGGCGGAACAGTTCCTGCACGATCTGGGGAGGTCGTTCCGGCTGGTTCGTCGTCGTGACCGCATTCCGCTTCGCGACGAGGGATCCGTTTTCCGCGACCGTTGTCTCCCATGCTTCCTTGAGGAAGAACGTGCTGTAAGGGTCCTGGATCACGACAGTTCCCTTGACGGTGTGGCCCGGTTTCAGGGCACTCCGGTCGATCCATGGAACAGGGCTCGGTGCCGGACTGAACCCTGTTGAGTCTTCCGGCCCGGGCAGGGAAGCGGAGCCGGTCCGGCGCGCCGTCCCGGCCACGGCCCGGTAACTGACCACTTCGACAGCACGGTCCGTTGGCGGGTCGTAGCCGAAAGTGGACCGATATTCATCGGTGAACAACTCATCGAGGGAACGATCCTTTTCCAACCGGATCGAAAGGGTGGCGTCCTGCCCGACGAGTCTCAGCTCGGCAAGGCGTTGCGTGATGCTTCCCTCGAAGCCGGTCGCGCGAAGGGCGTCGAGGGCTTCTGTCTCGATTTCCGAAAAGAGGCGCTCCAGTACGGGGTCGCCGGTTTCCCGGTTCATCTGAGTCTCCGCAAAGCGCTCGACGCTGGCACAATCCAGGCCGTAGGCGCTGAGGAGTCCTGCCTCTGCGGGAATGATGACGGTATCAATATCGAGACGCCCGGCGATGTCGCAGGCATGGAGCGGGCCGGCGCCGCCGAACGCGAGGAGGGCGTATTCCGACGGGTCGGCGCCGTCGCGGATGGAAATGGACCGGATCGCGTCGGCCATCTGTTCGATCGCGATGTCGAGCAAACCATGGAGAAATGAGCGGTCGAGAATTGTCGATTCGATTCCGGCGGCCTCCTGAAGTTGCAGAGCGGCCTTTCCCGCTGCTTCGAGGTTTTCCCGCGTCAGGGGGATTCCGAAATTATCGGGATCGATACGTCCCAGGAGGAGGTTCACATCTGTCACCGTGAGCGGGCCTCCGCGCCCATAGCAGGCCGGTCCGGGATCGGCACCTGCGGATTCCGGGCCTACTAACAAGCCTCCGTTTTTCCATTGGCAAATGGATCCTCCACCGGCAGCGACGGTTTCAATTTTCAGGGCGGGGGAAAGAAGATGTGCGTCGCCCACGAGCTGTTCGAAGCGATACTGGAAATTTCCATCGTAGCGCGCGACGTCGGTGCTCGTGCCGCCCATGTCGAAGGTGAGGATGCGCTGGAAGCCGAGGGATTCGGCAATCGCGGCCGCCCCGGAGACGCCACCTGCCGGTCCGGAGAGGAGCGAGTCCTTAGGGCAATAGGTCGTGATCGGCTCAAGACCTCCCGCCGACGTCATCGTGAGAAGCTGACCTTCGTCTCCCATCCGTCCGGCGATATGATCGAGGAAGCTCTGCATCACCGGCTGCAGATAAGCATTCGCGACGCAGGTTTCGGCGCGGGGGAGCAGCTTGATGAGGGGCGCGAGATCCGCACTGGTCGAGACATGGGAGAATCCGAGACCGAGGAGCCGACTCTTTACCGCCTCCTCATGAGCCGGATTGTGATAGCTGTGCAGGAGCGCCACGGCGGCGACCTCGATTCCCGAGTCGAGGAGGGTGCGGGCCCGGTCGTCGAAGGCTTCATCGAGTTCCAACGGCTCGAGTTCCCGGCCACCGGCATCGAGACGTCCCGGGATTTCTTCGACTGCGGTGTAGAGCGGTCGGGGACGCTCGTGTTGTAATGCGAAAAGATCGGGCCGGCGCTGATCCCGGATCGTGAGAAGATCGGCAAACCCCTCGGTCGTGAAAAAGGCTACCTTTGCTCCTTTCCGTTCGAGGAGGGCATTGGTTCCGCGAGTTGTTGCGAGTCGGAAATCCAGGGCAGGGAAGTCTTCGTCGAGCGACGTCCCGGTGAGGAGGCGCGCGCCGAGGACAGGCGCTTCTTCGCGGGTGAAAAGATCGACCGAAGCGGCGGGAGGAAGGTCGCGGGACAGGGTGATTCTTCGCCTTTCCGCATCGAAGGAAAGGACCAGCGCCGACTCCTCTGCGGTGCCGAGTTTATACCCCGTGAAAAAGGCGTCTTTGATCTGCCACGAAGGAGGAACCTCAATCTCGAGGGTGTTCGGACTCAGCCATTTCTCCACCGGAACACGAAGGCGACCGGAGGACAGGACTTTGGCGAGACGCGGGGTCGTTTCGCCATCGGCAAGCCCCCAGCAATCGGTAAATGTGCCGCCCGTATCGACCCGAAGTTTGAACATGCCCGTAAGTTGGCCGTTCTGCGCCCCGGGATCAACGGTTGATCAGCTCAAAATATCGTTCACGACATGGGCCTTCTCGACACCGGTGAGACGGACATCGAGACCCTGGTGCTTCAGGGTGAGGCGCTCGTGATTGATTCCGAGGAGATGCAGGATCGTTGCATTGAGATCACGGATGTGGACCGGCTTGTCGACGATGTTGTAGCAGAAGTCATCCGTCGTTCCATGGACTGTGCCGCCTTTGACTCCGGCACCGGCCATCCAGACGCTGAAGCAGCGCGGGTGGTGGTCGCGACCGTAGTTCGTTTCGGTGAGCCGACCCTGGCTGTAGATCGTTCTTCCGAATTCACCGCCCCAGACCACGAGGGTGTCGTCGAGCATTCCCCGCATCTTCAGATCCTGAACGAGCGCCCAACTCGGCTGATCGACATCGCCGCATTGGAGAGGAAGGTCGCCGGTGAGGTTGCCGTGCTGATCCCAGCCGCGGTGAAAGATCTGGCTGAAACGAACCCCGCGCTCGGCCATGCGGCGGGCGAGGAGACAGTTGTAGGCAAAAGTCCCCGGCGTGTGAACGTCAGGACCATACATGTCGAGAATGTGTTTCGGCTCGGAGGAAAGATCCGTCAGGTCCGGCACCGAGGACTGCATCCGGAAAGCCATCTCATACTGGGCGATGCGCGCGTTGGTCTCAGGGTCTCCGACCTCCTCAAAGTGCTTTTGATTCAGCTGGCTGAGCCCGTCGAGCATGGAGCGTCTCACATCGCGATTCACCCCCCGGGGGTCGGAGAGATAAAGAACCGGATCACCCTGCGAACGCAGGGCGACACCCTGGTGCTTCGAGGGAAGGAAACCCGCTCCCCAAAGCCGCTGATAAAGCGCCTGGGCATCCCGCTTCGCAGACCACTTGGAATTCAGAACGACAAAGGAGGGCAGGTTCTCGTTCTCACTCCCGAGGCCATAGCTGAGCCAGGCGCCAAGGCTCGGGTGGCCGGGGATCTGGTTGCCGGTCTGGATATAGGTGATCGCGGGGTCGTGGTTGATCGCCTCGGTCCACATGCTGCGAATCACCGCAATATCATCCACCATTTTGGCTGTGTGAGGGAGCAGTTCGCTGACTTCGGTTCCGCATTGGCCGTGCTTTTCAAACTCGTAAATCGATGGGGCGATCGGAAAACGCGCCTGCTTCGATGTCATCGTCGTGAGGCGCTGACCGTCGCGAATTTCGTCAGGCAGGTCCTTGTCGAACCATTCCTTCATCTTCGGCTTGTGATCCCAGAGGTCGATCTGGGAAGGCGCTCCTGACATAAATAGATAAATGGCGCGCTTCGCTCTCGGGGCATGATGAAAGCGCTGGCCGGCCATTCCGGCTCCGGCGGCATTAGCGATGTCGGAGCCGAGCAGGGAGGAAAGAGCAGCTCCGCCGAGTCCTGCCGCCGTTTTGCCGAAAAACTGGCGTCGTGTTTCGGAGGTGAGATAGTCGTTGAGCGTATTCATGGGAAATCCGGGTCGAGGTCTAGTTTTTGTTCAGGGATTCGTCGAGATTCAGGAGTTGGTTGGCCACCATAGTGTAGGCGGCAAACTCCGGCACCGAGCCCACCTCTTCGGCCGGGATCGAAAAAGCGGGGTTGGATTCATCGACGAGGAGAAGTGCCGCCGCTGCCTCGTCGCTTTCGTAGATGTTGCGGAATTGATCGAAAGAGTTGGTCACGACCTGGCGCTCCCCGGCGGTAAGAGGATGCCCCCGGAGGAGGGTGGCGATGAGATCAAATCTCTCGTCGCGATCCTGCGCTTCCTCGAGAACCCGCTTCGCGAGATAGCGTGCCGCGCGAACAAACTGCGGGTCATTCATCATCACGAGCGCCTGCAAGGGCGTGTTCGTCCGCTCACGGCGCATGATGCAAATTTCGCGGTTCGGAGCATCAAAGATCGCCAGGGTGGGGGAATGAGCGGTCCGCTTCCAGAAGGTGTAGATAGAGCGGCGACTCTCTGCTTTTGAACCGTAGTCCTGAAAGAACGTCTGGGTGTTCGAGTTGCTGTAGCCCACCGTTTCCCAGATCCCGGCCGGTTGGTAGGGGCGTACCGCCTCGCCGCCCGGAGTCTCGTCGAGGAGACCGCTGGCATGCAGGGCCTGATCCCGGATTACTTCGGCGTCGAGGCGGAACCGGGGTCCTCTCGCAAGGAGGCGGTTCTCCGGGTCGCGTTTAGTCATGCCTTCCGGAATCGCCGAGGACTGCCGGTAGGTGTCGGAGAGAACGATCCGGCGATAGAGCGCCTTCACATCCCAGCCACTTTCGACAAAGCTGGCGGCAAGGAAATCGAGCAGTTCCGGGTGACTGGGATTCTCTCCCTGGGTTCCGAAATCCTCCGAGGTTTTCACGAGACCGGTTCCGAACATCTCCTGCCAGATGCGATTCACCGTCACCCGTGCGGTGAGCGGGTGGTCGGGGTGCACGAGCCACTTCGCGAGACCGAGCCGGTTTTTGGGAAGGGACTCATCGAGCGCGGGGAGAAAGGCGGGAAAGGCGGCCTGAACTTCGTCACCTTTCTGGTCATACTCACCGCGGAGAAGAAGATTCGCGGTCGGCATCGTATCTTCCTTTTCCGCCATGACCAGCGTCGTGGGGGAAACGGACTCAATCTGCTGCAGCTCAGTCCGAAGTTCACCGAGAGCGATCAGGCTTTCCCGGTAGGGACCGTCACTGTGACCGGCAAGAAACTCCCGAAGGTCTTTCGACTCTGCTTCTTTCCGCTTCTCCGGGGGAGTCTTTTCAATCTTCAGAAGTGCCGGAATATCGGAAAGCAGTTTGATTTCACGGTCATTGAAGAGCCGGTCGTCGAGAATCAGCTCGGTAATGACGGCTTTCTCTTCACTTCCCTCGACGGCACCGGCGACAGTAACAGGAGCGCCTTCAAGCGAGAAGTCGCCCTCCATCGTATCGAGCCAGCTGTTCTGAAACCGGCTGCTGATCAAAGTTCCGTTCATGAAAAGACGGATGCCGTCCGAGGCCCCGGAACCATCGTAGGTGATCGCAAAGTGTCCTCCCGAGCCCTGGTTGACCCGGCGGGTCAGGCCGGTTTTCAGGCGCTTGTTAGGGTCGGCTTCAATCAGCTCGATGAAAACGCTTTTGTCTTCCCAGTAGACGCGCCATCCGCGATTCGAATTCTCCGGATCGACCCGGCTCAGAAGCGGGACCCGGGATGCAGTGTCGGGAAGCTTGTAGCGGAATGAAATCGTGAAGGGTTTTTCTTTTTGGAAGTCTCCCGCTCTTTTCTCTTCCATCGATTTGCCTGCGGCAAAGGCGAGGTCGGGGCGAACTCCCGCGACAGTCAGTTCCGTGATATCGGCAGCGGCAAGCAGAGCGTTGGCTTCCTTCTGCTTTGCGGTGATCTGCTGCTGAAGTGTCGCGGCCCGCTCTTCGTCATCGTGGGTTGGGTAAATCCGGATCACCGGCGGTGAGTCCTTCGCGTTTCCATCCATCCCCGGCTGGGTCGTGTTGTTGAAAAACGCGAAGAGACTGTAAAAATCCTTCATCGTGATCGGGTCAAATTTGTGATCGTGACACTGCGCGCATCCCGTCGTCAGACCCATCCAGACCGTCGATGTCGTCGCGACCCGGTCGACTGCGTAGCGGACGAGAAATTCCTCCTCAATCGCCCCGCCTTCCGAGGTTGTGACATTGCAGCGATTGAATCCGGTCGCAATTTGTTGATCCGGCGTTGCGCCGGGGAGAAGGTCACCCGCGATCTGCTCGATTGTGAACTCGTCGAAGGGCTTGTTTTCGTTAAAAGCCTGAATGACCCAGTCACGGTAGGGCCACATCTCGCGGTAGTTGTCGAGGTGGAGGCCATGGGTGTCGGCATAACGGGCCGCATCGAGCCAGTAGCGGGCGCGGTGTTCGCCGAAGGCAGTCCGATCGAGAAGTTCATCGACGAGTTTTGCATAGGCGTCGGGATCGTCGCTCGTGACAAAGGATTCGATTTCCCGAGGTGAGGGAGGGAGTCCGGTCAGATCGAGAAAGAGACGCCGCGCCAGGATTTCGGGCCGCGCTCCGGGGGAGCGTACCAGTCCGTTTCTCTCGAGTTCTTTTGAAACGATGGAATCGATGTCCGCCTTCCCCGTTTCATCCTTCTTCACCGGAAGAAATGCCCAGTGCTCTTCGTATTCCGCACCCGATTCAACCCACCGCGTAAGCAGGTCAATTTGCGCGGGAGTGAGCGTCTTGTGAGACTCCGGCGGAGGCATGATGTCGTCTTCGTCCCTGGAGAGAATCCTCGCCACCAACTCACTCGCACTTGGATCACCCGGAACGACGGAGGCAAGTTCCGGATTCGTCGCTCCCTCAAAAGTGTCGAGTCTCAAGTCGGCTTTGCGCCCGTGCTCATCCGGACCGTGACACGAAAAACAGTTGTCCGACAGAATGGGGCGAATGTGACGATTGTAGGAGATTTCATCATCCGCGAGAGAGGGCTCGACCGAAAAATTCGTCGGAGGGCGCTGCTGGGAACCTGACCCCAATGAGGCAAGAACCGCCCTTTCGTATTGGGTTTCAGGATCGGATTCATCGGAGATCTGCGCGACAGGTATTCTCGGCTCCTCCGGGACAATCTCCACAAAATCGGAAGCGGGAACTGCCTCAGGCGACTGCGGGGAAAGCCACCAGGCGGCGAAACCCAGGGCAAGGACAGCAACAGCGGTCCACATCAGGACTGCCGGAGATCGTTTCCCGCAGGACTCTCCGGAGAGTCCGACCGGTTCCCCTTCGCGGAGTGAAACGACATTCTCCGGAAGCCAATCCTCGGCCATCGCGGCCTGAATCGTGGATTCTGAATCAAGCATCGCGTTGAGTTCGCAGAGCTGGACAAACGCGGTTCGCGCCGCAGGAGACTCGACGAGAAGTTCCGAGAGTCTTTCAAACCCGGCGGGTGACAACTGATCTTCGAGGAACCGGTTGATGAGCGCTTCCAGATCCGGATGGGAATCAAAAGGGGAGTTCATGAGAGACTTTCAGAGGACAGAGTGGATTGATTGATGCACTTGAGCAAATTGAGACGGGCGCGGAAAAGCAGCTGGGAGGCGGCGTTGGCCTTGAATCCGAGGTCTTTCGCAATCTCCTGCACGGACTCCGCCCTGAGGTAGCGTCGTTCCACGATCTCCCGTTGTCGTTCCGGGAGCAGGGGGAGGCAGTTTCGCAAGGCCGCGAGACGGTCTTCGTATTCGGGCGAAATTTCTTCGATCGTTTCTGCGAGAGATTCGACGATCTCGTTGTTGAAAGAGAGCCGGTCTCTGCCGCGGCTGCGTCTCCAGGTCAGCACTTCGAAATAGGCAATCCGAAAGGCCCAGGCCATGAAGTTCGTGCCGACCGTGAAATCCCGCGATTTTTTCAACAGGGTCACGTTGGTCTCCTGCAACACATCTTTCGCCGCCTGATCATCGCCAATCAGCGCCCGGATGTAACCGGCAAGGCGAGGCTGGTTCCCGGCCATGAGGTCAGCAAAGTGGGACGAGTCACGCTCGGGGGAGTCAGAGTTTTTCACCGGGGAAACCATGGGGTTGGGAGCAGGGAGTGCAGGGTTGCAAAGAAGGACTCCGTTCCGGAGGGAAATCTTACGCTTTTGTCAATTTTTCCCCATTTTCCTCTTGAAAACCACCCCGTGGTCGCGCAAGTTCGCCGTCCCCTCGCCGGAGTGTCGCAAAGCACCTCCGGAAAGGGCGAAATTCAAATTCCTCTGTAGCTCAGCGGTAGAGCGGGTGGCTGTTAACCACTAGGTCGTTGGTTCGAACCCAACCGGAGGAGCCATTGAGGCACAACGAGTTACAAAAGTTCGATCGGCTCGTTTTGGGTCACTGACAACAGGCAGTGACAACTATAAGAAGCTCCCGATTTTTCCGGTTCTCCATTTTATTTTAGCTCACTTCTCCCATTAAGTGGGGCATGAAATCAGAGTCCGATTCCCAGATTTGTCCTCCGGAACTCGCGGTATTCATTCGGGATTATCACGGCGTTCCATCTGCCGCCCGCGTTTTGGAAAGAAACGAATACCTTCTGAAGGAGACTCCACCCGAAAAGCTCAGAGAAGTGCTGGAAAGATTCTACAAGGAGGAGGTGGAGCCAATACGACTCAAGGCTTACATCGAAAAAGTTCTTTTTGAGCGCGAGATCCCTAAACTGGCCAGGGGCGAATATTTCCCGATTTTCATTCGAATCTGCCAGGTTCTGGACCCGGGATTCGTAGAGAACCCATACGCTGAAGAGGGCGGATTTACGGAGCCAATCCTCAAACGGGCTGAACTGGGCTTCTGCCGCTTGTTTCGAAGAATGCACCATAACGGTGAGGGATTCGGGGACCTTTTTGCGTTGATCGAGGGAGCCTCAGAATTCCTCCGAAAAGCGCGGATTGAAAGTAGCGATTGCGCGGTCGGGGAGGGTAGAGCATTTCGAACTCTATTCATCGCTCACCAGTGGGACGAGAATCGGGATGGCCCGCTTTATAAGAGAAGCCTTCTAAAGAAGCTCAATGAAGTTACTGGAGGAAACGAAATCAGCAAAACCCAGTTCTCAAAGGTTCTTGAAAAAACTGGGTTGAGCGACCGGATTCCGAACGCCTCCTCTGCACGAACGGGCTACTCCGTTTAGACGAGCAGTCCACGTGTTCACGTTTCTCAGTGAAAGTGGTGAACACGTGAAATCAGTTTTTGGTCGAAACTGTAGGCGTATGAAAGATACGTCTACAATAAATGTCGGCCCTCAGCGTTCCCATGTGGACCAGAGAGGGAA
>JARGOP010000102.1 GCA_029233965.1 Verrucomicrobiales bacterium | reverse complement strand
CCCTAACCAGGTGACTCTGGGGACTTTTCTGGGCACCTTTCTGTTCTGCCTCGTGGCCCTTCGCTCAATCCGGGACGATTCCGCTTACCACCTTCCGGCCCTCACTGCGTTCGTTTTGACAGTGATCAGCCTCTCGCTTTTCCTCTACTTCGTGCATCACCTCGTCCGTTCGTTGCAGGCTGAAAATATCGTTGAATCGGTCGCGACTCTTCTTCTCGATGAGATTGAAAATTTCTTTCCGGAAGCGCCGTCTTCCGACTCCGGGGAGGATGAGGCGGAGCGGGAGAGGAAAGCCTGGGATGAGTTGGAGGGGGAGATATCAGTGCTGTCAGAAAAGGCCGGATATCTCCAGTTTATTGATACCCGGCAACTTCTCGAACTCGCGTCGGTCCATGACTGTCGAATCCGTGTCATCATTCGACCGGGTCAGCTCGTACTTGAGAGTGGGTGCCTCTTTGCCTGCGAGACATCGGGGGAGATGAGTGAAAAGGGGAAAAAGCAGTTTCTGGACTGCTTCATTGTCGGACGACAGAGAACGCCGGAGCAGGATATCGAATTCGAAATTCGTCAACTCGTCGAAGTAGGCGTTCGTGCGCTCTCCCCGGGAATCAACGATCCATTTACCGCGATGAACTGCATCGATCTCCTGACCGTTACTCTCGGCCGGATTGCGCAACGAAATTTGCCCGAAAACGTTTTTTACGGGGACGACAATGTTCCCCGGCTTCAACTCCGGCCAACCAGTTTTCGTAATCTGTTAGACACGGCATTTCTGCAGCTGCGTCATGATGGGGTTACCCGGCCTGACGTTTCGATTCGTTTATTCGAAGCGCTTTTCCTGATTGCTCAAAAAAAACGGAATGAAGAGCAACTCAGTGCGGTTTGTGACTTTGCGAGGATGTTGGAACAGGAAGCCCGGGATCGTTCCCGCTCCGATTTCGACCGTGAGTGCATTCGGCAGAATTTTGAGCGGATTATGGAACTCCGGGAATGAATGAGCCGGATCGAACTGAGTATCCGCGAAGTTTTAGATCGTAAAGCTCACGGAACCGGACTTGAGAGACATTCCTGCTGGCGAATCGATGTGTAGACCGTGAATATCCTGTGAATGCTCAGGCAAATAAGTCGTGGAACACCTCCCCGTGAACATCCGTGAGGCGGAAATCCCGTCCGGCATAGCGGTAGGTCAACTTCTCATGGTTGAAGCCTAACAGGTACAAAATAGTCGCGTGAAGATCGTGGACATGCATCTTATTTTCGACTGCCTGAAAACCGAATTCATCGGTCTTGCCGTACTGAAGGCCGCCTTTGGTGCCACCACCGGCCATCCACATCGTGAAGCCGTGATGGTTGTGGTCGCGACCGAGTTTGGTGTTCGCGGCATTGGCGCCGGGAGTCGGCAGTTCCACTGTGGGAGTGCGTCCGAACTCCCCGCCCCAGATGACGAGGGTGTCTTCGAGGAGACCCCTCTGTTTCAGGTCCTGGAGGAGAGCGGCGATGGGTTGATCAGCTTCGTTGCCGAGCCTGCCGTGATTCTTTGCGATCTCGGCGTGGCTGTCCCACGGTTGGCCCGCCCCGTGCCAGACCTGCACAAAGCGGACTCCGCGTTCGATCAGTCGGCGTGTGATCAACATTTGGCGCCCGTGAAGAGTGTCGCCGTAGAGTTCGCGGATATGCTGTGGCTCTCGCTCCACGTTGAAAGCATCCGTGGCCTCGATCTGCATTTTGTAGGCGAGTTCGAGCGAATGAATGCGGGCTTCCATGTTGGAATCGACCCCGTTCGCCTCCGCGTCCTGCCGGTTCATTTCCTGAATCAGATCGAGCTGCTTTCGCTGGAGGTCGCGTGGCATTCTCGCGTTTTTGATGTCGGGGATGAGCTTGGCAATGGTGGTACTCTTGGTGTCAATGTGAGTGCCCTGGTAGGCTCCGGGGAGAAAGGCGGAACGCCAGTTCTGGGTTTCGACGATGGGGACGCCGCCGGGGCAAAGGGAAACAAAGCCGGGGAGGTTCTCGTTTTCCGTCCCCAGTCCGTAGTTGATCCAGCTCCCCATGCTCGGACGTACCAGGCTTGTCCGCTCCGCCCCTGTGTTCATGAGCATGAGAGACGGCTCATGATTGGGGACATTGGCATACATCGAATTGATCACACAAAGATCGTCCGCCATTGCGGAGACCTTCGGAAAGAGATCACTGGCCCAAAGTCCGCATTCCCCGTGTTGGGAAAAGTTGAAAGGGGATGCCATGAGCGTCCCCGTTTTTCGCTCGGTTCTCAGGCCGCCGCCGGGCACTTCTTTTCCATGATATTTGGCGAGCGCTGGCTTGTAGTCAAAGGAATCGACCTGCGAAGGACCGCCGTTCGCAAAAATGTGGATAACCCGTTTGGCGCGGGCGGGGAAGTGCGTTTTCCCCGGGGCCAGTGGATTGAGGCTCCGGTCCCCGGCGTTGAGATCACCGAGAAGAGAGCTGAGTCCAAGCGAACCCATGCCCATACCAGTACGTTGGAGGAATTGACGGCGGGAGGAGAGAGAGGGCGTCATGATCTTACTTCTATTCGACAAAGAGAAAACGGTTCGTGTTCAAGAGAGCGTGCGCGTAAGCACTCCAGGCGTTCGCCGGTGTGGCCGGACCCGAGAAGTCTTCGGCGAGTCCCCATTTGGGCCAGGCTCCGGAGCGGTCAATGATCTGAGGACTCCAATGGACTGAATCAAAACTGCTATTGTTTTTATGTGGATCGACAATAAAGAAGATTCGATCCCCTTTGGCGATCTGGATCCCGTTCAGGTCCATTGGGAGAGTCCCCCGGGAAGCCTCCATGATCACATCCTTGAAGACCTTGCCCTTGTCGTTGGCAATCTGGACCCGGACTCCATTGCCTTTATTGACACTGGAACGACGGACGACACCGGAAATATCTGCGGTCATGTCATCCGGTGCCTCCCACTGGTAGATGAAGCTTTCTTTTGCGGTGAAGCCGGGGTGAAGGCCTCCCTCGTCGGCGTAGAGATAGCTGCGTGGATCATCTTTGAGCGGATGTTCTTTCGCAATCTGCCATCTCTCACCGGTCCAGTGGGGGAGCGGGGTGAAGGTCACCCCGGCCTCTTTGTCGATGTGGCCATATCCATAGCTCCACTCCGTGTTCGTCTGACGGGTTCGGCCTTTCGCGTCGGATTCAAAAGCGGTGAGAAAACTGTCCGCAAGGATTTGATCGCTTTCGGTCGGAGTTCGACCGAAGACCTGCTTGTGGAGATAGGCAATTCCATCTTCCTGTTTCTGCGCCTTTTCCGCAAGAATCGCCGCCTGATTCTGGATGAAGTCACTGTTCATCGTGAAGAGTGCCTGCATCGGGATCGTCGTTGACGGCCGTTTCGCACTCGTTTCCTGCGGGTTGGAAAAATCAAAGTTCCGGAAGACTGGATTCAAATTTTGCCGGTCGATGAAGGCATAAACGGAGCGTCGATTGGAGTAGGGTGGTTCGAGGATTTTTACGGTCCGTCCGTACATCTCGTTGCTGAGATTTCCTGACACATCGAGAATGGCATCGCGCATCTGCTCGAGTTCGAGTCGTTTTTTCGGAAACACCCAGAGGAGCCGGTTCTCCGCGTCAGCGACCAGATTCGATTCGTGATTTTCGTTCTGCGACTGCTGCTGCCAGGTTTCTGAAGTGAGAATGAGGTGGTGCAGCCCTTTGATCGACCAGCCATTGTCGACAAACCAGTGGGCGAGCCAGTCGAGGAGTTCGGGATGGTCAGGTTTCTCGCCGGTGATGCCGAAATCGTCGATCGAGCGGACGATGCCCTCGCCAAAGTGCCACATCCAGACCCGGTTCACGATGTTCCGGGCCGTCAGGGGGTTGTCCTTGTTCGCAATCTCCTGCGCCATTTCAAGACGACCGCTGCCCTTCTCAAACTTCTTCGGCTCTCCCTGAGAGGCGATCGAGAGGAACTGGCGCGGGGCGATCTCGCCGCGGCGACCGGGGTTGCCACGGATAAAGACGGCCTGCTGCCCGGGGTTTTCGTTATCAACAACGACGAGGGCTTTGTCAGGCTCCATCTTCGCGTCGGCGACGAACTTATCGACGACCCGCTGTTTGTTTTGAAGCTCGCGACGGTCGGCCCGCTCAAGTTTGGCCATCAACTGAATGCGACGGTTGGCGAGATCAGGAAACTCTTCAGCGATCTTCGCCAGCTTTGGTTCGAGAAAATCGTCGATGACTTTCTGTTTTTCCGCGAGCTCTTTCAGATACTTGTCATAGGCCGGCCCTTCAACAGGCTCCCCGATCGTGGGCTGCTCCTCCTTCAGGGAATTCTGGAAGACGCTGTAGAGGCCGTAGTACTCCTTCGTCGGGATGGGGTCGAACTTGTGGTCGTGGCAGCGCGCGCAAGCCACCGTCAGGGCCATCATGCCGCGGAAGGTCGTGTCGAGACGGTCATCAACGATCAACTCCTGTTGGCCGTTCTTGGAAAGAGTGATGAATCCGAGCGCGGCAAGGTGATGTTTGTCTTTTCCCTCCCAGTTGACGAGTTGCTCGGCGGCGAGTTGGTAAAGGATGAACTGATCGTAGGGGATATCCTCGTTGAAGGCCCGGATCAGCCAGTCCCGGTAGGTGTAGCTGTAGACGAAGCGGCGTTCCCGTCCGCCGGCCTCATAGCCCTTCGTGTCGGAGTAGCGGGCAACATCCATCCAGTGCCGGGCCCATCGTTCGCCGTAGTGGGGCGACGCCATGAGGTGGTCGATGAGCGCAGGCCAGGCTTCCCTGTCGGGGCGGGGGTCATTGACGAATTTCTGCTGCTCTTCAAACTTCGGGGGCAGGCCGAGGAGATCGAAATGAACGCGGCGGTAGAGCGTGGCACGATCCGCCTTCGGCGCGGCGGTGACTCCGGCATTCTGCTGTGCTTTCCGGATAAAATAGTCGACAGGATGCCCTGCATTGGCGGGAACCTCCGGCGGGGCGACCGGTTGAAATGACCAGTGCTGAGTTGGATCGTCAGGGACTTCGACTTCTTCGTCGGGCCAGGGAAGTCCCATCGCGATCCAGGTCGTCAGGTCGGTAATTTCCTGCTCGCTGAGCTTGTTCCCGTCTTTCGGCATCGAAGGGATGTCCTTTTCGCCGGTTTGATGAACCGCTTTGATGAGGACACTTTTGTCAGGGGCAGCCGGATCGACAACTTTGCGATAATCGGATCCCCGGAGCCATCCCTGCCGTGAGTTCAGCTGGAGACCGGTTTTCGCTTTCACTCCGGAGTGGCACTCGAGGCAGTTCTGCTCCAGAACGGGGCGAATATTGGTCTCAAAAAACGTGATCTGTGAGGCCTCGAACTGAGGCGAGGCGCCTTTCCCTTCCTCATTCCCGCGGAGTGAAAACGGTGAGACGAGCAATGCGGTTATCGCAAAGCCGGTGGCTAAGAGGATTGGGGAAGAAGAAGGCATGGTCACGACCGGGAATATCGTTGCTCGGAGAACGATACGCAATCGGCGGTATTGCGCAGCCCGAGTTACCCTCCCGCAAACAGGGGAGTCAATTTGGTCTTTGAATTTCTCTTCTATTTCCTCACAATTCAGGCTTCACCTTATTGACCCCCGCTATGACTGATACTGAAAAGAAGAAACTGTTCTGGGCGTGCTTCATCGCCCTCGTCGCCACCTCGTTTGTCTTTGGCCTCCGCGCCAACATCATTGGAGACTGGCAGAAAGACTTCGGCCTCTCCGAGGCGGACAAGGGGACCATCCTCGGGGTGGGGCTTTGGCCGTTCGCGATCAGTATCATCGTTTTCAGTCTCATTATTGACTACATCGGCTACAAAACGGCAGCTTATTTCGCGATGGGTTGTCATGTCGCCTCGCTTTTGCTGACTCTCTTCGCGGACGGGGCGACCGCGCTTTACTGGAGTGTTTTTCTCATCGCGATCGCCAACGGCACGGTCGAGGCCTTCATCAATCCGGTCGTCGCGACGATTTACAACAAGGAGAAGGCGAAATGGCTCAATATCCTCCACGCGGGCTGGCCGGCGGGTCTCGCTCTCGGAGCGCTCACCGCGATCCTCCTCGGTGAGGCTTCGTGGCAGTTGAAATATGTCATGTGTTTCATCCCCGTCGTGATCTACGCGGTCATGATAATTCCACGGAAGTTCCCCGTGAACGAGCGCGTCGAGGCAAATGTCTCCTACCGGGAAATGCTCAGCCAGGTCGGGGGAGTCGGCTTTTTCATCATCACCTGGCTTCTCGTGCTCGGCACCTCGCAGATCCTCGCGAGTCTGAATCCGGAGCTCGTGGTTTCCGGGACGGTTGCGCTCATTGTCGCGGCGATCGCCGGCGCGGCGGCTTGGATCTACACGAAGACGCCGGGGCATTGGATGTTCCTCCTCGTCCTCCTCACGATGGGACCGCTCGCGACGACGGAGCTCGGCACCGACAGCTGGATGCCTGACCTCTTGCAGGCGGATTTCACGGCGGCTCAGGCCGGCTGGATTTTCATCTACATTTCCACGATCATGACGATTCTGCGTTTCTACGCGGGTCCTATCGTGCACAAATTTTCTGCAATCGGTCTGCTCGTCATCAGTGCGATCATTGCAATTATCGGACTCCTCTTTCTCTCGAAAGCAGCAGGCATCGTCATCATTGTCGCGGCGACGGTTTACGCGCTCGGTAAAACGTTCCTCTGGTCGACAACACTGGGTCTCGTCGCGGAGCAGTTCCCGAAAGGAGGCGCGCTCACGCTCAACGGGGTTTCCGCAGTCGGCGTCCTCGGGATGGGCATTCTCGGCGCGCCGATCATGGGCGGACTGCAGGATCGCGGGATCGATCAAGATCTCCGCGCCAACCATCCCGCGATGTATGAGAAGGTCGTGAGCGCACCGCGCGAGCTTCCGTTTCTCGGGGCGACTCCGGGCGTCGATGAAGACAAGGTCCGGGAACTGCTGACCGATGCAGAAAAAGAAACCCTCCGCGAGGTGCGCTACCCGAACAAGAAAGCCGCTTTCCTCCAGGTTGCGGTTCTGCCGACTTTCATGCTTATCTGCTACCTCATCCTTTTCTTCTACTTCAAGTCGAAGGGCGGTTACAAGCCGGTCGAATTGCTGGATGGGGAGGGGGGAGGCTCTCACTGAGATTTCAGGCTTCTGAGGTTTCGGGTTTCTTTCAGGGACTGCCCCTGAAATGAAACAAGCAACCCGGCTGACAAGCGCAGGAAAAACCCCCGTAAAACCTGCAAAAGACTTGTAGTCAACCGGGTTGCCGTCTGGTTTCAACCCTTTGTCAGGAGGAGACTGGCTCCTTCTGACAAATATTTAAATAGCACCCACCGTGCCAAGTCCGAAACGAAAGCCACAAGAAATGGAAAAATTGGAAGAAAAAGATCTCACGGTACGGGGGGCGCTTCCGGGGGACGCCACTTCGATCCTGGCAATGGTGCAGGAACTCGCTGACTTTGAGAAGCTTGGACACGAAATGGTCGCGACGGAAGCCGATTACGAGGAAAGTCTCTTTGGTGAACATCCGGCCGCAGAAGCGCTCGTCGCCGAGCTCGGAGGCCGCCTCATCGGGTACGCGATCTTCTTTTCGACCTTTTCCACCTTCCTTGGACGCGCCGGTTTGTGGCTGGAAGACCTTTATGTGAAGCCTGAGTTCCGGAGAATGGGAATCGGGAAGCGCCTCCTAAAGGCCGGGGGCGAAATGGCAAAGACTCGTGGTGCCGGACGATATGAGTGGTGTGTCCTCGACTGGAATCAGAATGCGATTGATCTCTACAAACAGATGGGCGGCGATATCATGGAGGAGTGGCGTATCGTGAGATTGGATCGCAACGCCATCGAGTCCCTCCCTGAAAAATGAGTATCGCCGAAAATTTGGAGAACGTTCGCTCGCAGATCGCCGCCGCCGCCCTGACCTCGGGCCGGAGTGCCGATGCCGTGACCCTTGTTGCAGTCAGTAAAACCTGGCCGGTCGAGACCATCGAAGAAGCAGTCGCCATCGGCCAAAAGGTCTTCGGGGAAAACAAGGTCCAGGAAATTCTCGCCAAAGTTCCGGCGATGGCCGACGACCTCCAGTGGCACCTCATCGGGCATCTCCAGAAAAACAAGGTCCGCAAGGTGCTCCCTCTTTGTGCCTGCATTCACAGCATTGATTCACTGGAGCTCGCGCAGCAAGTCGACCGCATCTCCGGCGAGCTCGAAAGGAAAGCGTCCGTGCTCGTGCAGGTGAACGTTTCCTGCGACGAGGCCAAGTTCGGCTTTTCCCCGGAAAGCGTGCGTGCCTCCTTCGATGAAATGCTGGAGCTGAAGCACCTTGAGATCGGCGGCCTCATGACCGTGCCCGCTTTTGATCCCGACCCCGAAAAGGTGCGTCCCGACTTCGCTCGTCTTCGCGAACTGCGCGATGCCCTTTCCGAAAAATTCGGCGTCCCCCTGACCGACCTCTCCATGGGTATGAGCCACGATTTCGCCACCGCGATCGAAGAAGGTGCGACCCTGGTCCGCATCGGCTCCTCAATTTTCGGGACGCGGGATTATGGATCGGGGTAACCTCGTAGCGGAACGCAGCTGGCTGTTTCTATGTCTCTAAGTTGAAACAAAAATTGCGAAACAGGAAAGAGTTTCTTTTAAGGGACAGGCCCTTAAAATATTCGAGCTTGCCTTTTCGG
>JARGOP010000025.1:58401-61291 GCA_029233965.1 Verrucomicrobiales bacterium | reverse complement strand
GGCGTGTCGCATCCTGATGTGAATGGCAATCACCATTCGGGTCAGTGCTTCCTCACCGGTGCCCCCGGACCGGGACAACCCACCTTCCGCAACTCGATTTCGATGGATCAGGTCGTGGCGGAAAAGATTGGTGTCGAAACCCGTTTCCCGTCGCTTTGCCTTTCCGTGACAAATGTCGCGAGATATGTCGACTCCATTTCCGTCTCGCGCTCGGGAGTCAACATCCCGACGATGACGAGCCCCAACCAGCTCTACCGCAACCTTTTCACGGCGGGAGCACCGGCAGAAAAAGCGGCAACACTCCGCCGCATCGAAGCGGGAGGCAGCGTGCTCGATCTCGTGCTCGACAAGGCCAACCGCTTACAAAAATCTGCCGCCGCCGGAGACCGCGACCGGCTCGACCAGTATTTCCAAAGTGTCCGGGAGCTTGAGCTCCGTCTCGAACGCTCCATCGCCTGGGAGGACATCCCGAAACCGGAAGTCGATTACCCTGAGCCGAAGGACATCGCCGATGCCAATCAGGTGATCGAAAAATCGAAGCAGATGTTTGACCTTATCCGCCTCGCCCTGCAGACCGACAGCACCCGCGTCATCACGATTTCTCTCAGCACCTTTTCAGTCGTCCCTCACGTTCCGGGAGTGACGAACGAAACTCACGGCCTCACACATCACGGTCACGAGCCGGAAAAAATCGAACAGCTTCGTAAGATCGAAGAAGCGCAGATGCTTGCCTTCAGCTACCTGATGAGTTCATTGGCCGAGGTCAAGGAACGCGACGACTCTCTCCTCGACAATACTCAGGTCTTGTATGGCAGTTGCCTCGGCAGCGCGAATTCCCACTCCACGCGCAACATGCCCATGATCCTCGCCGGAGGAGGCTACAAGCACCCGGGCCTTCTGTCTTTTGACAGGGACAACAACGAACCTCTCGCGAACCTTTACGTGACCATGATGCAGAGAATGGGCCTCGAAGTGGACCGCTTTTCAAGTGGCACGAAAACAATGACCGGATTGGGGTGAAGGACGGGGGTTCCGCAAAGGGCACCGGTCACGCCAGAATCTCTTTCATGACATGCCCGTGCACATCGGTGAGGCGCATGTCACGTCCGCTGAAGCGGAAGGTGCTCTTCTCGTGATCCACCCCGAGGAGATGCAACATCGTCGCATGGAGATCATAAATCTCGAATCGATCCTGAACCGCTTTGTAGCCCCACTCATCGGTCTCGCCGACGCTTGATCCGCCTTTGACTCCGCCACCGGCCATCCAGACGGTGAATCCGAACGGATTGTGATCGCGTCCGTCTTTGCCCTGGGCAAAGGGCGTCCGCCCGAATTCTCCTGCCCAGACCACGAGGGTGTCTTCGAGCATACCGAGACGTTTCAGATCCATGATCATGGCTGCGATGGGCTGATCGACCGTTTTACAGTTGTTCGAATGCCCTTCGCGCAAATTACCATGCTGATCCCAGCGGTCCCCTTTTACTTTCGGACAGGTCAGCTCGATGAAACGGACCCCCCGCTCGACGAGGCGGCGGGCGAGGAGGCACTGGAGACCGAAGGTCTTCGTTTGCTCGTAGTCAGCGTCCAACCCGTAGAGCTTTTTCACCGACTCCGGCTCCCCTTTCAGATCCATGAGATCGGGCACCGCCGTTTGCATCCGAAAGGCGGTCTCGTAATTCTGAATCGCCGCCTCGATTTGAGGATCCGGCGCGGAATCCGGCAGAGCTCCGAGGTCCAGTTCGCGTAGCAGTCCCAGCTTCCGCTTCTGCACTTCGGGAGAAACCTGCGGCTGAATATTCGCAATCGGCTGTTCCTGCGGGAGAAAAATGGAACCCTGATAGGCCGCTGGAAGAAATCCGGAACCGAAGCAATCCAGCCCGCCGGGCGGGATCAATCCCCCGTTCAAGACGACAAAGCCGGGAAGGTTCTGATTCTCCGATCCCAGCCCGTAACCGAACCACGCCCCCATGCTGGGACGTCCCTGAAATCCGCTGCCGGTGTGAAGGAAGTAGTTCGCAAAGGTGTGCTCTGAGAAGCGTGACGTCATCGACTTCACAAAGGCAATTTCATCAATGACCTCCTTCTGTGCGAGATGAGGAAAGAGATCACTGACCCAGGCCCCGCTCTCGCCCCGCTGCTTGAACTCCCAGGGTGATTGCAGAATGTTCCCCACGTTATCAAACTGCGTCGGAGCGAGCTTTCCGATCACCTCCTTCGGATCGCGGCCGTTGTATTTTTTGAGGAGCGGCTTGTGATCGAAAGTGTCCACCTGAGACGGCCCACCGTCCATGTAGAGAAAGATAACATTCTTCGCCCTGGGACGGAAATGAGGGGTTCGCGGTGCGAGCGGGTTGACGAGCTTTGCCTGCGCCGGCTCTGCCATGAGCGCCTGCATCGCAACACCACCGAAGCCCATGGCGCATCCGCGAAGCATGTCGCGGCGGGAAAGAGGATTCTGTTGAAAATTGCGGCAATGCATAGCGTTCTGTCAGGGTAAAAAGATGAATTCCTTCGTGTTAAAGAGGACGTGAGCGACCTGTGCCCAGCGATCGACTGGATCGCCCTCCGATTCGGCGAGGAAAGTGAGAATTTTTTCCCGCTCCTCCGCTTTCGCCGTTCTTCCGAGGGCCTGTAAATACATCCTGTTGAGCCGCTCCGCTTCGGCCCCCTCATTCTTGACGACCTCCTGCGCCCAGAGACGGCTCTGTTCGACGACAAAGGGATCATTCATCAGCACGAGTGCCTGTGCCGGGACATTGGAAACACTACGCCGTCCTTTCGGTCCAAAGGGACTAGGCACGTCAAAGGTCAGCATAAACGGGGAGAGAAAGTTCCGGTAAACCGCTCCGTAGATCGAGCGACGCCCGGCTCCATCGAGCGGCCCGCTCTC
>JARGOP010000025.1:0-58301 GCA_029233965.1 Verrucomicrobiales bacterium | reverse complement strand
ATGACACTCTTTACCGACCATCCCTTCTCGACAAAGTCAGCGGCGAGCCAGTCGAGCAGTTCCGGATGCGTCGGCAACTGCCCCATCGGGCCGAAGTCATCAACCGAGGAGACGATCCCTTTTCCAAAAAGATGATGCCAGAGGCGATTCACGATGACTCGTGAGGTGAGCGGGTTTTCCGGGTTCGCAATCTGGTTGGCGAGATCGAGACGATTCCCGGTCTCCCCCCCCAATGCTTCGAGAAAACGGGGCGGAACCTCTTCGCCGGGACTGCGGTGGCTGCCGCGCACATAGACACGGGCGTTCTCCGTCGTTCCTTCCGCCATCGCGACGGCATAGCGCGGCGCCGGAAGCTTGCGGATCATCGCCACCCCCTGCTGAAGGATTTCTTCCTGTGGCTTTGTCAGGGATGGTACGGCGGCATACTCAGGAACCGCCGGAGCCGCGGCCTCTTTCGACTGACGGATCTCATCGATGATGACATAGCCGCTGCCACTGTCGACAAACTCCAGATAAGCCTTGTGCCCACGATACTTTTTGAGATCCCCGCTGAGCGTGACCCAACGGAAACCGCCTTCCGTATCGAGGTTTTTGATCACCGTGCCTTTGAAGAGGAGCCCACTGAATTTCGCCATCTGGTAGTTGTCGATCACCACCCTGACGTCCACGGCTTTTCCCTGAACGAGCAGATGAATGTGGTCCTCAGCGATTGTGAAGGTGGGCGAGCGCAGACTCCCGACCTGTTCTTTCCCGAAGACAGCGCTATCGACGGTACCCGGAATCGTCAGCGGGAGGGACTTATCAAACCGGAGGCCCGGTTTGGTCCCGCCACCTTCGAAGGCGAAGCCGGAGGTGCTCCAACCGTCCGGGATCATTCCTGCGGAAAAATCCTCGAGCACCCCGCCGGTGGAATCGGCGTGACCCTTCACCGGTTGCGCCGCGATTTCCTGATCCGCCCTTTGCTTGAGCGCCTCAAGTTCGGCCCGTGTCTTTTCCCGCACCCGGTTCACATCGAGAGGGACATCCTGTCTCGCGCTGCCATGCAGATACGCGGTGAGAGCGTAGTAGTCCGCGGTCGAAATCGCATCAAACTTGTGATCGTGGCAACGGGCGCAGGAAATCGTGAGCCCGAGAAACGATTTTCCTAACACATCAATCTGATTGTCCATGATGTCCGCTTCGTTCGCGAGAACGTCGGTCGGGGCGTGGGTCGCTTCGTGGAGATACCAGAAAGCGGTCCCGAGGATGGACTCATTGAACTGCTCATCGGGATGACGGCGCGGGGAGGAAATGAGGTCCCCCGCGACATGCTCCCGGATGAGTTGATCGTACGACAAATCCCCGTTGAAGGCCCTGATCAGGTAGTCGCGATATTCATGAGCATGAGCAATCGGGTAGTCGAACTCGTGCCCGTAGGTCTCCGCATAGCGCACCAGATCCATCCAGTGCCGTGCCCACTTTTCGCCGAAGTGAGGCGAGGCGAGAAGTTCATCGACAATCCTCTCCTCCGCTCCCGGCCTATCGTCCTCGAGGAACGCCGTCCGTTGTTCCGGGGTGGGCGGCAAACCGATGAGATCAAAGTAAACACGCCGGAGCCAAACGGAAGGATCGGCGGCGAGAGCAGGTCGCAGCTCAAGATCCTCCATCCCTTTGAGAATGAAATGATCGACTTCCTCCCGTGGCCAGTTCGCATCAGCGACCGGCGGCAGCTCCGGTTTTTCCACCGGCCTCCAGCTCCAGTGCTCTTCGAACCGCTTCTGCAAATCAAAGTAGCCGTCCTCTGCTTTTCCATCGCGCGTCGGCACCGGCTCCTCCGGCCAAATCGCACCGGCATTGATCCATTGCTCAAAGTCAGCCACGATTTCATCGCTGAGCCTCTCCTTCGGCGGCATCTCAAGGTCTTCGTTCTCGTAGCGAATCGATTCGATGAGGAGACTCTGCTCCGCCATCCCGGGTTTGATCACGGGACCGGTCTCCCCTCCCGTGAGGAGATGCTCGAAATGATCCAGCTGTAAATTACCTTTGAGCTTCTCCGCGTCCGCGGAATGGCAGCTGTAGCATTTCTCCGCGAGGACAGGACGGATCTTCTTTTCGAAAAATTCCAACTCATCCGACGCGGTCAGACAAACCGGCAAGAGCACCGAAGCAAGGAGGACTGGGGGGCTAAGTCGCATCACGGGGTGGGAAGTTACGTAAGATCATCATTTCAGGTCGATCATGCAAATCGGATCAGGACACAAACTGATACGATTTTCTCATTTTCTGAGAAAACTACGCAATTAAGCCGTAGAATACGGTATACTTTACGCGATATCGCCATGGCACGCCCTCAATTAGAATTCATTCCCACCGGTGCCTCGCAGGCCATGGTTTTTAAAATCGACCGTGATGTCTGGCCGGTCTATCACTACCATCCGGAGTTCGATATCCTGCTCTCGCTCAAAAATCACGCCGGCGAATTCATGTCAGGGGATCACATCGGACGACTCACCAAGGGGACTCTCATCATGAACGGGCCGAACATCCCTCATGCTCTTCACTCCGGGATCCCGGACGAGAACGATTGGGACCGCCCTTCCCTCGCGGTGATCCAGTTTTCAGCGGAGTCGCTCGGGGACGACCTCCTTCGCAAAACGGAGATGCAGGTCATTCGCGAATTCCTCGATGAGGCGCGATTCGGATTCGAGTTCCACGGCAATACTGCCGACGAAGCGGCGGACCGGATTCTCGCGATGAGAGATCAGTCGCCCTTCGAGCGATTACTCTCCCTCCTTCACCTCCTCGAATTCCTCGCCGCTTCGGAAGAAAAGACCCCCCTCGCCAGTCCCGCTTTTTCGCCTTCTTTGAAAGAGCAGGACATCTCACGACTCGGCGAAGTCCTGAGCTTTCTTCAACTCAACAAAACAAATCCCGTCACTCTCGAAGAGACGGCGGCAGTCGCAAAAATGAGCCCCAAGTCGTTCTGTCGTTTCTTTAAAGCAAATACGGGGAAAACCCTCATCGAGTATCTTCACGAACTCCGCATCGGCGAGGCCTGTCGCCGCCTCCTCGAAACCAACGATCCGATCTCTGAAATCGCCTTCGACTCCGGGTTTCAGAACCTGTCTCATTTCAATCGCCGCTTCCGTGCCCTAAAAGGCAAGACCCCGCGGGACTTTCGAAATCAGTTCACAATCAGCCCCGTTAATCAGGCGCTGCCGTTTCCCGCAGCACGGAATTAGGGGATTGTCCAATCCACGACCATTCGATAAAACGTGCGGATGCGCCCTGGAATCGTTCTCTTCACCGCACTGCTTGGCTTCATCTTTTCCGCAAAAGCAGAATCGAAACCGACCAATCTGGTCTTCATCCTCACCGACAACCATGGTGCCTGGACCCTCGGCTGCTACGGAAACCCTGACATTCGCACACCAAATCTTGACCGCATGGCGGAGGAGGGCCTCCTCTTCGAGCGGGCCCTGAGCAGCAACCCGGTATGCTCACCAACCCGGGCCACCTTTCTCACCGGGCTGCTTCCGTCGCAGCACGGCGTCCACTCCTTCCTCGATAACAAATACATGGTCGGCGAAGAGGCCTACTACACGCTCGAAGAATTCAAAACGCTTCCGGAGATCCTGCACTCCGAGGGCTACACCTGCGGCCTCGTCGGCAAGTGGCATCTCGGAGCGAACCTCACGCCTCAGGACGGCTTCTCGACCTGGATCACGATGCAGCGCGGCGGAACGGGCAGCCTCTACACCGATCCCATCATTGAGGACGGCGAGATTAAACCCTCACCGAAGTACATGACCGATCTCTGGACGGAACGGGGAAAGCAGTTCATCGAGGAACAGAAGGACAGCGAAAAACCATTCTTCCTTTATCTCGCCTACAACGGTCCCTACTGCCTCGGCCCACTCCTGCTGCGCGAGTCTCAGAATCGTCACGCCGCCTACTACGCCGACAAACCGCTCATGTCCTTTCCCCGGGACACGGTTCATCCCTGGCAGTACAACAATCTCGATTACCACAACAACGACGTCAGCATTCGCCGCGTCGCTTCCGAGGTCAGCGCGA
This sequence comes from Verrucomicrobiales bacterium, assembly GCA_029233965.1. Classification (GTDB taxonomy): domain Bacteria; phylum Verrucomicrobiota; class Verrucomicrobiia; order Verrucomicrobiales; family DEV007; genus Arctic95D-9. The sequence continues at coordinate 54,245 of JARGOP010000025.1, read as the reverse complement.
TCGACGATGGTGTCGGCGAAATTCTGCAGGCCCTGAAAGACAACGAACTCGACGAAAACACCCTCGTCGTTTTCGCCGGTGACCAGGGTTGGATGGGAGGCCAGAACGGTTTCTTCGGGATGGGCGATCACACCCGCCCGATCGCGGCTCACGACATGATGATGCAGATCCCGTTTATTTTCCGGCAGCCGGGCTCCGTCACTCCCGGAAGAAGCGATCTTATTGTCTCCAACTACGATTTCCTTCCCAGCGTCCTTGATCATCTCGATCTCGGCCACCGCATGCCGAAAACGCCTCTCTCCCCCGGTCGCAGCTTTGCCTCGCTCCTCAAGGGCGGGGAGATCGAATGGCGAAACGAAATGGGATACGAAATGGAAGGCTGCCGTTCGTTTCGGAACGACCGCTGGAAGATTGTCCTGCGGAAGAGTCCGGAAGGCCCCTCTGAACTCTACGATATGGAAAAGGATCCAATGGAGCGATTCAACCTCTTCGGCCAACCCGGACTCGCTGATGTCCAGGAGGAGATGATTGGAAGGCTGAACGCCTTCTTTGGTCGCTACGCCGATCCTGAGTACGACATCTGGAACGGGGGTCGTTCCAAGTGCCGCCGTCTCGTGCCCGATGAATCCGTTGCTGTGGCCCGCTAAGGCGATTACTTTCCGAAGTGACCAGCCGTCTTCTCACCGTCTTTCTCGTTTGTTTTACCACGGGTCGTCCGTGCTTTGCCGAAACTGAGCAGAAAATCCCGCCCGGCGAGTATCACGAACAGTTCATCATCGGTGATCTCCCGGAAGGCGGCCACCTGAGCGCCGACGGCGTGACGATCTATGGGGGAAATCGGACCATTACCAGACCCTCCCGACTTTCGTCCTCCATTCCGCCCGTCATCGCGATCCGGAAAACGGAATCGGTTATCCGGACACGGATATCCTCGTGACGCGGGAACTCCTCAACGAACAAATCTACCCGCTCCAGCTCCGCGACTCTCGCGATGTGTCTCTGTCAGGAGTTTCCGTGATCGGCTTGCAATCACCGGATCTGCCCTGGCGTGTCGTCAAAGAAATGTGGGACGGTGACGCCCTCCTCGTGAAACACTGCGAAGGGACGGTCACGGTTCAAGATGTTTTTTTCCGGAATATCGAGGACGGATTCGGCCCCGGGGAGGGACTCGATCACTGGACTCTGGAGCGGGCCTGGATGGAAGAGATCCGCGACGACGTGATCGAGAACGACGATCTCGTTCCCGGGCAAATCCTCAACTGTCTCATTGATGGATGCTTTGTCTTTCTCTCACAGCGCGCTCCCGACGGGCGCGTGGCGGAACTCACCACGGTGGTGCGCGATTCTCTCATCCGCATCACGGCTCAGCCTCATGACGGTGCCGAGGGTAAACCCTGGCGAGACCGGTTTATCGTCACCGGCGAAGACGGGATCGAGCGTGCTCCGGGGATGTTCTTTAAATGGGCAGACAGTTCCGGCAGGGTGGAAATGAAAAACTGCATCCTACACATGGGCGCTGTCTCCATCAATGGGCCCGATGACATGAGGTTTCCTCCCGGGGTTTACAAAAACGTAACCCTTGTCTGGACAGGAAAAGAGCCCTATCCCGTTCCCCTTCCCGCCGGGGTGACAGTCACCTCCGATGAAGAGGTCTGGCACATGGCTCGCAGAGAGTGGATCAACCGCCTCGCGGATTCGCACCCCGGTTTGCGCTTCGCTCTCGAGTGACTCACTTCTTCTCCGCCATTCGCAGAGCATCGAGGTAATAGGCCATCGCACCGACATGTTTCACGTAGAGACCGGCATCGATGAGATCATCGTCAATCCAATATCCCTCCTTCTCTTGCGACTCAATCGCCGCCTTCACTTTCCCGACCACGCCCCGCGCCCGTTTCGCCCAGCTTTCCGGATGCGCAGGCGGCTGTTGTTTCCTGAGTGCGTCTTCCGGTGAAAGTTCGAGAAGTTCGCGCATCCGGACGATTTTGGATTCCAGCCCGGATTCGATTTTAAACCCGTAGTGAGTCGGGAGATTCCCGTCGTCGGAGGTGAGTTCGTAGGTTTCCGCATCGCAGTAGAGCGGCTTGTTCGTCTCAAGTTCGTAGAAACGCGCCCAGCGTCCGTCTTCGAGTCGACTCTGCTCAAGCCAGTCGAGGGCCGGAAAAATGGCCGCCCGGAACCGCTCCTCCCCCGTGGCGGCCCAGAGCATCGCGAGAGTCTCCGCCGCTCCGTAAGATTCGACCGAGCTCACTGCCGGCGGCTCAAACTTACGCGCCCAGACCGGATGCATCCTTTCATCATACTGCTGGGCCCAGGCGGGCTGAGCGCCTTCCAGCTGCGCGAGAAGAAGAAATTGACCAAGGCGTTTTGCAGACGCCATGAAGCGCGGGTCACCCGTCAGCTCGTGCGCCCGGAGAAGAAACTCCATCACGTGAGTGAGATTGCCGTCGTTCAGAGTGGCGTAACCGGTGTATTTTGCTTTCGGAAACTCGCGGGGCCAGGTTTTCGGAATCGTAGCCTTGAGGACAGGCATGTCCGGATCCGCAGGACCCTGAAATTTCTGCGCCCAGGCTCCGCTCGGAAACTGCGCCGCCAGCAGTCCATCGATTCCAAACTCCAGTGACCGTATAATCTCAGGATCGGCGATGACTCCCTCTGTGTGCACATACTCCAGAAGCAACTGCAGCGCGGAGGTCGTCTTGTGATCATCGAGGGTAGAGGTTCGGTAACGCTTTCCGGGATCCGAATCGCCCGCTTCCAAATCGCGGCGGGTGTGAACCTTTGCGGCGATCTCCGGATCAAAATCGAAATCATCATCCCATCCACCGGAGGAAAGCTGAGTCGCGACAAGGGCCTCCACCGCGCCGGTTGCCCCGTTGAGAAAGAGCGTCTCCCCGGTCGCCACGTAAGCGCGCAGCATCGTCAGGCCGATCGTCGTGGTGCCGTGAGGCTGGATCGAGATGATCGTCGGCGAAGCTCCGGACTCTGTCATTCCCTCGCTGAGATCGAGAGCCCAGGCGGAGGCGTAACCGCCCTGAACAGCGAGCTTCTCCCGGTAGAACACCGTCGCCTTTTTCATCGCCGCGAGCACCTCAGCGGAATCGGGCGGAACGGCGCTGCGAAGCGTCGGGGGAACAGTGGCGAGAAAGAAAGTGAGGGCACTCCCGATCAGAATGGACCTGACAGGGTTGCCTGCGGGAACAGACCCTGTTGGATCAGCCGGGCGGAAAGCGCATTTATTCATGGAACAGCCGTCGGGTGAGATAGGTATATTCAAGCGCAGTTCTCCGGGCCCGCTCCGCCTGATTTGCGGCGGCAGAATGGCCTCCGTCGATGTTCTCGTAATAGAAAAACGGGAGCCCTGCCGCCTCGAACAATTTCGCCATTTTCCGGGCATGACCGGGATGAACGCGGTCGTCTTTCGTGGAGGTCACGAAAAACGGGACAGGGTAATCTCTTTCCGGATTGAAGTTGTGATAGGGTGAAATCCTTTCGAGAAAGGCTCTTTCTTCGAGGATCTCAGGCGAGCCGTACTCATCGACCCACGATGCGCCCGCGAGGAGGAGATGATAGCGCAACATGTCGAGGAGCGGCACCTGCACGACGACCGCATTCCAGAGGTCGGGCCGCTGGTTCAGCATCACCCCCATGAGGAGCCCGCCGTTCGAGCCACCCATGATCCCGAGATGCGGAGGTGAGGTGATCCCTTTTTCGATGACATCTTCCGCCACGGAAATGAAATCATCATAGACGCGCTGACGATTCAACTTCAACCCCGCCTGATGCCAGGCCGGGCCGAACTCACCGCCCCCGCGAATGTTGGCGAGAATGTAGGCGCCGCCCTTTTCCAGCCAGAGGCGACCGGTGGTGCCGTTGTAACCGGGGTTGAGAGAAATCTGAAACCCGCCGTAGCCGTAGAGCAGGGTGGGCGTTTTCCCGTCCAACGGGATGTCCTCACGATGGACCGCGAAATAGGGAATCTGCGTGCCGTCGGTCGACTCCGCAAAGAACTGTTCCACAACGAGACCGGTCGCATCGAACTTCGGAGGAAGGCTTTTGAGCGGACTGACCTCGTAGGTGAGAGTGTCGAATTCGAAAAGCGAATCCGGCGTCAGAAATCCTTCGTACGTCAGGAAGGCGGTCGTCTCGTCTTCGTCCGCGAAAGCGATACCGGCCTGCCCGCTACCGGGCAACTCAACCGGGACCGTGACCCACTGCTCCGCTTCTTCCTCCAAACGGAGGACCTGTCCGGTCACCTGGTCATCAATCGAGAGGAGCGCGGTTTTTCCGGCGACGCGGACCGCATTCACCGCCTGCGTCTCCGAGGGGCGAAAGGCGAGCCGGACCGTGGGGACGGTTCTCTTTTCAACGAACTCCTCAAGATCGAAAGAAACCAGATCACCACTCTGAAAGGATTCCCCGGCGACTTCCCAGTCCTCTTTGATCAGGATAAACATCCACTTCCCGAGGACATCGCTCAGTCCGCATTTCGGTGGCACCGGAATTTGCACCGGCTTCGTTTCACCGTCCGGAATCCACCAGTGCGTCGAAGTGAAAAAGGTGTCCGATTCCTCGACGCAGGAAAGGATGCGACCCCCGGCCATCTCAATTGTGTAGGGCCAGACGGCGACGTCTTCGGGATCCCCGGCGAGCAGCTCCGTTGCCTCACTGAGAGGCGTGCCCCGCTCCCAGCGCTTCACGATGCGGGGATACCCGGAATCCGTGAGCGAACCTTCCCCCCAGTCGGTGCCAATCAGAAGCACATCCGGCCCCGCCCAGTCGGAACCCTGCTTCGCTTCCGGGGTGACAAATCCACCCTCGACGAAGCTTCGCGTCTCGAGATCAAACTCGCGTTTAATCACCGCGTCTTTGCCTCCGTCGGAAAGAGAAATGAGACAGTAGTATCGGTTCGCCGACTTATCGTGAAAGCAGTCCGCCCCTTTGAAAACCCAGTTTTTATCCTCGGCCCGCGACAATTCATCGAAGTCGAGAACCGTTTCCCAATCGGGCTCGTCGCTGCGATAGCTCTCCAGCGAGGTGCAACGCCAGAGACCTCGGACGTTGGTTTCATCCTGCCAGAAATTGTAGACCTTCCCGTCGCGGATGCGGCCGTAGGGAATGCGCTCTTTCGAGGTGAGCACCTCCAGCGCGGCCGCTTCAAATTCGACGTAGTTGGGATCGGATCGGAGGTCCGCGAGAGTCCGCTCATTCTGTCCGCGCACCCACGAAAGCGCCTGCTCGCCTTCGACTTCTTCAAGCCAAAGGTAGGGATCGGAATCGGTTTCTGCCATACTCGGTGGAGGTTCATCCCGACAGGACATCAGAGCAAGGCCCGCGAAAGAGAAAAGAATCAGCCAGGGTTTCATCAAGATGAGTCACGGTGACAGGAACCACTGAAAAGGCGATCAGGAAATCGTCGTCCCGCTCTCTTGAATCCAACCGTTTTTGCCATTACCCATCGGCATGGATGAATTTGAGATCGAAGTCTATTGCGGCGGATTGTTTCAGACCAACGGCTACCTCGTCAAAAAAGACGGCGAAGCCTGGCTTTTTGACGCTCCCGAGGGAGTCGCTGACTGGCTCAGTGAAAAGGGAGTCGCACTGACCGGACTCATCCTCACTCATCAGCATCACGACCACGTCATTGGTGCGGGCAAAGTGCAGTCAGCGTTCCACTGCCCGACCTGGGCCTGGGCAGAGCCTTCCGAAGAACTGACCCTCGCGAAGCGCCTCGAGCAAATGATGGGGGTCCCCTGCCGGCTCGATGACTACGTCGTGGATCACCTTCTTGATGGAGAGAATGATCTCAGCGCCGGCAAGCTCGACCTCTCGCTCTTTCACGTTCCGGGACATTCGCCCGACAGCGTTTGTTTCCTCATCCAGGGCCAACCGGTCTTGATCGGAGGAGACGTGCTTTTTGCGGGCGGGATCGGACGGACGGACTTTCCGAATGGCGATCATGAGCTTCTCCTCTCGGGGATCCGGGAAAAGCTCTGGCCGCTGCCGGATGAAACCCACGTGCTGCCGGGCCACGGACCCACGACGACGATCGCGCAGGAGAAAGCGACGAATCCGTTTCTGACGTAGACTGATTCCGCTGGAGTGATGCCTTCAGGCCTTGTCTTGCGAATGAAAGGCCTGAAGGCCTCACTCCAACCTAGATCAAAATATCATTCAAAATGTGCCCGTGCACATCGGTGAGGCGGAAGTGCCGGCCTTGAAACTTGTACGTCAGCTTCTCGTGATTCACGCCTAACAGGTGCAGAATCGTCGCGTGAAAATCGTGGACACTGACTGGGTCTTTCGTCACATTGTAACTGAAGTCGTCGGTTTCCCCGTAGGTTAATCCCGGCTTCACGCCCCCGCCCGCCATCCATGTCGTGAAACAGCGCGGGTGGTGATCGCGACCGTAGTTCTTCGGGCTGAGGTCCCCCTGGCAGTAGACGGTCCGACCGAACTCACCGCCCCAAATTACAAGGGTGTCATCGAGAAGTCCGCGGAGCTTCAGGTCCTTGATAAGTCCGGCGGAAGCCTGATCCGTGTTTTCACACTGCTTCCGCAGTCCACCCGGAAGGTTGCCGTGCTGATCCCACCCCCGATGGAAAAGCTGAATGAATCGCGTGCCCCGCTCCGCGAGGCGACGGGCCATGAGGACATTGTAGGCATAGGTGCCCGGCTTTCGGGAATCTTCACCGTAAAGTTCAAAAGTGCTCTCCGGTTCATCGGAAAGATCAGTGAGATCCGGCACCGAACTCTGCATGCGATACGCCATTTCATACTGTGCGATCCGGGTCTCGATCTCGGGATCCGCGACGACTTCCTGACGCATCTTGTTGAGAGCACTCATGTCGTCAAGGGTCTGGCGCCGAATCGTTTCGGAAACGCCGGACGGATTATTCAGGTAAAGAACCGGATCCCTGCCGGAACGAAAGCGAACCCCCTGATGCTTCGAGGGAAGAAATCCCGGCCCCCAGAGTCTGTCGTAGAGCGGCTGCCCGCCATTGCCGGAGAGCATCGCGACGAAAGCGGGAAGATTTTCATTCTCACTCCCGAGCCCGTAACTTGACCAGGCCCCCATGCTGGGACGACCCGCGATCTGGAATCCGGTGAGAAGAAAAGTGATCGCCGGATCGTGATTGATCGCCTCGGTGTAGAGGGATTTCACGAAAGTGACATCGTCGGCAACGGAAGCGAGATGAGGCAGCAACTCCGAGATCCAGGCACCGCTTTGCCCATGCTGCTTGAAATCAAAAATGGATCGTGCCACGGGAAAGGACGACTGACCTGCGGTCATCCCGGTGAGACGCTGGCCGTTAAAAATCGACTCCGGCGTTTCCCGTCCGTGGAATCCATTCAAGTGAGGCTTGTAATCGAACAGGTCCAACTGCGAAGGACCGCCCGACTGGAAAAGATAGATGATGCGCTTCGCTTTGGGAGCATGCGTGGGAAAGCTCGCATCGGAGAGAGAACTCGCGGCGTGACCTTTTTCTCCTAAGAGAGATGCAAGAGCAGCCCCGCCGAGACCGGCGCCGGACCGGGCAAGGAACTGGCGGCGGGACCGCGCAAACGGGGAATCGGGTTCGATCTGGAATGGATTCATGACTTGAGGGGGAGAACGTTATTCGCGGACGGAAGCTTCTTCGAGGTTCAGAAGAACGTTCGCGACCGAGGTCGCGGCGGCGAGTTGAATGCGATCGACCGAATCGTCGGCAGTGGATTCACCCACCGTAAGGATCGATTCGGCGAGCCTGGGATCTTTGGCATATTCGTCCTCATACGCCTCATAGGAGTTTGAAAGGAGCGCCAACTCAGCCGGTTGCGGGTGGCGTGTCAGGACTTTTCGAAAAGCAAAGCGCAGCTGGTCCTCGGCGCTGTCGCCCCCTTCTGTGAGCATGCGCTCTCCGAGTTTCCGGGCCGACTCGAAGAAGCCGGTTTCATTCATGAGCACAAGCGCCTGCAGCGGCGTGTTCGTTCGCTTGGGTTTCACTGAGCACCACTCGCGATCAGCCGTGTCGAGCACCGCCATCGTCGGGGGAGCGAGAGTTCGCTTCCAATAGGTGTAGAGACTGCGACGGTAGAGCTTGTCGCCCTTGTCCTGGACGTAGCGGGCGTTGCTCGCCTCTTTCCACATCCCGGCCGGCTGATAGGGCTTTACCGAGGGCCCGCCCGTCACCGGAACGAGAAGACCGCTCGTCGCCAGCGCTTTGTCCCGCAAAATGTCGCCGGGGAGCTTGAGACGCGAAGCCCGGGCGAGAAAGACGTTCCCGGGATCCCTTTCGAGGTCTCCTTCACGCAGAACCGACGACTGACGGTAGGTCCGGCTCATGACGATCAGCTTCAGCATTTCTCTCGTGTTCCACCCGGACTGCTTGAACTCGATCGCCAACCAGTCGAGCAACTCAGGATGTGAGGGCAGGCTTCCCTGGGTACCAAAGTCCTCCGTCGTTTTCACAAGCCCGCGACCGAAGAACATCTGCCAGTAGCGATTCATCGCCACCCTTGCTGCCATCGGATTTTGATCACTGACGATCCACTTCGCGAGATCGAGGCGGTTCGGATTTTCGACATCGAGCTTGCCAAACACTTCCGGGATCGCCGACGCGACGACTTCCCCTTTGTTGTGATACTCCCCGCGAATCCGGAGGTAGGTGTCCTTCGGCGCGGGCGCTTCTTCCATGATCATCGTCGTCGGCAGCGAATCGTAAAATTTCGTCCGCTCGGCCACCAATGCTTCCACTGCTTCGAAGCGCTTCCGGTCCGGCTCCGGTGCGGCGTGGTTCAAAAAGTAGTTCCACAGCTTCGCGGCTTGCAGCGTTGTTCGCTTCGCCGGACTGATCGCAAGAATTTTGGAAAGAGGAGTCGCCTCTGCGAGAAGTTGAATCTCTTCCCCGGGTAGAGTTCGCGAGGTGTAAAAACGCAGATCCGACACCTGCCCCTTCCAGGCCGGAAGGTGTTTACTCCCCCCCACCAGCACCGGCGCTTTCGCTTCGCGCCCGACCACATTGCTGTTCGTGTTGTAGAGTTCACGGGTCTCCGCCTTGATGCCGTCGATCCAGATTTCCATTCCCCGCGTGCGTTGGGTTCCGTCATTGGTGAGAGCGACATGAAACGACTCCCCCGGAGCAAACTCTCTCACTGTTTCTAACATTCCCACCCCGGCGATCCATCGGGAGATGAGAGTGAAGCGCAGATGACCTTCGTGAAACGCCACAAAAAATCCCTGCCGGGTCGTCCCGGGAATTTCATTGGAGAGCACGGCCCCTTTCTCCACTTCTCCGGGATTGACCCGGAAGGCGATCGAAAAGCGGCCATTCGAAATGATCCCCGGGACTTTTTCCTCGAGACTGACCGGCCCGCTCCCGTCGGCGATGACCGGAGTGTCGATGCCAAAATGATGATCCAGCCCATACGGGAGAATCACCTCCCCGGGTTCAGGCATCGACTTCTCCCACGCCACCTGTCTCAAGGCGATCTCCTCCCCTGCCGCCTCCAGCTCCTTCTTCGCTTCGGTGAGGCGATAATCAATCTCAGCAAGTTCCGCCTCCTGCGTCGGCGTCGGCGCCGTAATCCACGGTTCCGAGTTGCCTACTTTAATGGCCCGGCCCGATTCGGTGATGTTGTCAAAGAACGACAGCATCCCGTGATAATCTTTGTGAGTGAGCGGATCATACTTGTGGTCGTGACAGCGGGCGCATCCCATCGTGAGCCCCATCCAAACCGTCATTGTCGTGTCGGAGCGGTCGACTGCGTTCTCGAGAAGGAACTCTTCCAGAACGAGACCCGACTCGGAATTGTAGCGGTTGTTCCGGTTGAAGCCGGTCGCGATGAGCTGGTCTCTCGTTGGGTCCGGAAGCAGGTCCCCGGCGAGCTGCTCAATCGTAAACTGATCGAAGGGCATGTTCCGGTCGTAGGCCTTGATGACCCAGTCACGCCAGCGCCACATGTCGCGCGGACCATCGTTCTGGTATCCGTCGGTGTCCGCGTAGCGTGCCGCCTCCATCCAGACCCAGGCCATGCGTTCAGCATGCGTGGTCGAATCGAGAAGCCGATCGACAACCTTTTCATAGGCGTCAGGGGAGTCATCATTCAAAAAGCGATCCACCTCGCTGATCGACGGCGGCAGACCGGTGAGGTCGAGGCTGACACGCCGAATCAGCGTTTCCTTCGGCGCTTCCGGAGATGGCTCGAAACCTTTTTCATCGAGCTTCCTGAGAACGAAATGATCGATCCCGTTCACCGGCCAATCTTTGACCGAAGCCTTCGGCAGCTCCCGCTTGACCGGCTTCTCGAAGGCCCAGTGCTGCTGCCACGCGGCTCCTTCAGCGATCCATTGCTTGAGCAGTTCTTTCTGCTCTTCAGTGAGTCGGCGCGATGACTCAGGCGGCGGCATGATGAAATCCGGATCGTGATCAAAGATGCGGGCAACGAGCTCACTGGCCTCAGCATCACCTTTCACAATCGCCGCATAGCCACCGAGATCGGCGAGAGCATCAGCTTCCATGTCGAGGCGGAGGTCGGCTTTCCGCTCCGCAGCGTCCGGCCCGTGACAAAAGAAGCAGTTATCCGAAAGGATCGGACGGATGTCGCGATTGAATTCGATTTTACCGTCAGCGGTCGCGAGTTCGGTATTCGTTGCCGTCTCCGGGTGTGCCAGTGATGCGCCGCCGGGAATGGTCCTACGCGAACGATCATACCGTTCCTCCGCGGAAAGCGGCGTTTCATTTCCTGACAAAACCATTTCCGGAGCAGGGGAAATCGAAGCCGATTCGCGAAGGATGAAAAAGACACCGGCCGCGATCACCGCCGCCACCCCCACGAGAAGAGACGCTCCCATTCTTGACCGCGATGATCCGGCGGGCGCTGCCGTCTGCTTCAGGGAAATCACGTCCTCTTCCTTTGCTTCCTGCCCAACTCCGTAAAGGATACCTTCGATCTGAGCATGATCGAGAAAGCGCTCGCGAGCTTCGTAGTCGTCTGCGAGAAGAGCTGCCAGCTGGTCGAGTTCAGCGTCCGTAGCCGTGCCTGCTTCGAGGCGGCTCATGAGGTGTGATAACAAATCGTGGTCCATGAAAATCAGTCGAGAGTTCGAATTCTGGAATCGCCCAGTTGCGATTCGATACAGCGGAGGAGGCTCTCCCGTCCGCGAAAAAGAAGTTGGGAAACGGCGTTCGGCTTGAGCCCGATGCTCACGGCAATGTCCTGAACGCTCTCCCGTTCAAAGTAACGCAGTTCAATCACTTCACGCTGCCGGTCGGGAAGTTTTTCAAGACAGGCTCCGAGAAACCGCTGCCTTCGATCAAGAGAGGATTCCTTTTCCTCCGTCCGGATCGCGAGAGTTTCCATCAACTCATCCGAGAAAGGAACCTGCTCACCCTGACGCCTTTGCTTATCCCGGGATTGAAGCACCTGATACCGCGCAATCTGAAACGCCCACGCTCGAAAGTTCGTCCCCGGCTCGAAGGACTCCGCCTCGCGCCAGAGGATCCGGTTCGTGTTTTGAAGAATGTCATCGACCTCCCCACCCGGCCCGACCAGCGCCCGGATAAAACCAAAAAGCCGTCCCTGATGAGCTGCGAGAAGCTGCTCAAAGGCGTCCGAATCGAAAGAAGTGTGTCTGGCCAAATCCAAAGCGTTTCCGGGGATAGCGGGAAATCGAGCCGATCTTACGAAAAATTCGGATTTCAGAGAGGCCGCGATCGTGGTGGGAGGTTTATCACTTTTTCCATCTTGATCCCTTTGGCTGAAATTGCGTATTCTCATGATGCTTGTTTAACCATTCACTCAAATATAACCGCTATGTACCATTCCATTCTTGCCCAGGCTGAAACCTACCAACCCGGTCCCGCTGAGGCTGCAGGAGCACTCGTTGGCTCTCTCGTCTATCTCGTCCTCATTGTTGTCCTTCTGGTCGCGATGTGGAAAATCTTCACCAAGGCCGGAAAGCCGGGCTGGGCTGCCATCGTCCCGATCTACAATATCATTGTTCTCCTTGAGATTATCGGTCGTCCCGTCTGGTGGATCGTCCTCATGTTCATCCCTCTCGTCAACGTCGTGATTGGCTTTATCATGTCGATGGACCTCGCGAAGAGCTTTGGCAAAGGGGGCGGCTTCGCTCTCGGGCTGATCTTTCTCTCTCCGATCTTCTACCCAATCCTCGGATTCGGCAGCGCTCAATATACAGGGTCTGCCGCTGCTGAAGGCGCTGCCTGATTCGAAACCTTTCATTTCACAAGCCCCGCGGAATGAGAATTCCCCGGGGCTTTTCTTTGTCCGAAGCGATCAGGCAGGCACAAAAAAGGCCCCGCCGTTTCCGGAGGAGCCTTTCGAAAGTTAGAGGTCGTATCGGCGATTTACTTATCGCCCATCTCCTTCTCAAGGACCTTGTCGATCAAGCCATATTCGGCGGCGACATCAGCAGGCATGTAGTTGTCGCGGTCTGCGTCGCGCTCAATTTCCTCGACCGTTTTCCCGGTGTGCTTTGAAAGAATCACATTGAGTCGCTTCTTCAGTGAATACATGAACTCAACGGTCCGCTCGACGTCGGAAGCCGTGCCCTGTGCCCCACCGGAAACCTGGTGAATCATGATATGGGAGTTCGGAAGCGCGAAACGCTTACCTGCCGCTCCCGCCGTGAGGAGAACTGCCCCCATGCTCGCCGCCATACCCATGCAGTATGTGTTCACGTCGCAGGTCACGAACTGCATCGTGTCATAGATCGCAAGGCCGGCCGTGACCGATCCACCGGGACTGTTGATGTAAAGGTTGATGTCCTTATTCGGATCCTGCATTTGCAGATACAGCATCTGGGCGATGACATAGTTCGCGAGAGGATCGCTGATTCCTTCCCCAATGAAGATGATGCGATCCTTCATGAGGCGGGAAATGAGGTCGAACTGGACCATCGTATTTCCTTCCTTCTCGATCACGCTCACGTTCTTCACCGGATCGATGATCCGCTGCTGAAGGTGAGGAGGAAGCATCGGAGAGAGTTCTTGGACGTCGTCTAAAGACATAGCAGGTGTTTTTGTTGAAATTTTACGCTCGAAAGGCCGGGACTGAGTCGCCCGGGAAGAGGGAAACTTACGCACCTTCTTCCGGTGGATCAACCTCAGTCACGACAGCATTCTCGCGGAGGAAGTTGATCGTCTTGGAAATGAGAATGTCCTGACGGATCTCACCGAAGGCATTGTTGTCACGAATCTCGCGGGCGACTTTCTTCGGCGGGCGCTGTTGTTGCATCGCAATCATCATGATGCGCTGGGAGACTTCCTCTTCGCTGACTTTAAAGCCCTCTTTCTCGGCAATGGTGTCGAGAATGAACATGGTCTTCACATTGTTCTTCGCCTGCGTTTCGGCACTCTTGAGGAGATCTTCCTGATTCTGCTCGATATCCTGCTCGCTCATGCCCTGCTCATAGCCGCGGCTCACCATCTGGTTCACCTGACGCTGGGTCTCGTTGAAAACGATGTGCTGCGGGACTTCGAAAGTCATCTCGTCGTTGAGATGAGAGAGGATCTGATTGTCGATCATCTGGTTGCGGGTGCGCTCCTGCTGCTGTTGAAACTGGCCCCGGATGCTCTCCTTGAGCGCCTCAAGCGACTCCGCACCCATTGCCTTGGCGTGGTCGTCATCGATCTCAGGAATCTCGCGTTCCTTCACCTGAGTGACCGTGAGATCATAACTGACTGTCTTTCCGGCGACGGCTTCGATCGGAAAGTCTTCCGCGAACACGGCATCGAACTGCTTCGTGTCGCCCGCCTTGAGGCCGGTGACCTGCTGAGAAATTCCCGGGATGAATTCACGGGGCTCTTCGCCTTCTTCCGGGACATCGATCCAGTGACTTTCCCCTTTCGCGAGCGGCCCGGCCTCTTTTTCCAGCTTATCCATCAGCGGCTCACCATCGAGCGTCGCGGTGTAATCCGCGACGACAAGATCGCCTGCTTTCGAAGCACGATCCACGTCGGTAGGCATCGCCTGCTGCTTCGCCATGTTCTTGAGGTAGCCATCCACCATATCATCCGTGACTTCCATTTTCTGGATCTCGACCTGGATACCCTTGTATTCGGCGATTTCGACTTCCGGCTCAGTCACGACCTCGACGGCCAGCATATAGGATCCGTCCGCCTCGAACTGTTCCCGCTCAACCTGGGAGATACCGAGAATCGCAAGCTTTTCTTTGATGTTGGCTTCCTCGTAAGCAGAACGGGAAAGGCGGTCTTTCAGCTCGTCTTCAATCGGAACCGCATATTTCTTTTCGATCACCGAAGCAGGAATTTTGCCGGGACGGAAGCCGGGGACCTTCGCCTGCTGGGAATAAGCAGCGATGATCTGCTTGCGGGTCTTTTCCACCGTCTCGGCCGGGATCTCAGCAGAGAGGCGGGCCTTGCATTCAGGGAGGCGTTCAACAGAAATGTTCATAGCTTGTTCGTGTATCCCCGCCTCAAGCCAATCCCGGCGTGCGAGGGGCGGGAATTTAGATCAAGCCTTTCGAATTTGCACCCGATAAATTGGGCGGTTTTTCCAAGGGCGAAACCGTATCCTGGACGAAAAGTTTCAAAGCCAACCCGATTTGTGGCCATTCTTCAAAATCCGTCCTCCTTCGTGCCTCGAAAACCCGTGATTCGCCACCGAACACGAATCACCACGAAGGTGAAGAACCGGAGTCTGAAATCGGAACTCAATCTTCATTTTCTATAAACCCCGCCATATCAGCGGGAAGCTCAGCGAGCCAGTCCTGCTCCTTCCATCCGAATCCGGAGGCATGAAGCGCCTGACGATTCATGAGGAGCTGTCGTTCCAGTTCGGGAGTCCAGCCCGTTTCGATGAAATCGAGATAGCATTTCTCATCGGGCCCGTAGATTTTATCCCCAACGATGGAATGCCCCGCATGAGCGGCATGAACCCGGATCTGATGCATCCGTCCGGTCTCCGGAAAGCAGCGCAGCAGCGAAAATCTGGTCCCGTTTGAAGTTTCCCGCTCGAAGCGCCGTTCCACTTCGAAACGCGTTCGCGACTCTTTTCCCTCAGGATGAACCATCTGTTTCACCCAGATCGGCGATGCAAAGACCTCCCCTTTTCGTCGCAGAGGTTCATCGACGACAAACTCATCCTCCTCCGGCCAGCCCCAAACGATGGCGCGATAGGACTTGCGGAACTGCCGTCGCTCCATCGCCTTGCCCAGCTCTCTCGCCGCCGCTTTGTGTTTTGCGACAAGAACGATCCCGCTGGTTTCGCGGTCGAGACGGTTGACGAGAGAAATGACCCCGCCGTTCACGAGTTCGAACCTGCAAAGTTCTTCAAGCCCGTCGAGAAGAGTCGGCGGATTACCCGGGACTGACGGGTGCACAAGGAGATGCGC
Source organism: Verrucomicrobiales bacterium (assembly GCA_029233965.1). Lineage (GTDB taxonomy): Bacteria > Verrucomicrobiota > Verrucomicrobiia > Verrucomicrobiales > DEV007 > Arctic95D-9. Next base: position 38,890 of record JARGOP010000025.1, on the reverse strand, counting down.
CGGTTTGTCGACGATCATGAAGTCGTCGTTTTCGTCAATGACCGTGAAATCGGGAGTCTGGAGTCGCAGGTCGATGGCAAATCCTACTCTTCTTCTCCGTCCTCTTCCTGCCCTTTTTCGAGGCGGGCTCACGAACCCGGAAGCCGCAAAGGGAGTGGGAAAATAAGAAAGAACAGGAAGAGGAGCTTCCCCTTTCCCGCTGGACTATCGCCGCATTTGCGCTAGAGATTGGACCCTTTCAACCTTCTGGATTCTCAATACCCATGTCGGCCCCGAAACAACAGACACTTGCCACACCGGCTACGATCACGGGCACTTCTCTTCATACCGGAGAGAAGGTTTCCCTCACCATGAAGCCGGCCCCGGCGAATCACGGAATCAAATTTCGACGTGTTGATCTTGACGACCAGCCGTTCATCGATGCCCACGTCTCCAAGGTCCAGACCGTCGAACGCGCGACCACGCTTGCCGAAGGTTCCGTCAAAGTACACACCGTCGAGCACGTCATTTCCGCCCTCGTGGGGATGGGAGTCGACAATGCGCTCATCGAGATGGACGCCAACGAGCCACCGATCGGAGACGGTTCCGCCGCGCCTTTCGTAGACTGCATTAAAAAGGCCGGGATCGAGGAGCAGGACGCTCACCTCAACGTCTACGAAGTTCGCCAGCCCATACATCTCGAAACCAGGAACGGATCCCTCATCACGATTGTTCCGGACAAAAAGTTCCGCATTTCCTGCACGCAGGTCGGACCCGACGGTCGCATGACTCAGTTCTACTCGACCGAAATCAATCCGGAGACTTACGAGAAGGAAATCGCTGCGGCACGGACTTTCGTTTTCTATGAAGACGTCGAGCCGCTTCTGGAAAAAGGGCTCATCAAGGGTGGCAGCCTCGAAAATGCGATCGTCATCAAGGGCGAGTCCGTCATGAGCAAGGAATCCCTCCGGTTTCCCGAGGAATTCGCCCGCCACAAGATCCTCGATCTCGTCGGTGACCTCATGCTCAGCGGAAAACGCATCATGGGACATGTCATCGCGGTGAAGCCCGGTCACGGCCCGAACACGGAAATGGCAAAGAAGCTTTCCAACGCCTTTGCCACCACCAGCGCCATGGTTCCTTCGGTGAACATCCCGACAGGTGAGGGTGTCATGGACAACGTTGAGGTTCAGCAGGTCCTGCCTCACCGCTACCCTTTCCTCATGGTCGACCGCATCGTCGGATTTGAGGGTGAATTCAAGTGCACCGGCGTGAAGCAAATCACGATCAACGAACCCTATTTCCAGGGCCACTTTCCCGGTCATCCGGTCATGCCCGGTGTTCTTCAGATCGAAGCGATGGCGCAGGTCTCAAGCATCACGCTCCTCCGTCAGCCCGAGAATCAGGGTAAGATCGGTTATTTCATGAGTGCCGATAATGTGAAATTCCGTAAGCCTGTCTTTCCCGGTGACACCCTCTTCATCGAGTCGGAAATCCTGAAAGTCCGTCGCAACATCGGCTACGCGAAATGCCGCTGCGTCGTGAACGGGGAAACCACTTCAGAATGTGAATTGAAATTCGCGCTCATGGTCTGACGTTTCGCGCGAACGCATCGTCCCTTCGCAAATTCATGGCCAACGAGATTCATCCCACCGCCGTTATCGATCCCGGAGTCGAACTGGGCGATGGCGTTTTTATTGGTCCCTACTGCGTGCTCAATGCCGGGGTGAAAATTGGAGACGGCTGCCGTTTGCAAAATCACGTCACGATCGACGGACCCACCGAAATTGGAGCGAATAACGAATTCTACTCCTTCACCTCGATCGGCCAGCGAACTCAGGACCTGAAGTATGCCGGCGAGCCGACTTACCTCAAAGTCGGCGACGGAAACACCTTCCGCGAATTCTGCACGGTGAACCGGGGGACCGCTCCCGGCTCCTACACGACGATTGGCAGCCACGGCAATTTCCTCGCCTACAGCCACATCGCGCACGACTGCACCGTCGGGGACCACGTCATTTTTTCCAACAACGGCACCATCGCCGGTCACGTTACGGTCGGCGACCACGCCATCATGGGCGGTCTCACCGCCGTGCACCAATTCTGCCGCATCGGCGCACATGCCATCACCGGAGGATGCTCGAAGATCGTTCAGGACATACCGCCCTACATGATCGCTGACGGAAATCCCGGGAAAGTCCGCGCGATCAACACGGTCGGCCTGAGCCGCCGCGGCTTTTCCGAGGAAGCCGTTCTCGCAATCAAGAAGGCCCACCGGATTCTTTATCGCGAAAAGCGGAACTATCGCGAAGCCGTCGGGATCTTGCGGGAAGAAACTGACCGTCTCCCCGAAGTCGATCTCCTCATCGACTTCGTCGAAAAATCAGAGCGCGGCATCTCGTGACAAGGCGGAGCGACACTCCTGTCGCTCACGAAGCTTATCCGTGAGAGCCTATTCGCATTTGGGAGCTTGAAGCACACCCAGCCACTGCGGTAGGCTCCGGGCGATGAAGCCCTCAGCCCTTTTCCTGTCCCTTCTTGCTCTCGCCGCAACGGCCATAGCAGAAACGCGCCCCAACATCATCTACGTCATGGCCGACGACCTCGGCTGGGCCGAGCTTGGCAGTTACGGGCAGGAGAAAATCAAGACGCCGAATCTGGACCGGCTCGCCGCCGAAGGCATTCGTTTCACGCAGCACTACACGAGCGCCCCTGTCTGCGCCCCGGCACGATACTCCCTCATGACCGGCAAACACGCGGGACACTCCGTGGTGCGGAACAATTTCGAAATCGGCGAGTGGGATTCTCACCAGGGTCAGTTTCCGATGCCGGCCGGCGAAGTCACCATCGCTGAAATCCTCAAAGGGGAAGGCTACGCCACCGGCGCCTTCGGCAAATGGGGTATCGGCCAGCCCGGCTCCGAAGGGGATCCCCTGAAACAGGGCTTCGACCGCTTCTTCGGGTACAACTGCCAGCGTCACGCACACAATCTCTTTCCCGAATACATCATCGACCAGGATCAGCGCGTCCCCCTCGAAGGCAACACCGCGACCGTATACGGGAAGCAATATGCACCGCAGCTCATCGCCGATGCCGCTCTCACCTTTGTCGAAGAGAACCGGGACAAACCTTTCTTCGTCTACTACCCGACGATCATCCCCCACCTCGCTCTGCAAGTCCCCTACGACGAGCTCACCCCCTACCTCAACGAGTGGGAGGAAACGCCCTACGTCGGAAAAAGCTACCAGCCTCACCCAACCCCGAGAGCCGCTTACGCCGCGATGATTTCCCACATGGACCACCAGATTGGACGGCTCATGACAAAACTGGAGGAACTCGGCCTCGCCGAAAATACGGTCATCTTTTTCACCTCGGACAACGGCACCACGTTCCTCAAGGATCAGGTCGACTACGAGTTCTTCCACAGCGTCGCCGGCCTGCGCGGACTCAAAGGCGAAGTCTACGAAGGCGGCATCCGCGTTCCCATGATCGTGCGCTGGCCCGCGAAGATTGAAGCCGGACGCACCACCAACCACCTCAGCGCTCACTACGACGCGCTCGCGACGATCGCCGACATTACCGGAGCAAAAACCGAAGCCGGTCACGACGGCATCAGCTACCTTCCCACCCTGCTCGGCGAAGAACAGCCGGAACACGATTACCTCATTTGGGACTTCGCCGGCTATGGAGGACAGGTCGCCCTGCGTCAGGGCAACTGGAAAGCAGTGATCAAGAATCTTCAGAAAGACCCCGAGGCAAAAATGGAACTCTACGACCTCAGCGAAGATCCCTCCGAGTCGAAAAATCTCGCCGACACCTTTCCTGACAAAGTCGCCGAAATGACCGCAACCCTCATCGAAGCCCGCGACGAACCCGAGGTCGAGAAGTTCCGTTTCTGGAAGTATTGAGAACCGACTTCGGCATTCTCCCGAATGCCGCTACGTTCAGAAAGTAGCCGAACGCGGAAGAATCCACCCCCGGTGAGCTCTCTTCGCCACTGACTTTCCCTCCCAAACCTCTCTCCCCATGCCGGAACTCGCCGAAGTCGAATACAGTCGCAAACGATGGAATCCCGGGATCGGTGGTGTCGTTCAGGAAGTTCGCACGCATCCCAAATCCCGCATCTATCGCGACGTCCCCGCGACCGCAGTGAAAAAAGGCCTCACGAGCCGTTCCCTCGTCGCCAGCTACGCCCACGGGAAACAGATGATGTTCGAATTTTCCGGCGGTGCCTGGCTCGGCCTTCATCTCGGGATGACCGGAAAACTCTTCGTCGCCGATCCCGGGCGCGAGGAGGAAAAACGCGATCACCTTATCCTCCGGATGAAAGATCAGCAGCTCATCTTCAGCGACTATCGCATGTTCGGGAAGCTCACTCTCGACCTCTGCGAAGACGGGTCCCCGCCACAGTGGTGGCAGGATTTACCACCCCGGACCACCGATCACGGCTTCACGAAGAAGCGCCACTACACCTTTGTGAAACGCTTCCCGAAGACGCCGCTGAAAACCCTTCTTCTCGATCAGCGCGGCTACCCCGGGATCGGCAACTGGATGGCTGACGAAATCTGCTGGCGTCTCCGCATCCCGCCGCAAACGCGGGCCGGTGATCTCACCGATGTCCAGATTGACGAAGTCTGGAAAGCGACCCGTCAGATTTCACGCGACGCCCTCAAACACGTCGGAGACGACTGGGGCGATCTCCCGAAGTCATGGCTCATGACGCATCGCTGGAAGGACGGCGGAATATGTCCACGCAAAACCTGCAAAACCGACCTCGTTCGCGCCGATCTGCGTGGCCGGACGACCTGTTGGTGTCCGTCCTGTCAGGATTGATTCCAATGCCGCGGCAAATCCGTCAACTTCCGGCCGGACGCTGTGGGACCGGAAGGCACAACCCCCAACAACAAAACAGGGTCAGGTGAAGCACCCAACCCTGTTTCGTTTCGTTGAGGGGAGTTAAAAACTATTCAGCACCGAGAGCGTCGAGAATATACTCGCTCGGACGGAAGTTCTGAATGATGACTTCCTCCTGATCGCCGCGCTTCATGCGCACTTCGCTGATGTTGAAGTTCGGGGTTTTGTGAGGAGCGAAAAGAATATCGTCATGCGTCGAGTTCTCGTGCTTCTTAAACATGCCCGGGACGATGTCACCGCCGAGATGGTCGTCGCGACCGGTCGCGAGATGGCAGGTGCCTAGGACCTTCTCGTCCTGGATATCCGCACCGGAAACCGGCAGCACCTGCGTGCCGAACCCGAGTTCGCCGAGCGTTCCGGTCATCGGATCATCCGCGAGGCGGGCGTTGTGGGCATCGATCGTGGCCTGATCACCTTCGATGAGCGTCGAGCGGACGATGTTACGATTTTCGACGTCGAGCACTCCAAGGGTTCCATCCTCGTATTTCATGGGGAACTGCCCGTTCGCATCGACGGGGACAAAGTAGACTTCACCGGCCGGAAGATTCGCGACATCCGGCGTCGTGCCCTGACACAAACCGTGAGATTTTTGCGCGTCCTGTCCATTCAGGTCGAGAGAGGCCGTGAGGACGCGGCCATCTTCGAGCGCGAAATCGATTTCGATTGTGTCAGCATTCGTCATCGCTGCGCGCATTTTTTCCGCATCGGCACTGACTTCGTGATAATCCACCGCGAGGCCGGAGTTGAGAATGACGTCGTTCACCCCGTGGAGCGTCGCCCCGCGGAAGCCGAACTCCTTGCATTTCGCCGTGAGCGGCGCCGTTGCCGAATAGGTCGAGACGCAGAGGATAATGTCGTAGTTGGGGTAAATGTCTTGGTCGAGACTCAACGGATTCCCTTCGACGTCGCAGCATTCGTCCTTGAGATCGAGGTTTGATCCGTAAGTCATGGGAAAAGCGAACAGCTCGCCGCCGGTCATGCCAAGTGCTTCGAGGCCGCCGTCCTTGAGGCCAAGGTAGAATTCCTCATAGGCCTTTTTCTGAATCGCGTGGCCGTCGGCATCGAGAAAGGCATAGCCCTTCATGAGGCTCATGTCCTCGAGATCAATGAGAATGCAAACCTTTGCACCCTGAGTGGGCTCAAAGACAGTGCCGAGCAGGCGCTCGAGGCTGAATTCGGGAAACTCCCGCTTTTCAGGGTTCAGGATAATTTCGCGTTCTAAGGTAGCTACGGACATGACTCGTTTGATGTTGTTTTCGCCGGGGAAAAGACGTCCGGCCCATTTCGGCCTTACAGGTTCCATCCACTTTCCGGTAATAATTCTACGAAGGGGGGTCGGTCAGGGATATACAAAAGTTGGACATTATTGTAACAGCATCGTTTCCGTTGCGGCGGGAAGAGCTCCCTCGCTCATGCTCTTGCGTTGCCACTGAACGAGTTGCTCAGGGAAAGGACAATGCTCACAATCTGACACATCTTCGAGGCAGAAATCGTGGTAAATCTGGAGTAATCCCTGCTGCTGATGATAATAACTTGTGAATAACTTCCGGCGTTTTTCATCGGGGCCGAAAAGACGCAGCGAAGCCCGGCGCAGTTTGTGATTCGAATCAACCTTTCCCAGCTCCAGAAACTCCGCCCAGAGCCGATCCTCATCACCTGCAAGCCCTATGGCACCGGGGAAAACGACGTTTCCGAGGACATCGCGAAGGCGATCCTGACCGAGGAGGCGAAGACGCTTTGGAGACGGGGTCGCCCGCAGCGTGTAATTCAGCTCCCAGAAGGGATGGTGGAGGTTTTTGAGGGAGTTATTCACCTCGTTTTCCAGGTTATTCACATTCTGTTCCCAAAGGGAGGAAATCTCGTCCCACGAGTCCACCAAAGCGGCCAGCGCACCGACCCGCCGCTGCGGATGATTTAACGGTCGGTTGCCCGAAAAACACCAGGGAATCGACCGGCTGCGAAGGGGGTCAACATCATCCCGCATTTTCCACCAGCGGTCCCACAGTTGCCTCAGGTAGCGCCGGGCTTCGTGATTCGCCGCTTTGTCGAACTGTTCCCGATCCAGAAATCCTGCCGCCCCGAAAAGCCGGGCTTCGCGATCCAGCGGTGCCATTTCGATGAGCTCCCCGATCGGACAGCGCTGCGAGAGGATTGCCATCGGCGTTTTGTTGCTGCGGAATCCGAGCGCTTCGGCGAGCCCCTGAAACAGGGCCTGCTGCGGGGAAGTCGAAGACGACATGACGCGGAGCCGCTCCGCCTTCTGCTGAAGGCGATATTGCGCCGCCGAGAGCAGCAGCGAATCCACCTCGGCGTCTGTCATGCGGCTGAGCGGCGCGACACAACGCCCGGGAAAGGCCTCGGGAAGAAAATCAGGCGGCCCCTGTGACCACGCATACTGAGGCAGTTGTACTTGCGCGACCCGCCGGTGTGCGTTCGTCCGTGTATAAAAGCGATTCAGCGACGGCCCGTCTGTGAAGACATGCAACACAGTCTCCTCGAAAGCCGGATTACTCCCGTGACCGTGCGATTCCCAATCCCGAACGTCGAGATCCAGCTCAATCGGACCGGCCTTCAGCTCACCGTCGATTCTCACGGCAGCCTCGGTGAAATCCGGACCGGCGGCACGATTCCAGTGCCCGAACTGAACGATCTCGATCCTTTCGCCCTCCGTGCCGATAAACTCACGTCCAAATTCGCCACCAAACCAGCGCGCCTGAATTTCCAGCTCCGACTCTGAAGACGCGGATGGCTCGGAAACCATCAAAGAAACCGTTCCCGTTCCGGCGGAAAAGATGGAATCACGAAAGCGAAGGTATCGTTTGGCGGCTTCCGGGAAATTCAGTTTCATGACCCCAAAGGATAATAAAACTGTTCAAAAATGCAATTCTTTTCGCGCCGCCTCCACAAACGCCTTCAGGAGTTTCGCCTGCATCGCATTGCCGGGCATCATTTTCTCGGGATGCCATTGCACTCCAAGCTCCCGCGATCTCCAATGACGTGACCCCGTCCGCCCACTTTCGCGGCCGCCCCGTTTCGATGACGACCAAGGCAAAAGGAGCCGGTTCACTCACCAGCAAAAACTGCGCCGCACCATCCTGCAGCCATTCCGTCGCATCGAGCGCGAGGACAAGATCATCTGTCACCACCGCATGAACCTCCTCAGGCTCCTTTTGACATCCCGGCCGGGGCACGTCCCGCCTCGGGCGAATGGACACTGGTGTGCCTGACCTACAATCTCAAGCGGCTGCACAAGCTGTTTTCCGGTCCGAAATCCGGCCCATCGAAACCTGATTCACCTCTCGGGTGCGATCAGAACGCATCAGCAGCCTCAATGCGCGCCGTTGTCGCTCGACTCAGCCGAGCCATCCGTCCTCACATGACTCGCTCATCCGGGATCTCGCCTGATCCGCTTGCGCTAACACCGACAGTCTCCTAGATTCCAGCTCATGTATGGCTACACAGGCGCAAGCCGCACTGATTTCACGGAGGTGTTCATGCCGCAAAATGAGTATCCCGTCCGGGAAAGTGTTTCCCGTCTCAGAAAGATGGTTATGGACAAAAACATGATCGGATGATGGCAGGTGACCATGGCATCTCCGCTTCTTTAGCGACCGCGCCCGCCGCTCCGGAACCGGGTCTTACGATCCATAGTCGCTTCGACGAGCGGATGAGCCTGCAGCCGTCAAAGTTGGCGATCATTGCCTCCCGCTGGGAACCAACCTACTCTGAGCTGAAGGAACGAGCCGATGGTCTCGCAGACTCCATCCGATCGCACAGAGGCAGCGTTGGTGATCGGGTTTGCCTTTTGATGGCCCATGATGCGCCCCTCGTGGCTACCATGCTTGCGGTGCTCAAGGCAGGCAGAATAGTGGTCGTGCTGAACCGATCCGATCCCCCCGCAAGGCTTGAGCAAGTGCTCGCCGACGCGGAACCAAGTTTAATTATTACCGACTTTCCCAACAGGGAACTTGCCGAAAGGATCGCAGGCGTAAACCAGGAAGTTCTCCTTTTTGAGAACGAGAATTCCGGGATCTCCATGGAAGGCGCGGAAATTGAAGTATCACCGGATTCGGTGGCCTTTCTCGTGTATACCTCAGGCTCCACCGGCCGACCGAAGGGAGTGATGCGAACCCATAGCGACGTGATCCATCAGGTGGAACGGCTTACGATTGGACTCGGATTTTCTGCAAATGATAGAGTCGCGCTGTTAGCCTCGCCGAGCGGAGGCCAGGGAATGATGACAACATGGTCTGCGCTTCTCAACGGGGCCGCGCTCTGCCCATTCCCAGTGGTCGAAATCGGGGTCACCGGACTCGCCGACTGGATGCTGCGAAACAGAATCACCTATTACAGTTCGTCCGCATCGCTTTTCAGGCATTTCATGCGGACGCTGGATTCAAAAGTGCAATTCCCTGAGGTGCGTTTGGTGAGACTAGGCTCAGAGTCGGCTACGTCTTCAGATTTTGCGTGTTTCCGCGAGCACTTCAGTGCCACGTGTATTCTTGCGCCTACGCTATCTTCATCCGAGACCGGCAACATCTGTCAACTCCACCTGACCTGTAAAGATACCGTTTCCGAGGGACCCCTCCCCGTGGGCCTCCCCGCTCACGGAGTCGAGGTGATGCTGCTTGATGAATCGGGCAACGAAGTTGCGCCCGGAGAAGCCGGTGAGATCACGATAAAAAGCCGTCATTTGTCGCTCGGGTATTGGCGCAATGAAGAGCTCACCGCGCAACGCTTTCTCCGGGATGAGTCGTCAGACGGAGCCACGATATTCCGCAGCGGCGATATCGGCCGAAGGGACACGAACGGGCATATCATGTTCGTCGGGCGAACCGACGAACGAATCAAAGTCCGTGGATATCGCATCGAACTGACCGAGATCGAGGACACCTTGCAAGCTCAAGACGATGTCGATCGGGCGGTTGTTATGGGATACACATCACAAAATGAGACGGTACGGCTGGTCGCGTTCGTCGAACTCCGCGAGGGTGGGAGATGCACTGCGGAGTCGCTACGGGACAGTTTGCGTGCATTGCTTCCGAGTCACATGATTCCGACTTTCTTCGAGTTCGTCGACCGGATGCCGCTTACCCCCCACGGAAAAATTGATCGGGAGAAGCTGCGGAGTCGTGCCGCCCGGATCTCACCATCACCATGCGTGACGGATCTGGGGACCGCCACAGAAGAAGCACTCGCCGGAATCTGGTGCGAAGTCCTTGAGCACGACGGCATCGGAGGAGCATCTGACTTTTTCGACCTTGGAGGAGACTCCCTGCAGGGGTCAGTGATTGCCGCGAAGGTTCACGCTGCATTCCAAGTTGAGTTGAGCCTTCAGGCGTTTATTGACCATCCCAAACTCAACGGACTCGCACGGGCAATTGATGCCCTGGTTGAAAAGCTCGGGGAACCGAAGATGCCCCCATTGATGCCGGTGGTCCGCGATAAACCGCTGCCCCTGTCACTCCTGCAGGAAAGAATCTGGCGATACTCGGCGACCCCTGAATCATCCGCCGGTTACGTGAAGGCTTCGAGTTTAAATGTCACAGGCCCGCTCAATGTGGAAGTATTTCGGTGGAGCCTGGAGCAGGTCATTGGAAGACATGAAATCTTGAGGACCACATTCGAGGAGCTAAACGGTGAACCGGCGCAAGTCATCCACCCCCCCGGGAGGATCGATCTTCCACTCATCGATTTTTCCCGGGACACAGATCCCGAATCTGCGGCAATGAAATGGTTACGTGAGAAATCGAGCGAACCCATCGATCTCAGAAAAGCTCCCTTGTTACGATTCTGGCTGATCCGGATCGGGGTGGATCAGCACCAGTTCCTTCGCGTGCATCACAACATCATTTCCGACGGACTTTCGTGGGTGATCTTCTTCCGTGACCTTGCCTTTTTTTATGAGGCGCGACTGGCAAACGAATGTCCTTCGGAATTGGAGAATCCGGCGCTGCAATACGCGGATTTCGCGACCTGGCAGCGGCTCTGTCTTCAGCCGGGAAACCGGCTCTATCAGGAGCAGTTGGACTGGTGGGAAAAGAGACTACAACCTCCTTTGCTTCCATTAGAACTTCCGTTCCAGCGACCTACTCCGAAACCGAATGCGCCCATTGCGGACGGAGTCGTGTCCTGGGGGCTTGAGGCCGGGATCACCGATGCACAGGAATCTCTCGCGCGGGAAAGTGGGACCACATTCTACATGATCCGGCTCGCCGCTTTCGCTGCACTGCTTTTAAGCGAATCCGGCCATGATGAGATAATCATCGGGACGCACGTGACCAATCGAAACCGACTCGAACTGCAGGATATGTTCGGATTTTTCCTGAACATGGTACCACTCCGTTTGCGTTATTCCCGGGACCAGACGTTCAAGGAGTGGCTTCACTGCGTGAAAGTAACGGTGGCGGATGCTCAGTCTCACTCGGCGATTCCTTATGACGAGCTTTGCGATGAATTGCGTCGCAGGGATATCGTGCCGCCGGATATCCAGATCATCTTCGGACTGTCAGGACACATGCCCGCGATGCACTTTGGTGGACTCGAGATTGAAGCGGGTGATCGCACAAGCGAACGGATGCCATGGGGTTTCAGCCTCTCATTCGACCTCCAGCATGAAGAGCCATTCTGCCGTGCCACTTTTGATGCGAGGATTTATGATCCGGCAGGAGTTCGTGACTTCATTGCCCGTTTGCTAGAGGTTCTTGATGTCGCTTCGCACGAACCTGATCGATGTCTCTCTTTACTTCTCGCACGGGGAGGAACGGCCTGACATCGAACCCCCTCCAACCCGCTAGGCGTGTTGCGCCACAAATAAATGACACTGGGGAGGTGCTCAGTTCGGGGTAGGGTTGCCCCCCTCCAACCCGGGGCAATGTCCGGTGACGGAGCGGCGGGGTTGAAAAAGCAAATCCGGCGCGGCACGCATCGCTTCCGTCATTCGTTTCACCTGGGTGGCCTCGCGGTGGCGCCGGAGCAGCAGGGCCGGGGCGTGGGGACCCGCCTCATGCGGGATCTGCTCGGGGAGCTGCGAGCCGAGGGGGTCGTGCGGGTGGAACTGGGCGTTTCCGCGGATCATCCCCGCGGGATCGCCTTTTACGAGAAGCTGAGCTTTTAATGCGAGGGCGTCCTCACGCAGTATTTCACGCGCGCGGGACGGGAGGGGTATTTTGACGAGCAACTCATGGCCCTGATCCTGTGAAGACGCATATCTTTGGCCGCTTGGGGTTGCAAGGCGGCCTCTTCCTGCTCGGATTCGGCGAGCCGAAGCCGGGAGATCCTTCACCTGGCGATGGACCGAAAGGAAAAAACGATTGAGAAATTTCAACCGAACTTTATTTGGTGATAAAAACGCGCTTAAATTCCAAAACGAATACAACGCGCCGCTTCCACGCTCTCCAATGTTATGATCGAGGATAAAAATCCCTTCGGCCCGACCCCCGGGACGCGCCTGACCAAGTTCCTGCCGGAATTCGGCCAAACGGCGCCCCGCCCACTCATCGGAGTCCTCAAGGGCACGGGCATCGGTCCCGACGTGGTGGGCGCCGCCCTGGAGGTTCTCAAGGCGGTCGAAGATGTGACCGGGTTGAAGTTCGAGCTGCGCCACGGGGGCGCGATCGGTGAAGAGGCGGAGGCGGAATGCGGCCAGCCCCTGACGGAAGCCGTCGCTTGTTTCTGCGAGGACATCTTCGAGGAAGGGGGCGCCATTCTCAGCGGTCCGGGAGGGGGGCGCTATGTCTATGACCTGCGCCGGCATTTCGATCTCTTTTGCAAATTCGTGCCAGTCGTGGCCTACCCGGAACTGGGCCGGGCTGGGAAGCTGCTTGCGGATCACGTGGCCGGACTGGACCTGCTGATCGTGCGCGACAACATCGGCGGCGTTTACCAGGGGCAGTGGAAGGATGAAATGGTCGACGGTGTCCGCGTGGCGGAGCATTGCTTTCGCTACGACGAAACCGAAGTTGCCCGTCTCGTGGAAGTGGCGGCCCGGGCCGCGGCGGCTCGATCGAGCACCCTCCACATCATCGTCAAAGAAGGGGGCGTGCCGGGCATCACCGCCCTCTGGCGCGAAGTCGGAATCGCCACGGCGCGACGTTTTTGCGTCGAGGCGGAGATGATGAACGTCGACCTCGCCGCCTATGAGATGATCCAGAACCCGCGGCGCTTCGATGTGATGGTGGCGCCGAATCTCATCGGCGACATCCTGGCCGACGCCGCCGGCGTGCTTGTGTCGTCGCGGGGGGTGACTTTTTCCGGGAACTACACACCGGCCGCCCACGGCGTTTACCAGACCAACCACGGCTGCGCCCACGATCTGGCGCGGACCGGCACGGCCAACCCCGGCGGCCAGATACTTTCGCTGGCCATGCTGCTGCGGGAAAGCCTGAATCAGCCGGACGCGGCCGAACTGGTCGAGCAGGCGCTCTTTCGGGCCTGGGCGGAAGGCTGGCGCACGGCCGACATCGCCGAGCCAGGTTGCGTAATTCTCGGCACGGAAGCCATGACCGAGAAGGTGGTCGAACAGATTTCACATGCGGCCGCTGTCCAACCGGAGAGATGAAGCCCATCTTGTTGCTGATCGATCTTCAATGGGATTTCCTTCAAAATGATGGACTTCTGCCAGAAAGGACCCGCCTAATTGCGGCGGCAGAGACTTTGCTCAAACGGGCCCGGAAAGTTTGCCTACCGGTCGTGCATGTGCGAACCACGGTCCGCCGGGAGGATGATCGGCGACTGCCGCATTGGCGGAAATCCGATCGCTGGCTCTGCGTCGAGGGATCGCCCGGACACGCGGCGCCGCACCCGCTTCAGCCGGTTGAAGGCGAAGCCGTCATCGACAAGACGGGCTTCAACGGATTTGCCAACGGCGAGCTTGACCGGGCGCTGCGGGAGAGCGGCGGCGACACGGTGGTCCTCGCCGGCGTGCACTTGCATGCCTGCGTGCGCGCCATTGCCACCGAATGCCTGGAGCGGGGCTACGAGGTCCGCATGGCCGAGGACGCGGTGGGCAGCTACGACCCGGTTCATGCGGCGGCCGTGCGTCGCTGGCTGGCCGCGCGCTGCGTCTCTTTCGAGCCGGGGCTACAGGCCTTGACCCGGGACCCGGCGTCGAGGCCGCGGGTTCTCGTTCATCGCTCGCCCCGGCACTCTAGAGAGACGCTGTTCGAGATGCCCATTGCCGGAAGCAAAAAGGTGGCAGGCGCGGTGGCGGCGGCGAAGAACGAGGGCCATCACTGGCGGGAGACGTCGATGAACGCCCGGTGGGAGGTGCTGGAGAAGCTGGCGTCCGGTCTCGAGGCCGCCGCCCCGGACCTGGCCCGCCAGATGGCGGAACAACTGGGAAAACCGATCGGCCATGCGCGGGAAGAGGTCCGCAGGACGGCGGGCAACATCCGGGACGTGATCCGTCGCGCCGTTACCGTCCCCCTCGATCGTGACGAGGCGGCGGGCCGCGTGCGAAGCCGGCCCCTCGGCACGGTGGCCATCATTTCCCCCTGGAACAACCCGCTGGCGATCGCCCTGGGAAAGATCGCCCCGGCCCTCATCTACGGAAACACCGTGGTCTGGAAGCCAGCGCCCGCCGCCTGGCCGATCTCGCAAGCGGCGCTGGAGCTGCTTTCTCGAACGGGTGTCCCCCGCGATGCGGTCCGCCTTTTGCCGGGCGATTCCTCCACTGCCCAGTCGCTCGCGGGTCATCCGGACATTGACGCCGTCACCGTGACCGGCGCCCTCACCGCGGGTTACGCCATCCAGGAAATCTGCGCCCGGTCCGTCCGGCCGATCCAGGCCGAGCTGAACGGCAACAACGCCGCCATCGTCTGGACCGATGCCGATCTCAAGCAGGCCGCCCGGCAGATCGCCTGGGGCGCCTTCGGTTTTGCCGGTCAGCGTTGCACGGCGAACCGCCGGGTCGTCGTGGCGACGGAATGCCTCGAGAAATTTCTCGAAGAACTGGTCGCAGCGGGGGAATCGATCGCCTGGGGCGACCCCCTGGATGAAAAAACGGAGATCGGGCCGATGATTCACGCGGGCCGGCGCGACGAGCACGAATTCCGGGTCGAAAACGCGGAAGCAGACGGCGGCGCCCATCGAGTCCTGCGTCTGCAGGCGGACCGGGCCCGCGAATTGGCGGCGACGGGCGGAGCCTACGCGCAGCCGGTGATCGCCTGCTGCGATTTGCCGGATCATCCGCTGGTGCAGGAAGAAACGATGAGTCCCCTCCTCGTCGTGCAGGCGGCTCGGGATTTCGATCACGCCCTGGAGTTGTGCAATGGCGTGGCCCAGGGACTGGCGGCCGCGTTGTTCAGCGGATCCGAGGATCTGAAGCAGGTTTTCCTACGGGAAGCCCGCGCCGGGATTCTCAAGTTCAACTCCTCCACTACCGGCGTCGACTCCTCGATGCCCTTCGGGGGCTGGAAGCTGTCCGGCATCGGGCCTCCCGAGCACGGCGACGGGGATCGCCTTTTTTATACCCGTCTGCAGGCCGTTTACGGGTTATGAAGGGAACCGTGAAAGAGCGGAACTCAATCGATTCCATTCCCGCGCGTTTCGCCGCGGTGGCCAGGCAGCACGCCGATCGGATCGCCGTCAGCTCGGACACGGCCCGGTGGAGCTACGCCGAGCTGGATGGCCGATCGAACAGCCTGGCGCGAAAGCTCGTCGCCGGAGGCAGGGCGGATTCGTCGCCGGTCGCCCTGCTCATGGATCATGACGCGCCGCTGATCGCCTCCGTGCTCGGATGTCTCAAGGCGGGGCGCCTCTACCTCGCGCTCGATCCATCCGAGTCGAGGGAACGCCTACTTTCGATGCTGGCTGACGCGCAGGCTGGTCATCTGGTCGCCGACGCGGCCCACCTGGCCCAGGCGCATTCCCTTGGCGGCGAACGCGGCCGAATCCTCGAGTTTTCCGGAGCGGAGTCGGATCCGGCGGAGATTCCCGGGTTCCCCGACCCCGACTGCGGCGCCTGGCTCGTGTACACCTCCGGTTCGACCGGCAAACCGAAGGGTGTCTGGCAGAATCACGCCGGCATCCTGCGCCAGTCGGAGATCTACGGCGACCTGATCGGGGTTCGGGCTTCCGATCGCTTTTCCCTGCTGACCTCGCTCAACCTGGGGGCCTCCTCCAGCGCCCTCTTCACAGCCCTGCTCAACGGCGCCGCCCTCTGTCCCTTCAACCTCCGCAAGCGGGGCCTCGGTCCGGTACCGGACTGGCTGCACAGGCACGGGGTTAGCGTTTTCCATTCGGTACCCACGCTCTTTCGCCACCTCATGCGGGCCGTCGACGACGCGCATTGCCTGGAGTCGCTCCGCATCGTTCGCCTGGGCGGCGAGGCGATCCATCCGGCGGACGTGAAGCTTTTCCAGGAGCGCTGCCCGGAGAGTTGCCGGCTCATGCTCGCCTTCAGCTCGACGGAAACCGGGTTGATGTGCGCCTCGATCCTCGACCACTCGAGCCCGGTGCCGGACGGTCCGGTGTCCTGCGGCCGGCCGGTGGAGGGAATCGAGCTGGAGCTGCTGGAAGAGGGCGGTGAGCCGGTCCCGGAAGGCGAGGAGGGACGCATCGCCGTGCGCAGCCCGCACCTGCGGCAGGGGTACTGGCGGGACCGGGCGGCGGCGGGCGACGAGGGCTTCGATCCGGATCCCGACCGTTTCCTGACCGGGGACCTCGGCCGAATCCTGCCGGACGGATCGCTCCTCCATGGCGGCCGCGCCGACCAGGTGGTCAAGATTCGCGGCCGGCGGGTGGACCTTGGCGAAGTGGAGTCCGCCCTGAATTCGCTCGGGCCGGTGCAGGAGTCGGTCGCCGGCGCCTCGGCGAAGGAGAACGGGGAGTCTCAACTTGTCGGTTACGTCGTGCTACGGCCCGGCGCAGCGGCATCGGCCGCGGATTTGCGGCGCGGCTTGCAGCACATGCCCGGACACCTGCTGCCGTCTGGGTTTGTCTTCCTGGACGAGCTGCCCCTGACCCGGAGCGGCAAGGTGGACCGGCGCTCCCTTCCCAGGTGGTCGCCGGATTCGACGGATACCGGCGAGGCGGGCCTGCTCGCGCCGCGGAAAGGCATCGAGACCTCCCTCGCTGAAATCTGGCAATCAGTGCTCGACGTTCCGGCCGTGGGCCGCGATTCCGATTTCTTCGACCTGGGTGGCGATTCGCTCCGCTCGGTCCAGCTGCTCTCGCGGATGGAGGAGCGGTACAACGTTATTCTGCTGCCCTCGATTCTTGTGGAGCACAGCACCCTGGAATCCCTCGCCCGCGTCGTGGCGGGCGAGGCGGTACAGGCCACTTCATCGCCCCTCGTGCCGATCCGGAAGTCGGAAAGCGGCCGGCGCCCGCTTTTCCTCGTGCACAGCGGGGAGGGGGACGTGGCGCTTTACGGGCAGTTGGCGAAGCGACTGCAGGACCGGCCGGTCTACGGTCTGCAGAGCGTGGGCCTGGACGGCGAGCGCGCACCGCTGCGCGGCATCGGGAAAATCGCCCGTCGTTATGTCAAGGAAGTGACGCAATGCGATCCAGCCGGGCCCTACCTGCTGGCCGGCACGCGGATGGGAGCCTTCGTGGCCTTCGAAATGGCGCAGCAACTCCTCCGGCAGGGAAAAGCGGTCGGCCTGGTGGCGCTCTTCGACTTCTACCTCCCGCATCCCGGCCGCTTCTACGACGGTCCGGTCCGCACGATCACGAAAATTCGCGACGGGATCCGGATCGCGGCTTGGTCGGTCGTCCGCAGGCTCCGGCGGAAGCACAAACGGCGCTGGCTGACGAGTTACCGCGACTTCGTGGCCCGCATGAACTGCCACTCGCGCCACGGTTACCGGATGGAGCGCCTGCCCGGCAGGCTGACCGTCATCCTGACCCCCGACCGCATGGGGCAGCGGCATCGCGAGCGGCTACCGGCCTATGCCGAGGAGCTGCGAACGGTACTCGTTCCCGGCAAGCGTGAGCAATTGCTCGTGGCGCCCGCAGTGGACAAGGTGGCGCGGGAATTGGAGGCGCTGATGGCGGAGGTCGAACAACAGGACGTCCCGTGAGTCTCGAAATCCAGTGGCGCGGGGAGGCGGGCGGCGATCCGGCGGCGCCCGGGGCGGGCGTGATTCATCTGTGGAGCTGTGAACTTGGACTCTCGGGGCGGAGCGGTGGTGCTTTCGCCCTCCGAGTCGGAGCGCGCCGTCCCCTTTGTCTTCGACCGGGACCGCCGGCGTTTCGTGGCATCGAGGGCCTGGCTGCGCGGGGTGCTGGAGGGCTGCCTCGATTTTTCGCCTGACGATGTTCAACTCGAGAATTCCCCAGATGGCAAGCCCAGCTCGCGTCCGGAGCCCATCCGATCGACCTGCGCTTCAGCCTCTCCCGCAATGCCTCGCGGGCGCTCTTGGCTGTGGCGGTTGGCCGCGAGATCGGGATGGATATCGAGGAGGAAATGGTGGCCGAAGAGTGGGAGGAGGTGGCCCGGGGCTTGATTCTTTCGACGGACGGCGTTGAGGTCCGGTCGATGAATGTCTCCCGTGTCCCGCCGCACTGGCCGTGTGCCCGGCAGGGAGGCAGGATCAGGATGGCGGCGGCAGCCTGTCCTTGTCCAGCACCAGCTGGCGGAGACGCGAGTCGCTTTCCTGAATGGGGTAGGCCTTGGGCTTCATGAAGGTCTCGGTGAAGTCCGTGCGGCAGGCGCCGGTGTAGCCGAGCATGAGCTGGAAGCGCGGCTTGACGGAGTTGCGGCTGCCGAAATGCAGGCAGCTCGAGGATTCGATGAAGAGCACGCTGCCGCGTTTCCCGGTGAACTCGATGACATCCTTCCGGTCCACGACCGAGTAGACTTCCTCGTCGCTCAGGCGATAGCCTCGTCCGTGATTCCAGTAGCCAAGCTTTTCTCGGGCTTCCTGGGAAATGTCCCGCGGAAGGAAGGTCCAGGGGCCGTTCTCGAAGGTCGTGTCCTGGAGAAGCACGAGGACGTAGACGTTCGGCAGCGAATAGTAGTCGATGTGGTAAAGCTGGCTGTCGTGAGGCGAGTCGGGCTGATCGTCAAACCTGGCGTTGGACTCCACGACGCGGATGCCGGAGGGCATAGTGGTGGAAAGGGCGGGGATGCATTGCAGGTAGCGGCCGACGACCGAGAGCAATTCGCTGGAGGTGGCAAAGTCGAGAAACGCGGGATAGTCGGTCGGGTCGCTGTCCACTTTCCAGACGTCCTGGAAGTAGCTGCGGTAGGCGCCTTCGGTCGACAGGCGCTGGCCGGCCCGCTCGGCGATGATCCGGTCGGCAGACTCGAGCACTCGGTCGAGGTGAGGCAGGCTCATCGAGTCGTCGAGCGCCCATCCGTCCTTCATCTCAACGGGTAGCACCATGGGTGAACCGTTCTCTTCCAGGAGGCTCTCGA
Source organism: Verrucomicrobiales bacterium (assembly GCA_029233965.1). Classification (GTDB taxonomy): domain Bacteria; phylum Verrucomicrobiota; class Verrucomicrobiia; order Verrucomicrobiales; family DEV007; genus Arctic95D-9. Next base: position 19,632 of record JARGOP010000025.1, on the reverse strand, counting down.
ACTCCTCGCGGTACAGTTTTCGCCGCCATTCGTCCTGCCGGCCGAACCTCAATTGGTTGTAGGCGTGGGCCAGTCGCATGGTCTCGCTGATGCCCAGTAGTTCCATGTGGTTGTGGTGCAGCCGCCGTCCCAGGGATTCGGGAACGGTGTGGAGGGTATCGACAGTCAGAAGATCGGCATTCATGGCGCAACAGGTTCTGAAGCCGCCAAAAATAGGGCACGTGGCAGAGTTGGCAAGCGGGAATCGCGGGCAGGGTCAAAATGCCTGGCCATTGAGGTCGACAGTTCGCTGAGCGGGCATCGAGTCTGTCGTTTGCTCGATCGCATCGTAGCAGAGCGAGGCCATCCGAAGCGTCTTCTCACCGACAATGGCCCCGAGTTCACGAGCAAGGTGCTTTATCGCTGGGCCTACGAGCATTGCGTCGAGCTGCAGTTCATCCAACCAGTCAAGCCGGTGCAGAACGCTTTTGTCGAGAGCTTCAACGGAACGATGAGGAACGAATGCCTCAACAAGCATTGGTTCGTCGACCTCGACGATGCGAAAGAACTCATCGAAGCCTGGATAGTTGATTACAACACCGAACGCCCTCACAGTTCCCTCGATGGAATGACACTGGGGAGTTCGCGCCCGCAGCTCAGACTCCGCTTCAGCCTGCGGCCTATGCTCCATCTGAGCTACGGGGCAAGCCCGTATCCACCCTAACCCCTAACGACCACTGGCTAGGCTCTCACAGAAACTGCTACAGTGATCGGGGGCACCTCACTCCTACACAAATTCCCCAGGTTGAGAAAAATTAACCATTGCCCCCCTCCAACCCGGGGCAATGCGCGGTGACGGAGGGGCGGGGTTGATAATTCGACTTCCTGCTAACCGGGTTCGGTTCAGGTCTGGCTGTCGAGCCACGATTCGAGATCGGCGAGGGCCGCCCGGACGCAGCCGCCGCTACCTTCGGCGATTTGGGCGGCAGTCCCCCTCGGCACGGGCCAGCGGGCGGCGGTCGAGGTAGGTGAGGAGGAGGTCCTGCGCCTCCTTGGAACAGCGGTCGAGTTCGTTCACGATCCGCACGCTCCACCGGCTGAACAGGCCCCGGCATGAAACGACGAAATGCTATCCTTCGTGAGAGGGCCCGGGCAAAGGAGAGAGGTCCTGTCAATCCCTCCCATTCGCTTGCACACCGGGATGCATTCTGTTGAGATGGCTGCATGAATTTGCTTCGTGCCGCTTTCGCCACGGTCCTCTTTCTCGCCCCTGTGTTCGCTCAAGAGGTCCCCCCGCCCTGGCCGATTCTACAATCCATCGAGGGAGGAAATCCGCTTCCGGGCAGCGCGCCCCTCGACTGGGAAGGTGACCTCAGCCGCAAGCTCGTCGAAGCGAATGACCGGTTTCTGGATCGCCGGATCGAGGCTGCCGCAAAAAAGCGAAGCACTTTCTGGAAGCCCGACCACTCTTCTCCGGAAGCCTACACCCGGTCGGTGGAGGAAAACCGGAAACAGCTCGTGGAGATGCTCGGACTGCATCGGGATTCACGGGAGGAAAATCAGAATCTGGAATGGTCGGGAAACGTCAACTCTCTCCACACTCCGCTCTATCCGGGCATCGCCGTTTCCCGGGTCCGCTGGAGGGCGTTTGACAGAGTCTACGGTCGCGGTCTTCTTGTGACCCCTCTTCACCTGCGATCGAGCTACCCTCCTGAGCCGCCCCCGGCTGATGTGATTGTCATTCCGGATGCCGGTCAATCCCCGGAGGAAATGATTGCTCCCGGCAGGAACGGCACGGGCGTCGCGATGGCTCTTGAACTGGCGCGGGTCGGTTGCCGGGTCCTTGTTCCCTCGTTGATCTCCCGGGAGGAAAACAAGTGGACACTCACGAATCGAGAATGGCTGCACCGTCCGGCTTTCCTGCACGGGCGAACCCTGACCACCTACGAGCTGCAGAAAATTCTCTCAGCCGTGGATTGCCTGAGAAATCTCCGGGCAAAGGATGAGCGAACGAACGATCATGCCATCGGAATCGTCGGGCACGGAGAAGGGGGCTGGCTCGCGATGCTCGCAGCGGCAGTGGATCCACGGATCGATGCCTGCGCGACCTCAGGGAGCTTTGGACCTCGCGAGGGTTTGTGGCAGGGTCCGGTCGAGCGGAATATTTTCGGGCTCTTGAACCAGTTCGGCGATGCGGAAATCGCAGGTCTAATCTATCCGCGGGCCTTCCTCGCCGTGGCAGGAAACGAGCCCGACTGGAGCTACCGCACAGATGCGCAGGGTCAGCTTGCTCTCGAGGAAAAATACACGTCGAAGAAAGGGAAACCTGCGGTGTATCCCCGGCCCACAGAAAAGGCTTTCACAAACGAGTTCGAACGGTTCCGAACGCTCATCGGCTCTCCCGAAAACGCGATGATCGCCTCCTCCTGGTCGGAGAGTAGAGATGGAATCGGCAGCGCGGAACTGGGACAATTTCTTTCCTGGCTCGGCGTCGGGAAAGGCGAACCGGTCGAGCTTTTTCCAACCCACACCGACGAAACGGCTGAAGCTCTTTCCTCTCAAGGGCACATCGGTTCTGCTGAAGAGATCGCCGAAATTGACCGTCACAATCAGCTTCTTCTCGTCGATGCGGCCCGCGTCCGGAAGGACTACTTCAAAGATTTGAAGACAGACAGTCTCGAATCCTTTAAGGAAACGATCGAGTCCTATCGTGAGAAATTCCGCACCGAAGTGATCGGTGACTTTGAGATCCCGCTCGCCCCCGCCCATCCCCGAACCCGTCTCTATGAAGAGGGCCCGAAAACGATCAGCTACGAAGTGATCCTGGATGTCTTCGATGAAAGCGTCGGCGAAGACCGGGTCATTGCCTACGGAATCCTGACACTCCCCAAAGACCTCGATCCGGCATCCGGAGAAAAACGACCTGTCATCGTCTGTCAGCACGGCCTCGAAGGAAGCCCTCAGGACGTCATCGGAGAATCGAAATACAAGGCCTACAAAGCCTTCGCAACACGACTGGCCGAACGGGGCTTCATAACTTTCTCTCCGCAGAATGGATACAAGTATTTCGACCTGTTTCGCCTCCAGCAATTCAAGGCGCAGTCGATCGGGAAGACGCTGTTTTCGATCATTGTCCCGCAACACCGGCAAATCACGAAGTGGCTTGCAGAACAGCCCTTCGTTGACGGAGATAAAATTGCTTTCTACGGACTGAGCTATGGGGGCAAATCAGCAATGCGGATTCCTCCCCTCGTTGATCGCTATTGCCTTTCGATTTGTTCGGCGGATTTCAACGAATGGGTCTGGAAAAACGCGGCCACCGACGAGGCATCACTCCGCTACAGCTATGCCAACAAGGGCGAGTATGAAATCTTCGAATGGAATCTCGGGGGGACCTTCAACTACGCCGAAATGGCTGCCCTGATTTGCCCCCGTCCTTTCATGGTCGAGCGGGGCCACTTCGACGGAGTCGGCTCCGACGAGTCCGTCGCCTACGAGTATGCGAAGGTGAGAAACCTGTACCAGGCCGGGCTGGGCATCGGTGATCGCTGCGAAATCGAATGGTTCGTCGGCCCTCATTCGATCCACGGGGAAGGCACCTATCGCTTTCTTCATCAGCATCTCGACTGGCCTGAGTAGAGGAAAACGGAAATTTTCGCTGATTTACCGGTCCGTCCTGATTCCTGCTGCGGTTGCTTCTTCAACAGCCTCGAGCGAAAGTGGCACCGAGTCTTCCACGAAAGCAGCAGGACGATTGTCTTCCGCGATCTCTTTCTCAAAATAGACCATGTGCTGCAAGAGTCGCTGCACGACGGAGGGGTTCTCCCTGATCACGTTTCGGGACTCCCCGGGATCCGCTTGCAGATCGTAGAGTTCACCCGGCTTTCCATCCTTCCGGTGGAGTTTCCACTTTCCGGAGCGAACGGCAGCTAGCGTCTCACCCTGGTGGTAAAAGAATGCTTCATGGGGCGTCGCGGCATCGGCGGTGAGCACCGGCCAGATGTCTTTCCCATCGATCGTCCGATCAGAAGGAATCTCTGCTCCGGCGAGACGGGCGAAGGTTGGGAAAAGATCCATCGCCGTCATGAGACGATCACTCGCCTCTCCCGCCGGGATCTGACCGGGCCATCGAATCACGGTCGGCTCACGCATTCCCCCCTCGTAGGTGCTCCCCTTCCTTCCGCGGAAGGGTCCGGCACTTCCGATCGCGGGTCCATTATCGGAGAAAAAGATGACCAGCGTATTCCCGTCGATTCCCTGATCCTTCAAGGTGTCGAGAATCCGGCCAACGGACCAGTCGATCTCAGCGATGGCCTCGCGGAAGAGCTTGTCTCTCGTCCTGTAATCGATCGTCCCCTCCGCTTCGTTTTTGAGTGTCTCCAGGATCTGTGGATCCGCCTCCTTCATGAACTCCGGCGAAACGTGAAGCGGCTTGTGAGGAATCGGGTGCGGGATATAGAGGAAGAAAGGATCGTCCTTACTCTTCTCGATAAACTGCACGGCGCGCTCCGTAAATCGCGTCGTGAGGAAATCGGCATCCGGATCCAATTCGATAACGGCCTCTTGATCAAGCAATGCGAGAGGAGGAAAGTTCCACTTTTTGGAAGGATGATAGGGATGAATGTCGTGGCTGTAGGGAATGCCGAAATATTCATCAAAGCCCTGTCTCGTCGGGAGAAACTCAGGCTGATCGCCAAGGTGCCACTTACCGAACATTCCGGTTTTATAACCCGCTCCTTTCAGGACTTCCGCGATGGTTACCTCCTCAGGGTTGAGCCCCTTTTTATCACCCGCCAAAAGCACCACAAAGTCGGATCCCGTCGCCATATCGATCCGTTTCGGGTAGCAACCGGTCATTAGGGCGGCCCGCGACGGCGTGCAGACAGGTGCCGCCACGTAGAAGCTTGTTAGTCTCATCCCTTCGGCGGCCATTTGATCAATTCGCGGCGTGCTGACATGATCCCCCCCGAAGCAGGAGAGATCACCGTAGCCCTGGTCATCGGTGAAGATAACGACGAAATTGGGCTTCTTAGGCGTCGTTTGGACCGCTGCCTTTGCCTCCCCCGCGGAGGCGGCTCCCTCATTGACAAGCGATCCCTCTACGGAGACGTCGTCGACATTGAGATGCCCCCAGCCAGCCGTCTTGTCATCCACAACCCGGAGGTGCACCTGCCTCCCCTTCCACTTCGAGACATCCCAAATAACCCGTCGCATCCGGTGATCTTTTGATCCTCCCTCTTGAATCAATACCTCACCCGAGTCGGCATCAACCAGCCCCACATAGAGCTTTCCGGCCTCGAAGCCACCCGAGACGAGGAAAGCAAGCCGATCCCCCCTGAGGATGAATTCCGGTGATTGCAGGACGCCGGTCTGCGTATCGGAGGCGCTTTTCCCGTCAGCCAGTGTCAGGGTCGAGAGATGGTGGTCGCCGTGCCGGGCAAAGGGGGCATCCTTGTGGCGGGGCAGTGCAGGCATCGTGGTCACGGCGGCGGCGAATCCGCCCTCGATGATTTTCCAGCCTTCGAGTTGTCCGGACTCAAAGCTGAAGCGGAGATTCCCGACCGGCTCAAACTGATCGTAGGAGAGTAGCGGAGGCTTCGCCCCGGATTTGGCGCCGCCGATTCTACGGGGCCCCTCATCGAAAAACCGGGCCCCAGAACCCACCACATCCATGTCGCCCAACTCGGCTCGCGCCGCCGCGATTCGCTCCTCTAAACCGGCTACGACCTCAGGATGCTGATCCGCCAAGTTGGTGGTCTCGCCCGGATCCGCAGAGAGATCGAAGAGTTGAACCTCCTTGACCTCTTCGATCATGCGTCCCCACCAGCCGGTCCCGGGCGGATTCGCCGGACGTGGCAGGACGAGTTTCCATTGATCAACGCGGATCCCTGTAAGGAGGCAGCCGCTGTAGTAGAGGTAGTCGTCGCGGGGACTCTCGTCAGTCTTTCCGAGCAGGAAGGCGGTCGCGTCATGGCCGTCAAGAGTGCGATCAGCAGGAAGCGCGGCACCCGCCAACCGGGCGAAGGTTGGCAGCAGATCCATCGTCGTGAGAATTTCGCCGCTCTCGCGGTTCGTCGCGATTCTCCCGGGCCAACGGGCGATGAAGGGAACCTTCGATCCTCCATCCCAGGCAGACATTTTCCAACCCCTGAGCGGTGCGGCCGAGCCGGAATGCTCACGGGGAATGAAGGCGCCGCCATCCGGCTTCATCCCTCTCGTCGTTTCGATCCAGGGTCCGTTGTCGGAGGTGTAGACGATGAGTGTGTTGTCGTCGATTCCGAGTTCTTTAAGCTTGTCGAGGATCTGTCCGGTCGACCAGTCGATCTCTTCGATGGTGTCACCGTAGGGACCGTATTCGGATTTGCCCTTGAAGTTCTCCGACGCTCCGACGGGAATGTGCGGCATATTGTGAGCGAGGTAGAGAAAGAAGGGCTCGTCCCTGTTCTCTTCGATATAGTCAATCGCCTCCTTCGTGTAGTCGGCGGTGATGTTGTCCCAGCTCTCGACCCCTTCTACCACAATCTCATCGTTTCGGAAAAGCGGAACACGTAGAGGCACGTCCTCCACGTAAACGGTGTATCCATTAAAAACCGGAGTGCCATAGAAATAATCGAAGCCCTGCGCATTCGGCATCGTCGCCGGTTCGAAACCGCCGGGCCCCGTGCCGCGGTCAGTGAGGTGCCACTTCCCGATGATCGCGGTGGAATATCCGGCGGACTTCAGCACTTCCGCCATCGTCACTTCTTGCGGATGGGGAACGGTATGGAGCTGCTTGAGGTTATTCGGTTCCGCGACCCGGATCGGATACGAACCCGTCATGAGAGCGGCCCGGGACACTCCGCAAACCGGCTGGGCATAGAAGTTCGTGAGCTTCAGCCCCTCCGCCGCCATCCCGTCGAGATGTGGTGTCTTAATCGTCTTTGAACCGAAGCAACCGAGATCCCCGTAACCCTGATCGTCGGTAAAAATAAGGATAATGTTAGTCTTCTCAGCCGCCTTCGCCGATGTTTTCCCATTGGAATTTGGAAAGGAGGCCGCATCCTCCTGCGCACCTGCGAAACCACAAGAGGTGAGCACCAAGACGATGATGGCGAGGTATTTCATCCACTGAGAGGGTTCTTGTTAGTCTGAACGGGACGGGATGAGGTGCTTCGGAAAATCCGCGATCCTTTCACAGCCGACCTGCTCCATCACCTGCTGCAGTTGCTTCTTCAGCATCGCGATCGTGTGGTCACCGCCCGACTCTCCCAGCGCGCCGACGCCATACATGAAGGATCGACCCAGGAAGGTGAATTGGGCACCACTCGCGAGCGCGGAGGCAATGTCCGGCCCGGCGCGAAGTCCGCTGTCGATCATCAGGGTCGTCTTCTCCCCGAACTCTTTCGCCAGCTCCGTCAGGGGTTTGATCGTCGATTGTCCGGCATCGAGCTGACGCCCGCCGTGATTCGAAACGATCATGCCATCGACACCGAGACGGATCGCTTTCTCCGCATCTTCCGGATTGACGATCCCTTTGACGACGAGCTTCCCCTTCCAGCGGTCGCGGATCGCCGCGATCTTGTCCGGGTTGAGGCGACCGGAGAAGGTCTGGTTCATGAAAAGGCCGAGATGCTTCATGCTGAGGCCCTTCGGGATGTAGGGCGTCATCGTTTTGAATTCCGGAGCCCCGGCAGCAAGCTGACTGAAAGACCAGGTCGGGTGCATCATCATCTGAATGACATTGCGAATCGACATCTGCGGCGGAATCGAGAGGCCGTTTTTGATTTCCCTGGGACGATAGGCAAAGGTCGGCGTGTCGGCGAGGATCACGAGCACCGGCATGCCTGCGTCGGCAGCACGGTCAAGAAGTTTGTCCCGCAGTTCCTCCTCGGCCGGGTGATACAACTGGAACCAGGCGTTCCCTTCCGTGAGTTCCGCGACCGTTTCAATACTCGCGGTGCCGACCGTGCTGAGGATAAACGGCACATTGTGCGCGTGGGCGGCTCTCGCCAGAATCTCGGTCGCCCGCGGCCACATCAAGCCCTGAAGCCCGATTGGCGAAATGCCGAAGGGAGCGTCGTAGGTTTTGCCGAACAACTCAGTCGTCTGATCGGAGCCGGCGTAATCCCGCAGATACCACGGCCTCAGCTGCACTTCGCGGATCTCGCTGGTATTGCGACGCAGGTTGACCTCGGAATTGCACCCCCCCTCAAGATATTCAAAGGCGAACTGCGGCATGCGCCGGCGGGCCCGTTCGCGAAGATGTTCGATCGAAGGATACTTGGAGTTGATGGCGTCGCTCATACACAAAAGGGTAACAGGGAATTACTTAAGCTCATTTTACGGGGCGAAGATAGGATACGATTCGGGCAATTTTCTTCATCTTTCTCCCTACCGTGCCGAATCGCCCTGTCCAAGAAATTTCAATTTCCAAGAAAGATCCAACAATCCAGCGCTTTCGCGCCCCCGAAAGACTGAATACGCACAATGGTTCCTCATTCCTCATCGAAATCTGACCGCGATTCTCCGGGCTGTGGTGGAAATGAGCAGCGAGCCCGGAGGAAAACAACGATCAGGGATTAGAAAATCCGGACATTGCCGCTTTCTATCCCGTCAATTCGCGCAGTAGACTGTCCGGCACTCAACTGAACCGACTCAACTCGCGGAGAACTCACTATGAAGAAACCATTCCCCCTCATCCTCGCAACGGCTCTCGCAGGAGTAACAGTGGGAGGATTCAACACCCCGCTTTCGGCAGCCGATCAGAGACCCAACGTGATCATCCTCTACGCTGATGACATGGGCGTCGCTGACGTTTCCTATGGCAACGCGGAAGCGCCGATCCAAACTCCTAACATTGATCGATTAGCGAGCGGGGGAATGACCTTCCGTGACGGGCACAGCTCTTCCGGCATTTGTACACCGAGCCGGTTTGCCTTGCTGACGGGACAGCATCACTGGCGCCGCTTTCATGGAATTGTGAACGCCTTTGGAGGGCCCGTGTTTGAGGCCGGGGAATACACCATCGCGACGATGTTTCGATCAAAGGGCTATAACACGGCCTGCTTCGGCAAGTGGCATCTCGGCTGGGACTTCGACGCAATCCGCAAACCGGGCGTGGAAAAACAGGACTGGGTCAAAGCCGAATCCTATGACTGGACGAAACGCTTTCCGGGGGGGCCGCTCGAGCGCGGTTTTGATCATTATTTCGGTGACGGGACGATCAACTTTCCGCCCTACTGCTGGATTGAAGACGACAGATTTCTCACAATTCCGACCCTGCCCGTGATCAAGTCGGAACCGCTTGCGGGTGGCGGAACCTTTCGTCCGGGGCCAATGGCGGAGGGCTGGAATCCCTGCGATATCCTGCCGACGATCACCGAAAAAACGGTCGAGTGGATTGCGGAGCGAAAGGCCGACGAGCCGTTCTTCGCCTATCTTGCTTTCAACTCCCCGCATTATCCCATCGTTCCAAACAGGGAATTTCACGGAAAATCGAAGGCCGGCTACTACGGCGATTTTGTGATCGAGACCGATGCCATGGTCGGCCAAGTATTGACCGCGCTTGACAAGCATGGTCTTGCCGAAAACACGATGGTGATTTTCACCGCGGACAACGGGGCCGAAACTCATGCCTTCGAAAGACTGGAGGAGTTCGGACAGTGGAGCTCCGGTGATTTCCGGGGCCTCAAGCGCGACATCTACGAAGGCGGGCACCGGGTCCCGTTCATCGTGCGCTGGCCCGGTCAGGTTGAGGCAGGCTCCCTCTCCGATGAAGTGGTCAGTCAGGTGGATTTCGCCGCGACTTTCGCTGCCATGATTGATTACCCCCTGGGCAGGGGAGAAGCGATCGACAGCTACAATCTCCTGCCCGTGCTGCGCGGCGGGGAGTATCCCCGTCCCTTGCGAACTGCCACGGTGCAGAACACCGCTCCTGAAGCTTTTGCGCTGCGTCAGGGTGACTGGGTCCTGATCGATGCGCCGTCGGGCGCCGTGAAAGAGCCGAAAGCCTATCTCGAGCACTTTGGACTGGACGCCTACGGCAAGGGACATCCCGGCCTCCTCTTCAACCTCGAGGAAGACCCCCGCCAGTCAGAGAACCTTTATGAGCAACACCCCGAAAAGGTCGAGAGCATGCGCAAACTGTTGAAGCGCTACCTCGGGGGGGAAAGATGCGCGCCCTATCAAGAGTAGCGCAGAGGCTCAAATTCGCTCCTAATCCTCGACGCGCCGATAGAGAAAAGCATCGGAGGTCAGGAGCGAGGTGATGAGTGCCTTCATGCTTCCCCCGTTGTCGCGGTAGGCCTCATGCGCGGCCTGGAGGACCGGAGCATCGTTGAGCGTTTCATTGCGACCCATCCAGAAGCGGAAAGCGTGGCGGACGAAGACCTGTTCGACCCGTTCGCTTTCCGCCAGTTTTTGGATCATCTCGATCGCATTTTCCACGGGGCCGTCCAACTCAGGATCGCCGGAGTCAATGATCTCACCGGAGGTGTCGACCGGCTTGTCTTTCTCAGTCGTGCGGAAAAGGCCGGCGTGATTGTACATCTCAAAGGGCATCCCGAGCGGGTCCATTTTCTCGTGGCAGGTCCAGCAGTATTTCTCCCGCGTCACCCGCATGCGCTCCCGCAAGGTGTTCTCCGGCTCGTCGGGAAGCTGGGCATCGACGGTGATCGGGACATCGGGGATGCCGCCGCCAAGGAGTCGCTCGCGGATCCAGATCCCGCGATGAATGGCATGATTGTCCATCGCATCCGTTTGCGAAACGAGCCAGGCGGGGTGCGTCAAAATGCCGAGGCGCTGGCCTTCGGGGGCGGTCGCGAGAATGCGTTCAGGCTTCATCGAACCGGCACCGAAGGAACGGCGACTGACACGGGCATAAATATCGGGACCCGTGAGATTTGCCTTCTCCACGAGGACGTTGGCGTTATCTCTCCTCGTTCTCTCGGCGGCCTTGATCTGGTTTTTCGTCGCCTCCACGATTCTCTTTTGTCGCACGAGTGACTTCTCAATCGCCTCATCTTCCGGGGCGGCTTTTGCCTGCGCTTCGAGCCCGGCCAGCTTGTTCTCCCCGGCCTCAAGTTTGGCCTTTTCCTCGAGGGCGGCGGCTTCATCCGCCGTCTTCTTCGCCGCCGTGGCCGCCTCGCTTTCCTCCTTCGTAAGCTTTCTCCCGAAGTAGACGCTGTCCGCCTTTGTAGCCACGACTTTCTGTGTCGTGAGCAACTGCTTGAGGACGTCTTTGTCCTCTTCGAGAATCAGTTCGATGAGGCGGTCCGTGCTCGCAGCCGCGTCAAACATGGCACTGTAGTGGGCCGTGCCCCGGTTGGAGACACCCGTCTCCGCCAGCGCCCGGTTGTCCTTGCAGATGTAGCCGGCGAGGTCGTGGTCAAAGTAGTCACGAAAAAATCGAAGGATCCGCGGTTTGCGAATGCTTTCATCGGCGAGGAGGCGGGTCACCTCGCGCTCGACGTCCTCCCGGGTGCGCATGCGGCCTTCGTTGATCGCCTTGGTAAGTTCCCCGTCGGGCTTGAGATAGCGCAGGGCATGGTTGACGGCGAGACCCAGTTCCCAGTCCTGCAGCATGACGCGACCATACTCATCAGCCTTCCCTGTTTCCACCAACTCAGGACGAAAGAGGGCGTCACGATCAAGGAAGATGGCGGAAAGCCCCATAAAAACACCGTCCTCTTTGCCCACCTTGGCGACGGAGTCTTTGACCAGTTTAACGTAGTCGCCGGATTCCTTTGCCGAAGGAGGACGAAAGGTCAGCGCCTCGAAGAGGTAGTTCACCGCGTCACGAAGAAGCTCGTCGGTGATCTCCGTCCCCTCTTTCATCAGCTCGTAGACGGGGGTCAGGGGGCGGACCACTTTCGTGCTGTAGACGATCGCGGTGGGGAGTCCGCGGAGGTCCCCCTTCGGCTTGACCTTGTCGTAGGTTTTGGGATCGTCCGTGATCTGCTCCGGCATGCCGACGATACTGAGCGGACCGTAGGCCATGTAGCGCAGAATGTTCTCCGCCTTGTCGAGAATCTGGGTCGCCTCGGCACTGTTGACGGTGTAGAAATCGGGGTAGTTCTCAAATCCGTATTTCCGGGCCGAGGAGAGGACCACAGGGACGCTCTTCACAGCGGTGGCGTAGGCCACGGTTCCACCCGCCCAGCTGATGATCCGGTCGGTGCCGAAGTAGAGTTTCAGTTCGCCGCCATGGTTGGTCGGGACCACATCTCCATGGGTACGCAGTCCGGGTTTTTCCGGGTCAAAGGCAGGCTCGGTATTGATCAGTTCATTGAGCCGCGTGATGTGCTCCTGAGGCGTGACCCGCCAGATGCGCGCGGGCGACGCGGTCGGCACGAGCTCAATCCCGTCGGGGAGAGGGCTGAAAAGGAGGTCGTGATCAATGAAGTTCGCCTTTTTCGGGTCGAGGTGGGCGGTGAAGCCACCTTTGTCCTCCATGACGCGTTGCAGTTCGCTGACGATCCAGTCGGAAAACTGGAGACGCTCGATCACTTCAGGTTGCTCCTGTTTTTTGGGGGGCATTTCCTGAAGGGCAACCTGCGCCCAGAGCGACTTCCAGATCGCGGCATTGGTCTCGTCGACCGGGCCGAGATCGAGAAGATTGAGATCGCCTTCGGTCGAGATGTCATCATGACACTCGAGGCAGTGCTTATCGAGGAAGACCTGCGCGAAATTCTCGAAGTCCCCGTGGACCGGTTCACCGGGAATGTAAATCTCTTCGGCACGGGAATGTGCGCCGGGCACGGCAAACGCCGCAACCGCGAGGAGCAGTGTGATCCGGCTCATACCAGAATTTCTTTGAGGGGCCCGGTAGCGGAATCGTACTTGGCGGCCATCTTATCGGACATATTGAAGCGGTCCACGTTGACACCGGCCGTTTTCAGAATTGAAGTGTAGAGCGCGTTGATCGGACGGGTCCCGTCCAACTGCGTGAAACAGCCCGTCTTGAAAGCCCCGTTGCAGTTCCCGAGAAGCATCACCGGCCAGTTCGCCCCGTTGGTGTGCTGCTTGTCGGCGTTGTTGCTCGTGTAAACGATGAGGGTGTTGTCCATCATCGTGCCGCTGCCTTCGGGAACAGTTTCCAGTTCCTCCATCAACTTCACGAGCATGCGGCTGTTGTACTGCCGGATTTTGATCCAGATTGGATTGTCCTCCTGCACCATGTGGCCGAGATTGTGGCCCTGCTCCGTAACGCCAAGGCCTTTCCACGCGCCGAAAATTTCGCCGCGACCGGAGCCGATCGTGAGCACGTTGGTGATGCCCGATTTGAGCGCCGAGACACCGAGGTCGAGAAGGGTATCGTGCCAGTCCGTCTCGAATTCGGGATTGGTGTAACGGTCATCAACTTCCGGCGCGAAATTGCGGAGGTGATCGGAAACCCCGGCAAGACGCTCGCGAAGGCCGTTCATGTCATTGAATCCCTGAACGAACTCTCCGTATCGCTCCCGGTCCGAATGCGGCAGGGCTTTCCCTTCAGCGGAGGCCATTTGCTCGATGCGATCGAGCATGCCGGAACGGGCCTCGTGATGACTGCGAATCTCCCCACTGGAGATACCACCGTAGAGCATCTGATAGAGATGATTCGGGTTCGAGTGCATGAAGATCGGCTGCCCGGCGCCGCGCGCGGAGAGGTTCGCGACCGTGGGCTTGGCCTTCATGTTCTCGATTGAATCCATGCCGATGCAAAGATGAGGCAGAAGCGTTTCCGGAAGCACTTTGCTCAACTCATAATCGATCGTGGGACCGCTCGGCGCGACGCCGTCGCTGCCACGATAGCCGCCCAGCGCCCCGAAAAAGGCACTGTGGGAAGGGCTCGTGTGGATGCCGTGCAAACCGCTGATGATGTGGAGCTTTTCCTTGTAAGGCTCGAGGGCCGAGATGGGCTCGGGCAGAATGGCTTTCGCGAGTGAGCCGCTGTTCTTCATTCCCGCCGGGATACAGGTCGCCGGTTCGAACCCCTGATTCTGCAGGAAAAAGATGACGCGTTTCGGACCTCCCGAGGCAGCGGAGGCGGCCCGGCTGATTTCAGGAAACAGGGAGGATCCAAAGGCTGCACCAAGGCCGGTGGCAATCGTCTGGAGAGATTTTCTGCGACTGATCATGTAGTTACTAGAACGGATTAGCGAACGGGTCGCAATTAGCGCGTACAAGGGGGCGGACAGGGCGGCCAAACGCCTCCCCGAGGGTATATCAGGCTAATCGGAAAACGTTACCCGATTCCGGAAGCCGATTCTTCATTCTTCCGGTCAGGCACGCGCGCCCTCCGATCCCGCTTCACTCCATGAGCCTGCCGTGAAGCGCTATGCTGGAGCAAATACGGGAGTGGCGACTTTGAGCGCCACCCTATACAGTCCTTATTCACTGATGAGCTACCAACTGGAATCCGCTGAACTCTTTGTCAGGGAAATGCCGCCTGACCGGCTGAATTTCGGCATCGGCAAGTCCAGCGAAGGCGGGAAGGCAAAGTCTGCGGCAAACCGCAGACCCGGCGCGATCCTGCTTCTTCGCGTTCAAGTCAAAACGTCGGACGGGCGGAGCGCCGTGGGGTGCTCCGGTGATCGACCGTCATTCGGCTGGCTCGATAAACGACCCGGAAAATCGCCGGAAGAAAAGCTGACGATGCTTCTTGATCTCGTTGAGAACTCTCAGGAGATCTATTTGGAGAAAGGCTCGAACTTTGCGAGCCCGTTCGCGCTCTGGCAGTCCGCATTTTCTGCTGTCGCGGCCTATGGGGAAGACCATGACTGCGAAGACTTGATGGTGAGTTACGCATCCGCTCTGCTCGAACGTGCCGTGATCGATGCGGTTTGCCGGGTCGAGGAGAAGCCGTTCGCGACGATGGTTCGGGAGGATCGACTCGGGATCAATGCCGGTTCTATCCATCCTGAATTAGAAGGCGGCCAGTTTGGGGATCTCTTTCCGGTTGTGCCGGGGGAAACTTTCTACATTCGGCACACCGTCGGTCTTTCCGACCCGATTGATGATTCGGATTGGACGCAGGATCAGAGAATTGGCGACGGTGAGCCTGAGACTCTCAAAGAGTATGCGGAGCGGGATGGGCTGCGTTATTTCAAGATCAAGATCTCCGGAAATGCCCCCGCCGATCTGGAGCGCCTGGGGACAATCTGGAACCGCGTCCTTGTCTATTCTGATCAACCTGTCATCACGCTCGACGGGAACGAGGCCTATACGGACATCCATAGCTTTGAGGAATTCGTGGATCGCTTTGAAGAAGAGTTGCCGGGCATGTTTCAGCATACGCTCTTCATCGAGCAGCCGCTGACGCGGGCCCTGACGCTTGATCCTTCGACTGCGAATTCGGTCCAGCGGATCGGGGCAAAGAAACCGATGGTCATTGATGAGGCGGACGGCACGACCAACGCCTTCCGCGAAGCCTTTGCGATCGGCTACTCCGGCTGTTCTCATAAGAACTGCAAAGGGGTCTTCAAGTCGCTCCTGAACTACGCATTGATCGATCATTGGAGCAGGGAGGCGGATCGCGATATTTTTCTCAGCGGGGAAGATCTGTCCAACATGAGCCTCGTCCCCTTGCACCAGGATTTTGCGGCGCTCGGAGTTCTCGGCATCGACAATTGTGAGCGGAACGGCCACCACTACGCCTTCGGTCTTTCCCACCTCAATGAGGAAGAGAAACGGGCCGTTGCCGAAAAGCATCGTGATCTCTACGTCGAGAGGGACGGCGAGTATTTCCTGCGAATCGTGGACGGTCAGATCAACACCGGCTCCGTCCAGACCGGGGCATTCGGAACGGTCACTCAACCCGATTGGTCCAGCCTGACACCTCTTCAGGAATGGCGGGAAGCGAACGGAACTTAACCGGCCAACCACCTCTCGATATTTTCGCGGATGAAGTCCGTGTCCAGCCATTCCGGATAAGCGGCGGAAACGCGATCCAGTTCCTCTGCCTGTCCCGCCGAGAGATTCTCCGACGGCTCGAGGCACCGCCGCGAGGGGAGCAGGCCATCCCGTCGCAGCATCTCATTGATTCCGGAGAGGCAGCCGACGAAATTGTTGGCCGGGTCGAAAATGGCGCTGTTGAGATCGGTAAGGGCAGCGTTCCTCTCCGCCCACGCGGAGGCGTCCCCGCTGGAAACGGAGGCTTCTTCGCTCGCGTTCTTTATCTTTTCCAGCAAAGCGGTCGCTCTTTTCGTGCCGATCGCCCACTGACCGAGTAATCCTCCTTTGATGCGGATCGGGGAATCTCCGAACGGAAAGGGTGTCAGTAAATCGTGGATGATGTTGTCATCGTTCCCCGTGTAGAGAGCGATGTCTGCGCGGCCGCTGTCTGCGACAGCTCGCACGACGTCGAGGGTCGCGTAGCGGTTGAAGGGAGCGATCTTGATGGCGACCACATTCTCAATTTCAGAAAATTTTCGCCAGAAACGGTAGCCGTAGCTCCGCCCGCCGATCGAGGGTTGGAGGTAGAAGCCGATCAGGGGAATGATTTCGGCGATGCGTCGGCAATGCAGAATCAGAGCATCATCATCCGCCCCGCGCATCGCCCCGAGACTGAGAAGCCCGGCGTGGTAGCCGTGGTTCGAAGCAAACCGTGCTTCCCGTTCCGCCTGTTCTGTCGTGCCGCAAATACCGGCGATCTTTACGAAGTCTATGCTGTCGGAAAGGTGCGATTCGATTTCCCGGCTGCAAAACTCCAGAACCGGCTCAAACAGCGCGTGATCGGGATCGCGGATTTCGAATTGAGTGGAATGAACGCCGACCGCCAGACCTCCGGCCCCGGCCTCCAGATAGTAGCGGACGAGCGCCCGCTGATGGCGCGGCGACCAGACCCGGGCTTCATCCAGTGCGAGGGGCATCGCCGGGATGACCTGCCCCGTGAGAAGGTGCTTGCGGAGCACGTGTCTATCAATACTTGCCATCGCGGACTTCGAAATGGGTCGGTTTGCCAAGGAGGGGCCGGTTGTTCTGTATCCAGTCGGCGACCCACTCAATGAGCGTATCCTCACTGACGGAAGGTTTCCCGAAAAGGCGATGCGATTTTCCCGCCTCATTCAACCACGCCGTTTCCGCCTCTGTTCCCGTGATCGTCACCGGCTTCCCGAAGAGTTTCGCAAAGCGTCCGGCAACGTCGCGAACGGAAAGGATCTGTTCGCCCGTGACATTCAGCAGGAACGGATCCGGCGCGGCGGCGGCATGCTCTAACGAGCGAATCGTGTAACGAATTGCGTCGCCCTGCCACACACAATTGAAGTATCCCATCCCGACATCGACGGGTTCGTCCGCAAACACCTTCGACGCGAGATCGACAAGGACGCCATAACGAAGATCGACCGAATAGTTGAGCCGAATCAGGCTGATCGGAGTCCCATGGGCGCGGCTGGAATCGATAAACGCCGCCTCCCGTCCCAGGCATGAGATCGCATAGGCACCTACCGGGTCAGCAGGATCGTTTTCCGTGGATCCGCCCGGGTCAGGCCTGACGAAAGGGTAAACGCAGCCGGTTGACAACGCGACCGTCGGGACTCCGGCATAGCGTTCCGCGACGAGTGCCGGCATCGTTTCATTGAAGAGGCGCAGAGTTTCCGGAGAGTCACTTGTTCCGAACTTGATTCCCGCGAGAAAGAACAGCGCCACCGCTTCAGGCATCCTCGCAACGTTGGCCGGATCAGTGAGGTCGAGTGAAACAGTGCGGATGCCACTTTCCTCGAAGAGGTCGCGCGTCGATGCGTTGGAAAAACGTGACACGGCAATCACTTCGCGGCTGCTTCCGAGGGAGTCGAAACCCCGGCGCAACATCCGGCAAAGATGAAACCCCATTTTTCCTCCGGCCCCGGCTACGACGATATTGCCGCTGATGCGTTTGAGCCCCTGAATCACTCCGTCGTCCGGACGGGTGGCGACATCATTCAGTTCAGTGATTGATCGTGGCGATTCCGGCATGCAGCGTGCTATCTAATCGCTGACCGGCAGCAAATCATCATGCGCAGTTGCGGAACGCAAACTCGACTGGTTTGAGCGAAGCACCCAACTCTGTTGTGGGAACCCTCCTCCAACCAGGCACGAAGCGCGATGATGAGGGGGTTGGGTTTGAATAAGCAAATCCCCGGCAGTATTTCGTTCCGTCTCGCAGCCCTCATGACTCCTGATTTTCACTCATACAGCCGCCCGGACTGCTCAAGCGCAAGCGGATCTGTTTTTCGGTTTCGATGATCAGGAGCAGGACCACGCCGACGCCGACGATAAGAACCCCGTCGAAGAAGGGAACCGGGGCGGTTTTGAAGACGGGCTGGAGAGACGGCAGATAAGTGATCGCGAACTGGGCAATTGTGACAATGGCGACAGTCGCCCAGATCATTCTCGTGCCCCTGACCAATTCCCAGGTAAGCGACGTTCCGTAGATGTTCCGGATAAAGAAGAGGTGGAAGATCTCCATGACCACAAGGGTGTTCATCGCCATGGTGCGGGCCAGGTCGATGGAATACCCCCGGTCGATCGCATAGGTGTAGATCCCGAAAACGCCACAGAGAAACAGGGTCGATACCAGCACAATATGCCACGCGAGACCTCCGGTCAGAAGCGGCTCATGTCTCGGTCGCGGCGCGCGGCGCATTGTGTTCGCTTCGGTCGGTTCGAAAGCCAGGGCAATCCCGAGGGTGACGGCAGTGATGAGGTTGACCCAGAGAATCTGAACGGCGGTGATCGGTAAGGTCATGCCGAGGAGAAGCGCGATGACGATGGTCAGCGCTTCCCCGGCGTTGGTCGGCAGGGTCCAGCTGATGACCTTCTTGATGTTGTCGTAGACGGTGCGCCCTTCCCGCACCGCCGCGACGATCGAGGCGAAGTTGTCATCCGCGAGAACCAGTTCAGCCGCTTCCTTGGCCGCTTCGCTGCCTTTTACACCCATCGCGATGCCGGCGTCGGCCCGCTTCAGCGCAGGGGCATCGTTGACGCCATCGCCCGTCATCGCGACGGTCAGGCCGTGGGACTGCAAGGCCATCACGAGCCTGAGTTTGTGCTCCGGGCTGGTGCGGGCAAAAATATCCGTCTCAAGAATCGCGGCCGCCAGCGTGGGCTCATCCATCGCATCAAGATCGGCACCGGTGAGAACCCGGTCGGGATTCTGAAGCCCGATCTGCCTGCCGATTGCCGCCGCGGTTCCGTGGTGATCCCCGGTGATCATTTTGACGCGGATGCCGGCACCGCGGCATTCCGCAATCGCCTCGACCGCCTCGGGGCGCGGTGGATCGATGAGGCCCACCAGTCCGATCAGGATCAGCTTGTCGGTCACATCAGAAAACTCCAGAACGGTATGTCCCGGTGGAACCGACCTGACCGCGAACGCGAGAACGCGCTGCCCCTTCGCGGCGATGGCCCCGGCTTTTTCCTGCCAGTAGGCCCCGTCGAGGGGCTCGGCAGCACCCGTAAGACTGCGCTGCTCCGTGCACATCGAAAGGATCTGTTCCGGTGCGCCTTTGACGGTAATGAAGGCATGGTTTTCGTGATCATGGTTCAGCGTCGCCATGAAACGATGCCGTGCGTCAAAAGGGATCGCATCGGTGCGTGTCCAGATTTTTCCCTCGCTCTTGTAGTCGATCCCGAGCTTGCCGGCGAGGGCGAGCAGGGCACCTTCCATCGGGTCTCCCTCGATTTTCCAATCGCTTTCGTGCTCGTGCAGCGAGG